>JBBRSE010000015.1:0-88909 GCA_038245655.1 Mycobacteriales bacterium | reverse complement strand
CCGCCGAAGCCGGCCGGCTCGGGCTCGAGCACGCCCACGTCATCGACCATGCCACCCGCCGCATCGACGACCCGGCGCCCATCCTGGTGCGAATGCCATCACCGCCGGCACTGGCTCCACCACGGCCCCACCTGCCAACAAGACCTAGACATGCTCTGTTCGAGGCACCACCACCTCGTCCACGAAGGCGGCTGGACCCTCACCGTCGACAACAATCCAGCCCGAACCCCCTGGTTCCACCCACCCGACGGCAGAAAACCCCTCAAAGGCCAACGCCGACCACTCATCCCACCCAAACGCAGACCATGCCGCACATGAGGGCGTTAGCTAGCAGCCTTGCCGGCGCCACCCGTACCGAGCCCGTCGTCGAACTCGTGATGCTCCTGCAGGAAACCCACGACGGCCTCAGTAAAGGCGTCGTTACGGTCGCCTGCAACCATGTGACCGGCGCCGGAAACGTCAGTGAACTCGGCGCCCGGATGCTGTTCGAGAAAGGCGCGCGCCCTTTCTTCGCTGACCAGGTCGCTCGCCCGCCCCCGGATGAGCAGGAGCGGGATCCCGGCGCGCTCGATGGCGCTGACGGCCGCGTTGAGCCGTGGCACGTCCATGATTTCGGCCGGTGGAAGCTCGGCGCTGCCGTCAATGAAGGCCGGGTCCCAATGCCAATACCAGCGTCCATCGCGCGCGCGCAGATTCTTGCGCAGGCCGGACAGGTCGGAGGGACGCGGGCGATGCGGGTTGTAGGCGGCGATCGCGTTGGCCACCTCATCGAGCGACGCAAAGCCTTCGGTCACGCGGTCGGACATGAAGGCGTGGATACGGTCGGCGCCGTCCTGCTCCATGTCCGGAACGATGTCGACGAGGACAATCCCGCGCGCCGCCCCCGGGTGCAGCTCGCCGGCCAGCAGGATCGAGCTCAGGCCGCCGAGCGATGCACCAACGAGAATCGGCGCCGCTTCCATCCCCGAGATCGCCGCTTCAACGTCGCCGGCGAAGCTGCTGAGCTGGTAGTCGCCCACCTCGGACCAGTCGGACTCGCCGTGACCGCGGGCGTCGAGCGTGATCGCGGCAAATCCGTGCTGCGCGACGGCCGATGCCGTGCCGTCCCACGAATGGCGGGTCTGTCCCCCGCCGTGCAGGAAGATCACCGCCGCATGAGCGGGATCCCCACGGCGATCGCCGCGCAGCCGTATCCCGTCGCCACCGCAAAAGGTGAAGGGAGTCGGCTCGTCCATCGCGATCACAACGTAACCGACGGTGTCGGGGGGCCGGGAGCGGGCTGCTCCACGGCGCGTCATACATTGACAAAATGCTCAGCTGGACCTGCTCGAGCTGCGGGGGGACCAACCCGGAGGGCACGCGCTTCTGCGGCCACTGCGGCGGCGCGTTCCAACCGTCCGAGGCGCTCCCCGCGGCCACGCCGCTGCCTGGCCTGGACGAGGAACGGCGGCTCGTCACCGCCCTGTTTGCCGACCTCTCCGGCTTCAGCAGGCTGGCCACGGCCCTGGATCCGGAACGCCTCGCCGAGGTCATCGACCCCATTCTCGCGGAGCTCGCGGCGATCGCGGCGATCGCGGCGATCGTGGAGCGCTACGGCGGGCATGTGGAAAAGTTCGCCGGCGACGCGTTGCTCGCGCTCTTCGGGGCGCCCGTCACCCATGAGGACGACGCCAGCCGCGCCCAGCTGGCGCCCTCGACATGCATGAAGCCGCGGCGCGCTGGGCGCAGTCGCCGGGGCTGCCACCAACCGGCCTCGCGCTACACATCGGCATCAACACCGGCGAAGTCGTCGCGCGGACCTTCGGCTCGTCGGTACGGCTCGACTACGGGGTGCTCGGCGACGCGGTGGTGCTCGCCAGCGCTTGCAGGCGGCGGCGGCGGCGGGGGAAACGTACGTCGGGCACGCCACCCAGGAGCTCACCCCGGAAGCCTTCGAGTACGAGCCGCTGGCGCCGGTTAATGTACGCGGGCGCTCCGACCCGGTCGCCGCGTGGAGGCTTACGGGCGGAGCTCAGCAAGCCCCGCACAGCGCCGCCGAGCGCCGCCCGCTCGTGGGGCGCGACCGCGAGCTGGCGGCGGGGGGCGCTGCCCTGGACCAGGGCGGCGTCCTGGTCATCTCGGGCGAGGCTGGGATCGGAAAGTCACGGCTCGTATTGGCTCTGGAGGAGCAGGCTCGCGATCGGGGTTTCCGCTGGCTGACCTCGCGCTGTCCGGCGCACGGCAGCTCGCAGCCGTACTCGGCCTATATCGCACTCGCCCAAACTCTCCCGGCGACCCCGGAGTCGCCGCTGCGGCTGCTTCGCAGCGAGCAACCACCGGAGTTGCCGGCCGATCCGGAGCTGCTGCGCGCCGCCCTGCATCGTTCGGTATTGGACGCGTTGCGGGCCCAGGTGGCGGCCGGACCCGCGGTGCTCGCCCTCGAGGACGTGCACTGGATCGACCCCTCCTCGGCCGCGCTGACGGCAGCGATCGCGGGCCTCGCCACGAGGCTGCCGCTGCTGCTCCTACTCACGACCCGCGAGGACGGCCCCACTCTGGACTCCGCCGTCGGCGCCGTCCCGCCGCTCTCGCGACGCGAACTTCACCTGACACCGCTTTCTGCGGATGATGTCGCCGAACTCGTGAACGGGGAGCTGCGCGCACCTGCGCACCCGGATCTGCTGGCGCTACTGGCCGAACGCACCGGTGGCAACGCCCTCTTCGCCGTCGAGATCATCCGCGAGATGGCAGAACGCGGGGAACTCGACATCTCCGGTGAGCTCGTGCGGCTGCGTCCGGAGGTCCGCGTCGAAGACGTCCCCGGCAGCGTCCAGGGCATCCTGGCCGCCCGGCTGGATCTGCTGAGTACGGCGGCCGCAGCCGTACTCAAGGTGTGCGCCGTGATCGGACGACATATACCCGACGACGTCCTTGGACATTTGCTGGTCGCGCAGCCGAGCAGCCCGCCCACCGACTGGTCTGCCGCGCGGCGGGAGCTGCAGACACGCGGCCTGCTGACGCCCGACGGCGACGGGGTGGCTTTCACTCACGCGCTGGTCCAGGACGTCGCCTACGCGCGGCTGCTGCAGCGCCAGCGCCGGGAGCTGCACCGCAGAGTGGCCGACGCCCTCGAGGCGTTGCGCGGCGACACCGACGAGACCATCGATCTACTCGCGCGCCACCTCACGCTGGGCGGCGCCAGCGCTCGGGCGATCGACGCGCTGCGCCGGGCTGCGGATCGCGCCATCCGGCTCTTCGCGAACGACGAGGCTCACCGCCTGCTGAGACGGGCGTGCAAGCTTGCCGAAGAGATGGACGGCAGGCCAGCCGGCGACGCGGATCCCCCGGCGAGCGCGGGACTGCGGCTCGCCCTGGCCGGCCTGGCGGATCTGCTGGGCGACTACGACGAGGCGGAGCAGCTCTACCGGGAGGTTCGCGCTCGCACCGGCGAGCTCGAGGCCTGGCGGGGTGAGGCGGCCGTGCTGCGCAAGCTGGGTCGCTGTGACGAGGTGCTGGCACTGCTCGACGAGGCCAACGTGACCCTGCGTCCCCAGCCGGCCGCGCAGGGCCTGCTCGATCTGGAACGCGGGCGCGCCCTGGTGGCAGCCGGTCGGTTCGGCGAGGCTGCCGACGTCTTGGCGGCGGCCCTGCCCAAGCTTCCCGCGAGCAGCGGCGACGCGGCGCACTGCCTCATCCAACTCGCGCGCGCCCAGCTCGGCCCGGGCGACGTCGACGATGCCCGCCGCAGCGCCGAGGCGGCCCGCGACCTCTTCGAATCCCTTGGCGACGTCCGCGGCCAGGCCACCGCGCTGCGCGTACTCGGCAACATCTACCAGGAGCTGCACCGCGAGGACGACGCCGCCGCCGCCCTCACCGCAGGACTCGCCGCGGCCGGACGGCTGGGCGACGTGGAAGAGCGCGGCACTTGCCTCGTCAACCTGGGACTGCTCGAGCTTTCCCGCGGCCGGCTGGACGATGCCGCGCGTTGGAACCGGGCGGCGATCGTGGAATTCGAACGGGTCGGTCACCGCCGCGGCGCAGCGATTGCGCATGCCAATCTGGCCGACACCCCGGGTAGGCGCGGCGATCTGGACGGCGCGCTGCGCCACTGCTCGCTGGCAACCGAGGCGGCGCATTCCGTTCAGGACGACCTGACGATCGCCGACGTGCAGGCCACCCGCGCGGCGATCCTGCTGGCGCAGGGCAATCCGCGCGAGGCCGCACAGCAGGCCGACGAAGCAGCGCAGTGCTTTCGCGCGGTGTCAGACCTCACCGCGGCCGGCGAGGCGCTCGAATTGGCCAGCCGCTGCTGGGAAGGTGCCGGGGACCCCGAGCGCGCCGCCCAAGCGCGCGCGCAGGTGGCGGCGCTGTCGGCGGAGACTGCGTCGCTCTCTAGGAGCGCGCCCGGCTAGTGGAACGCGCGGGCAGTGCCACCCTTGAGCGGATCACAGACCGCCGTCAGCAGGTTGGTGTCCTCCACGGTGGGCGAGCGGTCCGGCGCGATGTCGCGGATGTGAAAGCCGCGGAGGGTGAACGCTGTCACGCAGAGCCCGGCCTCACCAGGAACCAGGCCGGGCCCGGTGTCGGACGGCTGGGTCGGCGTGAAAGGCAGGTCCACCGCGTAGGAGATGGACTTGCTCAGTCCGTCACCAAGCTGCAGGTAGATCGCCAGCTGCTTCCGGTCATACGTGTTACGCACGATGAGCGCGTACACGGCGTTACGGCAGGCGCCCCCCGCGAGCGTGTAGCTGAACTCCATGTGACGCCCGGCCGCGGCGCCCGGGCCGCGCCCGGTGATGTCTGTGCTGCACGCGGTCGCCTTGCCCGCCGGAACGACCGGCCCTGCCGCCGCCGCGGACCCGGCTACCCCGGACAGCGCCACTGCGCCGGCAAGCGCGGCCGAAATCCCGATCATTCTGCGCCGCATTCGCACGGCCGACACCCCCCTGGCTCTGCTGGACACACTGCGTACATCTTCTACTGAAGGTGGCCGATTCCGACGCGGTTCAGCGCAATGATGGGTGGAACTCGACCTCGACGGGCAGCGCCAGGAAGCGGCCGTACGCGGAGGCTGCCGACAACACGCCATGCCGTAACCGTGCGTCATCGGCGGCATACGGAAACACCGCGATCCGCACGGCCCCGCGCTCGATCGTCCGCTTCCACGAGCCCACGATTCGCCCATCCCTGACGACCGCGTGAGTACTCAAGATCGACATCCGGTCGACCCCGGCCTCGGCCGGTGGCGCAAACGCAGAACGGTCCTGGTAGGCCACCACGTACTCGTCGTAGTTCGGGAGCAGGCGAGTCGTGGGCCGCCTCGGTGGGAGCTTCACCCCGTCGCCGGCTCCGGTGTCCACATCGGCCCGTTCCACAGCAGCCCGGGCTTGCGTGACGCGCAGCCCTGACCACCAGGCGAAGTCCGCCACCTCGGCCGGGCCGTGGCTGGCGAAATAGCGCTTGGCCAGTTCATCAAGCGCAGCCTCGCGCTCCAGCGGCGGCGCGGGCGGCACCCGCTCGTCGAGCAGCGCGTACGTATGCAAGCGGCCCTTTATCGGCCCGCTACAGATGACCGCTTCCAGCTCGCAGTACATGACGATGAGAGCCAGCCGCAGCCCGCTGGCGATGATGCCCGACCGCTCGAGCACGGCGGCCAACTCGGTCCGGGTAAGGCACTTACCTCCGGTCAGGGCGGCCGCGACGGCATCGGCGCTGCTCCGCAGCATGCGGTCGCCAAGCCCGGTCTTGCGGTAGTACGGCGCGTTGACGGCATGCACCTGCGTCGCCGTAGCTGCGAGCAGCCATCGCAGGTCGGCTGGCGCTACAAAGTGCCAGGTCGGGCGCATGACGTGAGTACGCAGGAGTCCGCCATCGTCGAACAGCCGGCGAATGTTCGCATCCGTGACGCCGTCGCAGCGCTGCCCAATGCCCCAGCAGGCACCTGCGAAATCCTGCGCCTGCACCGCACCGAACCAGCTGACCGCCTCGATCGGGTCAACGAACCGCGGGCCGATCAACCGCTGGCGCAGCAGGCGCTGCCCGGTAATGGCTGCTCCGCGGTCAGCTCCAGGCGGCAATGACGTCATCCACCGTCGTGGTCGTGGCGAGCAGGGAGAGGCTGTGTTGGATGACGTCGGCGGCGTAGCTCTCCGGGATGCCCGCTACGGCGTCGGTCGGCAGTACCAACTGATAGCCAAGGTCCGACGCGGCAAGGCAGGTGCCGAGGATCGCGATGTTGACCGAGACACCGACCGGCACCAGGGTGCGCATGCCCATGTTGCGCAGGACGGCATCGAGTTCGGTGCCGCCGAACGGGGTCAGCCCGTGCATGCGATTCATCACGACGTCGGCCGGGCTGCGCTCAAGCTCGGGAATCAGCTCAGCCGCCGGGGTGCCTTCGAGCATCTGCTCGGGATTGCGCAGGATCGCGGCCATCATGCGGTTGTTCAGGGCGGTGCCGGCGCGGTCGGCGCGCAGGCTGATCGTGGCGTGGACAACGCGCGCGCCAGCCGATCGCGCGGCACGTAGCAGCCGGGTGGTGGCGGCGACGGTGCCGGCGCGGGCGACCGCCTCCGGCAACGCTCCGCCGCCGAGCCCGCTGACCTGATCGCCAACGACACCCCGTTGCATCTCGACGGTGAGCACGACGGTTGTGGCAGGGGTGAGCAGGTCGGCCAAGCTGGGCATGGAGATCCTTCCGTTCAGCGCAGGCTGGACAGGAGTGAGTAGGACGGGGCGTCGTGGTCGCGACTCGAGAGCGGGCTCGCGGCGCTCACCTGGCCGGGCGGCAACGGCTGGAAGGTGGTGAAGTCCTCGATGTACCGGCGGGCGACGACGGCGAGCCGCTCGTCACGGCGGTCCATCGCCCGGCAGTACAAGCGAGAGAGCGTCACGGATCTCCTGCTTGGCGAGCAGGGTGTCGAGGTCGCTCATGCTTGCAGCCCGAATTCGGGCCGGCGCTTCTCGGGCACCAGGTCGAGATAGTCCGGATGGCGATCGATGAACCGCCTCACAAACGGGCAATGCGGAATGACTCCGAGACCGTCGGCACGGGTCGCATCCAGCGCCGCCCGGATGAGCGTCGAACCGAGCCCCTGGCCCTCGAACGAGCTGTCGATCTCGGTGTGGGTGAAGTCGCGGTTCTCGTGGATGCGGTGATACATCGCGTAGCCGGCAACCACACCGTCGACCGTGACCTCGAAGCACTCGCGTTCAGGATTTTCGGTGACGACGGGGTCGGCGGCGTTTGTGGCCATGGCTACTTCACCGCCACGGGTGCCACCGGGGCTCCGAGGCCTGCGACGAACGGCTCCGGAGTCGCGGTCAGCAGGAAGTCGTACTGCCCGTCGGCGGCGCAGTCCGCGGCCAACGTTTCGAGATCCCAGTTCTGCCCTTGCGTCAGGCCCATCTCGACGAGGTGCAGCAGATGGACCGGCAGCGGCAGGTCGTCGTACTCCCCCGGGAACACCTCGAACACGATCGTGTCGTTCGCGACCGCGGCGACCTCGTGGTCGTGCAGCCACTGCGCGGTCTGCATCGAGAAGCCGGGCGATGGCACGGTGTAGCCCATCTTGTCGCCGGCGTGCAGCAGCTGCATCTGCCCGGTGCGCGCCAGCACGATGTCGCCGGATCGCACGGTGACCTTGCCGAATTCCGCAGCCGCGTCGAGGTCGGCGGCCGTGAGCGCGTAGCCGGGCTCCAGCTTGTCGAGCCCCTTGGACCGCGGGATGTCGAGCAGCACCCCACGCGAGACGAGCGCGCCGACCTTGTCGATGCCGCACTTCGCCGCGCCGCGGGTAGACAGCGAGCTGATGGGTGCGCCGTTGTAGATGCGGTTCGAGTACGTCGCGTGGGCGAGTGAATCCCAGTGGGTGCCCGACTGGAGCCCCATCACGACGGAGTCGTCGCTGGTGCAGAACTCGTCAATGTTGCCGGTCATCGGGTCGTTGATGGCGAGCATCGTCTTCAACGGGTTGATACGCCCGGGGATCATGCCGATCTGCGGGCCGTCCGCCGACAGCGGGATCGCCAGCGAAAACGTCCGCCCGCTACGTACCGAACCGGCAGCGGCTTTGACGACCTCGGGGGAGATGAAGTTCAGCGTGCCCCGCTCGTCGTCCGCACCCCAACGCCCCCAGTTGTTGACCTTTTCGGCGAGCTGGGTGAACTCATCACGCATGGGATCTCCCTCTCAGGTGGTCGGTCGCGCCGGCAGCCGGAAACGCAGCGATGACTTCGCGGCCGAAGAGCCGGATCATGTCGCGCAGCTCTTGAAAGCCTCCCATGGTCGACGGGCCGCTGTGCGCGGGCAGCCCGGCGCCGAAGGCAGCATGCACATGCGTCGCCCCGGTCGCTTCGCGGTAGCGCTCGATCTGGCCGATGACGTTGTCGGGATCGCCCCACAGCAGCCGATCGGCGGCGATCTCCTCGGGACTCACCCGCTCCCCCGCGTCGATCCGGGCGAAAAGCTCCTTCTCGGCGTCGTCCTCCACCGATTCGCGCCAATGCTCCATCAGCCCGCTCACGTACGCGGGCAGCACTTCTTCGCGTACCTGGCGACCGTCACTGCCCAGCCACGCGTAGCGGCGCAACACCCAGTCGGATCGGCGCTCGTGGGTCGCGCAGGCCGCCCGGTAGACCTCGAGGCAGGAATTGGCCTTGGCCAGCGACTGCACCGGTCCACAGAGCCATGCGTCGCCGAGTCGGGCCGCGCGCTCCACCGCCGCATCCGCCACCCCGGCGACCCAGAGCGGTGGGTGGGGCTGCTGTACCGGTCGCGGGTGAACGGTGAGTTCGGGGAACCGGTAGAAGCGGCCTTCGTAGGCGGTGTGCTCATTTTCCCAAACCAGCCGCAGGATGATCAATGCCTCCTCGAGGCGCGCCCCGCGCTGGCGGAAATCCGAACCATGCACGTCGTACTCGAGCGGCCACCAGCCGAGCCCGACCCCCAGCGAGATACGCCCGGCCGAGAGCTGGTCGATCGTCGCCACCTGCTCGGCCACGCGTACCGGATTGTGCACTGCCAGTTGGAAAATGCCGGCGCCTACCCGCAACGTGCTCGTACGCGCGGCGACTGCGGCCAGAAACGTCAACGGGTCGCTCATGTTGCCGGGCATGAAGTGGTGGTGGCCGATCGTGGCCGTGTCGAAGCCGACCTGCTCCGCCTCCTGGGCGAGCGCGAACGTTTCACCGAACGGGTCGCGCGCGGATTCATCGCGCAGAACGGGTAGCGACAGCGAGAACTGCATGCCGCTCACGAGCGCACGGCTTGCTCGGACCGGAGCACGCCAGGGTGCACCCGCGGCTCCGGCCCATACGCCTCACGCACGTGGACCCAGAACTGCTCCCACGTCGGCCAGGCGCCGGGCAGCGTCGGCCACTTGTCGAACGTGCGGTAGGTCGTGTCGCGGCGTCCGGTCGGCGCATCGGCGTCGCGATACCAGAACAGCAGCCGCCGCGCCCGGAAAAGCCAGCGTCCGCCGGTGGATTCACCGCGCTCGTAACGGTCGTCGTAGGCCCCGGCGAGGCGCGCCCAGGTGCCGTCATGCATCTGCTGCTCGGCGGTGAGGTAGCAGACGCCCGTCGCCCGCTCGTCGCTCTCGATCCGCACCAGGTGATTGGTCGCCTGATGGATGCTCGCGGCGAACGTGCTGTCGTTTTCCAGGTACATCCGGCGGAAGCCCTCGGCGCCGGTTCCCCAGTGACCGCAGTCGACATCGGGCACGAACAGCGCCGCGATCAGGTCGACGTCACGCCGGTCGATGCCGACGACGTATCCAATCGCCAGTTGCTGGATCTCGACGATGTCGGCGGCCCGGTTGACATCCATGGGGACGACCCTCGCACACGCGCTTTGCCTCGTCGGCGGCGGACTTACCACCAAGTCACACCAAGAAGCGGAACGACGCCTGCTCAGGCGTGATGCGCTCGACATCGAGGGGCAGCTCGGCCAAGCGCGCGAGGAGTGGTTCCAGGTCGCTGCGCCGCGCGAGTTCCAGGCCGACGAGCGCGGGCCCGGTCTCCCGGTTGGAGCGCTTCACGTACTCGAACAGCGTGATGTCGTCGTCGGGGCCGAGGGCGTGGTCAAGGAAGCGACGCAGAGCGCCCGGCTCCTGTGGAAACGAGATCAGGAAGTAATGCTTGAGGCCCTCGTAGACCAGGGATCGCTCGACGATCTCGGGGTAGCGCGAGACGTCATTGTTGCCGCCGGACAGGACGCAGACGACGGTGGCGCCGGACAGTCCCTGGAGCTGGTCGAGGGCTGCGGAAGCCAGCGCACCCGCTGGCTCGGAAATGATCCCGTCGACCTGGTAGAACTCCAGCATTTCACTGCAGATCCGGCCTTCCGCGACGGTCAGCAACTCCACTTTCGCGTCACGAATTTGCGCGAACGGGTAGTCACCGACCTGGCGGACCGCGGCGCCGTCGACGAAAGTGTCGATCTCGGCGAGCGCCGTCGGTTCACCCGCAGCCAGCGCCGCTGACATGCTCGGGGCACCCGCCGGCTCGGCTCCCACCAACCGGCCGCTCCAGGGCTGCCCTGACAGCCAGGCGACGGTCCCCGCGATCAACCCGCCGCCGCCCACGGGAACGACCAGCACGTCGGGAAGCTTTCCCAGCTGCGCGACGATCTCCGCGGTCACCGTCCCCTGGCCGGCGATGATCCGCGGGTCATCGAACGCGGGGATCAGGACGGCGCCGGTAGAGCGCGCGTGGGCCGCGGCGGCGAGGCTGGCGTCGTCGTAGGTGTCGCCGATGAGCTCCACCGTCACCGCGCCGCGGCCGAGCTCGGCGATCCGGTCGCGCTTCTGGCGGGGCGTGGTACGTGGCAGGTAGATGACGCCCCGGATGCCGAGTAGCTGGCAGCTGAGCGCGACCCCCTGAGCGTGATTTCCGGCGCTCGCGCAGACCACCCCGGCCGCCCGCTGCTGCTCGCCCAACTGCGCCATGAGGTTGTAGGCGCCGCGCAATTTGTAGCTGCGTACGGGCTGCAGATCCTCGCGCTTGAGATAGACGTCCGCGCCGGTGGCCGTCGAAAGCCTGGCGTTGTGCTGCAGGGGCGTGCGGTCCACGACACGTTGCAGGCGCCCCGCAGCCGCATCGACGTCTGCCGCCGAGACCGGCGCGGTTGCGGCACTCACACCCCGAGTCAACCAGTCGCCCCGCGCCTTGCGGGTAAGCACAGCTGCGACGGGCACCATTGCGTCGTGGCAGACCTCGAGGAAGGCCCGCAGGATCCGTATCGGGTCCCAGATCGGCTCGGTCGCCGCTCGTTCCTGCTCGCGGGAGGGGTCAGCGCGCTCGCCGCGTGCTCGACCTCCCGCCCGAAGGCCCAGCCGCCCGGCTCCACGGCGACCCCTAGCGCGACCGGTCCGGAACCCGCCAGAAGCGTGGCGGGAGGCTCGCCGCCCGGGACCATCAGCATCATCGCGACCGGCCTTGAGGTCCCATGGGGCCTGGGCTTCCTGCCCGCAGGAGATGCGATCGTTGCCGAACGGGAAACCGCGCGGGTGCTGCGAATTCCGGCCGGCGGCGGCGCCCCGAGCGCGTTGCTGACGCTGCCGGGGGTCGACACCAACGGAACGGCAGAGGGTGGGCTGCTCGGGCTGGCCGTCTCCCCCAGGTACGCGCAGGACCAGCTGCTGTACGCGTACTACACGAGCGCCTCCGACAACCGGATCGTGAGCTTCACGTCCGGTGGAGGCCCCTCGTCAGTGCGCCCGGTGCTGACCGGCCTGAAGAGCGGAAACATCCACAACGGCGGGCGAATCGCATTCGGTCCCGACGGCAAGCTCTACGCCGGGGTTGGCGAAACCGGCGAGCGCGGCCTGGCGCAGGACACGTCGTCGCTCAACGGAAAAATCCTGCGAATCAACGCCGATGGAACGGTCCCGGCAGACAACCCGATCGCCGGGTCGCCAATCTGGAGCTACGGCCACCGCAACGTCCAAGGACTTGCCTGGGACTCGGCAGGGCGGCTGTGGTCGAGCGAATTCGGGCAGGACCGCTTCGACGAGGTCAACCTCATCGAGCCCGGGCGCAACTACGGCTGGCCCGACGTCGAAGGCATCGGCGACACCGACGGCGGCCGCTTCACCAATCCCAAGGTGACCTGGGCGACGGATGACGCCTCGCCGAGCGGTGCTGCCGTCATCGGCGACACGCTCTACATCGGCGCGCTGCAGGGCAAATGCGTGCTCCGCGTGACGTTGAGCGGCACCTCAGCGACCAAGGAAGCACCGCTCTTCGCCAACCGCTACGGGCGCATCCGCACCGCAGTCGCGGCGCCCGACGGCTCGCTGTGGTTCACCACGTCAAACCGCGACGGGCGCGGAGACGCGCGTAACGGTGACGACCACATCCTCCGCGTCCAGCTCTAACCACGCATTTCTGGCACCCGGTTGCGATGCGTTGCCCGCGCTGCGCGAAGCCCGGCATCGGGCGCATACTCCCGGCATGCGCTTGCGCCACCTGAGAGTTTCCGCCAAGGCACTCTGTGTAGCCATCGTCGCGACCCTCGCCGTGACCGGCTGCGAATGGGGCACCTTCCACGGCAACCGGGGACACACCGGGGACTTCCCGTCCAATACGACGGTGCGGACCCTACAGAAGTCATGGTCGGCCCGGCTCGATGGGGCGGTCTACGCCTCGCCCCTGGTGCATCAGGGCCTCGTGTACGTCGCCACCGAAGGCGGCAGCGTGTACGCCTTCACCACCGCCGGCGCGCTGCGCTGGCGTACCCACCTCGCTGATCCGGTACGGCTGTCGGATCTGGCCGCCCACGGCGCGTCCTGCGGCAACATCGACCCGTTGGGCATCACCGGGACCCCCGTCTACGACCCCACCACCAACCGGCTCTTCGCCGTCGCGGAGACCTTGCTGCAGGGCGGCGGCGGCACGATCCAGCACCACCTCGTGGCCCTCAATGCCACGACGGGCGCCGTACTCGGTCGCCGGCTGGTGCCCCCGCCGCGCGGCAACGAGGCCGCACACCAGCAGCGCGGAGCGCTGGCGATCACCGCCGGGCGCGTACTCGTGCCTTACGGCGGACTGTCGGGCGATTGCGGCAGCTACGTCGGATCGATCGTCGGGACCCGCATCGACCTGACCGGCGCCCAGGTGTCGTACGCCATTCCGACGACCCGCGAAGGCGCCTTCTGGAACACGCCCGGCCCGCTGGTGCTGCCTGATGGCAGCGTGCTCGAGGCTTCCGGCAACGGCGCGTCGACCGGCGGTACGTACGACGGCAGCGATTCCGTCGTCCACCTCAGCGCCGACCTGCACACCCTGCTCGACCGCTTCGCCCCGACGAGTTGGGCCGATGACAACGCCAAGGACCAGGACCTCGGCTCCATGGGGCCGGTGGTGACGAGCAACGGCTACGTCGTGCAGTCCGGCAAGCGCGGGATAACGTACGTACTGCGCCTCAGCCACCTCGGCGGATTCGGCGGCCAGGTCAGCAGCGCGTCGGGTTGCACCGGCTTCGGAGGCGCTGCGGTGTCCGGGACCACGGTCTACCTGCCCTGCACGTCGGGCGTCCAGCGAGCCGACATCAGCACGAGCGGCGCCATCAGCATCCGCTGGCACGCCAGCGGCGTGCCCGGCTCCCCCGTCGTCTACGGCAACTCCGTGCTGGCGACCTCCCAGTCACAGGAACGGCTCTACGTAATGGACCCGGCGACCGGCCAGGCCCGCAGCTCTATCGCGGTCGGCCCGCTGACCCGCTTCGCGACGCCAGCGCTGGACACCGGCCGCGCATACGTCGGCACCATGCTCGGGATCTTCGCCGTCAACCTCAAGCCCTGATCGCTCCCTCCAATTCAACAGGCACCAGCGGCACAAGAGCGTCGCAGTCGCCATGGTGGTGACGTGCTCGCTCATGCCGTCTCATTTATTGGGATACGCGTCTTGTAATGTGGTACGCGCTCCGCCGACTCTACCTCCCGCACCGACCTGGCATGGTGCGGCAGAATGTCGGACCTGAGTCTGGAACGGCCAATGTCACGATCGGCCACGCCCGAGGAGCCGCATGACCGACCCTGCCCACACCCCCCGCCTCCTGCCCGGCGGTCCGGTCGCCCAGGCCGTCCTGTCCGATGTCGCCGCGCGGGCCGCCAAGCTGAAGGAGCAGGGCGTCACCCCGAGCCTCGCGACGATCCTCGTCGGCGACGACGACGCCAGCGCAGGCTACATCCGGGTCAAGCAGCGCCAGGCGGCCGACCTGGGTTTCGAGTCGCCCCACGCCCACCTTCCCGCGTCCACGACGCAGGACGAACTGCACGCCACCATCGCGCGTTACAACGACGATCCGGCCGTTCACGGGATGCTCGTGCAGCACCCGATCCCCGGCCATCTCGACTACGACCTGGCGCTTGGCGCGATGAACCCCGACAAGGACGTCGACGGGATGCACCCGCTCAACGTCGGCCGGCTCTCGCTCGGCCTGCCCGGGCCGCAACCGTGCACACCGGCCGGGATCGAGGCGCTGCTCGCGTACTACGACATCCCGGTCTCGGGGCACGAGGTGGTCATCCTCGGCCGCGGCGCAACGCTGGGCCGCCCGCTGGCCGTCCTGCTCGCCCAGAAGCGCCCGACCGCCAACGCCGCGGTCACCGTCGTCCACACCGGGGTACCGGACTGGGCGCGCTACACGCTGCGTGCCGACATCCTCATCGCCGCGGCGGGAGTGCCCGGCATCATCCAGCCGGAACACGTGAAGCCAGGATCGACCGTGATCGGCGGCGGCGTGCGTTACGAAGGGCGCCGGCTACTGCCTGATGTCGACGAAAGCTGCGCCGAGGTCGCCGGCGCGATCACCCCGCGGGTCGGCGGGGTCGGTCCGACCACCGTCGCGATGCTCTTCCGCAATGCTGTCGAGGCTGCGGAGCGCGGCTGGAGGGTGACGTCTCGGCCGTCGGCCGGCTAGTTGACGTCTGGGGGCGGATCAGCCACGTCCCACGAGGCAAAGACGTACTTGCCGTCGCCCCGGATGTGCTCGCTGCCGACGTCGTCGGAGACGCTCCGGACGATCTCCAGACCGCGCCCGGCCTCGGCGAGCGGATCCGCCCGTTCTACCGCCTCGAGCGCGTCTGGCCGGGCATCTTCGACGTCCATGCGCACCTTGCCGAAGCGGCGCCGCAGGAGCAACCCGATCGGTGGGAGGCCGTGCCGCACCGCGTTGGTCACGAGTTCGCTCACCACGAGTACCGCGTCGTCAATGAGCGCGGGTAGGTGCCAGCCCGCGAAGGTGCGACGAACCGCGCGCCGAGCTTCCCCGGGAGCCCGCGCGTCGTTGGGCAGCACGAAGTTGACCGTATTGCCAGGCGACACGTCGGACCCTTCAGCTTCGGGCTGCTTCTGGTTCACGGCTACGGTGTGCCCGGTGACAGGGCTGGCAACCGATCTCGGAGCAAACCCCTCAGGTAGTCAGATAAACGATGCCGCCTCGGCGAGGCCGAGATCGGGCCAGCAGAGGTCCGTCGGGCCAATGCTGCCCACCCTGGCTCACGCCCACAGGCCCTTCGCCGGAATCCAGCCGGCGCTCGCCTCGGCGAAGACCCGGTCGCGTCCAGCGGCTTTGGCCGTGTAGAGCAGCCCGTCGGCGCGTTGCATCAGAGCCCCGGCGGTCTCCGCGCGTAGCTCGGCGACACCGCCCGAGAACGTCAGCTGACGGCCGTGAGGGAAGGGGTGGTGTCGCACGGCGTCGAGCGTACGGGTCAGTGCCGCGAGCGATTCATCCAACCCCGTGTCACCCATGATCCAGGCGAATTCCTCGCCGCCGAGGCGCCCGATCGCGTCGTCACCACGAGCGTTGCCGCGCAACCGGTCGGCGAATTCGGCAAGCACGGCATCTCCGGCGGGGTGGCCGTAGATGTCGTTGACCTCTTTGAAGCAGTCGAGGTCGAGGACAGCCAGGCAGAGCGTGGCGCCGACGGCATGCGCGGCCGCGACCCGCTCGGTGAGGCAGGCATGGAACGCGCCCCGGTTCAGCAGGCCGGTGAGCCCGTCGTGGTCGGCGCGATGGCGCAGCCGCTGCTCGTGCCGCTTGCGGTCGGTGATGTCGCGAAAGAGGGCGACATAGCCGCTGACCCGGCGGTCCGGCCGCCGCACCGGGCGCACCTGCACACCGACGTCGATACGCGTGCCGTCCGGGCGGTGGATGGGCAACTCCACGTGGTCGGACTTGTCGTTGATCATCGTTCGCAGCACGGCGGACTCCGCAGCGCCGCCCGCTCCGGTCAGAAACGAGAAGGGCACGTCACGGCCGAGGAGTTCCTCGCGCGTCGTTCCGGTCATCGTGCACAAGACGTCGTTGACGGCGACAACGCGACCCTGCTCGAGATAGACGTAACCGTCATGCAGAGCCCCGAGGAGTGCCGCCGAGCGGTCACGTTCCGCCTGCAACGCGGCCAGGTCCGCAGCGGCCTGGCGCCGCATTTCGAGTTGTGCCACCGCTTGGCGGGCCAGCACCCGCAGCATGCGGCGCTGTGCGTGGTCCAGCAAGCTGGATTCCGGGCCGGCTACCGTCAGCGCGCCGACGACCTCGTCGGAGGGCAATCGCAGCGGAAAACCAGCGCCGAAGGGCGGCCCGGTCCACTCGACCTCGGCCTCATCCGCGACGACGCGGCGGCCAAGCTTTTCGTGCCAGCCGGCCGGGTCCGTCGCCGCGCCGGCCCGCCCGCGCAGCCAAAAGCCGTCAGCGCTGAGCAGGCCCACCGACGCCGACGGCGCCAGGGCGACATCAGACGCCGCAGCGGCCAACTCGTCGAAGTCGCTCTCGAAGGCCACACCGGTGGGTCGACCGATATGCGGACTCCTTGAGGACTTTGCCCGTGACAGGCGGGGATTCGGTTTAACGCGATACTCGAAGCATGGCGAGGATGGCAGGGACGGCGAGACAGGCGGACGGCGACCCGCCGCCGACCGTGCCGCGCCGCTGGCTCGGCTGGGAAGTCTGGATCGTCTTCGCCCTCTCGCTCGGGGCCTCGGGCGTACGCGCGCTCCTGCACCTGCTCGCCGACCTCACCAACGGGCAGGCGCTGAAGTCGCAGAACGCAGTCCTGAACGGTTCCCAAGCGCCGGGACGCCCGCTGCTGGACCTCGCGCTTCAGCTCACCGACATCGCGAGCGGCCTCGTCCCGGTGTTCCTGGTGGCCTACCTGCTGACCCGCTCGCACGAAAACATCCGTGACCTCGGCGCCGACCTCACCCAACCGCGTATCGACGCGCTGCGGGGCACCCTGGTCGCGGCCGCAGTCGGAGGCACGGGGCTCGCCTTATACTTGATCGTGCACGCGTCGGGGGCCAACCTGACGGTCGTCCCGGAGGATCTGCCGAACGTCTGGTGGCGCATCCCGGTCCTCATCCTCTCGGCCGCCCAGAACGGGATCGCCGAGGAGGTGCTGGTCCTCGGCTACCTGCTGCGCCGGCTGCATCAGCTCGGCTGGAGCCCCCCGCGGGCGCTCGTGCTGGCCGCGGTCGTTCGCGGGAGCTACCACCTCTACCAAGGCTTCGGCGGGTTCGCGGCCAACTTCGCCATGGGGCTGGTCTTCGGCTGGCTCTTCCTGCGGTGGAAGCGGGTGATGCCCTTCATCGTGGCCCACACGATCATGGACACCGTCGCCTTCGTGGGCTACGCGGTGCTCGCCGGCCACGTTTCCTGGCTACCGGTACCCGGCGGCTGACGCCAGTGCCGCGAACGGGCAGACTCCAGTCATGCCTGAACAGCTCGCCGACATCGGCGTCACCGGCCTGGCCGTCATGGGACGCAACCTCGCTCGCAACCTGGCTCACCACGGCCACACCGTCGCGCTGCACAACCGCACGAATGCGCGTACTCAAGATCTGGTCGACAAGCACGGAAGTGAAGGCAACTTCCTACCGAGCGAATCCCTCGACGCGTTCGTCGCCTCGCTGGCCAAGCCGCGGGCGATCATCATCATGGTCAAGGCCGGCGGCCCGACCGACGCCGTTATCGACGAGCTGGTCCCGCTGCTCGAAGCAGGCGACATCATCATCGACTGCGGCAACGCGCACTTCGCCGACACCCGCCGTCGCGAGGCGGCGGTACGCGAGCAGGGGCTGAACTTCGTCGGCAGCGGCGTCTCCGGCGGCGAGGAAGGCGCTCTCAAGGGACCGAGCATCATGCCCGGCGGCTCGAAGCAGGCATACCAGAAGCTCGGACCCATTTTCGAGTCCATCTCCGCCCACGTCGACGGAGTGCCCTGCTGTGTCCATGTCGGACCGGACGGGGCGGGCCACTTCGTGAAGATGGTCCACAACGGCATCGAATACGCCGACATGCAGCTGATAGCCGAAGCCTACGACCTGCTGCGCCAGCGGCTCGGCGCCTCCGCGGCCGAGATCGGAAAGATCTTCGAGGAGTGGAATGAGGGCGACCTCGAATCCTTCCTCATCGAGATCACCGCGAAGGTGCTCGCCCACGTCGACGAGTCGACCGGCAAGGCGTTCGTCGACATAGTGCTGGACCAGGCCGAGCAGAAAGGCACCGGACGCTGGACGGTGCAGAACGCGCTCGATCTGGGTGTGCCCATCACCGGAATCGCCGAGGCCACCTTTGCGCGCGCGCTGTCCGGTGGAGTGGCCCAGCGCAAGGCGGCCGTCGGCGTGCTTCCCGCGCAGACGGCCGACGCACCGGTGCCCGATCGCGACGCGTTCATCGACGACGTGAGGCAGGCGCTTTACGCGTCCAAGGTCGTCGCCTACAGCCAGGGCTTCGACCAGATCGCCGCGGCCGGCGAGGAGTTCGACTGGGGCATCGACCGCGGCGCCATGGCCCGCATCTGGCGGGGCGGCTGCATCATCCGGGCGCGCTTCCTGAACCGGATCACCGAGGCCTACGAGCGTGACCCGCAGCTGCCCCTGCTGCTCGCCGACCCGTATTTCACCGACATCCTGACCAAGGCCACCCCGTCGTGGCGCCGGGTCGTCGCGGACGCCGCCCTCGCCGGAGTCCCGACCCCGGCGTTCTCCTCCTCGCTTGCCTACTACGACGCCGTACGCGCGCAGCGGCTGCCCGCAGCGCTGATCCAGGGCCTGCGCGACTACTTCGGTGCCCATACCTATCGGCGGACCGATCGCGAGGGCGGCTTCCACACGCTCTGGTCCGGCGACCACTCCGAGATCCCGGCCTGAGCTGACAGCAGAGTGCATTCGCGTGTCGCCGACCTGCTCGGCATCGACATCCCGATCATCCAGGCGCCGATGGGTTACATCGCCCGGGCGCAGCTGGCCTCCGCCGTCTCCAACGCCGGGGGCATGGGCATCGTGGAAACGTCGTCCGGCCGCCTCGATGAGGTCAAGCTCGAAATAGCCAAGATGCGCGACCTCACCGACAAGCCGTGGGGCGTCAACATCGCGCAATTGATGGTGCGCGACCCGTCGATCGTGGACTTCGTCGTGGGACACGGGGTCCGGTTCGTCACCACCTCAGCCGGCGACCCGGCGGTGCTGGTGCCCAGCCTGAAACAGGCCGGGATCACGGTATTTCACGTGGTGCCGACCCTGCGCGGTGCGCTGAAAGCGATCGCCGCTGGGGTGGATGGACTCGTCATCGAGGGCGTGGAGGGAGGCGGCTTCAAGAACCCGAACGGCGCCTCCTCCATGGTCCTCATCCCGCTGATCGCCGCTGCGGTCGAGGTGCCACTCGTCGCCGCCGGCGGCATCAGCGACGGGATCTCAATGGCGGCCGCGTTTGCGCTCGGGGCCGAAGGCGCGCAGATGGGCACCCGGATGCTGACGTCTGCCGAGTCGCCGGTTCACGACAACTGGAAGCAGGCCGTCGTCGCCGCGGCGGAGACCGACACGGTCATCGTCAACCGCTACGCGAAGCCGGCCATGCGCACCCTTCGTACCGAGCTGTCCGCCGGTGCCGAGCGCGCGGAGGCAGCGCCTGCGCTCGCCCTCGACGGGTTGATGCGGCTCTACTTCGGCGGCGAGCTTAATGCGGCGTATGCGATGAGCGGCCAGGTCGCCGGGCGTATCGACGCAGTCCTGCCGGTGCGCGAAATCCTGGAAAGCACCTGGCGCGATTGCCAAGGGCGCCTGATCGCGCTCGGTGAAGCCGCCCAGAAAGGCTCACCGTCAGGAGTCGGTCACCATCTCGCGATGCAACCGGGTCAGCCGTGACGTCTTGATGCGCCACTGACCCTGCTCGAATTCCGCGACGCCGCGGATGATCCCCGAGCCTTCGCCCGTCATGTCCATCTCGACGTCGGCGGTGAAACCTGCGCCATGGCGTCCCAGTCTTTGGTGTCCATCAGCCGGAAGTAGCGCGCCTTCTACGACTTGATGGCCTCGATTTCGTCCATGCGCGCGATCCTCTCACCGGCGGGCAGAAAAGCAGCCGCCGACCGGGAGAACCCGGCCGGCGGCTGCCTACTTCTGGGTGGAGCGAACGGTCACTTTCCGCCGAGCACGGAGAGCGGGACGTTCTTGAAGCAGGTCAGCGGCACCTTCTCGACGTACTTGCCGCTGTCGATCTGCACCAGCGAGCCACAGGCCACTGAGTTCTGGTGGTTGTCCGGGAAGGAGATCTTCCCGATGCCGCCAGGGACCTCGTAGGTGGAGCCGTCGTTCGCTGTCGCGAGGAAGCTCGCCCGGCTGAGCGTCTTGCCGGTCTTCTTGAGCGAGTTGAGGAAGATGTCGGCGGAGTAGTAGCCGATGGCGATGTCCTGCGTCAGGTCCTTCTGACTCGGGTCGACTGCCTGGACGTCCTTGAGCATCTGGACGTTGGCCGCCGAGCCGCTCTGGAAGCTGGCGTACTGGACGAAGACGTATTCCTTGTCTAACGCCGGCCCGGTCGAGCTCGACAGGAGCTTCGGGTCGTAGGTGACCGCGTTGACCTGCGGGCCCTTGAAGCCGGCGTTGGTGAGCGCCTTTGTGAGGCCCACCGTGTTCGGCACGGTCGTCACGTGGAACATGACGTCAGGTGCCTTGCCGCCGTTGGAGGTCAGGATGGCCTGCGCATAAGGCGAGAAGTCCGTGACCGGGCTGCCCGAGGGGATGGTCGACTTGGCGTAGGTGACCTTCCAGTGGTCGGCAACGAACGCCGCCTCGATGACCTTGACGCCGAACTGGCCGGCGACGTCATCCTCGGAGATCAGCGCCACCGTCTTGCCGGTGCCGTCCGGGATGCCGAGCAGCTTCTCGACCAGACCCGCTGAGGCGGTCGAGACCTCGTCGTCCTTGGCGATCGGCACCAGGCAGCCGGTGTAGCCGAATCCGACCTTGTTGTTGCAGAAGGTCGGCGTGATGCCCCACCCGTAGAACGGGATGTTGTTAGTGATCATGTACTGCCCGCCCTGGGCGAGCACCGGGCTGATCACCGGAACGACGGCAAAGGCCTTGTCCTGCTGCACGATCTTCTTGATCGTGGGCAGGTCCTGCGCCGGGTCGAGTTTGTTGTCGACGGCGCCGAGATAGTTGATCGTGCGACCGTTGACGCCACCCTCCTTGTTGGCGCGTGCGAAACGAGCCTTGGCGCCGAGGTCGGCGAGCGCCTCCGACTGACCGGACGCGCTCGTCTTGTCGACGCTGCCCTCGATGGTGATCTGCGAGCTGGTGAAGCCCTCAGCGGGGTTGGCATTGCCACCTCCGCTGCCCGCCGGAGCACTGGTGCTGCCCCCCGTGCTCGGGGTGCTCTTGCCACTGGAACTGCTCCCGCAGGCAGCGAGTCCCAGCGCCAAGGAGGCGCCGAGCGCCACCAACGCCGTCCTTCTGTTTCTCATCGTGCCTCCATGTCGGGCTGCGTCGCCCTCATCGGCCAGCCGGCCCATCCGGTTGGTCCAAAGCTTTGTGCGCCCGCCGGCGTCACGTCTCGGCGGGTCATGCGCCCGCCGTCGCAGCGGCGTCGGGGGCTTTTTCGACGTCCGCCGCAACATCACGGTCGACCCCGAGGTAGGTGGCGGCCAGCGCAGCGGCGTCCACCTGCGAGGCGTCACGGGTCCACGCGACGTGACCGAGGTCAAGCGCGATGATCCGTTCCGCGACGTGGGCGATGCCGTGCAACTTCTCCTCCACCAGCAGGACCGCGCAACCGGTGGCGGCGATCTCCTTGAGGATCTCCATCACCTGCTCGATCACCAGCGGTGCGAGACCCAGAGAGGGTTCATCGGCGACGAGCACCCGCGGCGGCCTGGCCAGCAGCGGAGCGAGGGTCAGCATCTGCTGCTCGCCGCCGGACAGCACCCCGGCAGGCAGCCGGCGCCGCCCACGCAGGGCGGTGAAACGCTCGTAGACCAATTCCCGCTGCTCGGCGTTGAGCACGAGCCGCAGATTCTCCTCGACGGTCAGACCGGCGAAGATGCCCCGGGATTCAGGGGCGAGCACCAGGCCGTCGCGGGAGCGTTTGAACGACGGACGGCCACCCAGCTCGACGCCGTCGAGCATCACGCTTCCCGAGTCGGTGTCGACCAGGCCGGTGATCACCGAACACAGCGTGGACTTGCCGGCGCCATTTGGCCCGAGAACGGCGACGATCGATCCCGCCTCAACGTCGAAGTCGATGCCGTGCAGCACCTCGACCCCGTCGTATCCGGCCCGCAACCCGCGGACCTGAAGGAGGGCGTGCGCAGCCGCAACGGGGGCTGCCCCGGTGACGTTGGCCTTGGTCAGCGGCGGGGATTCGGTACGCGCTCCCAGCACTGCGGAAACCGGGCCGCCGGTAACAGCGGGACTGCCCTGAGCTTCCAGCGCCTCGGCCGGCACGGCCTTCCGGCTGGCGACGAAGCGGCGGCCGAGCTTACGGAATTCCTCCGCGGTGTCGACCAGGAACCCTTCCGGGTTCTTCGCCAAGCCGATGCCGCCGAGCCCGAAGAGCATGGTCGGCAGGTACGTGGAGTGGCTGATGTAGGTGTCGAAGAAGTGCGGCGCGAGGCCGTAGACCAGCGCGGCCATGACGGCTCCACCGGGGCGCCGCACACCGAAAGCGACGACGACCGCCAGCCACACCAGGCCTTCTTGCGCGGTGTGGTCACCGTTCGTGACACCCCCCTTGTAGGAGGCGTAGAGGATGCCGCCGAGACCGGCCATTGCCGAAGAGATGGTGAACAGCGCGAACTTCTGCCGGGCAGTGTTGACGCCCGAGGCCTCCGCGGCCACCGGCGACGAGCGCACCGCCAGCATCGCGCGTCCCGATGGCGAACGCTCCAGGTTGCGCACCAGCCACACCGCGAGCAGCACGATCGCCAGCACCAGGAAGGCAAAGTTGCGGTTGCCGTTTGAGGTGAGGCTGTTGAAATCGATGCCGAACCACTTCGGCCGGGGATAGGTCCACCCTCCGAGGGTCTGGTTGCTGAGGGACTGGATCTGGAAGACCAGCAGATCGCCGATGAAGGCCAGAGCGAGGGTGGAGAGCGCGAGCGGGAGCCCGCCCAGGCGTAGCGATGGCAGCGAAACGATCGCACCCACCAGGCCGGCGATCGCCGTACCGACGAGAAGCGCCGCGATGAACGGCCACCCGTGCGAGAGCAGGACTCCCGCCGACAGCCCGGCCGCCGTCACGAACGCCGCCTGCGCGAGGCTGACCATCCCGCCGATGCCGGTGACCACCACGAACGAGACGAACACCAGCGCGAGACATAAACCGGAGGTGGTGAAGTCCAGCCAGACGTCATTGGCCTCGAACAACCAGATCACCAGGACGAGGGTCGCCACGGTCCAGGGACCGGCCCGGCGCCACAGCGGCAACCGGCTGATGTCCAGCTCACGCGACTTCTCATCTGATACCGACCCGGCCCGCCGGCCGCGGGTGGCATTCAACGCCAACAACCCGACAAAGATCAGGATGTACGGCGCCGAACTCGACAGCCCGCGAAAGCTCACGTGGGGCGAGATGTAACCGGCGATCAAGTTCTGGGCGACGCCCAAGGCGAGCCCGAACGTGAACGCCAGCGGGATGCTGGCGAAGCGGGCGAACACCGCGGCCGCGGCTGAGACCAGCATCGCCTCGGTGTACGCATTCGGGCTGTCCAGCGAAAGCAGCGGGGCACCGAGCACGCCGACCAGCCCGGCCATCGTCGTCGACAGCACGGAGGCGATCAGCGACGAACGACCCGGATCGACCCCGCGCAGCGCCGCGAGATCCCGGCGGTCAACACAGGCTCGCATGCGCAGCCCGAGCGGCGTCCGGCGCACCAGGATCCACAAGAGCACCGCGGTGAACGCGGCCGCCGAAAGGATCGCCAACTGGTCGGAGTTGAACGGCACCCGCTTGGTCAGGTGCCACACGTTGGCCGGAGTGGGTCCGACGCCAGGAGGGGTGGTCACCAGGTCGGTCGTCTTGAGCTTCGCCTGATCGACGATGAACAGCCCGGCGGCCGGCAGCGCGATCGTCAAGCCGATCGTCGCCACGATCTGCGCCGTGATCCCGGCCCTCGCGAGTCTTCGGAGCATGGCGAGGTCGAGCACGAAGCCCAGCAACGGAGCGAAGATCAGGATCGTCACGAGCGCGGCCGGGACGATCGGCCAGTGACCGAAGGTGTTGAGCTCGTAGAACATCAGCGCCGAGACGAAGGCCGTCGCGCCATGAGCGAAGTTGAAGACACCGGCCACCTGATACGTCAGCACCAGGCCCGAGGACAGCATCGCGTAGAGGCCGCCGGTCACGATGCCCGAGAGCACGAGCACGAACAGCTTGCTCATGCGGCGCTCGATCCCAGGTAGGCGGCGGTGACTTCCGGATGCCGACGGATCTCATCGGGCCGTCCCTCGGCCAGCCAGCGACCCAGATTCAGCACGACCACCCGGCTGCACTCGCGCATCACGAAGCTCATGTCATGTTCGACGAGCAGCACCGCACATGCCTGCTCGTCGCGTATGCGATCAAGGGCGGAGGCGAGGTAGGCGATCTCGGTCTCGTCGAGGCCGGAGGTGGGCTCGTCGAGCAGCAGCAGGTGGGGCTGGTCCGCAACCGCCCTGGCCATTTCCAGGAGCCGGATCTGGCCGATCGTCAAACGGCCGGCCCGCTCCCGCGCCAGCCCCGACAATCCGAAAAGGTCCAGCGCGTGGCGCACCTGCTCGCGCCGACCTCGCTCGACGCGGGTCCGCAGCGGTGAGCGCACCAGGTCGGCGATCAATCCCCCGCCGCCGCCGCGCCATTCCAGGGCGACCATCAGGTTGTCTTCCACGGTGAGGTGGCTGAACGGCTGCTGCTTCTGAAAGGTGCGCCGCAGGCCGTGGCGCGCCCGCCAGGTGGCGGTGCGACGGGTGATGTCGTTGCCCTCGTAGACGACCCGTCCGGAGGTCGGCTGCTGCACCCCGGAGATCACGTCGAACAGCGTCGTCTTGCCGGCCCCGTTAGGACCGATGAGCCCGCAGATCTCGCCCCGCGCGACCGAGATGGACACGGCGCTCAGCGCGGTGACTCCACCGAACTTCTTCTCGATCGCACTGGCTTCCAGCACGGGAACTGGCGAACTCATCGTCCGTCCTTCTATTGGGCGGCAGCCGCACAACGGAAAGCCGTCGTGCGGTGCTCGGGGTCGGTGTCGAGTTTGGGGATCACGTATCCACCGAGCAGCTCGATGGTCTGGTACAGCAGCTTTGATACTTGTCGGGCCATCAGGGGTTCGGCCCGCGGTCGAGCATCGCCACCTCCTCGGCCACCTTGGCCGGATGGCTCACCTGCGGCAGCGGATTGAAGATGCCGAACTCCATGGCCGCCGCTCCTTCGCCGAGTGTGGATCTGAGATTGGATATTGGATCAAGGCATCTGACTGCGACTCAGGTCACGCAGGAGTCACCATGGCATAGCAACTCCACCGTTTGTGCGCAATACCTGACCTGTAACAAAACGAGCCGCATCGCAGGCAAGGTAGAGCACCGTGAAGGCGATGTCTTCGGGTTCGCCAATCAGACCCAAGGGCGATTGCAGGCGACGCGCCTCGAAGGCCGCCCGGCGACGCTCCTCGTCCACCGTGCCGTCGGATCGCAGGTGGTGGCGAGAGGTCATCGAGGTAGCGATGAAGCCGGGGGCGATCGCGTTCACCCGGATCCCGGCAGGGCCCGCTTCGAGTGCCAAGGTCTTCGTCAGCTGCGCCAGGGCGGACTTGCTCACCGCGTAAGCGCCGAGAGTCGGCGCGGGGGTGTCGATGGCCGCCGAGCACATGTTGATGATGCAGCCGCGACCGGCCGGGATCATGGCGGCGACGGCCGCCTGGCACCCGTACATCGCGCCGCGGAAGTTGACGTTGAATACGCGGTCGAACTGCTCGTCGGTCATGTCGGCGATCAGCACCTGGTCGATGACGCCGGCGATGTTGCACCAGATGTCGAGCCGCTCGTTCTGCGTGGCCACCTCAGCGGCCAGTTCGAAAACGGCATCGCGATCGCTGACGTCGATCTCGCAGGGCGTCGCGCTGCCACCGTCGCTGCCGATCGCATCGGCCGTGGCCTGTGCACCGGCGCCGCAGCGGTCAGCGCAGATCACGATCGCACCTGCGGCAGCCAGCATCACGGCGCTCGCCGCACCAATGCCGCTGCCTGCTCCGGTGACGACGGCGACCCGCCCGTCCAACCGGAAGCCGTCCGCGAACGCGGGGGGCCCACTCGCGACGTCAAAACTCATGCAACGACCTCCTAGGTACCCGGCCATCCACGGCCGCGGTGACAGCGTCTGCCGCGGCGCGTAGCCGCTCGCCGTGATGGTGGACTTCATCCGCACCGAGCGGGCTGGCGAAGCCTACGAGAGTGAGTGCAAGGCTCACGCACCCGGTGGTGTCGAAGACGGGTGCGGCGAGGTGGCTCAACCAGTAGCGGGAGTCCGTCGCCAGATCGATCAGCTGGTAGTCCGCGTCCGCCAAGGCGGTGACCAGCGAGGCGCCCTCGGGAGCTGTCAACCTGCCGCGCGCCAGCTGGGAGGCAAACGTGCGACCAAGCCTCTCGCGTACCGGATTCTCCAGGCCGATCGCGAAGCCGCGCTCGCGGACCGCCTGCAGGGCACGGCGGTAGTTGTCGGTCAGGGCAGCGGGCGAACCGGCCCACGCCCCGAAGGCGTTTGAGATGGCAGCCTCGTCGGACCAGGCGAAGAAGACGGTGGCCAGCGGGGGAACGAGCGGCACCCGCTGCCCGACGGCCGCCGACACCGCCAGGGGCGCCGGCGCTCCGCTCTTCGCCAGGATCACGATCTCGGCATCGACGACCGCGCTCGCCAGGCACTCCAGTCCGAGTTCCGTGCCGACCTCACGCATCCGGTCCTGCGCGAAGGGCAGCTCCGGATAGCCGCCCCGGGCCGCCTCCCCGAGGGCGATCAGGCCGGGGCCCAGCCGGTAGCTCGGGCCCGCCGGGTGGCGCAGCAACCAGCGCGACTCCACCAGCGAGGACAGCAAGGCATGGCAGGTCGCCTTCGACAGCTCGGTCTGGCGCACGATCTCGGCAAGGGTGAAGCTGCGCTCCGGGGCGGCGCTGAGCAGGGCAAGAACGCTGGCGGCGCGCTCCACACTCGGGCTGCCCCGGGTCATCTCGTGCTGACCCGGCTCACCACGTCACCGATGGCCGACGGGAGGATCGCGTGACCGTCGTCGCCGGGGTGGATGCCGTCGGGGAGCTGATCCGCGGTCAGCAGCGGGAAACCGCGTACCAGATGAAGGTCCTCCGCCCCGCCGCGGGCCAGACCGGTGACGACGGCTTCGACCTCCTCACGCAGGTCTGCCAGCGTGGCGCCGAGCCGGTTGACCGTGGCCTCCGCGTCAGGCCGTAGGACCGGACTCGCCACGACGATCGGTGTCTGCGGGTGGCCCTGGCGAACGATCGAGAGAAGCGCAAGCAAACCTTCGCGGAAGTACGCCCGGCCGTGCGGGATCCGGGTCCAGCAGTTGGTGCCGATGGCGATGGCGATGACCTCGGCCCGGCTGGCGGCAATCTGCTCTGCTGACGCGATCTCGCCCCGCGCCGCGCCGGCGTGGACCGCCGTGCCCTCGTCGTCTTCCACACTCGCGGTAGCGGCGGCGATCTCGACGTCGCCGCGCCAGGCCGAGAACGTCGTCCCCGCACCCTCTGCGCGGTAGCCGACGTCGGCGGTGCTGCAGGCGTAATCGATCTCCAGGCCTTGCGCATCTCCGACGAATTCGAGCCGCACCCCAACGGGGATCTGGGCCGTCCCCCAGGTGTCACCCGGCAGCCGGTCGGAATCGGAGGGGTCGGCCCGCGGGTAGGGGGTCTGGGCGTCGCCTTCCCAGCCAATGCCACGCAGCGCACCCAGGAGCAGCACTACAGCTCCGGGAGCGGATAGGGGAACTTCACGCCGACCCCGCCATCGACGACCAGGGTCTGGCCGTTGACGTACGCCGACAGGTCGCTGACCAGAAACAGCAGCGGCCCGGCGATGTCGGAGGTCTGCGCGACGCGTCGGAGCGGTGCATTGGCGGCATTACGCTCGCGGCCCGCCTCACCGAGAAACGCGGACACCCGCGGGGTCCAGACGACGCCCGGAGCGATGGCGTTCGTCCGCACACCGAAGGGGCCGAGCTCGACGGCCGCGGACCGTACGAGCGACATGAGACTGGCCTTCGCCGCCCCGTACGCCGCGTGTTCGGGCGCCCCGGTCATGCCGGAGACCGAGGCTACGAAGGCGAGCACTCCCCCGCCC
This sequence comes from Mycobacteriales bacterium, assembly GCA_038245655.1. Taxonomy (GTDB): domain Bacteria; phylum Actinomycetota; class Actinomycetes; order Frankiales; family Frankiaceae; genus DATAZK01. The sequence continues at coordinate 60,324 of JBBRSE010000015.1, read as the reverse complement.
GCGTCAGCCATCACCTTGCCGAACAGCTGGGTGATGAGCTGAGCATGGCGCAGCACGATCCGAAAGTGCCAATCCCATTCCTCGTCGTCCATGTCGACGAGGCTGCCGTAGCGCGACATCCCGATGATGTCGACGACCGCATCGACCCGGCCGAGCTGGACGCGGGCGTCGCGCACCAGGCGCTCCATCTCGGAACGGTCGGTGGCATCACCCGCCCAGGCGATGCCGCCGACCTCCTTCGCGATCTCCTCGGCCAGATCCGGCTCGAGGTCGACGCACAGCACGCGCGCTCCGGACTGCGAAAGGGCGTGAGCCGTTTGGCGCCCGATGCCGGCACCCGCACCGACGAGCACGACCCCCTTGCCGTCGAGCCGAAGGCGTCCGGGGAAGTCCGGAACCGGCGAATCGTCGGTGCGCGTCACGCGGTCACCATGGGCGCGGCCGCTGCGTGTTGGGGTCCGGCGGCCGGCTCGTACTTCGCCAGCTCCGGGATCACTTCCGTGCCCAGCACTTCGATCGTGCGAAGGATGTCCTGGTGTTCCAGGTAGCCCCACTGGACATAGCAGATCAGCTCGTCGACCCCGAGGTCGGCGTAGTGCTTCATCTTGCGTACGCAGGTGTCCACGTCACCAATGACAATCATGTCGGCCGCGTCGAACGTCTCGATCGGGACCTCGCCCTTCATGAGCCCGTTCAGCAGCGGGAAGGCGCTGTCGCGCTCCTCGGGTGACAAGTGCGGCAGCTCCCAGTCGAGCGTGAACTGCGCAAGATTGCTGTACCACCAGGCCACCGAGTCCCAGACTTGGCGGTCGGCCGGCCGGCGCTCGTCGGGGACGTGGACCAGCGTGTAGGCGGCGACCTTGTTGGTGGTGACGTCGGTGAGCGGTTTCGCGTTCTGCTGGGCTTTGCGGTAGGCGACGACCTGGAAGGCCATCGTCTCCAGCGGCTGCATGATCGAGAACGAGAGCAGCCCGAGCCCGTTGGAGCCCGCGACCTCTGCCGAGCTGTTGGACGTGGCCGCCATCCAGCACGGCGGGTGGGGGTCCTGCCACGGCTTCGGGGTCACCATCCGCTTGGGGAAGCTGAAGCGCTCGGACTCGTACTCGAAGTACTCCTCCCGCCACATGCCGCAGACGATCTGGATGGCTTCGGCCCAGTCGTCGCGCGACTTCTCGCGGTCGACGTGGAACGCCGTCTGCTCCATAGGCGTCGAGCGGCCGGTCCCCCACTGCACCCGGCCCTGGGAGAGCAGGTCGACCGCCGCCACTTTCTCGGCAATGCGCTGCGGAGGCGTGAAAGCGAAGGGGGTGAGCGTGACCCCGAACCCGAGCCCGATCTGCTCGGTGAGCCCCGCGAGATGCCCTAGCAGCACCTCGGGAGCGGGGCAGTGCGACCGGCCTTCACGGAAGTGGTGCTCGACAGCCCAGATGGTGTTGAACCCGACCTTGTCGGCGAGGCGGATCTGCTCGACGGCCTCACGGTAGGCCCGCCGCTCGGCGTCGCGCTGGCCGTACGGGTGGGGGCGTCCCCACGGTTTGGGTGCATCGACCTCATACAGAACATCGAGTTTCACGAGCAGCCTCCGGAAGCGTGGACCCCAACGGTTCGTATATGCGAACAGTTGGTCTCATCCTCGAACAACCTGGCAGTGGCCTGAGGCACAGTCAAGTACGCCGGGCCGAGGTCAGGCAGGCCGGGCGGAGGCGATACGCTGCCGCCGCTGGCTGTCCGTGCCAGCACGGGGAAAGCGCACAGAAAGGGCGGCGGCATCGATGGGGCGCTACGCAGATCTGGCCGGCAAGGTCGCATACATCACGGGAGCCGCCCGTGGCCAGGGCCGCGCACACTCGGTCAAGCTCGCAGAAGAAGGGGCCGACGTCGTCGTCTCCGACATCTGCGCACCGGTCGCGACCAACGGGGTCATTCCTTCGACGCCTGAGGATCTCGAAGAGACGGTGCGGCTGGTCGAGAAGACCGGCCGGCGTGCCATCGCCCGCCACGCTGACGTCCGCGACCTCGCCGCCCTCGAGTCGCTGGCCGCCGACGCGGTCACCGAGTTCGGCCACATCGACATCGTGGTGGCCAATGCCGGCATCCTCTCGTGGGGCAATGCCTGGGAGCTGACGTCCGAGGCGTGGAACGAGCTCATCGACATCAACCTGACCGGCGTCTTCCACACCATCAAAGCGACCGTGCCGCACATGATCAACGCTGGTAACGGTGGCTCGATCATCCTGACCAGCTCGGCGGCCGGCTTGAAGGGCCAGCCGTTCACGCTTGCTTACACCGCCGCCAAGACCGGCTTGGTGGGCATCTGCCGCGGGCTCGCCAATGAGCTTGGCTCCTACGACATCCGCGTCAACAGCATCCATCCGGCTGGGGTCGCGACCGAAATGATGAATGTCGACGGCCTTTTTCAGATGATCCAGCAACACTCACACACCCTGGCGCCGCTCTTCATGAATACGCTCCCCCATCAGTCGATGTCGGCCGAGAGCGTGGCCGGGGTCGTCGCCTGGCTCGCGAGCGACGACTCGCGCTACATCACCGGAGCCCAGATCCCGGTCGACCTCGGTTCGACGAACCGATGACCGGGACGAACGCTCCGGCCACGGCTACCGGCAACTGGGGCCGCTGGGGCGACGACGACGAGCGCGGCGCGCTCAACCTGCTGACGCCTGAGGTCGTCCTGCGGGCCACCCAGGCCGCGACGACCGGCAAGGTCTACAACCTGGGCCTTCCGGTCCAGCGCGCCGGAGTGCCGGTCTTCGACTACCGGGGTGCACCGCAGCGGCTCACCCTCAGCAGCCAGACCGACGAGGCCAACTTCGAACCGTACGGCGCGCCCAGCGGGCTCGGGGCCAACGAAGACGTCCTCGTCATCGCCGCCCACAACGGCAGCCACATGGACGCGCTTTGTCACGTCTACTCCGATGGCCAGATGTACAACGGCTTCTCCAAGGACACGTTCGCTTCGCAGAACGGCGCCGGCCGCTGCGGCATCCAGACCACGGGCGGCTTCGCGACGCGAGCGGTGCTGGCCGACATCGCCGGCCAGACCGGGGTGGAGTGCCTCGAGCCCGGCTACAAGGTGACCGGCGACGAGATCGAGAAATGCCTTGCCACGCAAGGGGTTTCGGTCTCCCCCGGCGATGCACTGCTGGTGCGTACCGGCTGGCTCGACCTGTTCGGGCGGCTGTCGGCCGAAGGGACCCCGCCGCCGTTCGCGCAGCCCGGGCTCTCACTGTCCTGTGTCGACTTCGTTCGTGACAACGACCTGGCGGTTGTCGGCGCCGACAACGCGGCGATCGAGTGCATCCCGTTTGACCAGGACCGCTTCCTGGCTGTCCACATCGAGCTGCTCGTCAAGCTCGGGATCACGCTGGTGGAACACCTCGTGTTGACCCCGATGGCGACCGACAAGTGCTACTCCGCTCTGCTCGTCGTCGCCCCGATGCTGGTGACCGGCGGCAGCGGGAGCCCGGTGAACCCGATCGCCATCGGCTGAGGCGTGCTCGACCCGTCCTCGTTCGACCCCTACGACGACGCGGTGATCGCTGATCCGTATCCGGTTTACGACCGGCTGCGGGCCGCCGGTCCCGCGGCGCACAGCGCCGAGCTCGAGTGCTGGTTCCTGCTGCGCTTCGCCGACGTGCTCGCAGCTGCCGGCGATCCGGTGCGGTTCACCTCGTCGCAGGGGATCGACATCGGGCGCAGCCGTAGCAATCCCGCCCGCAACATCTTCACCCTCGACAATCCGGAGCACGATCAGCTGCGCAGCGTGGTCAGCCGGCGCTTCACCCCGCGCGCCATTGCCACCTTCGAGCCTCGGGTACGGGAGCTGGCCCGCGAACACCAGGGTCGCTTCCTCGAGCGTGGCTCGTGTGAGCTGATGGCGGAGCTGGCGATCCCGCTGCCGATCATCATCGTCGGCGACCTGCTCGGTGTGCCGCCCGCTGACCGGCTGCAGTTTCGGGAATGGGCGGACAGCCTGGTCCACCAGGACCCACGCGACGGCGATTCCGTTGCGCGGGCGAAGAAAGCTGGCCAGGCGGTCGCCGGTTACTTCACTGCGGCCGTGCAGCAGCGTCGGGGTGCGCCGCGCGACGACTTGTTGAGCGATCTGCTCGCGACGCAGGTCAGTGACCGGCGGATGACGACGGCTGAAGTCGTCGGCTTCGCATTCGCACTGATCGTGGCCGGCACCGAGACCACGACCAACCTCATCGGCAATGCCGTCCTCGCGCTCAACGCCTTCCCCGACCAGCGGCGGCTCCTGTCCGAACGGCCCGAGCTGACCGCAGCCGCGATCGAGGAGGTGTTCCGCTACGACGCCCCGGTGCAGGGCCTGGCCCGAGTGGTGACCGAGGACGTCCGCATCGGCGACACCGTGATCCCCGCCGGATCGCGCGTTCAGCTTCGGTACGGGGCGGCCAACCGCGACCCGCAGCGCTATGACGAGCCCGGAAGGTTTCACATCGAACGGCCGGCACCGGCGGGCATCCGCCACATCGCCCTGGGACACGGCGTCCACTTCTGCCTGGGCGCGGCGCTCGCCCGGCTGGAGGGCACCATCGTCCTCGAGGAACTGACGCGTGCCATCCCTGGCTGGGAGGTCACGAGCCTGACGCGGCGACCGTCGGCCGAGGTCCGCGGACCCGCCACTCTGGAACTCGCTTTCCCACCCGCTCCCCCGAGAAAGGCCCCCTCACCATGAGCCAGCAGCCACCCGCCACCGGCTCCCTGGCTGGACCGCTCGCCGGGCTACGGGTCGTCGAGCTCGGGATGTGGGTGGCCGGTCCGGGCGCCGGCGGAATCCTTGCCGACTGGGGCGCCGACGTCATCAAGATCGAGCCACCCGCCGGGGATCCAGCGCGCGCGTTCGGCAGCATGATCGGCGGCGACGACGGCACGAACCCACCGTTCGATCTCGACAACCGTTCCAAGCGCAGCATCGCGATCGACCTCGGGGCCGAGGACGGACGGGCCGTCGCGCACGAGCTGATTGCCGGTGCGGATGTCTTTCTCACCAACATCCGGATGGATGCGCTTGCGCGGGTCGGCCTGTCGTCCGAGGTCATCTGTGAGCGCCACCCCTCGCTCGTCTACGCGCTCATCACCGGCTACGGCATCGACGGACCCGACGCGAACCGGCGGGCCTACGACATCGCCGCCTACTGGGCACGTTCGGGTATCGCTGATGCGCTGACCCCGGCCGGCGGCGACCTCCCGTTCCAGCGCGGGGGCATGGGCGATCACTCGGTCGCGATGACGGCGGCTGCGATGATCAGCGCCGCGCTGGTGCACCGCGAGCGCACCGGAGAGGGGCAGCTCGTGACCACCTCCCTGCTGCGGCAGGGCGCGTACACCATCGGGTTCGACGTGAACGTCGCGCTGATGTGGGGCTACCACATCGCCATCGGCAACCGCAGGACGATGCGCAACCCGGCCATGAACAATTACACCGCGGGCGACGGGCGCCGCTTCTGGATCGTCGGCCTCGAGGTGGAGCGGCACTGGCCGCCGCTCGCGCGTGCCGTCGGGCATCCGGAATGGCTCACGGACCCGCGCTTCTCGACGGCGGCGGCCCGCGGCGAAAACGCCGAGGAACTCATCTCCGCACTGGATGACATCTTCGCGCAGAAGCCGCTGGAGGAGTGGACCGAGATCTTCGAAGCCGACCCGGACTTCATCTGGTCGCCGGTCAATTCCGTTGCCGATCTCATTGTCGACCCGCAGTTCTTCGCAGCCGGAGGCATCGTCACCGTGCCCAACGAGGAGGGCGGGACGCTCATGGTCGCTACGCCCGCCGATTTCTACGGGACGCCCGCCGGACCACGCTTTCGTCCGCCGCGGCTCGCCGAACATTCCCGGGAGATCCTGGCCGAGCTCGGCCGTAGCGAATCTGAGATTGCCGGGCTCCGCGCTGCGGGAGCGGTCATCTAGCCTGGTCACGTGGCGATTTCGGGGCGAAGGGGATGGCGACTGCGATCGACCTGAATGCCGATCTCGGCGAGGGATTCGGCTCCTGGCGCATGGCCGATGACGCCGGAGGGCATGGTCACCGGAGCGCTGCAGGTGCCGCCGGACGGTCAGCCGGTCCTCCTGCTGGCCGGTCAACCGACGACCGGCGGCTGCCGGGCGATCGTCGTCGTACGCGAGCGTGATCTGGCGCTGGCAGCTCTGGCTGCGCCCGGAAGCACGTTGCGTTTACGGCTGCTGGGCCGCCTCTCCTAGCGCTCAGTCCGCCAGGAGTGCCTGCGCCGCCAGGTATGTCGCCGTGACCGCTCCCTCATGGGCGGGCAGCCGAAGCCCGGCGAACCGTTCCAGCGCCAGCAGCGAGTCGGATGTCATGAACAGCAGCCCACCGGCAGCCGTTGCAGGCTTTCCGGTGTCGAGCGCGGCCAGCGCCATGGCCGCCAGAAACGTGCTGTAGGCGACGACGGGGTAGCGGTCGCGTCCGGTGCGTGGCCAGAGGTAGCCGTTGAACGCGGCCCAGGCGATGGCGTACGGCATCGCGACTTGGGGATGGCGCCGCACGAGCCGGGTCGAGGGACGCCCGCGAAACGCCGCGATCCAGGCGACATGCCCGATCAGGAACGCGCCGAGTCCCGCCAAGAACGCCGCCGGACTCTCCCCCAGAAGCGCGTCATCGCCGATACCGCCGAGCGCCAGAGCACGCTGGGTGGGCCGGTCGCGGTTCACCATGAGCGCCGGCATCAGCAGCGGCTTGGTCAGCGACCGCCGGCGGTTTCCATCGCGGGCAGCAAGCGCCACGTCCGCAGCCGCTACGGCCAGGAACGCCGGCGTCGGCTGTCCCGACTGCACCATCCTCCGAAACAGACGCATGGCGGGATAGTTGCAGATGCCAGAACCGGGTTGTGGTGATCATCCGCGCCGAATGATCACCACAACCCCCGGTCCCAGCGGGCGTACTCAGCCCTTCTGGACCTCCCACAACACGTTGTTGCCGTGCTGCTGGGTCCAGAACAGGCGCCAGCCGTCCTTGAACGGGGTCGGGATCTGGGCGCCGAGGAGGCCGTTCTTGGACGGGTCGCCGTTGGACATGTGGACGCCGGTGATCTCGTTGTCGCCCTCGTCCTGGAATCCCGGACGACCGGTCAGCGCCGAGTCGATCGTCGCCGAAGGGTCACGGCCTTCGGCAAGCCAGCGCAGCGGCCCGGGTTGGGCGTTGCGGACGTCGTAGAGATAGCCCGAGTCGAGCGCGTTGCGCTGCGTGTGCAGGCCGTCCCCGGCGTCCTCGACCACCGCCAGATTGTTCTTGTCCCAGAAAGTGACGTTGTCGAATCCGGTGTGGGCGAGGTCGCCCTTGACGGCCAGCGACAGCGTGCCGGTGTTGGACGACGGCCCGTTCTGGCGCAGTCGCATGATGCCGCCCAGCCCGCCAAAAGCATTGTCCGGGTTGGCGACCGTGGTGCGCGAGGAGTCGTCCGCCGGGCTGGTGGCGCTCGTGTCACCCGTTTCGGAGTAGTAGAACTCCTTGAAGCCGGTGCCAGGGCGGAAGACCCCATTTTCGGGACGCTTGAACGGGGTACCGCCGGCGGTCTTCGCGAGGGCGTTGGCGCCGTAGGGGGTCGTGCCGTTGACCGACGTGTCGTGGATCGTGACGCACTTCGTCGAAAACTTCTTGCCGTACGTGTGCAAGTCCTGGATGTTGCCGCCGTAGATGGCCTGCTCGGCGTCGGTGGAGTAGCCGATCGGCTGCCCGTCGCGCAGCGACGTCACCTGCAGCACCTGCAGCTTGCCGGCGGTCAGGTTGTTCTTGTGGGTCGGGACGAAGCGGTACACGAAGCTGTTCGGCAGCTTGGCACCGTTGATCGTGGTGCCGCCGACGTCCTCGACCAGCCAGAGGTTGCCGTCCTTGTCGGCCTGGATCCCCTCATACCCGCCGCGACCGAGCGAGCCGCTGATGTCCTGCACCGTCGAGGCAGCGTGGTAGCCGACGTCGGCCTGCAGCACCGAGCCGCTGGAGCCGTTCTCCGACGTGAAGAGCAGCTTGCCGGCGAACGGGTCCCAGGTGTTTCCATCGATCGTCGGCACCGTTACGCCATTGACGTCCTTGGTGGCGAGCAGGGTAATGCGGTGCGCCGCATCAGCATCCAGGTTGACGCGGGTGATCTGGCCCGTGGTGCCGGTCTCATGGCCCTGGAAGACAAAGTGCGTGCCGTAGTTGTAGCCCGGGTCGGCGCCGACCTGCCCCTTGAGGACCAGGTAAGTGTTCTTGTCGGGCTCGGTCTTGAACGCCTCCGCCAGGCTCGGCGGATCACCCGCGAGCGTCGGCAAGTAGGTGCCGTTGCCGTTGTAGCCGAACGCGGGCACGTCAGAGGTCGGGTTCTCGACCGGCATGGCCCCTTCGGCGCGGGCCACCGCCTGCAGCCCGGAAGCCAATACGTTCACCGAGTTCACCCCGACGGCCTTCGGCTGGGCAGACCCCACGGGCGAGACGACCCCGGATGGACCGGCAAACGCGCCCCCGGCGAAGGCAACGCCAACGCGCCAACGATGACCGGAGCGCTGACCCCCAACACGAGCAACGTTCGTCGACGACTGGAACGGTTGCTGCTTGCACTCGGACGACTGATGGGACCCCTACGACGACCTGACACGGCTGACACTCCCGGCTCGGTGTTCCCTGACTCCCCACAGGAAATCGCAGGTCATATGTTCCGGCGGGAACCTCCAGGCAAGAAGTTCGTGAACACCAAACGGCGGTTAGGTGGCGGCGGCCAAACCCAGCATCTCGCCGAGCAGCGGCGCCTTCGTGATGATCAGAACGCCCCGCTTTGCTCACCCACCATGATCATCTCGGTCAACATCAGGTCAGGATTCACCATTTGGGCCATTACATAAGTGGGCCCAATCTGCCGAGATTCCAAACGCAGGACGAACAAGGGGAGGCGAGCGGTGGCGGTACATGCGTGCGCCAAACCTTTGCCGACCCCGCTTCAGGCCCCTCGCGGCTCTCCGGATTGCGAAGCTGCGCCAAGCACGGCCGACTCCGGCGCCGGCCCAGCCGCGCGTGAGTACGTCGTCCACGACGTGATCCTGCAGGCCTGCGAAGTGGCCCTGTGGGAATGGCATCCAGAACGCAATGAGCTGCGCTGGCGCGCCCCGATGCGCCAACTGCTTGCCATGACGAGCGCCTCCGAAGCCGCGATCGAGCAGGCCCTCCGCGATCTGTTGGCTGCCCTGCTGCTGGCGCCGCCGTGCCGCGGCGAGGCCGCCATCAAGCTGGAAAACACGCTGTCCCTGCCGCGCCGAGCCGACCGTCGCTACCTGATTCACGCGCAATGGGCGGGCGGCACGGAAGCCGGCGCCAGCGTCCTCACCGGCAGCATCAAGGACGTCACCAACGAGCGGGTGCCTGCACCGCCGGCCGAGCTGCGTGACCGTTACCGGCTGCTCATCGAACTCAGCCCGGACGCCATCTGCGTGCATTGCGATGGCGACATTGTCTTCGCCAATAGGGCGGGGGTCGAACTCGTGGGCGCGAAGACCGCCGACGAGATCATCGGCCAGCCCATCTTCGGCTTCGTCGCGCCGCAGTCCCGCGCCGGATTGGTCGAGCGCATCGCCGCCATGAGCGAGACGGACACCCACTCCGAGCCGGCCGAAGTGATTCTGATGCGCCTCGACGGGGGCAGTGTCGTCGTCGAGTCGATCTCCGTTCGTACGCACTGGGAAGACAAGCCGGCCTTCCAAGTGATCATGCGGGACCTGACCGATCAGAAGGCGGCCGACGCCAACCTGCGCCTTTCGGCGAGCCTCATCGAACACGTCTCGGACGCGATCATCGGCACCGATGTGGACAACAGGATCACGAGCTGGAACCCGGCCGCGACCGCGCTCTACGGCTGGGATGCGGCCGACGTCCTCGGGCGCGAGGCCGCTGAGGTACTGGACGGCGACGGGGCCGGCCGGGAGTCGCTCGCGCTGCCCCGGGGCACCCGTGCGGAGGTAACGCACAGGCGCCGCGACGGATCGGCCGTCGACGTGCTCGTCTCCGTAGCCGACGTCAGGGACTCGACCGGAACGCTTAGCGGCCGGGTCATGATGTCCTCCGATATCAGCGCGCGCCGCAAGGCCGAACGGGTACGCCGGCAGGCGGACGCGCGGTACTCGGCCGCCGTCGCCGCGCTGGACGAGGGCGTGCTCATCGTCGGCGTCGACGACAGTGTCGAGACCGCGAACCCCGCTGCCATCGCCCTACTCGGCGCCGACCTGATCGGCTCACGGTTCAGCGATGCCGTCGTCCTGCGCGACGACAGCGGCCGCCCGCTTCCGGCGTCGATGATCGGCCTCGAGGACACCCGCGCACTCGGCACCGCCCGGCCGGCGGCCGTCGCCGCCGTTCAGCGACCCGGCGACGCCATGACGTTCCTGTCGACCTCGATCCGGGCCCTACCCACCGAAACCGGCAGCGGGCCATTTCCGGTCGTGGTGTGCCTGCTGGACGTCACCGACCGCCATGCTGCCGCGGCGCTGCTGCGCTACGAGGCCAGGCACGACCATATGACCGGGCTCGCGAACCGCAGCCTGGCCCTGGAAACGATCGACAACCTGCTCGCCACTTCCGGCATGTCGGTCGGCGTGCTGTTCATCGACCTCGACCGCTTCAAGATGGTGAACGACTCACTCGGTCACGACGCAGGAGATGCCGTCCTGCGTACGATCGCGCGCCGCCTCGCCGAGCTGGCCGAGCCCGGCAGCACGATCGGCCGGCTGGCGGGGGACGAATTCCTGCTCATCGTGCCGCGCGCCACCGAACGCCAGTTGCAAGCACACGCCCGCGCCCTGCTCTCGCGGCTTCGCGAGCCGGTACGGATCAACGGGCGGGATGTCGTCGTGACGGTCAGTATCGGCGTTGTGGTGACCGACCCGCGCGCGCTACCCGGCGACGCCGGGGCGCGTTCCGTGGCGACCGAGGTGCTCCGCGATGCCGACGTCGCCATGTACTACGCCAAGCAGCAGGGTCGCAACCGGCTCGCCACGTTCGACGAACGCTTCCGCCGGCGGGCCGTGGACCGCCTCGAACTCCAAGAGGACCTTCGCAACGGCCTCGCCCACGACGAGCTGTGGCCGGCATTTCAACCGATCATCGCGCTCGACGGTGGTCACGTCGCGTCCGTCGAGACGCTGGCCCGCTGGAACCATCCCCAACGCGGCCCGATCCCGCCGACCGTCTTCATCCCGATCGCCGAGGAAACCGGCCTGATCACCCCGCTCGGCGAGCTGATGTTCCGCCGCGCGATCGAACAGCTGGCGCAGTGGCGCCGCGCGGGCGGCCTCAGCGACCTCGTCATGTCGGTGAACCTCTCCCCCCGCCAGCTTGCTGATCCCGGAGTGGCCGATCGCGTCACGAGTGCGATGCGGGCACATGGCCTGCCACCGAGTGCGCTGAACCTGGAGATCACCGAAAGCGCGCTGATGGAGGATCCGGAGTTGGCCGCCCGCACCCTCACGCGGCTGCGCGACTACGGCGCCGGAATCGCCATCGACGACTTCGGCACCGGCTACTCGTCGCTGTCATACCTGCGCCGCTTCCCGGTCACCTCAGTCAAGATCGACCGCAGCTTCGTCGAGAATCTCGGCGTGACCAAGGACGACGATGCGATCGTCGCCGGCATCATCAATCTTTCGCACACGCTCGGTCTGACCGTCGTTGCCGAAGGTGTCGAGGAGCCCGGACAGCTGGCGACCCTTCGCAAGCTCGGGTGCAACTACGCGCAGGGCTTCTTGTTCTCCCGGCCGCAGAGCGCCGCCGACCTCACTCCCTTGCTGCGCCGGACACACTCGGTCCCGACCTAGGTCCACCGCAGCGGCAGGTGCTTGATGCCGCTGATGAAGTGCGATCGTAGCCGCTCGACGGGGCCGTCCAGAGCCACCTTGGGCAGCTGATCGATCAGCGCCTCGAACAGGCAGAGCGACTCGAGCCGCGCCAGGTGGGCGCCCAGGCAGAAGTGCGGGCCACCGGAGCCGAAGGCGACATGCGGATTCGGCTCGCGACGGACGTCAAACTGATCCGCGCCGGCAAAGACGCTCTCGTCACGGTTGGCGGAAGTGTACCAGAGCAGGACCTGCTCGCCGGCGGCAATGCGCTGGCCGCCGACTTCGACGTCAGCCGTCAGGGTGCGCGCAAAATGCGTCACCGGGGTCACCCAGCGCAGCATCTCCTCGACGGCGACCGGGATCCGGGCCGGCTCGCGAATCAGCAGTTCGAGCTGCTCGGGATGCTCGAGCAAGGCGAGCGTGCCGCCGGTGACGAGGTTGCGCGTCGTCTCGCTGCCGGCGTTGTGCAGCAGCATGAAGAACAGGTTGAGATCGACCTGCGAGAGCTTCTCGCCAGCTATCTCGGCGGCCAGCAAAGCTGACATGAGGTCCTCGCCGGGCGCCTTGCGACGCTCCTGGCACAGGTTTTCCGAGTAGCCGTACATGGCGCCGAGCGCCGCCGTGACTTCGTCGGGCTTGTTGGCGAACTCCGCGTCGTCGCCGCTCATCATCTGCTCGGTCCAGGAAAAGACCCGCTGGCGGTCTTCGGGTGGGATGCCGAGCAATTCGGCAATCACGTGCAAGGGCAGCTGGACCGCGAGGTCGCCGACGAAATCGAAACGTTCCTGACCGCGTACCTGATGCAGCTGCTCGTCGACGATCTCGCGGATGCGGTCCGTCAGCCGGGTCACGCGCCTCGGGGTGAAGCCCTTGTTCACCAGCTGGCGACGTTGGGTGTGCTCCGGCGGGTCGAGGGAGATCAGCAGCGGGATGCTCGGCGCCGCCGGGTCGCTACCCGTGACGGTAAACGGATCAGGCTTGTTGGAGAATGTCTCCGGGTTGCGCGACGCGGCGATGACATCAGCGTGACGCACCAGGGCCCAGTACGGGCGATCGCCGGGACCGATCATCGGCTGCGGTGCGGCTTGCCTGCGCAACTCGACGAAGACGTCATGAGGCACCCCCGCGACCCAGCTGCTCGAGAGCATCGGATTGACCGCTGCTGCCAGCTGACTCATCGACTCCGGCCTCCTCAGTAGGTACGCGCTCGACTCCCGCTTCAACCAATCCCAGTTGCTTACCCGGGTCAAGCAACGCAGCGGGAGTACTTGCCCCCAGGCGAGCGAACCGAGAGACTCCGTCGTCTGACTCCCTGTCAGATAACCGTGACCTGCCCTGAGGTGAAGCATGAGTGGATTGACCGGACGCGTTGCCCTTGTCACCGGAGCAGCCCGCGGACAAGGCAGATCACACGCCGTCCGGCTGGCGTCCGAGGGCGCCGATCTCGTCATCTGCGACATCTGCAAGGGCTTTGAGACCACGGATTACAAGGCCTCGACGCCGCAGGACTTGGAAGAGACCGTGCGGCTGATCGAGAAGACCGGCCGGCAGGTGCTGGCCCGCCAGGTCGACATCCGCGACCTCGCCGGCCTGCAGAGCCTCGTCGCCGACGCGATCACCCAGTTCGGCCGGCTGGACATCGTCGCGGCCAATGCGGGTGTCATGTCAGCAGGACGGGCGTGGGAGCTGACCGAGGAGCAGTTCGACGAGGTCATGGACGTCAACCTGAAGGGCACCTTCCTCACCCTGAAAGCGGCGGTACCCGCCATGATCGCGGCCGGCAACGGCGGCTCGATCATCATCACCAGCTCTTCCGCGGGGCGTAAGGGCGCGCCTTTCGTGGCGCACTATTCGGCGTCCAAGCACGGCGTCGTCGGGCTCGCCCGCACGTTCGCGCTGGAACTCGGTGAGTACGACATCCGCGTCAACACGGTCCACCCGGTGGGCGTGCGCACTGACATGATCGCCGGGCCCCTGCTGCAGTCGCTGCTGCCGTCCGTCGCGTTGACGATCGGCCCCACCTACATGAACACGCTGCCCTACGACTTCATCGAGCCGGAGGCGGTTTCGAACATGGTCGCATGGCTCGCCAGTGACGAGTCGCGCTACTGCACCGGCTCGCAGTTCGTCGTGGACCTCGGCAACACCTCGCGCTAAGCCCCCTCGCGGCGCCCGAGCCGGGCGTGACCGTGCAAATCTGCCCGACCTTCTTGATCACGCCGACGACACGCCGGGCAAACCGGGCAAACCGGGCGTTACCCACCCGGGCGCGGCAGCCCGAGTACGCGCTGGGCGACGAGGTCGCGCTGGATCTGTTGCGCGCCGCCGAAGATCCCCTGAGCGCGCGACCAGACGTAGCTCGGGAAGAGCGCGGCTTCGTCGAGCACCGCGGCCGCGCCGTACAGGTCGAGCAGGACGTGGTTCAGCCGCTGCTCGGCGCGGGTCATCAGCAACTTGTCGAGCGAGCCCTCGGGACCGGGCGCGCTGCCCTCGAGCCGGTTGCTGGTGCTGCGCAACACCTGCAACCGCAGGGCTTCCAGCTCCACCCAAGCGTACGCAAGCGCCTCTCGCTGCGACTCGCTTGCCGTGAGCGTCCCGCTGCGGATCCCGGCTTCGGCGCGCGCGAGCAGGCTCTGCAGCCGCGCGGTCCAGCCCATGTCTGCGGGGCCGCGTTCGAAGCCGAGCAACGCCATGGCGATCTCCCAGCCCTGGCCCGGCGCCCCGAGCAGCCGGCTCGCCGGCACGATCGCCTCCGTGAAGAAGACCTCGGCGAACTCGCTCGATCCGTATGCAGTACGAACCGGGCGGCACTGCACCCCCGGCGTGGACATGGGAAGCATCAGCATCGACAGCTGCTGATGCGGCCGGGGGTGCTCCGGCGAGCCGGCTTCGGTACGCGCAAGCAGCAGGCACCAATCAGCCCACATGGCCTCGCTCGTCCAGAGCTTCTGCCCATCGATCCGGTAGTACGGCTGCCCGTCGTCTCCCGTGAACGCGATCGCCCGGGTCTGCAGCGACGCCAGGTCCGATCCGGCGCCCGGCTCGCTGAATCCCTGACACCACCGCACCGTGCAGTCGAGCATCCCGGGTAGCTGCGTCCGCTTCTGCTCCTCGGTGCCGAAGAGGCGAATCGCGTTGGTGATGTGGTTGATGGCCGGTCCGGCGGGTGCGCCGGCGGCGGCGAGTTCGTCGTTCAGGATCGCGTCGTACAGCAAGGAGCGACCCTGACCGCCGTACTCACGGGCGAACGACAATCCGACGAGGCCTTCCACGGCCAGCGCACGATGCCACTCATGCTGCGCGGCCATCCGGGCATCGCCGTCCTGCGGCGGCTCGCCCGGGGCGTTGGCCGCCAACCAGCAACGTAGCCCCTCCCGAAACTCTGCCTCCTGCGGGCTATCGGCAAAGCTGATCCCCTCCGACTGCGCCGGCGGCCCGCCCGAGGGCAGCGCCGGCGACAAGCGTCGCGCAGCGATCTGCGCTTGCTGCACGCGTGCCCCACCGAACAGTTCCGCGTCGAACAGCACCCTGCGCAGCAGTAGGTGAAGCTCGTGTTCCCAGGTGATCGCCAGCCCGCCGTGGACCTGCACGGCGGCCTCGAGAACCTCGCGTGATGCGTTGGCACAGAAGGCTTTTGCCTGGCGGGCGGCATCCTGCGCCTCCAACGGTTCACGCTCGTCGAGCGCCCAGGCCGCATGCCAGACGCAGCTTCGCGCGGCCTCCACGAGAACGGCGGCGTCAGCCACGACGTGGGCCAGCGCCTGGTTGGCACCGATGACGCGGCCGAACTGGCGTCGGTCACCGGCGTAGCGGATCGAAAGGTCAAGCGCGCGCTCCATCAGACCGAGCTGATCGGCGGTTATGGCGGTCAGCGCGCAGGAGTGGATACGCACCCGCTCGCCCTCGCTGATCACCTGGCCCAGGATCTCGCCAGGGTCCAGGGTGATTCCGGTGAGGACGCGACGGGTGCGGTCAAGCGATGGCACGCCATCACCAGGCGCCAACGGGTGGCGGCGCACCACTCCCTCGGCATCCAGGCTGAGGCCGAACTCGGCTCCCACGGCGTCGAAGACGACTCCAGCATCTGCAGGGCCTGCAATCCCCTGCAGATCAAGGCTGAGCAGCACGCTGTAGCGGCCCGTTCCGGCCGCAATCGCCTCACCTTCGCCCGCCCCGGCAGCGCCGAGCAGGGCCGGCGCCAGGATCCCCTGCGAGACGTACGGCGCCAGGCACAACGCTTTCGCCAGTTCCTCGGCTACGAGCGCGGCGGCGACGCCGGCACCCTCTCCTTTAAGCCCGAGCAACCCGGCGGCAGCGAGCGACTCCCAGGCCTGCGCGGTGCTCTTCGGAGTCGGCGGTAAGTCGCGAATCCCGGTGATGGCATGCTCTGCGCCGAGGCGGGCAGCGGTCTGCGAGATCAGCCGTTGTTCGCGGCTCAGCCTGACGTCCATCCACCCAACCTCCCACTACCGCGTTTACGACGAGGAGGCGCTCCCGCATGGCGCAAGGATTGCCCGAACCCCCCGCTCTCGGTGCCAGCGCGTTGCCACTGGAGACGTACGCCGGCCAGACCGTCCTCGTGACGGGCGCGGGCACCGGGCTCGGACGCGCCATCGCCACAGAGTTCTCCCGCCTCGGCGCGGCGATCGTCATCGTGAGCCGCAAGCCCGAACACCTCGCCGACGGCCAGAAGGCCATCGAAGACATCGGCGGGCGGGTGATCACCGTCGGCTGCGACATCCGTAACCCGGAGCAGATCAGCGCCGCGTTCGACGCCGCCGAGAGCGCGTTCGGGCTGCCTGACGTCCTCGTCAACAATGCTGCGGCGAACTTCCCGGTGACCGCCGAAGACATGTCGCCGAATGCCTGGCGCACCGTCGTCGACATCACCCTGAACGGCACCTTCTTCTGTGCCCGCGAGTTCGGCCGGCGCCACCTCGCCGCCGAGACGCCGGGCTCGATCATCAACGTCGGTGCGTCCTATGCCTGGACCGGCGGGCCCGGGTTCGCTCACTCCGCAGCAGCCAAGGCCGGCGTGAAGAACATGGTCGAGACGCTCGCCGTCGAGTGGGGTCCGTACGGGATCGCGGTCAACGGTCTCGTGCCCGGACTGTTCCCTCACGAGGACATGACCGCCGACATCCAAGGCAACCTCTCGCGTACCAGCGACAAGGACGCCTGCCAGCCAGCCCTGCGCGTCGGCCGGCTGCGCGAACTGGGCTGGGCGGCGACCTTCCTCGCGTCGCCGTACGCCCGCTTCATCTCCGGACACACGCTCGTCGTTGACGGAGCCAACTGGCAGCGGCGCACGCTCACCAATCCCCCGGTGGTTACCGTTCGCGACCAGATGGGCAAGGGTCCCTTCACGCTCAGCTGAGCCCGAGCAGTCCACCCTCGCCACGCGACATTGCTGCAAGTCGCGGAGGTCGCGCGTAAGGCGCCCTGAGGGAGCTAGACGACCGAGGTGCCCTTCAGCATGGCGCCGGCATCGACCCGGATGTTCTGCCCGGTCATGTAACGCGACTCGGCGCTGGCCAGAAACGCGACGAGGTGGCTGATGTCGATCGGGTCGATAAATGGAATTGGCATCGCCTGCATCGCCGGGAAGGCGAGCATGGCGTCCTCGCGCGACGGGTTGGGCAGGTCCGGGCGAAAGGCTTTGTAGACGTCTTCGTTCATCAGCAGCGTGGTGTCGCAGTTGGTCGGGTGAATCCCGTTCAGCCGAATCATGTGCGGCGCCAGCTGCAGGGCGAAGACCTCGATGTAGCGGTAGATGGTCTGCTTCGCCCATGCGTAGCCCGAACCACCGCCGCCCAGGGCCGGGTTGTCCATCAGACCCTTCATCATTCCGGCCGTCGATCCGGTGACGATGATCGACGCCCCCGCCGACAGGTGCGGCAGCGCGACGCCGACGGTGTGCAGCACGCCGATCAGGTCGACATCGACCCCGTCGACGAAGGACTGCATGAGCGTGGGATCCTTCATCGCCGTCACGCCCGCATTTGCTACGACGGTGTCAAGGCGGCCGAATTCAGCGAGCCCCGCATCCAGGGCGGCCTGCAGGTCGGATTTGATACGCACGTCGCCCTTGCTCGCGACGATTCGCCCGCCTTCGGCCTCGACCTCCTTGACCGTCTGCGCGAGGTCTTCCGCCGACGCCAGCGGGTAGTTCATGCTGTCGAACGTCTCGCAGATGTCGACGGCGATGATGGCGGCGCCTTCTTGCGCCAGCCGGATCGCGTGGCTGCGACCCTGCCCGCGCGCCGCACCCGTAATGAAGGCGACTTTGCCGTCCAGCTTTCCCATGAGTGGCCTCGATTTCGCGTGCGGTCAGTCGCCGAGCAACGGCGAGTCGGTGTTGGACGGCCATTGTGGGCGGTAGTAGCCACGGAAGTGCAGCTCGCCCCCGCGCAGTTCGCGGATCGTGAGGAAATCGCCTTTGTAGCCGCGGTGGTCGTAGGCCGCAAAGGTCAGGTAGGTCGCGGGACCCCCGTTAGTGCAGGGCATCCACTTGATTCGCTCCAGCCCGATCTTGACCTCTGCCGGGATCGCAATGGAGGCATTGGCGATCCCGAGGATGGCGGCCCGGGCCGTGTCGTACGCCAGTGCGACGACGACATTGCGCGACGTACGCCCGAAGCGCTTGGTGAATCGCTCAAGCATCGCCTCGTAGTTGGGATTGGCCCCGTCCTCGCCGAGCTGGTCGACGCCATGCCAACCTTCCAGCCCTTCGGCCCAGGCGTTCGAGTTCGAATAGAACATGAAAGCGGTGCCCATGAATCGCGGCGGATCCCAATCCAGGGCTTTGAAGGCCTTCGCAAAGTTGAACGTCGAGTAGCCGTAGCCCATGTAGACGATCGCCTCGGCGCCCGCTTCCCGCATGGCGGCCACATTGGCCTGGAAATCGCGCGGGTTAGGCCCGAGCGACACCTCGCGCAGGATCTCGACGCCAGCATTTTGGGCGGCCACCCGAAAGTAGCCGGCGTAGTCCTCGCCGGACGAGCCGCGCTCCCAGAAGAAGCCGACCTTCGTGTAGCCGTTCTGGCGACACCAGTTGGCACCCATCGTCGACTCCGACGGGATGTCTCCATTCGCGACGGTGAAGCAGTACTCCCCGAAGTAGCGGACGGCGCCCGTCCACGCCAGGCACGCGACACCGGTCCCGTTGATGAGATCGCGCAGGTTCACAGCGTTGTCGGAGATCATCGGCCCCGCAATGACGACGCAGCCTTCCTCGACGAGCTTGAGGTAGCCGGTCCGCACCTTGCGGTAGTTCTCGCGGGGCAGGCCGCGCGCGTCGACGGTGAAGATCTCGACCGGGCGGTCGTAGACGCCCTCGTTCATCGCGTCTTCGATGGCCAAGATCGTGGCGTCGACCCAGTCAGCGAGCAACTGGCCGATGTCCATGTCGACCAAGATCCCGATCTTCACCGGCTCGAACGGATCGCCCTGCGTCTCGGTGCCGCGGGTGGGCGGGTAAATGACGATCGACTCGACGGCTTTTTCCCCGATGCGGCCGCCGCCCTGATACCAGAGGTCGTTCTGCCAGCCGCCGATACGGGCCGTGTCGACTCCCGATTCGACACTCGCCACGGCGCGATCCGCGCGGGCGATCCCGTGGTCGACGGGAGCCGGAAAGAGCCGCTCCGCGTATCTCGCTCCTGACGCCGACTGAGCGTCGTCCTGATCGCCGTCTCCCACGCCTATGACCTCTCCTCGCCTGTCTGGACGCAGGCAGTGAATCATAAACCCGGTGAGATGAACACTGGTTCACTTGTACGCGGTCTGCGGAGGCCTGGGCTCGGGTCGAGCATCAGCGCGGGCTGCTCCCGGCGCAGTCCTGAGCCGCCACGGGCCGCCGCCGCGTGTTGAGGGCCAGCCGGTGGTCCAGTCCCCGGCGCGAGATGTCGAGAGACGTACGTGACCTCTGCTCGACAACCGTCCGCCGCGAACGGAACTGTCCCCAGACCGCGCAGAAAGTCAGCCGACTTTGCCGCAGGCTCGCGGTTCTGGCCCGGCCTCATCCGCGGTGTCCTGGATCACCCGGAGCGCCTGGAGCTGGTCTTCCAGCCCATCGTGAGCCTGGCGGAGGGCGTCATCGTCGGCTACGAGGCGCTGGCACGCTTCCCGCAGTCACCGACCATCACGCCGGACCGCTGGTTCGCCGCTGCCGACGCGATCGGTCATGGCGCCGAGCTCGAGGCACAGGCCGTCGCGCGGTGTCTGGAGCTGCGCAGCTCGCTGCCGCCTAACTGTTTCCTCACCGTCAACGTCAGTCCGCACCTGCTGACCGAGCCGGCGCTGGCCGATCTGCTCATCAACGCGGGTGACCTGGCGCCGCTCGTCTTGGAGCTCACCGAGCATCGGGCGGTGGCGGACGTACGACCCCTCATCGCGCTTCGCGACCGGCTGGCAAGCCAGGGCATACTGATGGCGCTCGACGATGCGGGCTCCGGCTACTCGGGACTGCAGCAGATGACGCTGCTGCGTCCCCACCTGATCAAGCTTGACCGAGCGCTCGTGGCAAATGCCGACCGCGACGAAACCAAGCTCGCACTCGCCGAACTGCTCGGCGAATTTGCCGGCCGACTCGACGCCTGGCTGCTCGCCGAGGGAATCGAGACCTGGGGCGAGATGGAAGCGTTTCTACGACTGCGGGTGCCGCTGGGGCAGGGCTACCTGCTGGGCCGTCCGGCGCCGCCCTGGTCTGCGCTCGATCCCGCTGTCGTGACCCGGCTGCGGACCGCGAACGCTCGAACGCAGCTCACCGAAAACGTGGCCAGCCTCGTCGAGACGGCTGTCGTGGAAGGCGATGGGGTGCTCGGAGGCCAGCTCGGCATCCGCGTCGATGCGCACCGGAGGCCCGTCATCCTCCTGCTGCCGGTGTCCGGCCGCGCCGATGACAGGACCTATCGGGAGGCTCCCGTGACACTGCGGGTGCCACCTTCCGCCGGTATCGCCGAGGTCGCGCAGCGGCTCATCGCCCGGCCACTGGAGTCCCGGTTCGATCCTGTCGTGTGCGTTGACGGGGAAGGTCAGCCGATCGGCCTGATCCGGGTCGAGAGAATCCTGCAGCGACTAGCCGAGTGCCCGGGCGGCAGCAGCAGCCGGTTGAAGTACCACCGACGCTCCGAAGCTGGGCGAGTCTGAGCTGACCAACACAAAAGGAACAGTTACTCCGGCCTTCCGCCGATGAGTAGAGCACCACTTCCCCTTGATCTCTGGGAGCTTGTCAATGAAGCAGTTCTCCTGCGGCGATGTTGTCCCCGGCTGCCACCGTGCCTTCACCGGCGCCACCGAGAACGACATCCTGTCCGCCGTCGCCGTCCACGCGCGCGACGACCACGGCATGACGGAGATCCCGGCCAGTCTGGTCGCGCAGGTCCGCGGGCTGATCGTTAGCGTCTGACCTGCGTTGAGCAGCCTGGGAGGTTGAGCCGACAGCTCCACGACGCCCCGTTGAGACAGGACCCAATGACGAGGGCGAATCGCGGACCCGAAATGCTGCACACCGCGTCACTCAGCTACCGCACTCGCGACGACCTGAGTACGCGCCTACTGTCGGGCCGTGCGTGCAACCAGAGCGTGGCTCACCCTGAGCGTGACCATGGTGATGGTGGCCGCGGGCTGTTCGAGTTCCTCGTCGTCAGCGGCGCCGAAACCCTCGCCAACGACTGCGGCGACGAAACCCTCGCCAACGACGGCGGCGCCCAGCGGATTTGACCTGGCCGTGGCCCACCCGACGGTCTGGTTGTGCCGGCCGGGCATGGCGGCCAACCCGTGCAGCACCAACCTGGACACCACCGTCGTGCAGCCCGGCGGCGGGAGGTCCACGGCCCCATTCATCGCGGCGAAGCACCCGAAGATCGACTGTTTCTACGTCTATCCGACGCTCTCGCAGGCCAAGACCGACGCCGCGCCGCTGGCGCCGGAGCCCGCAGCGGTGGGCGTCGCGAATGCCCAGGCGAGTCGATTCCAGTCGGTCTGCCGGCTCTTCGTCCCGGTCTACCGCCAGCTCACGAGTGCAGGGCTGGCGCGAGCGATCAAGCAGCGGCGCGCCCCCGCCGGCGTCTTGGCGCAGGCCACCGCCGACGTGGTTTCCGCCTGGCACGACTACCTGGACCACTACAACGACGGCCGCGGGGTCGTCCTGCTCGGGCATTCCCAGGGCGCCGGCCAGGTCATCTCGCTGCTGAAGACCGAAGTCGACAGCAGCCCCGCCGAGAAAGCACGGCTGGTCTCGGCGATCGCGCTGGGCGGCAACCTGCTCGTACCGCAGGGCAAGGACGTCGGCGGCGACCTGAAGTCGATACCGGCGTGCCGCGCCGCGACCCAGCGCGCGTGCGTGGTGGCGTACAGCATGTTCAGCAGCCAGCCTCCCGCCGGCGCGTACTTCGGCCGAGCGACTTCGGCGATCGGACATGCGAGCACAGCCGGAATGCAGGTCCTCTGCGTGAATCCTGGTGCGCTCGCCGGAGGCACGGCGGTGCTGCACCCGTACCTTCCGACCCGGAAACTCGCCGGGCTTGCGGTCACCGGGCAGGCTGCGTTGCCGAACCTTCCGACGCCCTTCGTGACCTACGCGGGCCTGCTGAAGGGGACGTGCGAGGCAAGCGGCGGTGCGTCGTGGTTACAGATCAGCTCGCCAACCGCGGCAGGCAAGGCGCTGATCGCGAAGGCTCAGACCCTCGGACCGCTCTGGGGACTGCACCTCGTCGATTTTAACGCCGCCGAGGGTGACCTGGTCGACCTGGTGACGCGTGAGGCTGCGGCCTGGAAGTAGCTCCTCAACCGGTGCTCGACGGGTTACGCGGCCGCGTACGCGAAAGGTGGGCGCCGGCGTCGGCGAGGATCAGCTGCCCGGTGATGCACCGCGCCAAGTCGCTCGCGAGGAAGACCACCAGCCGCGCCAGCTCGTCGTGCTCGGTCATGCGTCGCAGCGGGGTCGCCTCGATGAGCGCGGCCACGTGGTCGTCGTCGAAGACCTCGGCGACCGTCTCGGTGAGCGTTGTCCCAGGAGCGATCGCGACCACCCGAATGCCATGCGGCCCAAGCTCCACCGCCATCGTTTGGGTGAGGTGATTGATCGCCGCCTTGGCCGCGCCGTACGCCGACATCCCGGGTGATGGACGCGTCGTCTCCCCGGAGCTGACGTTGACGATCACCCCGCCACCCGCAGCGACCATGTGGCGCGCCTGTGCTGCGCCTGCGAGCGCCGTCACGACGAGGTTCTGGTCGACGAGAGCTCTCCAGTGCGCCCCGTCGAGGCTCGTGAACGGGCCCGGCTGCTGGCCGCCGTACATGCCGACATTGTTGACCGCGATGTCCAGCCGGCAGGCCCCGTCGGCCAGCACGCCCGCGGCCTGGTCGACCATCGCCCCGAGGGCAGCGTCGTCACGGGCATCGGCGATGACGCCGTAGGCAATGCCCCCCTCGGCGGCGATTTCTGCAACGACCGAAGCAGCCTGGTCGCCCCGGACGTCATGGACGACGACCACCGCCCCCGCCCGGGCCAGCCACCGGGCGATCTCGCGTCCGATTCCGGCACCCGACCCGGTGACGAGCGCGCCTTGCCCGGCCAGATCGATGGCGATCACAGGCTCCTCACACGGCACCTGTCAGCAGCTGCACGGTGCGATCCGCGGCGGCATCGACCCAGGTGCGCAGCGTCGGCTCAGCGGTGCCACCGAGCGGGTGCGGCAGCACCAGCTTACGCACGTCAGCAAGGCCAAAGCTCGCCGACAGCGTGACCGCGATCGGCTCGAAGCGGGTTGTCGTGACCACCACCGCGGGCTTGCCGACCTTCTCCAGATCGATCGCGTCCGACACCGAGTACGCCGTGCAACTGCCGCAGTCGGCGAGCCCGGTGAGCACGATGTCGGTCTCGTCGATCAGCCGCTCGAAGATGTCCGGGGACATCGGGATGGCCGCGTTGGCCGACATGCCGAACGGCCCCTTCTTGGTGACGAGCGTGACCTGCGCGCCCGTGTCGGCGGCGAGGCGCCGGGCCGCGTAGGCAAGCACAAACGCGGCGTTGGGCTTGCCGTTGTCGAGCACGCCGATGCGCAGCCCGGACAGCGATCCCGGCGACGGTGCAAGCGTCCAACTCTCCGGGCGCGGTTCGGAATCCGGCAGGTAGACGGAAGTCATCGGCTCACCCCTCCACAGGCAGCGTGACGCTGCGGGTCATGCCCCACGACGGGACGACAAGAGAATGCTTACCGGGCCCGCCCGCGACGAGCACCCGGATGTTGTCGGGCTCGGCGGTCATCGGCAGCAGGTGGTCATCGTCGACGACCTTCATCCACTGCGTCCACGCGCGCTCCTCGAAGTGGCGGCGCAACACCGCGGCAGAGATGCGGGCGGTGTCGAACAGATACGACGAGACGTCCTTACGCGACAGGGCCCGCTGCGCGAGGCTGGCCGCGTGTTCCGGCCCGAGCACGATAAAGAACTCCGCCTGGCTGATCGGCGCGTTGTTCATCCCGAGCGACGTCATCGCTGACGCGACCTTGCCGAGAATCAGCACGGGATCGCCGGCGGACTCGGCGTCGTGCACGTTGTGCGGACCCTCGCCGCAATGCACCGTCACCGCGCTCGGCGCATCGACCCCGCGGCTGTGCGCGTAACTCCCCCACGGCGACTCAGCCAGATTCTCCGCCGCACAGAACGTGTACTTCGCCGGCTGGCCATGGGTTGCGGCATCACCGAAGCCGGGCTTCGCGCCCGCAATGTGCAGCAGGGCCAGCCGAACTGCCCGCCCGACCGTCGCGTTAGCGCGGTTGCCCGGGCCGAAGCAGCCGACCCCACCCGAGAAGCCGGCCTCGGCCACCACCTCACCGTGAACGATGACCATCGGCGCCACCGGGTGCGTCGTCGCGTTGACGCCCTTCAGGTTGATCTCCGGTTGGGCGAGAGCCCGCAGCGCCGTAAGGAACGCGGGAAACGTCGGCGGCGGGCACCCGGCGAGTACGGCGTTGACCGCCGCGACCCGCCGGGTGACGACGCCCGAGCGGGGCGCCAAAGTGAAGAGCACCTCGTCCGGGTCACCCCTCGCGTACTCGAGCATGGCATCGACCCGCGCAGGGGTGGGCGGGATGACCGGCAGCCCATCGCCGAGTCCGCGCGCTTCGAGCAGGGCCAGGATCGCCTCGGGTGACTCGTCAGCGAGCTCGATCTGCTCGGGTACGTACGTCGTAGCGGTCATGGCGTGGACCGGTCGATGAGGGCGAGGACCTGCTGAACGAGGTCGTCGAGCGGGGCGGTGCCGTCCAGGTGCAGTTCGGGATGGGCGGGCGCTTCGTACGGTGCGTCGATGCCGGTCATCCCCTTGAGCTGGCCCGCCGCCGCTTTGGCGTAAAGGCCTTTGGGATCGCGGGTTTGGCACACCTCGAGCGGGGTGTCGACGTAGATCTCACAGAAGCGCACGCCGCCGCCTTCGTGGCTCGCGCGTACCGCATCCCGGCCCGCCGCGTACGGGCTGATGACCGGCACGATCGACGCCCAGCCGACGCCGGCGAAGAGCTTGGCGACCTCACCGACGCGGCGCACGTTTTCGCGGCGATGCTCCGGCGAGAGCCCGAGGTCCTGGTTGAGGCCGTGGCGCAGGTTGTCGCCATCGAGTACGAGCGCGGGCCGACCCGCTTGCAGCAGCGCCCGCTCCAGCTCGACAGCCACGGACGACTTGCCCGAGCCGGAAAGCCCGGTCAGCCATACGGTTTCGCCCTCGGGGAGTCCGAGCAGCCGGCGGCGCTCCTCGGGACTGATGCCCTCGTGCCAGCGGAAGGAGTCGGAAGGCGCGGCGGGGATGGGCTCACTCATAAGGCCACCATCATGACGTACGCGATCGCGCGCTTGGCGCTGGCACCGCCCCTCGCGCCCGCGTTAACTGACGCCGTGACTCACTCTGTGGTCCAGTGCGAGAACCTGCTCGTGCAGCGCGGCGGCCGGACGGTACTGAAGGACCTGTCGTTCGAAGTGGCGCAGGGCACGGTGACCGGGCTGCTCGGCCCGAGCGGGTGCGGCAAGACGACGCTGATCCGCTCCGTGATCGGCGTGCAGACCATCCGCAGCGGCCGGCTCACCGTCGACGGGTTGCCCGCCGGCCACCGCGAGCTGCGACGGCGGGTGGGCTACGCCTCGCAAGGCGCGTCGGTGTACCTCGACCTGACGGTCCGCGAAAACGTCCGCTACTTCGCGACGGCGGTGGGTGCACCCGCGAGCGACGTCGATCGCGTGATCGAGGAGGTCGATCTCGGCCGGTTGGCAGGACAGCTGACGGGCCAGCTCTCCAGCGGCGAACGGTCACGGGTCAGCCTCGCCGTCGCCTTGCTCGGAAACCCACGGCTGCTGGCACTCGACGAACCCACCGTCGGCCTCGACCCGGTGCTGCGCGAGCAGCTGTGGAGCCTCTTTGCCCGGCTGGCCAAGAGCGACATCACACTGCTCGTCTCCAGTCACGTCATGGACGAGGCCGAACGCTGCGATCAGCTGCTGCTGATGCGGGGCGGCGAGCTGCTGACCCAGGCGACGCCCGCAGAGCTCAAGGAACGTACCGGCGCCCCAGATCTGGATAAAGCGTTCCTGCGGCTCCTCCAGCAGACCGGGAATGCGGCATGAACCGCGCGACGACGCTGGCCACCGCCCAGCGGGTGCTTCGCCAGCTACGCCACGACCCCCGCACCATTGCGCTGCTGATCCTCGTCCCGTCCGGGCTGATGGTCCTGCTCCGCTACGTCTTTGACTCGAAGGCCGCGTTCAACGGCCTCGCGCCGGCGTTGCTCGGCATCTTCCCGTTCACGCTGATGTTCCTGGTCACCTCGATCACTACGCTGCGCGAACGCACCTCCGGCACGCTCGAACGCCTGATGACCACCCCGCTCGGCAAGCTCGACCTGCTCGTTGGTTACGCCCTCGCCTTCGGCGCCGTCGCGCTGGTACAGGTGCTTGCCGCTGTCGGCGTGTCCACCGCGCTCGGCCTCAACGTGAAGGGCAGCTTCTGGGGGCTGCTGCTGGTCACACTGCTCGGCGCCCTGCTCGGCCTCGCGCTCGGCCTGTTCACCAGCGCCTTCGCCCGCTCGGAATTCCAGGCGATCCAGTTCCTGCCGCTCATCGTCTTTCCGCAGCTGCTGCTCTGCGGGCTGTTCCATCCGCGCGCCCAGATGGCGACCGTGTTGCGCTGGGCCTCGGACTTCATGCCGCTCTCGTACTCGGTCGAGGCCCTCAAACGCACCGCCCTCACCACCGACCTCGGCGGCGCCTACCTCCGCGACGCCCTCGTCGTAGCCGCCTGCGCCCTGGCCGCGCTCGGACTCGCCGCCGCCACCCTGCGCCGCCGCACCGCCTGACCTTGATCAACGCTCACATGATCATGGTTTGGAGGCCGACGCGCCGCCAGCACCAACATCATGTGAGCGTTGATGTTGTTACAGGTTCCAGACGCGGACGGCGTTGCCGGACAGGATCAGCTCGCGCTCGTCAGCCGGTACGCCGGCCAGCTGCTCGTCGATGATCTTGCGGGAGTTCGGCCAGCTGGTGACGGGGTGCGGGAAGTCGGTGGACCACATGATGTTTTCCACGCCGATGATGTCGCGGAGGCGCTCGAGGGCGATGCGCTCCTCGATGAAGGTGAGGAAGACGTTGCGGCGGAAGTACGTGCTCGGCAACCGTGAGATGGCCGGGAACGCGTAACCCTGGCGAGTCGCCATGTCGTCGACGATGTGCAGCCACCACGCGACCCACGCGAGGCCGGGCTCCACGAAGACCACCTTGAGGTCGGGGAACTTCTCGAAGACCCCACCCATGATCCACATCCCGAACGCCTCGGACGTCATGAGCCCGGTGACCGGCACCATGACCCCCTTGTTGGGGGTGGGGTCGCGGCGCATGAGGTCGTCGAGGTTGGTGTTCAGGCCGATGTGGCAGCAGATCGGCAGCCCGGTCTCCTGGATCAGCGCGAAGATCGGGTCGTAGCGCTCGTCGAAATACTCCGGCAGCCTGAGCTCGCTCGGAAAGACCGGCAACTGCAGGGATTTGGCCCCGAGGGCGACCACCCGCCGCACCTCGTCCAGGGCGAGGCCGATGTCATGAATCGGGATTTGGTACGACACGATGAGCCGCTTCGTATCGGGCTCGGCGAAGGCCTGGAGCACGTCGTTGAACGCGCGTACCGACTCGCTCATCCCCTCCTTCATGTCGGCCAGGTAGCGAAACGCGCTGACCTCCGAATAGAGCACCTCTGCGTCGACTCCGTCCGCGTCCATGTCCGCCAGGCGAGCGATCGGATCCCAGTAGCCGTCACGTGTAAAGGCGGAGTTGCCGTCGGCGGCTTTCATCGCGGCACCCGCCGCGTTGGCGGCCCCCGCACCGCGCGCCATCCGCAGGCCGAAGGCTGCGACCGCGTCGTCGTAGGCCTGGTGGAACTTCGGATCGAGGTTGGCCTTGATCTGCTCGTGCGTGACCTTCACGTGCGAGTCGGCGGAGATGATGCGTTCGTGGACGAGCTTGGTCATTCGCGCTCCCTGCGACATAGCGACCGCTAGGTGACGCAAACTAGCACGCCGCGATGCCCCGTGGGCACCCCTTGACGTGCAGGCATAGTAACCGCAATGGTGAGCGGGTGAAACCCGTGCTTGCCCCGCAGCCGACGGCGGACGATCGCCACTACTGGGGAGGAATCGCCGCCGGCGAGCTGCTGCTGCAGCGCTGCTCCGAGTGCCAGCTGATGCGACACCCACCGCGGCCGATGTGCCCACACTGCCACTCGCTGCACTGGGAGACCTTTCCGTCGGCCCTCACCGGCACGGTGCTCAGCTGGATCATCCCGCGCCACCCACCGGTCGCACCGCAGGACGAGCGGTTGATCGGGTTGGTCGAGACCGATGACGGCGCCCGCCTCGTCGTCAACCTCCACGATTTCGCGCCGGGCGATCCGGTCAACGAGGTCCGGGTCGAGCTGTTCATGCGCGAGTTCGAGACCACCGCCGGCGAACACGTCACCCTCCCCCAGGCCCGCCCACTGCCTTCGCAACGGAAACCGTGACGTTCAAGCCTGCCGAACGCGCCGCCATCGCGGGCATCGGCCACACCGAATATTCCAAGCATTCGGGACGCTCGGAGATGCAGCTGGCGGCCGAAGCCTCGCTGGCGGCCATCAGCGACGCCGGCCTGACGCCCGCCGCCATCGACGGCATGGTGACCTTCACGCTCGATCAGAACGACGAGCTCGAGCTGATGAGCAACCTGGGCATCAGCGAGCTGAACTATTTCTCGCGCACCACCAATGGTGGAGCCGGAGCCTGCGCCACGGTGATGCACGCTGCCATCGCCGTCGCCAGCGGGACAGCCAAGGCCGTCTTGGTCTACCGGGCCTTCAACGAACGCTCCGGCCATCGCTTCGGCGTCCCCGCGCCGGGGCTGCGCATGAAGGCCGAGAACTACTCCGCACCGTTCGGCGTGCGTACCCCGGCACAGGCGTATTCACTGACATTCCAGCACTACATGCACAAGTACGGGGTCACGAACGCAGACCTCGGCCTGTACAGCGTCGTGGCCCGCCAACATGCGGCGACGAACCCCGACGCGTGGTTCTACCAACGCCCCATCACGCTGGAGGACCACCAGCAATCGCGCTGGATCGTCGAGCCGGTGTTACGCCTGCTGGACTGCTGCCAGGAGAGCGACGGCGGGGTGGCGATGGTCGTCACGAGTCCCGAGCGGGCGCGCGATCTACCGCAGGGCGGCGCACGCATCCTGGCCGCCGCGCAGGGCGAGGCGTTCGGCGGCGCGATGATCTGGGACTACTACCATCCGGACCCTTCGAGCGGGCCGGAGTTCGCGGTGACCGGGCGCCAGCTATGGGCGGCCTCCGGCCTGACCCCGGCAGACATCGACGCCGCGATGCTCTACGAGAACTTCAGCCCCGTCGTCTTCCTGCAGCTGGAATCGTTCGGTTTCTGCGGCCCTGGCGAGGCGCGCGACTTCATCGCCGAGGGCAACATCGGGCTCAAAGGTCGGCTGCCGGTCAACACCCACGGGGGGCTGCTCGGCGAGGCCTACATCCACGGCCTCAACAGCATTCTCGAGAGCGTGCGCCAGCTGCGCGGCACGGCGGCAAACCAGCTCGACAAGGTCGACCACGTATTGGCCGCATCGGGGCGCAGCGCCCTGGTGCTCGGCCGCACCTGAATAGCAGCAAGACAAGCGGCGGGAGCGATATGAGCGGCGTCCTTGACGGGATCGCGGTCCTCGACCTGAGTACGGGAGTGGCCGGCCCGATGGCCGCCATGCTGCTGGCCGACCACGGCGCTAACGTCACCAAAATCGAACGCCCCGGCGGCGACCCCGGCCGTGCGCAAGCATCTTGGCGGGTGTGGAACCGCGGCAAGCGCAGCGCCGAATTGGACCTCTCCAGCGACCCCGGTCGTGACGCACTTATCGCGCTGGCGAGCAAAGCCGACATCCTCATCGAGAGCTTCCGTCCGGGCGTCACCACAGAACTCGGCATCGACTACGACAGGCTGATCGCCCGCAACCCGCGCCTTATCTACTGCTCGATCACCGGGTACGGCCGCGGCACCCGCGACGAGCAAAGGCCCGCCTGGGACGCTCTCGTCGCCGCCCGCACCGGCCTGCAATGGGAGAAGCGCGGCCTCCCGGGCACCAGCCACAACCGCTTCGCGGGCCGGCCCGTCGCGGAGTTGGACGTGCCGCCGGGGGCGACCGAAGGACCGGAACGCGGGGGCCCGCTGTTCTCCGCGTCGTTCTGGCCCAGCCTGTCGGCGAGCTTCCTCGCCGGGGTCGGCATCAACGCCGCGCTGCGCGCCCGGGAAGGCACCGGACGCGGCCAACACGTCGAAACGTCACTCCTGCAAGGGGTTCTCGGTGCAACGCTCGGCGGCTGGCAGCGCGTCGCCAAACCCGATGCGCCGCTCTTCCAGACCTGGATCTTCGATGGCCGCGCTCCGATCATGGGCATCTTCAAATGTGCCGACGGGCGCTGGGTGCACAACTGGGTCGCCAACCCCCGCTTCCTGCTCGCGGCCTCCGAGGGCGACGAGTTGCGCGTCCCGGCAGCCGGCGCAAGCCATCGCGACGACCCCGACCGCATCGGCACCAGCCCGGAAAACCTGGTCGTCGTCTTCTACTACTGGCCAATGCTGGTCAACGCGCTCGCCAAGTTCCCGAGCGACGACTGGATCCGGGTCGCCGCCGAATTCGGCTCGCCGCTGCAGCCGATCCGCTCCCCCGCCGAAGCGTTGGCCGACCCGTTCTGCCGGGACGACGGGATCGTCACCGAGATCCTGGACCCCGAGGAAGGTCCGCTGCGCATGCTCGGGAGTACGTACCGGCTGACAGTCAGCCCCGGCTTGCCGAACCGCCCTGCCCCGTTGCTCGGCGAACACACCACCGACGTACTCACCGAGGCCGCGCAGACCCCTGCGCCGCCAGCCCTAACCTCGCCGTCGCCCGCCACCGGACGCCCGCCACTGGCCGGGGTGAAAGTGCTCGATCTCGGGCTCGCCATCGCCGGACCGTTCGGCGCGCAGGTGTTGGCCGATCTCGGCGCCGACGTCGTCAAGATCAATGCTTTGCACGACGTCTACTGGCAGCTGAACCACATCGCTCTGACGGCCAATCGCAACAAGCGCAGCCTCGCGCTGAACCTCAAGTCACCGGAGGGCATGGCCGTGCTACGACGGCTGGTCGAGCAGGCCGACGTCGTCCACCACAACATGCGCGACGACGCCGCCATCCGCCTCGGTGTCGACTACGAGTCACTGAAGAAGCTCAAGCCGCAGCTCATCTACTGCCACACCCGCGGCTTCGAACACGGTCCGCGCGACCTGCTCCCTGCCAATGATCAAACCGGCGCCGCGCTCTCGGGAATCAGCTGGGAAGACGGAGGGGGCGACGACGGCGGAAAACCGATGTGGGCGCGTACCAGCTTCGGCGACACCGGCAATGGCTACCTTTCGGCCATCGGCGTCATCCAGGCTCTGTACCACCGCGACCGTACGGGCGAGGGGCAGTTCGTCGACACCTCGATCGTCTACGCGGGCATGCTCAACGCGTCGTACACCTACCTGCGCGCGGACGGCTCCGAGCCGGGCCGCCCGCACCTCGACGCCGGCCAGTTCGGGCTGTCGGCCGGCTACCGCTTGTACGAGACCGCAGATGGCTGGCTGTGCGTCGCCATTGTCACCGACAAGCACTGGCAGGCCCTCAACCGCGCCACCGGCGGCCCCATCCTCCCGGCGGCAAGCGAGCAGGAAACCGCGGCGGCGCTTGCGGAGCTGTTCCTGACCGCCCCCGCCGAGAAGTGGTTCGAGATCCTCGACGCGGCGGGCGTGCCGTGCGAGATCAGCTCGCCGGACTACTCGCTTGGCGTCTTCGACGATCCGGAGCTACGCGAGCGACGCTGGACAGTGGGGTGGGAGCACCCACACGTCGGGCACTTGGAACAGAACGGCATCGGCGTCGACCTTTCCGACACCCCGCTGGTGCTCGAGCGCCCCACCCCGATCGTCGGGCAGCACAGCATCGAGATCCTGCGGGAAGCCGGATACGGCGCCGCAGATATCGAGTCCTTGCTGGCTGCCGGCGCCGTCAGCGCCTGGTCGCCTGGCGATCCCACCACGCCGCCAGGAGTCTGATTCCGCCATGTCACAGACCGCTCAGCTGCCTTCGTCGGCGCAGGTGACCCAAGAGGACACCGCCCACCACCGCATCCTCACCGCCGCGCTCGACTGCATTTTGGATTGCGGCTTCTACCGGGCCAGCAGCAACGAGATAGCCCGCCGCGCCGGGATGACGTGGGGAGCGATTCAGTACCACTTCGGCACGCGCGAAAAGCTGATGCTCGCGGCGCTTGAGGTGTTCGACCACGACTTCGTCGAGATGCTTCGCGTTGCCGACGTCAGCGTGGGCACGACAGCCGAGCGTCTTGAACAGCTGGCCGCTCTCCTGGCTCGCCAGTACGGCCGCCCGCAGTACCTGGCCGCCCTGCAGATCGTGTTGAACCTTTCGCACAACCCGCAGACGTCCGCCGAGACCGCCGCCGCGCTCACTCATTTCGACAACCGCCTCTCGCAACGGTTACGCGACCTGATCAGCACCGCGATCGGGGCGGGGGCTGATCCGGGGACGGTCTCGCTCGTCTTTCACGCGTTCCGCGGGCTCGCCGTCTCCCACCTGATCAACGCCGAGACCAGCCCACGAGAGCTCGCCCGCTCGCGACCGGCGTCCCAGCTGAAGAGCGACGCTCACCGCATCGCGGTCGCCCTGGCAGCTCTGCTCGACAAGTAGGACCGTCGCCGTACCGAGAGTGACCCCTCTCACCAGTCGCGAGACCGTGCCCTCGCGGTCCGGATCACACCAAGACAGGGGTGTGCTGTGAAGCGAAACGTGCCGATGCTCCAATCGGAGCACTCCGACGGCCTAGCGAGGGACCCCAGAATGACCATTCTCGTCACCTCAGCGCTGACCTTGCTCATCCTCGCGGGCTGCGGCCTCCTGGTGTGCGCCACCTGGCGGTTTGCCGAAATGATGTGGCGCCGTGACGCCGCCTCCCGGCTGATCGCCAGCACCGAAGCGTTTCTGTCCGCGCGGGCCAAAGCAGAGAGCTCCGGCCAGGTCTGACCGCACGCAGGCCCGCCCGTCAAGCCGCCGGCAGCATCTCGCGAGCGATTTCAAGGCTGTCGAACAGCCCCGCATTCACCTGCCAGCGCCAGCGGGCCCCCCTGACCATGCGCGGCGACCAGTCCGGATGTTGGGTCGCGAGCGGCGCTATCGCCTGCTCAAGCCAGTCCTTGCCGTGCCTCGGATCGACCTCGGCGTGTTCGGCATAGAACGCGTGGGCACGCTCCGGCACTTGCAGTCGTTTCAGCCCGGCAAGCACCATCCGGCAGCGTGGCCCGGCCTGCAGCTCGGTCAGCCCGAGAGCGCCGATCATCTCGGGCTGCAGCCAGCGATTGGTGGCGAGCAGCCCGCCCAGGGCAGCGCGTTCAAGCGCGGCCTCCGGCAGCTGGGTGCGCGGTAAATCCGGGATCCCCACGACGGCGGCCATCTCACGATGCAGTTCGGTGTGGACTCCTGCCGGCTCGCCGGCTCCCATCTCGTCCCAGTAGTTACGCGCGAGTTCTATCTTGGGTGCACCGGACAGGCCGATCTGGCAGAGCGCCACGAGGTCGTCGAAGCCCGCATCCGGACCTCCCTCGACGGCGAGGAACCGGCGCAACTCGTCCAAGCTCGCCTGCTCGCTGACCCAGCGGTACACCCTGGGCAGCCGATCCTTGGCAGCGATCTTGCGGATCGCCGCCACCGGATCGCCGGCGCCATCGAGACTTTCGTTGGCCGCGAGGTCAGCCAGCCATTGCTGCTCGAGGCGCAGCTTCAAGGCTGCGATGGTCGGGTGCCCGGCCCAAGCGGCGCGGACGCCGACGCGCTCGAGGGGCGCGGTCGTGAGGTCGTAGATCTCGAGCAGGGTCAGGAAGCGGTCGTGACGGCTGACGGGAGCCGCATCCGCCAGCGGCGGCCAGTTCGGAGCGGCCTGAAAGGGGTCGCTGTGTAGGGCAACTGTCAGCCGTTCATGAAGGGTCGTCGTCATGCCAGGTCGTCCGTTCTTGCTCTAGCCCTTGCTCGGCGTCGACGCGTCCAGTGGCGCAGCGCCGCTGCAATCTTCGAGTGCTGCTAGTTTGACTGCCCGGAGCATTTTCGGCGAAACCGCCGCCACCTGCTGTTCACATTGGCGCGAATAGCCGTTTATGTGTGGGGCTGCGGGTACATATCCGCCGCCGGTAACCCGCTACGGCGCTATCTGCGTCGGAGGGAGTGTCTGTGGTCCTGCCAGCCGCCGACCGCGTGCCCGTTGCGGACCCCACGCGCCATCTCGCGAGAGCCGCTGAGTGCCTGCAACTGGCAGGCGTCACGAATCCTCGAGCGGAAGCTGACGCATTGGCGACCCACGTCTTCCGAGAAACGACGAGCCCAGCGCCCGATCAGGTCGCTGCGTACTTCGACCTCGTGGAGCGACGCTGCCAGCGTGTCCCGCTTGAGCATTTGATCGGCTACGC
The DNA here is from genome assembly GCA_038245655.1 of Mycobacteriales bacterium. Lineage (GTDB taxonomy): Bacteria > Actinomycetota > Actinomycetes > Frankiales > Frankiaceae > DATAZK01. Next base: position 25,402 of record JBBRSE010000015.1, on the reverse strand, counting down.
GCGCTTTCGCAGCCTCGAACTGCTCGTCGGCCCGGGTGTCTTCGTCCCGCAGCCCGAGACATCGTGCGTGGTCCAGTGGGCCGTCGACAAGGCGCGGGCCCTCATCGCACTCGGCCACCAACACCCACTCTGTGTGGACCTTTGCACCGGTTCGGGAACGATCGCCCTCTCCCTCGCACATGAGGTGACGCCAGCGTGGGTCCATGCCGTCGAACTCGATCCCCGAGCCCTCGCCTGGGCGGACCGCAACGCCAAGCACTGCGGCCTGTCCTTGACCCTTCACGAGGGCGACGTCGCTGAGGCGCTTCGCTCGCTGGACGGATGCTTCGACATCGTCACGAGCAACCCCCCTTACGTCGCCACCAGCGAGCTGGCAGGCGTTCGGCCCGAGGTACGCGACCACGATCCGGCAATCGCCCTGGGAGCGGGCCCGGACGGGCTCGACATCATTCGCAGCGTCGAGCAAACCGCCGGACGCCTGCTGCGACCCGGCGGCGCTGTCGTCGTCGAGCATTCCGACCGGCAAGGCAGCGCAGCTCCGAAGCTCTTCGCGGCGACCGGTCGCTGGCTCGATGTCGCCGACCATCGGGACCACGACGGGTTGGACCGTTTCGTGACCGCTACCCGGAGCTGACAGGGCCCTGATCTACCGTTGCAGTGTCGAGTGCGTGGCGCGGCTGGCGGCACTCGCGGAAGGCCGTACCACGCCCTCCGAGGACGGGGCGTAGATCCGGCGTAGCAACCCTTGCGTGACGCGCCGACGCATCCCGCCCAGCGCACCGGCCCGGGCCAGCGCGGCGCGCGCCCCGTTGGCACCCGGACCGCCGTGCACGCCCCCGCCCGGATGCGCTGACGCGCTGGCCAAGTAGAGGCGGTCGATCGGGGTCGCGGCTCCCCCGAGTCCCGGCACCGGCCTGAAAACGAGCTGCTGATGCAGCTGCGCCGTACCCGCGTTGATGGCGCCCGCTACGAGTGACGGGTTCTGCTGCTGCAGCCGCTCCGGCGACTGCACGCTGCGGCCGACAACGAGCTCCGCGAAGCCCGGGGCATGCCGCTCAAGAGTCGCGGTGACGCGTTCCACCTGCTCCTGCACCCGATCCGGATCCTTGGCAGCTTCCCGCGGCAGGTGGGTGTATGCCCAGGCCGACTCGGTGCCGGCCGGCGAGCGCGTGTCATCGCTGGTCGTCATCTGGCCAACGAGGAGAAACGGGCGCACCGGATTGCGTCGCGTACAAAGGTCCGCCGCGTAGTCGGTGAGACCGTCCATGTCGACCCCGAGATGAACGGTCCCGGCAGCGGCGGCCTCGCGGGCCTTCCACGGCACCGGCGCTGACAGAGCCCAGTCCACCTTGAGGGTCGAGGCATCCCACTGGAAGTTGTCGAGATCGGCCATCAACCGCGCCGGCAGATGCCGCCCCCCGACCAGTTCCTTGTAGAGCGAGGGGGCATCGACGTCAGCCAGGACCGCCCGTCGAGCGCGGATCAGTTCGCCGGACTCAAGACGTACGCCCGTCGCCACCCCCGCCGAAATCGTGACCTCGCGCACCGGCGAATCCAGCCTGATCAACCCGCCGCGGCTGCGCAGGCGCGCCACCAGCGAGTCCGCCAGCCGGCCCGCCCCGCCGACCGGCACCGGAAACCCCTGGCTATGCCCGAGCATGGTCAGCAACCAGCCGTACAGCGCGCTCCCCGCCCCGTCTGGCGAGAGGTCGGCATGCAGTGCGTTGCCGGCGAACAGCAGCGGCCCGCCCTCCCCCCGGAAATTCTCCTCGCCGAAGCGGCGGACGGGCAAGGCGGCCAGCCGAGCCAACCGAAGCGCATCGCCGAGCCCGAGCCGGCGCAGCAGCCGTCCGGTGGAGACCAGCGGCGGAAAAGGCCGAAAGAGGGCCTCGACGACGTCATCGGCGATCGCTTCCCATTGCCGTACGAGAGCCAGCCAGGCGTCGCCGTCGGCCTCGTGGAAGCCCGCCAGCGACTGCGCCGTCAGCGCAGGATCGCGGGACAGGACGGCGCAGCGGTCGTCCGGCAATATGTGAGCGAGTACAGCGGCGGCGTGTGTCCATTCGAGCCCATGGGAACCGAGGTCGAGCGCGCGCAGCACCGGCGAGGCCGCGGACAGCGGGTAGAAGGCGCTGAACAGGTCCGACAGGTATCCGGGCGCGGTGACTTCGGCGGAGCGCACGGCTCCCCCGGTGTGACTGGTCGCCTCGCATACGACCACCTCCCAGCCGGCGTCAGCCAGCATGTTGGCGGCAACGAGCCCGTTGTGGCCCGCCCCGATGATTACTGCGTCGGGCGCGCCGGCGGTCCGTTGCGTTCTGGGTCGCATCTTCACGGCATACCCGAATAGACACTCGGAAGACGCGTTGCGCGCCATTCGGCGGCGTTTGCTGCCTACTGTCGAGGCATGTTCGAGCTGGGCAACGACGGCCCGTCGCTCATCATGGCCGCCGTCGATGGCTCCGAGACGTCCATGCGGGCCGCTGCGTACGCGGCCGGCCTCGCTCGCCGTCAAGGTGCGGCGCTGACGTTCGTCTTCGTTCACTCGCTGGGCTCGTTCGCCCAGGCGGTCCCCGGCGCTATCGCGGCGATGGAATCCGCGAATCGCACGAGCGCCGAGCAGCTGAAAGAAACGATGGAGCAAAACCTCGGGCGGATCGGGATCAAAGCCGAGTTCATCGAGCGCCGTGGCAGTCCGTTTCAGGAGATCTGCGCCCTCGCCGACGAGCTGCGGGCCGACGCCCTCGTCGTCGGTGCCTCGACTCAAGCGGGTCATCGGATCGTTGGGTCGCTCGCCCTGGCCTTGGTACGCGCTGCCCGCTGGCCCGTCACCGTCGTGCCGTAGCACCCGTGTCGCAGGATGGCCGCATGCGCGTTCTCATACGGGTCCGGCCCAATGCCGGCAGGGCGTCAGTGGGCGGGGCGCGCGAGGGCGAGCTGGTGATCGAGGTGAACGCTCCCGCGATCGACGGCAAGGCGACCGCTGCGGCGTTGAAAGCCCTTGCGAAGGCGCTCGGGATCGCTCCGCGCGAAGTAGTTCTGCTCCGCGGCGCCACCACCCGCACGAAGCTGGTGGAGCTCCCCGACGCCTGCGGCCCCGGGGTCGCCGACCTCCTCGCCCGTTAGCCGTAGCCGCCGAGGTGGTAGAACGTCGCGTCGGGGAAAATCGGCGGCCGCCTGCCGGGACGCGCCCGGGACGGAGGGCGGATCAGTCGTGAAAGTCTTGGTCATCGGGGGTACGGGGCCGACCGGGCTACCCATTGTCCGCGGCCTGGTCGAACACGGTCACCAGGTCACGATCCTGCACCGCGGCAGTCACGAACGCGCGGAAACCCCCGCCACCGTTGCGCATCTGCACGCCGACCCCTACGACGAGGCATCGCTCGCGGCAGCCCTGGATGGCACGACGTGGGATGGGGTCGTGGCGATGTACGGCCGGCTGCGCCGCGTCGCCGCGCTTACCCGCGGGATCTGCGGTCACTTCGTGTCGGTGGGCGGGGTGCCCGCCTACCGGGGCTGGACAGATGCCTGGCAGTACGAGCCCGCCGGCCTCCCGGTGCCGACCCGCGAGGACGCCGATCTCGTACGCGAGCCGCTGATCGATGAGAAGGGCTACCGGATCGTGCGGACCGAGGAGGCGGTCTTCGAGGCCCATCCGCAGGCCGCCCACTTCCGCTACCCCTACATCTATGGCCCCTACCAACCTGCGCCCCGGGAGTGGCTGGTGGTCCGGCGGATCCTCGATGGCCGATCCCAGATGATCATCGCCGACGAGGGTCTGACCCTGCACCATCACGGCTACACGGAGAACTGCGCAGCGGCGCTGCTGCTTGGCATCGAACATCCGGAGCGCTCGGCGGGGACCATCTTCAACGTCGCCGACGAAGAGGTGCTCACCGTGCGGCAGGTGGTCGAACTGTGTGCCGGCGCCCTTGGCGCCGACCTCGAGCTGATCTCGATGCCGTATGACCTGGCACCCCCGACTTGGCCGCTGCTCGCGCAACCGCTCCCGACCCATCGCGTACTCGATCTCTGCGCACTGCATCACCAACTGGGCCATCGCGATACGGTGGCGGCCCGGGAGGCGATCGCACTGACAGCCCGCTGGCTCGCCGAACATCCCCCGGAGCGCGGCGGCACCGAGGAAGCAGTGCTTACCGATCCTTTCGACTACCCGAGCGAGGACCAGCTGATCTCCTCGTGGCTCGCCGCCCGCTCCGCCGTCGTCGTCCCGGACTTTGCGGGGCCGCCGGCCTACGGCCTGGCGTTCAGCGGGCCGACGGGACGTCCGCGTATGCACAGCGAGTTTGTGGAATGAGCACGCGCGGAGCGCAGCCGTGACCGGGCCGATGCAGGGGTTGCGCGTGCTCGACTTGTCGATCGCGCTGACCGGCCCCTACGCGGCGGCGCTGCTTGCCGACCAGGGCGCCGAGGTCATCAAGGTGGAGCGGCCCGGGATCGGCGACATCGCGCGCTGGATCGGGGTCTCGGTCAATGGGATGAGCTCGCTCTACCTTGTCTGCAATCGGGGAAAGCGCTCGATCGTCGTCGACATGCAGAAGCCAGCCGGCGCCGATGTCGTACGCCAGCTCGCCGCCGGCTCCGACGTCGTCATCCAGAACTTCCGGCCGGGCGTCATGGACGGGCTCGGGCTGGGTTACCAGGACCTCAAGGCGTTGAACCCGCAGCTCGTTTACGCGTCGCTCTCGGGCTTTGGCAGCGCCGGCCCCTACCGCGATCGAAGCGCGTACGACACGGTCATTCAGGCCTATGCGGGCCTTGCCGCCAATCAGGCGGATCCGTTCGACGGCGTGCCCGTCTTCCTGCGCCAGACCGCGGCCGACAAGATCACTTCGTTGTTCGCTTGCCAGGCGATCACGGCGGCCCTGTTCAACCGGGAACGCGGGGGCGGCGGCCAACATGTCGAGGTGTCGATGACGGATGCCGTCACGTCGTTCCTCTGGGCTGATTCGGCCGCCAACGAGGTGCTGCTGGAGTCCGATCATTCGATGAATTCCAGCTTCGTCGCCGGCTTTCGACCTATGCGCTTCACCGACGGCTGGGGCATCGTGACCCCCACGTCGGACCATGATTTCGCGGGGATGTGCAAGGCCCTCGGGGTCACCGGCTACAACGACCCGCGGGTCGCCACCATCGGCGAGCGCATCAAGCACCGCGACGTGATGGAGCCGATCATGGACATGGTGTACGCCATGGCCGCCAACACCTCGATGGCCGATGCGACCAACCGATTCGAGGCCGAGCGGGTGCCCTTCTCCATGATCCTCACCCCGGACGAGCTCACCCGCGATCCACATGCGGTGGCCATCGGGCTCTTCGAGGAATCGGAGCACCCGGTCGTCGGGCGTATCCGGCTGCCGCGCCACCCTGGCCGCTACAGCGCAACGCCCGCCGCCCTCGGCTTCGGCGCACCCGCGCTGGGCCAACACACCGACGAGGTGCTGACCGAACTCGGGCTCGCCGATCAGATCGCCGCGCTGCGCTCCGAGAAGGTCGTGATGTGAGCATGCGCGCTGTCCGCAACACCACGTCCGGCATCGAGGTCCAGCAGGTACCGGACCCCGAGGGTGACGGGGTGGGCCCTCGAACCCTGAAAAACCCCGGAGGAACCGGGCGTCCCTAGCGGCCGGGGTAGCTGGAGTAGCCCGCGAAATTGCCATGCAGCCGCTCATCGGCGCCCTTCGGGCCGAACGTCACCGCCTGCACCAGCAGATCGCCCCCGACGAACGCGCCCTTCCAGGATTCGCCCATCCCGCCGAAGACCTCCTCGCGGTCACCCCGGCTGCGCGGCTTGTTGATCCCGACTTTGAACGACAGCAGCTGGCCCGCGATCCGAGCACCGAAGTCCTCATCGTCGGTCGCGATGCTCGCCACCAGCGAGCCGTTGCTCGCGTTCATGGCGGCGAGTAGCTCGGTCTCGGTGTCAACGACGACCACCGAGTCCAGCGGGCCGAAAGGCTCGGCGTGGTGCAGCGACCAGGAGGCCGGTGGCTGCAACACGCAGGACGGCGGCACGTACGCCGAGGAGTCCTGACCATCGAGGAACGTGCCGTCCTGCAGGCTGCCCTTGTAGAGCGGGATGCCGTGACCGCGCAGCGCCTCGTGGTAGGACTCGGCGAGCTCGCTGGCCTTGGTCTCATGGATGACCGGCCCGTAGTCCAGCTCGGGCAACGGATCGGACTGGTCGGCGACCGCGAGCGGATGCCCGAAGCGCACCGAATTGATGACCGGCAGATACATCTCGAGAAACGCCGGCATGAGGCGGCGCTGGACGACGTATCGCGGGTAGGCGGTGCAGCGCTGCTTCGCGTACTCGAAGCCCTTGCGCAGGTGGCGGCCGAGCACCTCCCAGTCACTGAAATCCCAGATGCCCCAGGCGTTCAGCCCTTCCTGCTCGAGCATGTGCCGCCGGCCCGTATCGGCAAGAGTGACGGCGGCCTTTCGCCCGTTGGAGCGGCCACCGACAAAAGCCAGCGCGCCGAGTCCCTCGCTGCGGATCAGGGCCTCGCTGAGCGCCGCGCCGCGGCCCGACAGCAGGGTGACGGGAAGCCCGGCCCGGCGCATCAGGGCGTGAGCGAGTGTGAGGCAGTGAAAGCCGCCCTGACTCGGCGTCTTCGCGACCACGGCGTTGCCGGCCAACAGCTGCACCAGCTCCGAATGCACCTGGACACTCATCGGGTAGTTCCAGCTGGCGATGTTCGAGACCGGGCCGGGCAAGGGGCCGCGGCGGCTGCCATCCGGCGCCGTCAGCTGGCGCTCGATCTCCCCGACGTACCAGCGCACCCCGTCGAGCGCGCGATCGACGTCGGCACACGCCAGCCGCCACGGCTTGCCGATCTCCCAGACCAGCAGGAGCGCCAGCAGGTCACGGTGGGCGGTCAGCGAATCGACTGCCTCGGTGACCATCCGGCGGCGCTCATCCAGGTCGACCGCTCCCCAGCTGCGATGTTCCTCGCAAGCGCTGGTCACCGCTTCGACCGCGGCGTCGAAGTCGATCCGCGGCGGGCCGGGAATCGGGGTCCCGTCGATCGGTGTGACGTGATCGCCCGGGGTACCGACCCGGCGCCACTCACCGTGGATCAGGTTGCGTAGCCGGTCAGATTCGAAGGCCTCCGGGGCCACCTGCTCGCAGCGGGCGTATGTCTCCCACCACGAGGTTCCACGTTTCAACGTCAGGGTCATGCGCTGAAACCTTAGCCGCGCCCGGACGATGCGGGCCGTCGTCCGGCGGCTAAGGCAGTCCGATCACGACCCGGCCGACGGTTCGCCGCTCGGCGAGATCGGTGAGCGCACCGGGCAGCGGCTTCGGAATCGCCGTATCGACGAGTTCGAGGACATCCGCCGGGACACCGTAGCGGCCGACGCTCCGGGCCCTCACAGCCAGCCCTCCCCGTCGTGCGCCCCCAGTGCCGGGCGGTCCGGAGGCAGCGGGCGCCAGCGTGAACTGGCGGTCGGTGACGGCCGTGCACTGCAGCAGCGCAGCGGCCAGGCTGACATCGATGTGTTTGCCGACCCCCGTGCTGGCCCGGGCGAAGAGCGCGGCGAGGATCGCCTGGGCCGCGACCGTTCCCCCGCAATGTCCCCGACCTGCATCGACATGCCTCGCGCCTCTGCTCGGCTGGCCTCATCGAGTACGCGACGTGTCCCCCGCGGCGCCGACCCACAGCATCGGAGGCAATGCCTTCGTCCAGGGCGGCTACTGCGGCGGCCGGGCCCTGCTGGAACGAGCCGGACTCGCAGCAGGTGGGCAATGGGACGCCTCAGTCGTGCAAACGGTCACCCGCGAGGCTTCCGTAGGTGCGCTGCAGCGTGCGACCCACCCCGGGACCGCTCGGCAGTGGGTCCAGGCGGTCATCGACTGTCCGGGTCTCGTCGAGACGGCCCAGACCCTCGGCTACGAGATGCAAACGGAGTTCGAACGGTTCATCGCCGCAGCTCACTAACGGTCCCCCGGGCGTACATTGGTACTTGCCGGTCGGCTGATCGGCGGCCGGGAGGCGAGCGCCGTGGTTTCCGTCACGATCCTGTTTTTCACACTGATGGCCCTGCTCCTCGCGATCATGCTGTACGGCGTTTTCACCGAGGGTCGCAACCGCTGACGCGGTCGTTTCAGGCCGCGAGGACCCGAAAGACCGGAAAGCCGTCGGCAATCGCGGCGAGCTGCGCGTTGGAGCTCTTCGCGTTGATCCCCTCGAAGAATGCGCCGACCTCGAAGCCCCAGCGCCGCACGTATTCGCGCAGGACGGGGACCTTGACGTCGCCGGCGACCTCCTCACCGCGGAAGGGTTCGACCCGGCGACCCACCCGCAGCTCGCCGGTGCCCGCCGCGCGCAGGTTGCGCACCCACTGCGTGACCCCGCGCGGTGCGACCAGATAGCGCTCCCCGTCGATGGTCAGCAGGTTGACCGGGGTGGTACGCCATTCGCCGCTCTTGCGGCCCTGGACGCGCAACTCGCGTGAGCCGTACACGCTGATTCCCATACGAGTCAGGCGGCGCACGGCGCGGTTGAAGACGTTGCGGGTGAACCAGCCGGGCTGGACGTAACGGGATGCGGTCATCTCAAGTCCTCTGCTCTCAGGCGAGAGCGGTGCTCTCGTTGCCGAACTCACAGTGCCAAAGGAGCCGCCCGGCGTCAAGAGCGCCGCTCACGTTTGTTGCCATTGCTCCGACTTGTGTGCAGAGTGCTGACATGGCCGGATCTGAACTCAGCTCAACGGGAGCTCCGCGGACGGCCCGCGCCAGGATCCGCGCGGAGCTGACCCGCGAGATCAAGGCGGCAGCGCGAGCCCAGCTCGCGACATCGGGGGCGGCTGCTCTGTCGCTACGGGCAGTGGCGCGCGATCTCGGCATGGTGTCCTCGGCGATTTACCGGTACTTCCCGAGCCGCGACGAACTACTCACCGCCCTGATCATTGATGCGTATGACGCGGTAGGGCTGGCGGCCACGGAGGCGGAGGCGACGGTCGCACGTAGCGACCTGTTGGGCCGCTGGTTGGGCACCGCCCTCGCGGTGCGGTGCTGGGCCGTGCGGCACCCGCAGGAGTACGCGCTGATCTTCGGCAGCCCGGTGCCCGGCTACTCCGCGCCGCAGGACACGATCGATCCGGCCGCCCGGATCCCCATGCTGATCATCGCCGCCGCGAACGAGGCCGCCGAGCTGCCAGCGTCGAAACGGCCGCGAGCTGCCGCAATCCCCGCGCCCGTACGCGCCGATCTGCGCGCGCTGAGCGCTGCCATCGCTCCCGCCCTCGACGACGAACAGCTCGGGCGGGCTGTCCGGGCCTACACGCAGCTCATCGGCCTCATCAGCTTCGAGCTGTTCGGTCATCTGCACAACGTGATCCACGACTACGAGGCGCACTTCGAATACCAGATGCGCTGCGTGGCAGCTGATCTCGGCCTCGGGGCCGGCTGAGCGACCGTGGCTCAGGAGCCGCCGAAATCTCCGTGGCGCCCCGCTCCGCTGGCGAAGCGGGCCGCCCCTGTGAGGATGTCGGCCGTGAGCGACACCATGCCGTGCTGCCATTCGGCCTCGAAGGCCGCCGCCAGTGACAGATCCTCCTGCGCGTAGACAGAGAGCCGGTCCTGGCGCATGCATGTCTGCGGGAAGTCGGCCAGGCGCTGGGCAAGAGCCAGCGCCTCAGCGAGCGCCTCCCCCGCCGCGCTGACCTGATTGACCAGTCCCATCGCCTTTGCCTCGGCTGCCTCCACCGGTCGGCCGGTGAGGATGAGATCGAGGGCGTTGGACTGACCGATCAGCCGGGGCAGCCTGATCGTTCCGCCATCGATCAGGGGTACACCCCAGCGCCGGCAGTACACCCCGAAAATGGCCGCCGGATCGGCGACCCGCAGATCGCACCAGAGGGCGAGCTCGAGTCCGCCGGCGACGGCATGCCCCTCGACCGCTGCCACCACCGGCTTGCCCAGCTGCAGCCGGGTGGGACCCATCGGCCCGCGGCCTTCGCCGGGCGGCCACACCGGAAGCGCACCCGCCGCAACGGCCTTGAGATCCGCGCCGGCGCAGAACGTCCCTCCCCCGCCATGCAGGACCGCGACCGAGGCGTCCAGATCCGCGTCGAACGCGACGAAGGCGTCATGCAGGGCCTGCGCATGTTCGCCGTCGACAGCGTTGCGCACCTCGGGACGGTCGAGCGTCACGAGAGTTACCGCCCCCTGGCGTGACACGTTGACAGGCACGAGCGGCAGCCTAGCGACGTCAGTGCTGCGGGTGGGCGGCCTGCTACGCCCGGGACGGGCGCCTGATATTTGAGGAAGATGTCGTTCCCCGAGCCCCGAACGACACCTTCCTCAAATAAGGGCACCCACGCCGACCAATCCAAGACTTGTGCTGCCGCCAACGGCTCTCATCCGCGATGCCCTCGCGATTTACGCGGAACGCCTGCCCGGCTAGCTCGGGACGTGCCGTCGACCGGCGAAGATGAAGCATGGATACCGCTGCGACCAAGCACCGTCCCCAGCACCCTGTGGTAACGGCGCAGCAGCGCCAGCGAGGCGCCGACCTGCAGCTACGGATAGCTGACAAGATCACCGCGTTTGCGGGCTCGATGAACTTCGTCTATCTGCACGCGCTGGTGTTCGCGGTCTGGATGCTGGCGATCGAATCCGCCCCGTGGCCAACTTTGACGCTCGTCGTGTCGCTGGAGGCGATCTTCCTGTCGACGTTCGTGATGATCGGCCAGAACCGCCAGGCGACCTTTCAACAGGCCAAGGCCGACCATGATTTCAACGAGCAAGAGCTGGAACTGAAAACCAATACCGAACTGACCCGCGCGATTCACCAGTTGACGGCCGAGTTGCACCGCCGCCTCATCCCGGACGAGCGCGGGTCGGCAGGGTAGCTGGCGAGGGGCCCGGCGCTCTCGAAAGCGATTTCGAGGCGGGATCGACCAACGACGGGATCGTCGCAGGCCGACGAGCTCACGCTCAGGGTCTGACCCTCGATCGGACGTCAGACGGGAAGGACGGCGCCGCCGTCGACCGGAGCTGAGCGGCGGGTCCGTGGCCCGGTCCGGGTGGCATCGGCATCGGCGTCGTGGATGAACAGGGCCAGCACGGCACCCACGAACGCGAACACAGCCGCAGCCGCAAAAGCCGCGTGATACGCACCGAGCGACCCGGCGGCGCCGGCCCGGCCGCGGCTGACTCCCACAGCGGAGATCACCGTGGAGAGGACCGCGATGCCGATGGCGCTGCCGAGCTGGCGGGTGGCGTTGAAGAGGGTCGACGCCCGGCCGGTGTTGGCGCGGTCGATCTGCGCCATGCTGGCCGCTTGTGACGGCAACATCACGTGAGCGATGCAGTAGCCGAGGACGAACATCAGCAGCCGCATCTGCCAGAGTTGGTCGCGGGAATTGACCTGCGTCATCAAGAGCATCGTGAGCCCGAGCGCGACCATGCCGCCGGCCATGACCCGGCGCGGACCGAAGATCGGGTAGAGCCGCCGGCTGACGACCTGGGCACCGATCATCACGCCGAAGGCTTCGGGAAACGTTGACAGTCCCGAAGCCAGCGCGGAAAGCCCAAGCCCGTCCTGGAAGAACAGCGCCGCGACATACAGCACGCCGAGGAAGGCGGCCGTCGAGACGAACACCACCGCGCTGGTGGCGCGAAACAGCCGGTTGGCGAACAGGCGCAAGGCAAGGAGCGGCTCCCGCGCCCGCAACTGCTGGCGCAACAGGATCACCAACAGCGCCGCGCCGACCACCAGGCTGGCGACGATCCCTGGCTGGCCCCAACCGCGCTGGCCGCCTTCGCTGATCCCGAACATCAGGGCGGCAAAGCCGCCGCCGGACAGCACAAAGCCGGTGATGTCGAACCGACCGGCCGGGTCCGGCTCCTGATCCTCCAGGAACAGCAGCCCGAAGATCAGGGCGGCCGCGCCGATGGGCAGGTTGACAAGAAACACCCAGCGCCAGGACAGCCCGGTCACGAGCACCCCGCCGAGCACCGGCCCGAGGGCCGGCGCAAGGGTGGTGGGGACCGTCAGGATGCTGGACGCGCGCACCCGCTCCTCGGGAGGGAACGTGCGAAACAGCAGCGCCATCCCGACCGGAGTGAGCATCCCGCCGCCCACGCCTTGAAGCACCCGGAACAGCACGATCTGCGGCATGTTCTGCGCCAGCCCGCACAGCGCCGAAGCCACCGTGAAGATGACGATCGCCGTGAGCAGGACCCGGCGGTAGCCGAAGCGGTCGCCGAGCCATCCCGACGCCGGAATGACCACCGCGAGAGCCACCAGGTACGCGATCGATACCGCCGAGACCGATGTCTGCGAGGCGTGCAGATCGCGCCCGAGGGACGGCAGCGCCACGTTGACGATCGTGATGTCGATGATGTTCATGAACATGGCGGCCACGAAGACGACGCTTACGGCGACCTTCTGGTTGAGCTTCGGTCGGTGAAAGGTCGCGTGGTGACCGCTCATGCGAAAAGCGAAAGCTGCTGCATCGCCGGCTGCAGTGGCCGGGACGGCAGCGGAGGAAAGCGTCGCGGGCGCGCCGACCGCTCACCGCCGGCCGGCTCCCGGGTGGTCTCGGGCTCGCGCGGCGCCGAACTATGGGCTGCGACTCCGGACAGCACGCTAAGGGCGGTGGAGAGGCTGTAGATCAGGCCCACGCCCGCGTATGCCCGCCGGATATCGTCGGCGGCGAACGGAAGCACGCCGATCCCGCGTTCGAGGCCGAGCTCGACGTCAGGGTGCATGGCCATAATCTCGCGATTGAGGCTCCACGCGGTGTGCGCCTCCGGACAGGCGAGCCTGCTAGCAGCTCCCTTCCCGATAGCCGCGATCACCCGCGCGCCGCCCTCGACCATGTCGTCAAACGCGGCCTGCGCGCAACCTAGAGTCGCCAAGAGCTTGGCAGCGGTCTTCGGCCCGATTCCGCGCACGCCGGGCAGGTTGTCCGACGGATCGCCGCGCAGGGCCGCGAAGTCCCCGTACTGCCCGGCGGTGATCCCGAGCAGCGCCGGCAGCCTCGCGGGCGTCAAAACGGGAGAGGCCTCGACCCCGCCGTTAATGATGCGCAGGACGCTGGTGGTCTCGTCGATCAGCGCGAACGAGTCGCGGTCCGAGGTCATGATGACGGTGCGCGCACCCAGCCGCTTCCCGCGTGCGGCGACCGACGCCAGGACATCATCGGCCTCGAGGCCGGGCGGGACGACGACCGCGACGCCCATCTCGCGTAACACCTTCTCCGCCAGCACCAGCTGATCGACCAGACACTGCGGCTTCTCGCTGCGCTGCACCTTGTACTGAGGCCAGCGGGTGCGGCGCAGGCTGGATGCCGGGTCGTCGAAGCCGACGACGATCGCATCGGCACCGACCCGCTCCACCGCAGCGACGATCTGGGTGATCAGCCCGCGGACGGCCCAGACCGGCTCGGTGACGGCAGACGCGGAAGAAGCAGCGGCGTGGTATGCCCGGTGCACCAGCGAGTTTCCGTCCACCGTCAGGATCACCCGAACGTCGCCCACCCCCTCACTCTGCCCGATCCTGGAGGCAGAAGGCCGCTGCTACGCGGGCGCGCCGCGCGCCGTCCCTGCGCGGCGTCGATCAGGCTGCTTTCACACCGCCCCGGCGGGGGCTATACACAGCGTTAGAAAGCGTTTCGGGGGCGCTCCGAAGTGCGCTGAAAGGTGACTTTTCATGCCTGCGATCACTGTCGATGACCTGACAGTCCTTCCCCGCATCGCTACTTCGCCCGTCCTGACTCAGCGGCCGGTGCGCGCGGTGACGACCGCCCCGCGCGGGACGGAGGGCGAGGGCTTCCCGGTCTTCCGGGCCTTCGCGGGTGTCGACCTTGCCGCCCTCGACCCCTTCATCCATCTCGATCAGATGGGCGAGGTCGACTACGGCCCCGGCGAGCCGAAAGGCACGCCCTGGCATCCCCATCGCGGCTTCGAGACCGTCACCTACATGATCGATGGCCTCCTGCAACACAACGACTCGCAGGGCGGCGGCGGATTGATCACCGACGGCGGCACCCAGTGGATGACCGCCGGCCAGGGCATCCTGCACATCGAGACCCCGCCGCCGCATGTGGTCGCCGCCGGCGGGCTCTTTCACGGGGTGCAGCTCTGGGTCAACCTGCCCAAGACGCAGAAGATGGTGGCCCCCCGCTATCAGGACCTCGCCCCCGAGCAGGTGCTGCTGCTCTCGTCCGACGACGGCGGGGCGCTGGTGCGCGTCATCGCGGGGCATCTGCCCGATCCGCGTTCGGACGGTCCGGGCTATACAGGCCCTGGGTCCACATTCACGCCGATCAGCTTGATCCACGCGACGATCAGCCCGGGCGCGCGGCTGACGCTGCCCTGGCGCAACGATTTCAACGCGCTCGTCTACGTGCTCGCGGGGCACGGCAGCGTCGGGCAGGAGCAGCGCCCGCTCCACCTGGGCCAGCTCGCCGTCCTAGGCTCCGGCGATGCGCTCACGGTGACGGCCGACGCCAAGCAGGAAAGCCGCACCCCGATGATGGAGGTGCTGCTGCTGGGCGGTCTGCCGATCCGTGAGCCGATCGCGTGGGCCGGACCCTTCGTCATGAATACGAAAGCGGAGATCGCGCAGGCTTTCCAGGACTTCGAAGCGGGTCGGCTGGGCCACGTACCCGCCGTACACAACGCCCCCACGAGCGTCGTCGAACGAGAGACGGATTCTCCGCTGGACTGAGACCCAGCGGCTCAGTCGGATTCGCCCGTCCCGTCACAGACCGGTTCGACGGGCGTCAGGCCCGCTAGTCCCTGGTGGGAGATCTCAGCGATAGCAGCGACGTGGTCCGGGGTCAGCGCGTCGAAGAAGAGCTCCCGGACCTTCGCCGCATGGGAGGGGGCCGCCGCGTGGATGGTTTCGAGCCCGCAAGCGGTCAGCACCATGAAGGCCCCGCGACCATCGCCGGTGCACTCCTCGCGGCCCACCAACCCGCGACGCTGCATGCGACTGAGCTGGTGGGAAAGTCGGCTTTGCTCCCATTGCAACGCTTTGGCGAGCTCGTAAGGACGCATCCGGCCGCCCGGGGCTTCGCTGAGATGCACCAGCACCTCGTAGTCAGGCAGGGAGAGCTGGGAGTCGGCCTGCAGCTGGCGATTGAGCCGGGCCGTCAGCTCGCGATGCAACGAGATGTACGCCCGCCACGCGCGCTGCTCCTCGGCCGTCAGCCAGTCCACTCCCATGGCCCACATCATACCGGAATAGATGACACGTCATGCAGGCTTGGGTATGGTAGATGACACATCATCCAACCACCCCTCTCGAGGAGATGTCATGACGACAGCCGCCACCACCCTCAGCCAGCTCACCGGCACCTACACCATTGACCCGGCCCACTCGCGATTGGGCTTCGTCGCCCGCCACGCGATGGTCACCAAGGTTCGCGGTGCGTTCAACGAGTTCGAGGGCACCGCCGTTCTCGACGGCGACAACCCGGCGAACTCCCATGCAGAGGTCACGATCCAGGCCAAGAGCGTCGACACCCGCCAACCGCAGCGCGATGACCACCTGCGTG
Source organism: Mycobacteriales bacterium (assembly GCA_038245655.1). Classification (GTDB taxonomy): domain Bacteria; phylum Actinomycetota; class Actinomycetes; order Frankiales; family Frankiaceae; genus DATAZK01. The sequence continues at coordinate 9,862 of JBBRSE010000015.1, read as the reverse complement.
GCAACGACTTCTTCGCCATGGGCGAGTTCCCGACGATCACCTTCGTCTCGACCGGCGCCCGCCAGGTCGACGACACCAACTTCGAGCTCATCGGCGACCTGACCGTCAAGGGCGTGACCAAGTCCGTCACGATCCCCTTCGAGTACCAAGGCGCAGCGCAGGACCCCTTCGGCAACTCGCGCGTCGGTTTCGAGGGCTCCGTCGCCATCAACCGCAAGGACTTCGGCGTCAACTTCAACGCCGCCCTCGAGACCGGCGGCGTGCTGGTCAGTGAGAAGGTCACCCTCGAGTTCGAGATTTCCGCGATCAAGAACGCCTGACCCGCCAAGCGCGTCGCCGGCCGCCGGCATTCTCGGTCGGCCGGCGACGCCTTTCGGCCACTCCCCGACACCTGTGGAAAGGACATCCGGTGACCGCACCACTGCTGCTCCCGAAGGTGGACATCCGCCCTGCGGGCGAGCGGCCGAAGACCAAGATCTCCTGGCTCGACTCGAAGCACTCCTTCTCGTTCGGTCAGCACTACAACGCCAAGAACACCCATCACGGGCTGTTGCTGGTCAACAACGATGACCGGGTCGACGCAGGCACCGGATTCGAGACGCACCCCCATCGCGACATGGAGATCGTCACCTGGGTGCTTCAAGGGTCACTCCTTCACCAGGACTCCACCGGCACCTCGGGCGTGATCTACCCGGGGCTGGCCCAGCGAATGAGCGCCGGCACCGGGATCCTGCACTCGGAGAAGAACGACTCGTGGCGGGTCTCGGGAGGGGCGACGCACGACGAGCCCGTCCACTTCGTACAGATGTGGGTTGTTCCCGACGAGGGTGGGCTCGCTCCCGGCTACGAGCAGCTCGAGATCGATGCCGAGCTGCTGTCGGGTGGCCTCGTCCCGGTCGCCTCCGGAATGGCGAAGCACGACGGAGCGTCCGCGATCCGTATCAACAACCGTTACGCCGCCCTACACGCCGCCCGACTGCAGCCCGGGCAGTCCGTTCAGCTGCCGGAGGCTCCTTACCTGCATCTGTTCGTCCCGCGCGGTTCGGTGACGCTCGAGGGCGCCGGCGCGCTGAACGAGGGTGACGCCGTGCGCTTCACCGCCACTGGCGGCCAGCGCGTGACGGCGACCGAGCCGGCCGAAATCCTCGTCTGGGAGATGCACGCGACGGTCGCCGCCTGACCTGCGAGGCTTGCCGGACGCGCGCGCCGGGCGCCCATTGCCACAGCCCCGCCGCCCCTGACAACATCACCGGATGAGCGGACCTACACGCGGATTCCTCGGCCGGCACCGACCCGCGCGAGACGAGCGCCTGCCACCCGGGCAGTACGACATCGGCAACGACTTCCCCGTGCTCACCGCGGAGGTGACCCCCCGGCTGGATCGGGAGACCTGGACCATGACCGTCGACGGCCTCGTCGCCAACCCGCACACGTGGTCCTGGCAGGACATGCATGAGCTGCCCCAGTCGGAGTACCGCGGCGATATCCACTGCGTCACGACCTGGTCGAAGTTCGACACCAGCTTTGGTGGCGTGAGCGTCGACCTGCTGCTCGACGTCGCGGGGCCGCTGCCCTCAGCCACCCACGTACTCGCGACGTCCACCACCGGCTACACCACTAACCTTCCGCTCGAACACGTCCGCGGTGGTCAGGCCTGGGTCGTTTGGAGCCACGAAGGCAATCCGCTGCCACGAGATCACGGCGGGCCGGTGCGCCTGCTCGTACCTCACCTGTACTTCTGGAAGAGCGCGAAGTGGATGACTCAGCTGACCCTGCTCGATCACGACGAGCACGGATTCTGGGAGCGTAACGGCTATCACGACCTCGGCGATCCCTGGCGCGAGCAGCGCTACCAGGGCGACTGACGACGTGACCGAACAAGCAACCGTGGCCGCTGCTCCTGCGCCGGCAGGCGGGCGGCGACGGGCAGTGGTACGCGAGGTTTCCCACCCCACGCCGCACGGCGCGGTCCTGCGGCTCGAGGTCGACGATCGCGTCCAGCATCTGCCGGGCCAGCACTACGTCATTCGCCTGACCGCCGAGGACGGGTACGTCGCCCAGCGTTCGTACTCGGTCTCCTCCGCCCCGTCCGATCCACTGGTCGAGCTGTTCATCGAGCGTCTCGAGGACGGCGAGGTGTCTACGTATCTGGCCGAAGTGGTCGCTCCGGGCGATGAGTTAGAGGTGCAGGGACCGATCGGCGGCTGGTTCGTCTGGACCGGCGACGCCCCCGCTCTGGGCGTCGCCGGCGGCTCGGGCGTCGTCCCGTTGATCGCCATGCTTCGCCACGCGGTGGACGTGGGCAGTTCCGATCACCTGCGGCTCATCGTTTCCTCGCGCACGCTCGCCGATCTGCCCTACGCCGAAGAGCTGACGGCAGCCGGCGCCCAAATCGTGCTGACCCGAGAGGATCGCGTAGACCCTCGCACCGGAGGCATTGATCGGGCGCGCGGGCGACTGCAGGCCGCGGACCTCACACCCCTGCTGCGCGACGGAGCGACCTGCTACATCTGCGGCTCCAACGCGTTCGCAGAGTCGGCCAGCATGCTCCTGCTCGACCGCGGAACACCGTCCACGAGCATCCGCGTCGAGCGTTTTGGTCCAAGCGGCTGAATTCGAGACTTCGCCGATTTATCCGGGACTAAAGTCCCTGCCGGACTAGCTCGTTATGACGCATCCTGGCGGTGTGAACGACAGGTTCGGTCAGGACCGGCGCATGAAGCCAGCAGTCGCCGGGTCTCACGCCGCGCTCGTACTGGATACCAGGCGTCTCGTCCCGTTCCATGTGCGACACCGGGCCGCGCAACGCAGGCTGGCCGGCGCGTTCGGCTCCATCCTCGGCCCAGGTGCGATCGCGCTGCACTTCGAGCGCGCGGTCGCGGATCTGCGCGGGTTGGGACTGTTCGGCCCGGGGCTGATCGTCGCCGCCGAGCACATGACGGCAACGCGCCTGCGCGAACTTGTGGACCGGCTGGACACCCGACCCAAACTCGCGGCAACCGCGCGTGGCCTGCAGCCGTCTCCCGCGCCGGGCTGAGTAGTCGGCGAACGCTAACGGCGGGCGGCCACCGAACGGCCGCCGGACAGCACCACGACCTCCTCGAAGCCCGCGACGTGACGCATGTCGTGGGTGATGAGCAGCAGCGTTCGCCCGGCGGTGGCCTCCCGGATGTCGGCCATGAGCGCGTCGGCCGTCTCCTCGTCGAGATGGGCGGTCGGCTCGTCGAGGATCAGAATCTGCGGATCGGCCAGCAGCGCGCGAGCCAAGGCAAGCCGCTGGCGCTGGCCGCCGGACAGGGCGCTTCCGTGCGGCCCGACGAGCGTGTCCCAACCGCGCGGGAGTGCCTGGATCCAGCCGGTGAGCTGCATGCGGTCCGCCACCGCGTCGAGGTCCTCCTGGCGAGCTGCCGGCCGGGCCAGGCGCAGATTCTCGCGAATGGTCGAGTCAAAGATGTGCGGATCGGCGAGGCAGCCACCAACAAGGCGCCGAACGTCGTCCGCCGCAAACCGGGTGACGGCGACTGCGTTGAGCGTGATCTCCCCGCCGTCCAGTTCGCGAAAGCGCATGAGTGCTGTCACCAGCGAGCTCTTGCCGGCGCCGGAACGGCCCACCAGCGCGACGTGGCGCCCCGCAGGCAGGTCGAGATCAACCCCGTCGAGGGCGTACGGGCCAGCAGGCTCGTAGCGCATCCGCGCGCCGCGTACCCGCAGGTGGATGGGTCCGGCTGGCAACGCCAGTGGCGCCGCGGGGTCGACCACAGGCTCCGGAAGGTCGATCACCTCGAAGATCCGGCGGGCGCTGCTGCGAGCGGCAGAAAGCTGCTGCGCGGCGGCGCTGAGCGGGCCGGTGGCCTCGAAGGCGGCCAGCCCGGTGAGTACGACCGCCGCCAGCCCAACCCTGCTGAGCTTGCCGGCGCTTTGCCCCGACACCGCGAGCAGCAGCATCAGCCACACGGTGCCGCCCACCAACGCCGACGTCAGCCCGGCACTGAGCGCTGCCACCACAGCGGACCTGCGAGCGAGCCGGGTGACGGTCCGGTCGGCCTCGTCGAAGGACGCCAGGGCAGGGACATCGGCGCCGTACGCGATCAGCTCGGCCGCTCCGCCGATCAGCTCCGCTGCGCGGTTGCTCAGCTCCCCGCGGGCGGGGGCGAGGCGCGCGTCGGCGGTGCGGGCGAGCAGCGCCGACAGGAGTGGCACCGCAACGCCGGCGCAGATCAGGCCCAGCGCCAGCGCGCCGCCGGCCGGCACGAAGATCAGCGTGGCCGTCGCTGCAGCCAGGCCGCCCACCCCGAACGCGACCAGCGGCGGCGTCAGTCCGCGGACGAACACATCCTGGACACCGTCGACGTCCGACACGAGCCGGGTCAGCAGGTCGCCCCCGTGCAGCCGGCCAGTGCCTGATCCCGCGGTGCGTTCGAGCCGGCGGTACACCGCCACCCGAAGGTCGGCGAGGACACGGAAGGCCGCGTCATGGGTCGCGAGCCGTTCGATGTAGCGAAAGATGCCGCGACCGATGCCGAAGGTTCGCACCCCGACGACGGCGAGCGCGAGCGCGACCTCGTTGGGATGCTCCGAAGCGCGTGCGATGAGCCACCCCGAGACACCGAGCAGTGCGACGGAGCACGCGACGGTCAGCACCCCAGCCAGCACCGCGACCACGAGGGTGGCTCGCAGCGGCCTTGCGAGCCCCAGCAAACGCCGGAACGGATCGCGGCCGTCGTCCGTACGCAAGCCCGGGGCAACGACGAGGTCGGCCGACGTGGGAAGGGTAGTCACGCGCGTACCCCCACACCCAGCGGCTGATCCCCACGTGAATGAGTGCGGTCCGCGGCGGAGGGTGACGGCGCGGGGATGAGCCGTCCCCCCTCGAGCCGGAGCACGCGGGAGGCGTGGACCGTCCAGGCGGGATTGTGGGTCACGATGATCAGGGTGCGGCCTCCGGAGTGACGGCGGAGCCCCTCGATCAGCTCATCGGCCGTCTCCGCGTCAAGGTGGGCCCCGGGCTCATCCAGGAGCATCACCGGCGCATCCCGCAGCAGTGCCCGCGCCACGGCTACGCGCTGTCGCTGACCGGTCGAGAGTTGCAGGCCACGCTCGCCCACTGGGGTCTCGAGCCCGGCGGGAGCCGCCGCGATCGTCTCGGCCAGCCCGGCCCGGACCGCGGCCTCACGGACCCGGTCGTCAGCGGCCGCCGGGTCGCCAAGCCGGATGTTGTCGGCGATGCTGCCGCTGAACAGGTGCGCATTCTGCGGAACCCAGGCCAGCTGGCGGCGCCACGCCGCCATGGCCTCGGGGCTCGCAAGCACCAGCTCGCGCAGTTCCACACCGCCGACGGTGAGCTGGCCCTCGGAGGCCGTCGCGAATCCCAGGAGCAACGACAGCAGCGTGCTCTTGCCGGCCCCGCTCGGACCGACAATCGCAAGGTGTTCGCCCGGTCTGATGGATGCACACACATCGTCGAGGGCGAGGGCGGTCCGATCCGGGTAGCGGACCGAGACGTTGCTGAACCGGATCTCATCGCGCGTCAGGTCGGGCTCGACCGAGGCGCTCGGCGCTGACATCCCCGCCGGCGCCGCACCGTCCGCGACGGTTGAGCGGGCCCCGTCCAGCGGCGTGTCCAGGATGTCAAGCACGTCTTTAGCCGCCGCCACCCCTTCCGCGGCTGCATGGAACTGGGCGCCCACGGCCCGCAGTGGAAGGAAGGCCTCGGGTGTCAGCAGGAGGACGAGCAGCGCAGCCTCGTATCCCAGGTGACCGGCGAGCAGCCGCAGGCCGACCTCGACCGCGACCAAGGCGGTCGCGAGCGTGGCGATCAGCTCGAGGACGAGCGACGACAGAAACGTGATCCGAAGCGTGGCCATCGTCGCTTGGCGATGGTCCTCCGTGACCTTGCGGATGGTCTCGGCCTGCGCCTTCGCGCGACCGAACGCCTTCAAGGTCGCGAGGCCCTCCACCACGTCGAGAAAGTGCCCGGCGAGCCGCGTGAGCAGCAGCCACTGCCGTTCGGTACGCGCTTGGGTGTGCCAGCCGATCAGCACCATGAAGATAGGGATCAGCGGGAGCGTGACCGCCACCGTCACAGCCGCCGTCAGGTCCACGCCGGCAATCCGGGCCAGCACCGCAATCGGCACGATGGTCGCCAGCACGAGTTGGGGGAGGTAGCGCGCGAAATAGGGGTCGAGTGCGTCGAGGCCCCGAGCCGTGAGGGTGATCAGCTGGCCGTGGCTGCGGCGGCCCAGCCACTGCGGGCCAAGGGCGTTGATGTGGCGGGTCAGCTTCTGTCGCAGCTGGGACTTCGTGGCCGCCGCCGCCCGCAGCGCCATCGCCTCACCGCCGTACACGCTGAAAGCGCGTGCCAGCAGCACCAGAGCGAGCGCCAGCACGCTGCCGCGAAGGGCCGTCAACCCGCTGCCGGCGTGGGCGATGACATGCGCTAGCAAGCCCGCCTGCGCCAGGACCAGAGCGGTCGTGAGGAGGCCGAAAACTACGGTGCCACCGAAGTATCCGCGAGCGGCCCGCGCCTGGTGAAGCAGGCGCGGATCGAGCGGCTTCATGCCAACCTCAGGGCTACCTCACGCAGCCGTTTGCGGGTCTCCTCAGGCATGGCCGGCGCTCGTGACGTGACCCATGACCCGCTGGCGGAACACCCAGTAGGTCCAGCCCTCGTACACAAGCACGATCGGCGTCGCGAACAGGGCGACCCACGACATCACCCCGAGCGTGTAAGGCGACGAGGAGGCGTTGTGCACCGTCAGGCTGAACGCCGCATTTGTCGTGGACGGAAGCACGTTGGGCCACAGGTCGCCGAAGAGCGTCCCCACCGCGAGCAGGAGCACCACCCCGGTCCCGGCAAACGCCCAGCCTTCACGGCCTTTCAGGTTGGCCCATAAGGCCGCCAGCAGCGCGACCGCTGCCAGCGCAGCGGTGACATTGGTGACGGCCCGGCCGGAATCCACCTGCGTGATCAACAGGAACACGGCCGCCAGGACCACGGCGACGACGCCCAGTTTCGTGGCGAGGGCGCGAGCGGCGACCCGCACTCCCCCATCCGTCTTCAGCGCCAGGAAGAGCGCCCCGTGCAGCGCGAACAGGGTCAGGGTGACCAGCCCGCCCAGGAGAGCGTACGGATGGAGCAGGGTCAGCAGGTTTCCGGTGAACTGATGGTCCTTGTTGAGCGGGACCCCATGAACGATGTTGGCGAACGCGACGCCCCAGAGCAGCGCCGGGACGGCACTGCTCGTGGTGATGGCGATGTCCCAACGCCGCCGCCACGTCGCGTCCTCGGACTTGTGGCGGTACTCGAGCGCGATTCCGCGCACGATCAGCCCCACCAGGATCAGCAACAGCGCCAGGTAAAAGCCGGAGAACAAGGAGGCATACCACTCGGGGAAGGCGGCGAAGGTCGCTCCGCCGGCAACGAGGAGCCAGACCTCGTTGCCGTCCCAGACCGGGCCGATCGCGCGCAGCATCGCGTCCCGATCGTCCGGGTGGCGCCCAAGAACCGGCAGCAGCATGCCGACGCCGAAGTCAAAGCCTTCGAGGAGGAAGTACCCGCCCCAGAGCACGGCGATGAGGAGAAACCAGACGGTCGTGAGATGCATGTCAGCCTTCTGTTCTTCCTGATGAGGGCGTGCGGCCTAATAGGAGAAAGCCAGAGCGGGCTCGGGCTCGTCGTTTTGCGGGCTCGAGTCGTGGTCGTCCGCAAGCTCATCAGGGCCGTTGCGTATGTAGCGCAGCATCAGGCGCACGTTGATGACCGCGAGAACCCCGTAGAGCAGCGTGAAGGCGATGAGGCTCGTCAGCACGGTGGCCAGACCCGTGGACGAGACGCCGTCCTTGGTGGTCATGACCCCGTATACCGCCCATGGCTGGCGGCCCATCTCGGTGAAGATCCAGCCCATGCTGTTCGCCAGGAAGGGTGTGACCACTGACAGGACGGCGATGCGGTAGAACCACGGCGAAGTGGGCGTCCTACGCCGCCTCATGAGCCAGAGCCCGACGCCCGATACGAACGCCGCAATGAGCCCGAATCCGATCATCAAACGGAAGGACCAGTACGTGATCGGCACGTTCGGGCGGTAGTTACCCGCGCCGAATTTCGCGACCTCCTGCGCCTGCACCTGATTGATGCCGTCGACCTTGCCGTCCAACGAACCGGTCGCGAGGAAGGACAGCAATCGTGGCACGCGCAGCGAGAAGACCTCTTTGCTGCCGTTCAAACTGCCGATCGTGAACAGCGAGAACGACGCCGGCTTGCTGGTGTTGTAGAGGGCCTCGGCGGCTGCCATTTTCATCGGCTGCTGGGTCGTCATGATCTTGCCTTGGATGTCACCCGAGACCGCCGTGCCGATCGACGCGACCAGTGTGATCACCAGCGCAACCTTCGCCACCGGGCGGAAGAGGACCGACTGCTGCTTGCGGTAGATCTGCCACGCGCTGACCGCCAGGACGAACACGCCGGCAGTCGCGAAGGCGCCGAAGATGACGTGCGGGAAGGTGACCCAGAGCGTCGAGTTGCCGAGGACGGCTCCGATACTGGTGAGCTCGGCCCGGTGCTTCGCCGCGTTGATGTGGAAGCCGACCGGATGCTGCATCCACGAGTTGGCTGCGAGGATGAAGAAGGCCGAGAGCAGGGTGCCGAAGGCCACGACCCAGATCGACGCCAGGTGCAGGCGCTTGGGCAGCCGGTCCCAGCCGAAGATCCATAGCCCGAGGAACGTCGACTCGAGGAAGAAGGCCAGGAGTCCTTCCATGGCGAGCGGGGCACCGAAGATATCGCCGACGAAGCGGGAATACGCGGACCAGTTCATGCCGAACTGAAACTCCTGCACGATCCCGGTGACGACGCCGATAGCAAAGTTGATGAGAAAGAGTTTTCCGAGGAATCGGGTAATGCGCAGATATTCGGGCTTGCGAGTCCGATACCACGCGGTGTGGTAGCCCGCGACAACAAAGACCAGCCCGATCGTGAGCGGAACAAACAGAAAGTGGTAAACGGTGACGATGCCAAATTGCCACCGCGCCACGTCTAGTGCGTGCACCCCAACCTCCCGCTGGCACGTCTGGGCCGCGACTAGTGCCGCTACCAGCAGTTTCACAGCCGGCCCTGGGTTGACGCGGCGGTCCTTTGTCGCAGCGTTCGGGACCAAGGTCCCGTCGAGGAGGCGCAGGTCACGCTCCGGGGCGTTGACAGCCGAGCACTGGCAGGTCGTGTGAGAGGTGGCTTTCGCATTCTCAATTGACCCTTAGGCGGGCGGCACAATACGACCTGCGTCCACGGGTCTGGGCCATTCGTCCCTCGCGGGCCCAGCGCGCTGAGAGGATGCTCCCCTCACGACGTGAAACCACCGCTACGGGAGGCCGCATGTCAGCCGGGACCGAAGGAGAGCGACCCGTCGTCGTCGTGGGTGTGGATGGCTCTGCAGCGTCGAAAGACGCCCTGAGGTGGGCAGCGAACTACGCCCTACTGTCCGGCGGCACGCTCCGGGCAATAGCCGCTTGGCAATGGCCGGTCTCGATGGTCGTAGACCTGGCCATTCCGGAGCATTTTGATCCCATGGGCGAAACGCAGGCGAGCCTGGAGGCCGTCGTGACCGACGTGCTCGGCCCATCCCCCGCCATTCCCGTCACCACCCTCGTCGGGTGCGGCGCCGCCGCGCTCGTCCTGCTCGAACACGCCCGCGGCGCGGCGCTCTTGGTGGTGGGTAGTCGGGGTCAGGGTGGTTTTTCGGGGTTGCTGCTGGGGTCGACGAGCGAGCACTGCGCGCGGCATGCACCGTGTCCGGTGGTGGTGGTTCGTCACCAGAAATCTGCCGATTCGCCGGCTGAGGGCTAAGAATGGGGCCTATGGGCAGCGGTG
>JBBRSE010000014.1:0-89839 GCA_038245655.1 Mycobacteriales bacterium | reverse complement strand
GCCATGAGATAGTTGCACCGAAAGTGCCTTCCGCAGCAGAGACGATCAGGACCTCAACAATCCCGATTCTCCTTGCCCAGAAGGCACTTTCGCTGCTAGCGCGCCGAACGATCCGCTACCCGTCCACGGATCGAGGCTTAGTTACTCGCCCACCTCCTGGCACCAGGCGTTGCTGCCGGCGGCATCGTCGGTTGGGCCATCGCGCTGTCGGTCCTTGCCCGTGCGATCACGCTGCGCCGCGAGGGTCGCTGACCCGCGGCGGACGTCGGGCGTCGTCCGGGCGGACAGGTCGGCCGGTTTATCGTTAGGCCTACTCGGCGCTTGCCGCCTGGAAAGGAGCTCCCGAAACTTTGTCCGACACGGTCCAGTCCCCGCTGCTGACGTTTGCGTTTGACCCCACAGCTACCTCGCCCGGCACCCCGATAGACACCTTCGGTTTCGCCGACCCAGGCGACACGTGGGGAACTCAGCTGCGGTCAGTCCGGACCGCGGCCACTGCCTTTCGCCGCGAGTTTGTGGGCACCGGGACTCCTCAGCTGGTCAGCACGCATGACCTGGTCACACTGCCTTATCCGACGAGATTTGGGCTGTGGCGGGCGGCGGTCTCCCCGATGCCTTTCGTGGCGATCCGCAATCGGCTTATTGTCGTCCGCTGGCTAGAGTCTGACGGCCGCCGCCGCACGCTGCTTTTTGAGCCCAGCGACGTCGAACTGGACCAGAACACCCCCTATTTCGCGTCGCTGTCCGCTCAAGTGCCCGCCCAGCTTCAGCGACGCGTGGTCAAAGAGCATGGCAACGTCCTCGACCACCTCGGAAAGCTGGGGATCGACCCGGCAGATGTCGACTACCTCGTTTTCGATCATCTCCACACCCAGGACGTTCGACGCTGGCTCGGAACCGTCACACCGCAGCCCGATCTCGATCCCAACACGCCATGTAAGGCCGCCTTCCCGAACGCGGTGCTGCTCGTCCAACGCGACGAGCTTCGGGCCATGGTTGATCTGCATCCCTTGCAACGCCCTTGGTATCAACCCGAGACCTTCCTCGACCTGCCGCCAGACGCCATCCGCCCGCTTGAGGGTGACACCCTGCTTGGACCCGGCGTCGCGCTGCTGTCCACACCAGGCCACACCATGGGGAACCAGTCGCTGGTGCTGAACACCGCCAGCGGAATCTGGGTCAGCAGTGAAAACGCCATCGCCGCGGAATGCCTGTCTCCCGAGCACAGCCGGCTCCCCCGGTTGGCGGCATGGTCGAAACGATGGCAGCAGGAGGTGGTGTTGAACGCCAACACTCTGGAAAACACCGCGCAGCAGTACAACTCCCTGATCAAGGAGAAGGCCGTCGCCGACCGTTCGATTGTCGATGAGCGGTTTCTGCAGTTCTTTCCCTCCAGCGAGCTAACCGGCTCGTGGATCGCGCCCGGCATCCGGCCGACCTTCACCCATCGGGCGATCCAGCACGGACAACTGTGAGCCGCGCCGACGTCAAGGGCACCGCCGGCACGTGCGACCGTTCCCGGGTGAAGGGGGCGCAAAGGTGACCTCGAAAGTCGCCGTAGTAACCGGCGCAGCCGGCGGACTAGGCAAGCAGATTTCACGCCGGCTTTACGAACGCGGCTATCACGTCCACCTGACTGACCTCGACCAAAAGGACGCCAAAACCGCCGCATTGGAATTGGACGAGCACCGCACCGGCGCGGGATCGCTGGACGTTCGATCCGAGGCTGCCTGTCGAGACCTGGCCGCCGACCTGATCCAGCAACATGGCCGGCTGGACGTCTGGGTCAACAACGCCGGTGTGCTGGCTACTGCCCCCGCCTGGGAACAACCGGAGGCCCTTCGCCGGAACCAATTCGACGTCAATACGATCGGAACCATCAACGGCACATTGGCTGCGCTCGAACATATGCGAACCCAGCGACAAGGCCACATTCTGAATATCGTTTCTCTCGCCGGAATTGTCCCGGCTCCCGGAGAGTCCGTTTATTCGGCCTCCAAGCATGCCGTCCTCGCCTTTAGCATCGCCACTCAAGCCGACCTTCGCGCCGTTGGGGAACGCGGGGTGCACATCTCATGTCTTTGCCCTGACGGCATCTGGACTCCGATGCTGCACGACGAAGTCACCAATTACTGGGCCGCGGCTTCCTTCGTTGGCACCCTCCTTACCGCCGAACAGGTCGCTGAACGAGCCATGCGCTTGCTCGACAAACCCCGCCCCGTCGCAACGCTCCCGGCCTGGCGCGGAGCCGCCTTGAGAATCGCAGCGCTAAGCCCAAGACTGCTCATCACGGCGGCCCCCGGCGTGTTCCGACTCGGTCAACGCTTTCAACGAGCCGTGGCCAAAGATCCCAGCCGGAACATGAGCCGCCTGGAGTGAACCGTTCGTTGGAGATGACCGCCTCGTACGGGATCCGGTTGTACGTCGCGAGGCCCGTCCAAGTCACATGGGCGTCAGCCAGCGCAGTCGACCGCGACCTCAAGGGCGCCGCAGATCTCCCGCATCCGGGTGTCGGCTAGCCGGCCAAGCCGGTTGACGAGAACCGCGACTGAGGCGCTTTCGACCGAATCCAGATTGACCGCAGAACGCCGGGGGACCGGGTCGTCACCGGGTTCGAGAACAACCTCGCTGGCAAGACCTCTGATCGTCGTCGTGCAAGGCGCGACGAGCGCCCGCCGATGCCGCGGGATCACCGCGTCGCGGGACAGCACGACCACCGGGCGACGCCCAATTTCGGCCATCTCGCACCACCACACCTCGCCTCGAGCCGGAAGCGCGCTCACGAGGCAGCAGCTGCGTGTCGCCACGACGCCAGGTCGCCCCACTCGTCTGGCTCGTCAACCGGGTGCTCGTCGTAAGCGGCGTAGCTGGCGTCCACCTCAGCGGATCGGTGACGTGCGAGGAATGCCTCCAGGGCCTCGTCAATAAGGGCCGCATCAGTGCTCCCCGAGCGCACGCTCCGTGCACCGTCGAGAAGCTCTGCGTTGACGGTCGTGCTCAAACGTATGCGGTTCATGCCATCATTATGCCACTGTGCTTGGCGGCGAAGCGGAACGCAAGCTGGGACGAGGTGATCCGCCGGACCCGGGTATCGAGCGAGGCGGCAACGGGTTGTTCACCTGCTGACCGCCTCGTCGGTGGCTCAGTCGGCTTCGTCTTCCTTGGCCAACTGACCGTCCTCACCAGCCGTGACGGCGGGAGCCTCGGTCTGTTCCGCAACCTCAGGCGAGGTGGCCACGACTTCCTCGACTACGCCCGCCAGCGGCTCACCAGCGGCAGTGCCGACGGAGGACGGCGGGACGGTGATCGTGGGGGTCGACGTGGCGGTGTTGTTGCCGTCGAAGGAAGGCGTCGGCGCTGCGTCCTCAGCGTTTTTGCGGCTGCGCAGTTGCTTGAACGCAATCGCGCCGCCGGCGTTGACAATCACCAGCAGGGCGAGCTTGCGGCGCCGCCGGCGACGAGCAGTGAGCTTGGACTTCAGCGCGGTGCCGGCGTGGGTGCTCGCGAGGCGCTTGCCGGGATCGGTGTCCAGAGCCGAGAGCAGGACTTCGCCTCCGCGCTCACGTGCCGCGTCGAGGGCGCTGCCACCCTTCTTGCGGGCGGCCTTGGCGACGGAGGGCGCGCCGGCGATCGCGGCCGCGCTGCGCTTCTTCGCCTCAGCCGATGCCTGGTGGGCGGCTGCCATGCCGCGGGCGGCGGCCTCCTCGGTGAGATGGTGGCCTCGCTTGGCGGCCTCCTTCTGCACCTTCTTGGCTTTCTTGCCGGCAGTCTTCTTCGCTTTGGCCAGTCGATCCGACGCGGCGATACTCGCGATCGCGGCCTCCGCCTGCTCCCGCACCTGGGCCGCGGCCCCTTCCGCGGCGCTCGTCACGGTGTTTCCGGTCGTCTCTAGCTGGCCACTCACAACTTTCCGCCCCTCTGGAATACCTCAACCGTCAGGTGGATCATCCCACGGCCGAACGAAAGAGAAACCGTTCGGGTGCCGCAAAGGCGTCACACGTACTCTGTGCTGCGCCGCATTTAACCTGAAACCGATGGCGCCGAACGAAGGATCCTGATGGCCGAAGAGCTCTACGCGACGCTGCAGACGAGCAAGGGACCGATCCGCATCCGGCTCTTCCCCAATCACGCCCCCAAGACGGTGGAGAACTTCGTCGGGCTGGCCGACGGCAGCAAGGAGTGGACCGACCCGTCCGACCGGCAAAAGGTCGCCGGCCGCTCGCTGTACGCGGGGACGATCTTTCACCGGGTCATTCCCAACTTCATGATCCAGGGCGGCGATCCGCTGGGCAGCGGTCGCGGCGGCCCGGGATATGAGTTCAAGGACGAGTTCCACCCCGAGCTGAGCTTTGACCGCCCGTATCTGCTGGCCATGGCAAATGCCGGCCCCGGCACCAACGGTTCGCAGTTCTTCATCACCGTCGCCAAGACACCGCATCTGAACCGGCGACACACCATCTTCGGCGAGGTGATCTCCGGTGCGGAGGTGGTCGACGCCATCGCGGCGGCGCCGGCGGATCGGTCCGACCGCCCGCGTGAAGATGTCGTCATCGAGAGCGTCTCCGTCGAGCGCGTCACCGAATAGCGAGCAGGAAGCAGCAGCATGTCGACGTCCGGACCGCCGCCGGGTGATCATCCCGATCACCCGGACCAGCCGGGGACGGCAGCGGATCCGGCGCCGCAGACGTGCTACCGCCACTCGGATCGCACCACCTATGTCAGCTGCATCCGCTGCGGGCGCCCGATCTGCGCGGAGTGCATGAGGCCGGCGCCGGTGGGCTTTCAGTGCCCCGACGACGTCGCTGAGGGCAGCCGCACCCAGCGGGCGCCGCGCAACCAGTTGGGCGTGCGGCAGGGGTCGGCGCGTCCCTATGTCACCTACGCGATGCTCGGCATCAACATCCTCGCGTTCCTGCTGCAGGGCTTCCCGCTCTCGACTAGTTCGCTGAACAACAACCGGTTCACGTTCGACTACGAGTCGTTCAATGCCGCGATAGCGGTGAACCACGAGTACTACCGGTTGCTGTCGGGAGCCTTCCTGCACGTAGCGATCTGGCACATCGCGTTCAACATGCTCGCGCTGATGGTGATCGGTCCGGCGTTGGAAGCGATGCTCGGTCGCGTCCGGTTCGCCGCGCTTTACCTGCTCGCAGGTATCGGCGGCAATGTGCTCGCGTACGTCGTCAAAGACGCCCGCTACCAGAGCCTGGGGGCGTCGGGGGCCATCTTCGGCCTGTTCGCGGCCTATTGGGTCTTAGCCCGGCGGGTGAGGGCCAACACCTCACAGATCACCGGCTTGATCGTGCTGAATCTGATCATCTCGGTCACCTTTCCGGGGATCGCGCTCTACGGCCACCTCGGGGGGCTGGTCGTCGGGGGGGTGCTGGCAGCGGTGTTCGCCTACAGCGGGGCGCGCCGATGGCAGCTGCAGGCGGCCGGGGCCGCTGCGGTGGCGGTGATCCTGATCGTCGCGACGCTCGTACGGACGCCGTCGCTGCGTCACCAGGTCAGTCAGCTGACGGCGGCCCGCCAAGCGGTTTCCAGCACGGCGGCGACCTCGTCCGGATCGGCGCCCAACTGAATTTTCGACAACACGATCAGCGTGTCGTCGGTGAGGTCGACCTCGAGATTGCGCCCGAACGCAAGGAAATGGCGCTCCTGGTGCACGCGGATGGCTTCAACGAGGTGCCACGCAGCGAATTCGCGGCGCAGGCCAACGAGGTAGCGAAATCCGTCAGCCTGCAGGGTGAGGGCCGGCCGGCCCCAGGCGTCGCGGCCAGCCGCGGCCAACAGGACGGCAGCCAGCGCCCAGACAGGCGTGACGGCGAGGGCTGTGGCCGCCGCGACCAGGGCGCCGGCAAACAGGGCGAGCGGTCGCCATGCGGGAGGCCCGTACATCATCGCTCGTCAGGCTAGCCGGGTGGGGCGGCCCACAGGTGCGGTGCCGACCGCCCTGAGCGCGAATCTTTTGGTGGCATTCAGAGTTGACGTAGGCAAAGACACATGAATTCAGGAGGCACGCCAGGATGGCACGTGACGCGGTAATCGCACTTGCAGTTCGCAGCCCGATCGGTAAGCGCGGTGGGGCTTTGAAGGACTGGCACCCGGTGGACCTGTCGGGGCACGTACTAGCGGCGCTCGGCGAGCGCAGCGGCATCGATCCCGCGCTGGTGGACGACGTGATCTGGGGATGTGTCATGCAGGTCGGCGAGCAGGCGTTCAACGTCGGCCGCAATGCCGTACTTGCGGCCGGCTGGCCCGAGTCGGTGCCGGGCACCACGGTGGACCGCCAGTGCGGGTCGAGCCAGCAGGCGATCCACTTCGCCGCGGCCGGCGTGATATCCGGCCAGTACGACATCGCCGTGGCGGGTGGCGTCGAGTGCATGACTCGCGTCCCGATGGGCGCCTCGGTGGCGAGCGGCCCGGGAATGCCCTTCGGGCCCAAGGTCTTCGAGCGTTACAACAACGTGATCTTCAACCAGGGCGCAGGTGCCGAGATGATCGCGAAGCGCTGGGGCTTCTCCCGTCCTCAGCTCGACGAGTTCAGCCTCGGTTCCCACGAGAAGGCGATCGAGGCCATCGCCGCCGGACGTTTCGTTGACCAGATCGTGCCGGTGCCGGTGACTGCCGAGGACGGGACGTCGAGCATCTTCGACACCGATCAGGGTGTACGTCCCGGTGGCAGCCTCGAGTCCCTCGCGAAGCTCAAGCCGGCTTTCGACCCGGAAGGCGTCATCACGGCGGCCAACTCCTCGCAGATCTCCGACGGCGCGGCCGCGCTGCTGGTCACGACCTCGGAAAAGGCTGCCGAGCTGGGGCTACGGCCGCTGGTACGGGTCCACACGGCCGTACTCGCCGGCGACGACCCGGTGATCATGCTGACCGGGCCGATCCCGGCGACCGCCAAAGCGCTGGCGCGCTCCGGCGTGTCGCTCGATCAGATCGGGGTCTTCGAGGTGAACGAGGCGTTCGCGTCGGTGCCGCTGGCGTGGCTGGCGGAGACCGGTGCCGACCCCAAGGCGCTGAACCCGGTGGGCGGTGCCATCGCCCTCGGGCACCCGCTCGGCGGCTCAGGGGCGCAGCTGGCGACCCGCCTCGTGCACCACATGGTCGACAACGGCATCCGCTACGGGCTGCAGACCATGTGCGAGGGCGGCGGCACCGCCAACGCGACGATCTTCGAGCTGCTTTAGAGCTGGGACCGGCTAGCGGCGGTGGTTCTCCACAGTGTGGATAAGTCCTGGGGATGAATGACACCTGTGGAGTTCAACCGCTGCTATTCGGGGCCCTCGCGGCTGTTTCTGCAGCTAGTAGGGCAGTTATTTCCATTGGGTGGCCATCCCTAGGCCGCCCACGATGAAGCCGAAGCCGACGGCCAGGTTCCAGCCGCCGAGATGTTGCATGCCGAGGACCCCGCCGTTGGAGAAGTAGTACGTCAGTAAATAGGCGATCCCGAAGACGAACAGGCCGAGCAAGAGACCGCCGAACCAGCGCGGGGACGGGGTGTTCTGCCGCCTCCCCGGGGCGGCAGCCGGACGTCGGGCGGTACGTCGGGCATCCTTCTTCTTGCGACGCCGGGACTCGGGCACGCGGGTAGCTCCTCTCGCCGGCCAGCATCGGCTTGCCGACCTGCAGGCGACCTGAAAGGCAAGGGTCGGGCCAGCGTAACGGCGAAGACTGGGAGGGAGCGTCACGTGACACTGCGTTCGAGCAGCACTTTTCGACTGCTGGTCCCGGTCGTGGCGGCGGTGGCCGGGTTATTGGCGGCGACAGCGGTCGCCACCTCGCGCGGTAACCAGCTGCCGGGCCAGCGTGACAACCTGCCCGGAGCGGTCGCCGACCGCCAGGCGTCCGTCGCCAAGCTCGAACGATGGGCACGCCAGTTGCGGGCTGACGTCGACGCGCAGACGGCGGGCTCTGCGGCAGGCAGCGCTCGGGTGCGGGTGGCGCGTACCCAGGAAGCGGCAGCGGGCGGTCTCGCCGGCCTCACCGCGGTCAGCGGGCCCGGCCTGACCGTCTCGCTCGACGACGCGCCACGATCGGCCCGCGATCGCGTCCCACCAGCCGGCATCCCAGCGCCGACCCCCAACGATCTGGTCGTTCATCAGCAGGACGTGCAGTCGGCACTCAACGGTTTGCGCGCGGGCGGCGCGCAGGCGCTCAGCGTGATGGGGCAGCGGGTCATCGCGACGACGGCGGTGCGTTGCGTGGGAAATACGTTGCTGGTCAACAGCCAGGTGTACTCGCCGCCGTTCGTCCTCAAGGCACTCGGCGACCCGGCCAAGCTGCGCGCGGCGGTTGAGGCCGAACCCGGAGTCGTGATCTTCGAGCAGTACGTGTCGGCGTACGGGCTGCGCCTGGACGTCACCATGCAGCAGAGCCTGACCATGCCGGCGTACACGGGTGCTATCGGCCTGACCCACGCGGTGCCGCTCGCCCACTGATCCGGCAGGCACACTCGAAGGCGTGACCCGAGTGCTCGTCGTGGATAACTACGACTCCTTCGTCTACAACCTGGTCCAGTACCTGGGCCAGTTGGGCGTCGACACGCTCGTGCGCCGCCACGACGAGATCGCCGTCCACGAGGTGGCCGCCCTCGAAGTCGACGGGGTGCTGCTGTCTCCCGGACCGAAGGGTCCGCGGGAGGCCGGGGTCAGCGTGGACATGGTCCGCCACTGCGCCGCGAAAAGGATCCCGCTGCTCGGCGTGTGCCTCGGCCATCAGGCGATCGGGGTGGCATTCGGTGGGAGCTGCGTGCGCGCACCCGAGCTTCTGCACGGCAAGACGAGCCTGGTTTCACACACCGGCGAGGGCGTGCTGGCGGGGCTGCCGGACCCGTTCGTCGCCACGCGCTACCACTCGCTCGCGATCTCGCGTGACGATCTGCCAGCCGAGCTCGCCATCACCGCCACCACCGAAAGCGGCGTGATCATGGGCCTGCGGCACCGCGAGTTGCCGATCGAAGGCGTGCAGTTTCATCCCGAGTCGGTGCTGACGTATGGCGGTCACCTGATGCTGGCGAACTGGTTGGCCGGCTGCGGAGACGAGCAGGCCCTCGAGCTCGCCCCGGCGCTCACCGCCGAGGTTGAAGGGCTGCGCGCAGCCGCCTTCAGCTGAGCCCCCGCCGCGCCCGGCTAGGGGAGCGGGGTCGCTGCGACCGGTGGCGAAGAGCTCGGCGGGGTCGAAGGCGTTAGCGACGGCGTCGGCTTCGGGGTTGGCGTGACCGAGGGGCTGGGCGTCCTGCTCGGCGGCGGCGTCGGCGTCGGCGGCGGCGGCGGGTTGCGGCTCACGACGATCGTGACCAGGGCACGCCGCGGCTCGGTGGTGCCGGGCGCGAGGTCTTGCTCGAGAACCTGGCCGGAGGGCGCCGAGCTGTCGCGGAACTGCACGTTGAACGACAGGTCGGCCGTTCGCAGCAGCGTCTCGGCGTCGTTCAGGTTTTGCTGCGAGAGGTCCGGCACTTTCGTGGTGGGCTGCTCGACCTGCAGGGTCACCGGTTGCGTCGTGACGATCTGGGTCAGTGGCACCGGCTGCGTGCCGCTCACGGTGCCGACCGCCTTGCCGGGGGTCAGAACCATTGTGACCGTGGTCTGCAGCCCCTTGCTGCGCAGGTACGCCTCCGCGTCCGACTGGGTCCGGCCGATGACGTCGGCCGGGATCGTCACCCCGTCCGGCCCGGTGCTGAACGTCAGCGCGACGGGGGCGTTCTTGTTGACCTTCGTACCGGCCTCGGGGTTGGTCGAGAGCACGGTGTAGGCGGCGACGTCACTGTGTCGGGCCGACAGCGTCCCCACCGCCAGCCCGCTGCGGGTGATGGCCTTTTTCGCGTCGTTCAGCGAGAGGCCGCGAAGTGGGGGCACCGCCACCCGGGACTCCGTCGACCCGGAGTCCCGGGCCAAGAGCAGCCCCCCGGTGACCGCGCCCGCCGCGAGCAGGGTCAGGACCGCGACCAGGAGCAGGCGACCCGCGCTAGGGCGGCGCCGCGCCGGGCCGGCGTTACGCGCCCGCTTGGGCGGTACTGCCCGCGGCGCCGGCTCCCGTAGCAGCGGGGTCGCAAGGACGCGGCGGCCATGCAGGGCGCGGTTCAGGTCGTCGCTCATCTCGGCGGCGTTCTGATAGCGGTTCGAGGGATTCTTGGCGAGCATCTTCATGACGACCGCGTCGAGGGCGGCGGGCAGATCCGACTCGATGTCCGACGGCGGGGTCGGATCTTCGCGGACGTGCTGATAGGCGACGGCGACCGGCGAATCGCCCTGGAACGGCGGCTGCCCGGTGAGCAGCTCGTAGAGCACGACCCCCGTCGAGTAGAGGTCGCTGCGGGCGTCGACCTTCTCCCCGCGCGCCTGCTCCGGCGACAGGTACTGCGCGGTTCCCATGACGGCGGCGGTCTGGGTGACCGTGGCGGTCGACTGGGCGATCGCCCGCGCGATCCCGAAGTCCATCACCTTGACCGAGCCGTCGCGGGTGATCATTACGTTGCCGGGCTTGATGTCCCGATGAACGATCCCGGCCCGATGGCTGTAGTCCAGCGCAGCGCAGACGTCGATGATGATCTCGAGGGCGCGATGTTGGGTGAGGCGGCCATCGAGCTGCAGGACCTCGCGCAGGGTGCGGCCGTCCACGTACTCCATGACGATGTACGGCAGCGGCGGCTCATGCGTGTCGTCGCTGCCGGTGTCGTAGACCGAGACGATCATGGGGTGGTTCAGCGAGGCGGCGGACTGGGCCTCGCGCTTGAAGCGGGCCTGAAACGACGGATCGCGCGCGAGGTCGCTGCGCAGCACCTTGATGGCGACGTCGCGCTCGAGCCTGACGTCGCGCGCCCGGTAGACCTCCGCCATGCCGCCGTACCCGAGGACCTCTGCGAGCCGGTACCGACCATTGAGCAGGCGTACGTGGGGAGCCCCTCGAGGGGCCGCGGAGGCCGGCGCCGGGTCCTCCCCGGAGCCGGCTTCGACCGGAACCGGCGGAGCCGGCTCGATGCGCTCGCTCACCCTGGCGACCCGGACGCCTTTCCGTTACCGGACCCGGCGCCGGCCGGCCCGTTGCCGGGACTGGCTGGCCCGGCGGGACCATTGCCCTGCCCGATGATCGCGGCGGGACCGCTCGGCGCCGGCGTTACCGATGCGGACGGGGTCACGCTAGGCGTCGGCGGGGTGGTCGTCACGGTGATCTGCTGGCCCTTGTTGAGCGTGCCGAAGGGGTTGACCGCCGTCACGATGGCGCCAGGGTCCTGCGAGCCCGACACGTTGACCTGCAGCTCCTTCTTGAGCAGCGCTTTCTGCACGGAACTGAGCTTGCGGCCGATGTAGTCGGCGGGGTTCACCGTGACGGTGGTCGGAGTTGGGGTCGCGCTGGGGGTCTGGGACGGCGTCTGGGTGGGGCTCGGGGTCTGGCTCGGGGTCTGGCTCGGGGTGGGAGACGGCGAGGAGCTGGTCGGCACCGGGGTGGTCGGGCTGGCGCTCGGGCCAGCCCCGCCCGCCTTCTTGTTGTCGCGCAGCAGCAGGATCGTCAGCAGTACGGCGAGCAGCACCAGGAGCCCGATCAGCGGCACCGAGATCGGGACCTTGCGCTTCGGTGGTGGCGGCGGCTCGCGCCGTACCGGAACGGGCACGACCGGAGGGAGTACTCCCGTACGGGGATCGATGCGCTCGGTGGCGGCGGCGGCCGCCGCGAAAGCTGAGGTGTTGCCCGGGTCGGCGAGCGCCAGGGCACGGCGGCCGAACTCGCCGGCCGTCGGTGGCCGGTCGCGCGGATTCTTGGCCAGTGCCGCGTAGATGAGCTGCGCGATCGGTGCGGGGACGTTGGGGGGCAGCGGCGGCGGCGGTTCGGTCTGGTGGGCCAGGGCCACGGCCACCGGGTTGGTGTCGCGGAAGGGGCGCCGGCCGGACAGGCATTCGTAGCCGACGATCCCCAACGAGTAGACGTCACTCGCGGCCGTCACGTCGCGCCCGGCGGCCTGCTCCGGGGCGAGGTAGTAGGAGGTTCCGAGCACCGTGCCGGTCTGGGTGAGCGGGACCTCATCCGTGGCGCGGGCGATGCCGAAGTCGGTGACCTTGACCCGACCGTCAGGGGTGATCATCAGGTTGCCGGGCTTGATGTCGCGATGGATGACGCCGCGCTCGTGGGCCGCTTGCAGGGCCAATGCCGTCTGCCCGACGATCGACATTGATTCACTCGGCGGCAGCGGGCCACGGTCGTGAAGGATTGCCGACAGCGGCTGGCCGGGCACCAGCTCCATGACCAGGTAAGCGCTGCTGCCACGGGCGCCTTCGACCGGGACCTCGCCGTAGTCGTAGACGGTCGCGATACCGGCATGTGCCAGCCGCGCGGTGTTACGCGCTTCCGCCCGGAAACGCTCGACGAAGTTGGGGTCCTCGGCGTATTCGGGCTTCAACAGCTTGACCGCCACCGTGCGGCCCAGGGTCTCGTCCTGCGCACGCCAGACTTCACCCATGCCGCCGATGGCGATTCTGGTGTCGAGGCGGTAGCGCTCACCCAGGACGGTGCCGGCGCCTATCAACGGTCGGTTCCTCTCATGAGATGCCCAGCGCGGCCGCCATGACCGAGCGTGCAATCGGAGCCGCGGTCACCCCGCCCTGTCCGTTCTGGTCGCCGCCGCTGTTCTCGACGAAGACGCAGACGGCAATGCGCGGGTCGTTGGCCGGCGCGAATGCGACGAACCAGGAGTGCGGCGCCTGACCGACCGCATTCTGGGCGGTACCCGTCTTGCCCGCCACCGGAACTCCTGCGAGCTGCGCATTCACGCCCGTGCCCTGGTTGACCACATTTTCCATCATGGACGTGAGTTCAGCTGCGACGTTACCGTCGATGGGCTGTGCAATCTGCTCCGGTGCGGTCGTCGTCAACGGCGAGAGGTCCGGCGCCAGCGTCTGCTTGACGACGTAAGGCTTCATCTCCTTGCCGCCGTTGGCGATCGCAGCGGTCACCATCGCCATCTGGATCGGCGTCGTACGCACGTCGAACTGGCCGATGGCCGAGAGCGCCGTTTCCGGCTGGTCGACCTTGTCCGGGAAGATGCTGGTCGCCTGGCGCAGCGGGAACCCGCTGATCGTGGAGTTGAAGCCGAACTTGCGGGCCTGATCGCGCAGCGCGTTTGCGCCAAGCGTCAGTCCCAGCTTGGCGAAGGCGGTGTTGCACGAGGTGGTGAGGGCGGCCAGCAGAGACTCGCGTTGGCTGGCGGCACACGTCTCACCGCCGAAGTTGTTGAGCACGCTCGAACTCTGCGGCAGTTTCAGAGTGTTCGGCGCATCGATCTGGGTGTCGGGCGCGTATTTGCCGGAGGAGAGCGCAGCTGCCGCCGTGATCAGCTTGAAGGTGGAGCCGGGCGGATACGTCAGCTCGGTGCCGCGGTCGAGCAGCGGCTTCGCCGGGTCGGAGGTCAGCCGGCGGTCGTTGGTGTTGAGGGTGGTCCCGTCATGCACGGCCAACAGGTTGGGGTCGTAGGTCGGCGACGTGACCAGGGCCAGGATGGCGCCCGTCTTCGGATCGAGCGCGACGACAGCCCCTTTACGGTTGCCGAGGGCGGCGGCAGCGGCGAGCTGGGTCGCGGGATCCAGCGTGAGCACGACAGTGCCACCCTTGGGCTGGCGGCCGGTGAAGTAGTCCGAGAGGCGCCGGATGAACAGCCGGTTGTCCGTGCCGGCCAGCACGCCGTTTTCGGCCTGCTCGAGCTGGGTCGACGACACGATCGAGAAGTATCCGGTGACCGGGGCGTAGAGCCCGCCGCCGGGATAGCGGCGCTGATATTTGTAGACGTCGTTGACGGCCACCGACTCGGCGACGGACTTGCCTGCGACGACGATGGGTCCGCGCTGGCGGGCCAGGTCCATCGTGCGCTGGCGGCTGTTCTGCGGCCGAGCACGCAGCGAATTGGCCTGCACCAGCTGGATCATGTTGTCGGCGATCAGCAGCGACAGCATGAGCACCAGACAGGCGATCGACAGCCGGCGGATCGGCCGGTTCATCGGCGCCTCCGCGGGGTCAGAGCGGTCCTAGTCACAGGGCGACGACCTGGGTGGGGCTGTCCTCGACGGCCTGCGGGTCGTAGAGCGGAACAGCGTCGCTCGGCGACGGCGGCGGACGGCGACCGGCGTCGCTGATCCGCAGCAGCAGGGCGATAAGGATGGCATTGGCGAGCAGGCTGCTACCGCCGTACGAAACGAACGGAAGCGTCAGGCCGGTCAGCGGAATCACCCGCAGGACCCCGCCCGCCACCACGAACACCTGGATGGCGAGCGCGGTGCCGATACCGGCGGCGAGCAGCTTGCCGAAGCCGTCCCGCACGCCCAGCGCGGCCCGCAGGCCCCGGGCGACCAGCAGGAAGTAGAGCACCAGGATCGCCATGACGCCGACGGCGCCGATCTCCTCGCCGAGGCTGGAGAGGATGAAGTCGTTCCACGCGGACGGGACGACGTCAGGTCGCCCGCGCCCGAGGCCCGTACCGAACAAGCCGCCGTTGGCGAGGCCGAACAGGCCCTGTACCAGCTGGTAGGAATTGCCGCTGATGAGCGAGGGCCGGAACGGGTGCAGCCAGATGTCGACGCGCACCCTGACGTGGCCGAACGAGTAGTAGCTGAACACGGCGCTGCCGGCGAACATGATCAGCCCGATGACGACCCACGACGCGCGTTCGGTCGCCACGTAGAGCAGCGCCAGGAAGATGCCGAAGAACAGCAGCGAGGTCCCGAGGTCCTTGATGACGACCAGGATCAGCAGGCTCGCGATCCAGGCGAGCAGCAGCGGCCCCATGTCGCGCGCCCGCGGCAGCGGCAGCCCGAGGAACGAGCGGGTGACCACCGAAAGGACCTCGCGTTTGCGTACCAGATAGCCCGCAAAGAAGATCATGAGCAGGATCTTGGAGAACTCACCCGGCTGGATATTGGCGAACGGCAGCGCGATGCGCGCGCCGTTCTGGGCCGGCGCGAAAACCAGGCTGGCGAGCAGGCCCAGGCCGATGAAGGCCGATGTGTAGGTGTAGCGGGTGAGCACCCGGTGGTCGCGGATGAAGATCAGCACAGCGATGAGTACGAGCACGGCGACGAACGAATACGCGAGCTGCAGCTCCGCCCGCCCGCTCGGAATGGGCTTGCCGAGCCGTCTCGCACGGTCGGCGTAGCCGAGGTCGAGCCGGTAGATCATCGCGAGCCCGAGCCCGTTCAGCAGCGCCATGATCGGCAGCAGGAGCGGGTCGGCGGCGGGGGCCAGCCTGCGTACCGCCAGGTGAGCCAACAGGTAGACGGCGAGGAATCCGCCCGAGAGGTAGCCGACCTTGGCGGTCAGTCGGTTGTCGTGAGCCAGTACGACCGCCGAAAGCGCCCCCGTCGCCACCACCACGGCGAAGAGCAACAGCACGAGCTCCGTGCCGCGGCGGTTGGGCCGGGCCGGGGCCACCGTTACCGTCGTCACGGGCTCGAGCCCGGAGTCACGATGGGCAAGAGGCCGGCAGCGGCGACGGCGCGGGCGGGATGCTCACCTGCGCTGAGGGGCTGGCCGACGGGCTCACGGACGGGCGGACCGAGGCGGTGGGCGCGCGGCTGGCGCCCCGCGCTGTCGATGCCGCGCCCTGCGCAGCTGCGCCGCTCTTGCGCGCGCTCGCGGACGGGGTGGCCGACGCGCTGGGGGTGATCTTCGGCTGCGAGCGCTCGCGATCGGCGGCCCGTACGGCGGCGGTGTGGGCGGCGTCCTGGGCGCCGAACTTCAACCTGGCCAGGATGCAAAGGCCGTCGGCCCGGTTGTCGGCGACGATCCCGTCGTGCACCTTTGCCTGGTCGACCGGGGTGAGCTCGGCGATGGCCGTGCCGCGCTGGTCGACAGCGGACAGGTGGACGCCGAGCGGCGCCGTCTGAATGCCGTGAAAGAGCGCCGCGGAATTGCCGTCACGCGCCACATACCAGGAATTCGCGACGATCGCCCAGGTCACGACCACCCCGCCGATGATCACGATGAGCAGGGCGGTCAGCGCCAATGGCAGCCGGCGGCGAAACCATGGCTTGCGCGGTCGCCGGTGCATCGGCTGGTCAGGCACCGGCGGGATCCCTACGGGCGGCGTGGACTGCAGACCTTCGTCGCCCTCCGGCACAAAGCCCTCAGGGCGGCGGAACACGCCGGTGTCCACCGGACCGGCGTCGGGTCGCAGGCCGGGCTCGCTGATCGGAGGGCTCACCGGCGCCGCGTGGGACGAGCGCCGCCGGTTGGCTTCCCGCTTGGCCTCGCGCTCCTCGGGTGACAGCGATGCTCCGCCGGGCAGGACGACCGCCGCCGCCGCGGTCGGAACCGCGTCCTGCTCCGCGGCTGCCCCGCCGACGACCGGAGTGTCCGGAAGGCCGGCGTCTTCCTCGACCACATCGGCGATGACGACCGTCACGTTGTCCGGCGCCCCGGCGCGCAAGGCGGACTCGATGAGCTGCTCTGCCGCAACATCGGCGTCGGGGATCGCGAGAGACTCCGCGATGCTGTCGTGGGGGACGTAGCCGGAAAGCCCGTCGCTGCAGAGCAGGTAGCGGTCGCCGAGTCGCGCCTCGCGGACCGACAGGTCGGGCTCGACCCCTGCCCGCCCGTCCAGGGCCTGGGTGAGCAGTGATCGCTGCGGGTGGGTCTCGGCCTGCTCGACCGTGATGCGGCCCTCGTCGACCATCCGCTGGACCAGCGTCTGGTCGTGGGTCAGCTGGCTGAATTCGCCGTCACGCAGCAGGTAGGCGCGGCTGTCGCCGACATGGGCGAGCCCGAGTCGCGTCCCCGAGGAGAGCATGGCGGTGAGCGTGGTGCCCATGCCGTCGAGGGTGGAGTCGGCGTCGACCATCGCCCGCAAGTGGTCATTGGCGGCGCGCACGGCGGCGGCCAGGACTTCCAGCAGGTCGAGGCCGGCCTCGTCATCGTCGAGCTGGGCAAGCGTAGCGACGACCGCGGAGCTGGCGACCTCGCCCGCCGCGTGGCCACCCATGCCGTCGGCGACCAGCGCGAGCCGGGAGCCGGCGTACGCCGAGTCCTCATTGCCGTCGCGCACCTTCCCGACATGGGAACGCACGGAGTAGCGCAGTCGCAACGTCACTCCGATCGTCCTCGGCCGGGGCTCGGCGATCTCGCGTACCGGATCGCTGGGTTCGCTGGGTTCGCTGACGTCATCGTCTCAGCTCCAGCACCGTTTTTCCGATACGAACCGGCACCCCGACCGGGACGGGTGTCGGTCGCACCACCTTCGTCCGATCGAGATACGTGCCGTTGGTCGATCCGAGATCCTCGACGAACCACTGGCCGTCGTGCGGGACCAGCCTCGCATGGTGCGCGGAAGCGAAGTCATCGTCGAGTACGAGGCTCGAGTCCCCGGCCCTGCCGAGCGTGACGGGTCCTTGCCCGAGGGGAACTGTGAGGCCTCGGGCCCGCCCACTGACCACGAGCAGCTTGCTCGGGGCCTTGCCGCGCCTCGGCTTGGACGGCGGGGGTGGAGCGAAGATCGGCTGCGCGGAGGCGTCGCGTCGCAGCTGGCGCTTGCTGGGGCCGAAGAGGTCAGAACGCACGGCCCCCACGGCGGCCAGGACAAAGAGCCACAACAGCGCGAGAAAGCTCAGCCGGATCACCAGGTACGCCGCGTCGGTCACGCGCTGTCCCGGGCGTCGACCGGATCACTGAGGGGCCGTCTCATGCTTCGGCCGGCTGGTCCGACAGCTCGCCGCCCTGGTGACGGCTGCCGGCGCGCGGGGACTCCGGGCGGCGGTAGATGAGTGTGCTGCGGCCGACGTCGATGCGGTCTCCATCGACGAGCGGCGCCTCGTGGACTTTGCGGCCGTTGACCTTGCTGCCGTTGGTGGAGCCGAGGTCGCGGTAGACGTGACGGCCGTCGGGTTGCAGCAGCAGCTCACCGTGACGCCGCGAGACCCCGGTGTCGGCGAGCTGGACGTCGACGTCGGAGCCCCGGCCCACCACCATCAACGGCCGGTTCAGCGTGATGTTCAGCTCCTGGCCGACCGCGGCCGCCGTTCCTGTCGCCGCCGAACCGCCGACGCTGACGACCAGCCGGGGCAGTTGCGGGCCGCGGGTGGTGGGGTTGGTCCGCCGGCCGGATTCGCTCTGCCCGCGCGCCGCGACTGGCGGCTGCGGCGGTCGTGGGGGCTGGGGAGGCTGCGGGAAAAGCGGCGGCTCGCTGCCGGTGACCTGCGTCAAGCCTTGCGCCCCGCCTGCCGCGCCGCGAGCGGCCCGTTCGCCCGCCACCGCGCTTTGCACGGAATAACGTCCGACCGACAGGAGTGGATCGAGCTGCAGTGCCACCTGGACAGGTGCCACGAAGGTGTAGCGCTGTGCGGCGGCGTGTTCGCGAACCAGGGTCGCCAACTCGTCACCGAGGGCCTGCCGGTAGGGCGACAGGCGCTGGTAGTCGGGCTCGGAAAGGCCGATGACGAACTCATTCGGCACCAACGTCCGCCTAGCTCCGCGGGCCCGGCGCTCGTCACATTCACGGGTCAGGGCGCCCGCCAGCTCGACGGGCTCGACCCCTCCCTTGAAGACGCGGGCAAAGGCGCCCTCGACGAGGCCGCCAAGGCGACTCTCGAAGCGTTGCAGCACCCCCACCCAGGACCTCCTTCCACGAGTGGAGAGATCGTAACGGCGAGGCGTGTGCGACGAGCGTCATCCAGGGTACGAAAGGGCGGCGTCGTTCACTATTTGTGCTGGTGCAGGCACCGCAGGGGGCGTTGGTCACGTGGTAGCTTCGATCGGTTGCTCGGGCGAGTGGCGGAATGGCAGACGCGCACGGTTCAGGTCCGTGTGTCCGTAAGGACGTGGGGGTTCAACTCCCCCCTCGCCCACCCACAAACACCAGCACGTTTACGTAGGCAGCCCGTCGGAAACGGACGGGTCGCTGTCGGTATGGGTCGCGTGCACGGGGTCGATCAGCCTGCCGCAACCGTGACAGGACTTCGAACCCACGTAGATGGTGGCAGTCACCACTGCCCTGCCCGCCGATTCGATGAGCACCTCAACCAGCCAAACGGGTATTGCACACGGAGTACGCATGAGCTAACGTTCCGTAGTCCTTCCGTGTAGAAGCCCGCGGCCTGAAACGGTTCTTTGGGGGTGGCATGGTCCAGGAGCAGCGGCTGTCGTCGGTGCTGAGCGAGTTTGCGCGAACGCTGGTGACCGTCTTTCCAATCCAGGGAATTCTGGATCATTTGGTGCAGCGGATCGTGACGGTGTTGCCGATTACGGGGGCGGGTGTCACTTTGATCGCCCCGGGCGTGCGGCCTCGGTATGTCGCGGCTTCGAGTGATGCGGCGTTGCGTTTCGAGATGGTGCAGACCGACATCGGTGAAGGGCCGTGCCTGCTGGCGTTTGAGTCCGGTGAGGCGGTGTCGGTACCTGACCTGGCGGCGGACGACCGTTTCCCACGGTTCGGCCCGCCAGCCGTGGCTGCTGGTCTGATCGCCGTGTTTACCTTTCCACTGCGCCAGGACGACATGCGGCTCGGTGCGCTGGACTTGTACTGCGACAGCACCGGTTCTATGGCCGACGATGACATGGTCGCTGCGCAGACGCTGGCAGATGTTGCCTCGGCCTATTTGACGAACGTCCAGTCGCGGGCTGAATCGCGTGCGATGACCGAGCATTTTCGCCAGAGCGCCTTGCATGACCCTTTGACCGGGCTGCCGAATCGGCTGCTGTTGGCGCAGCGCCTGGAGCATGCGTCCCAGCGAGGGCGACGTTCGCACGGCAAGGCGGCGGTGCTGTTCGTTGACCTTGACCGCTTCAAGCTCGTCAATGACGCCTTTGGGCATCGAGTCGGAGATGCCCTCCTGGTGGCTGTTGGGCGACGGATGGCAGGCCTGCTCCGCCCCGGCGACACGCTGGCGCGGGTGTCGGGAGATGAGTTCGTCGTGTTGTGCGAGGACCTGCATGACAGTTCCGATGTGGAGCTGTTGGCGACACGAATTGATCGGGCCTTCACCGTCCCGTTCGACGTGGGCGGCAGCGAGGTGAGCATCACCGCCAGTGTGGGGATCGCATTTGCTGGACCCGGAGAAGAGCTTTCCGATCAGCTGGTAAGCGACGCGGACACCGCCATGTATCAGGCGAAACGGCAGGGCGGAGCACGGCATCAGATCATCAACCTGCGGGAGGCGACCCTCGACAGCCAGTGGCAGCGCATGCAGCGCAACCTGCGCCGGGCGATCTTGGATGAGGAACTTGACGTGCACTATCAGCCGGTGGTGCGCAGCAGCGACGGTCTGATGACCGGCGTCGAAGCGCTGCTGCGGTGGACGCATCCCGAGCACGGAGCTGTCGACCCGCAGACCGTGGTGACGCTGGCGGAGCAAAACGGTTTGATCGCGGAGATCGGCTCCTGGGTCCTTGAACGGGCCTGCCGCGACCGACAAGACTGGCTGCGCCAGCACCCCCACCAGTCATTGGAGCTGGCCGTCAACGTCTCGACGACCCAGCTGATGGCTCCCGGCTTCGTCGCGTCAGTCGCGGCGATCCTCCAACGCACCGAAACCGACCCGCATGCCGTGGTCCTGGAAATAACCGAGAGCATCTTCATCGCCGACAGTGCCCACGCCAAGACTGTCCTGCTAGACCTCAGACGCCTGGGTGTGGTCGTGGCGCTGGATGACTTCGGGACTGGCTACTGCTCACTGAGCTACCTGCGGACGTTCCCGGTTGATGTCCTCAAGATCGACCAGGCTTTCGTCGTTGACATCGGCTACGACCCTGTCGGGCCAGCATTCCTGAGCGCAGTCACCAGCCTGGCCCACATTCTGAAGCTCAAAGTCACCGCGGAAGGCGTAGAAAACCAGCGCCAACGCGACGAAGTCGCCGCCGCTGGCTGCGAATCCTCACAAGGCTTCTACTACTCCCGGCCGATGCCAGCACCACAGCTCGCCAGCCTGCTGCAAGCCGGGGTCAACCACCCGCTGCACCTACCCACGCCAGTAACGACCGAGGGTTCGACGGTCGTCAGCTCCGACTCCGCAGCGGCAACACCAACGCCGGCGCAGCAGCGTGAACCTGACCGAGCCATATGACGCACGAGATGACGTGGCGGTGATCGGGGCGGGCTTCCGGCCGGCGGCTGCTCGACGCGTAAGGATTCGCGGCAGGCTCAGCTATCGGCGCAGTAGCCGGCGGATCGGGCCACGGTCGCCGTGAGTAGCCCCAAGTCGAGGTCCTTGGCAGCTACCGGTCTGCCGATGAGCCAAACTTGGAGTTGGACTCCCCTGGGCAGGGCGATGGCCTGTTCGGCCGTTTCGACGCCTTCGATGACGCAGTCCATCTGCAGGTCTGCCGCCAGCCCGGCGACGGCTGTGACGATCTTGCGGCAGATTTCGTCGTGGGGGAGGCCGGCGGTGAAGGATCGATCGACTTTGAGGGCTGATACGGGGAGCGTCGCGAGGTAGCGCAGGCTGGGGTAGCCAGTGCCGAAGTCGTCGATGGCGATGCCGACGCCGTCATCGCGCAGTTGGCGCAGCGAGCTGATGGTGGAATCCGCGGCGTTGAGCAGGGCCGTCTCGGTGAGTTCGAGAACGAGGTCGCCGGGGCGAGCCGGTGCGCGAGGAGAGCGCGTCGCACGTCGTCGCCGAGGCTGGCGTGCTGGGCCTGAAGTGCGGACACGTTCACGGCCATCGTGATGTGCGGCAGTCCGGGGATCTGGCGGCGCCAGTCAGCGAGCTGGGCGCAGGCGAGTTCCAGCATGACCTTGCCGAGTGGTCGGATGAGGGCACTGTTTTCGGCGATGTTGATGAATACGTCGGGTGGGATGGCCTAACCGTCGGAGTGAGTGAGCCTGGCGAGCGCCTCGAAGCCGACGAGGGCGCCGGAGTCGGCGTCGATGATGGGCTGGTAGGCGGCCGTCAGTGTCGCCGTCGGCGAGCTGCGGGGTACCGGCACGATTCGTGCCTGCCGGATGGGTTCGCGAACGCACAACACCCCGCGAAGGATTCGCTCGATGCGGCCGCGTTCAGCCAGGTCGGTGCGCAGGCCGTATTCGAAGACCTCGAACCGATCCTTGCCGCTTCGCTTCGCGCGGTACATGGCCGTGTCGGCGTCCTGGAGGACCGCCTCAGCTGTGGCCGGCCCGGACGCTGAGGTTGGGGTGACTCCCGCATAGCTGATGCCGATGCTGGCGGTGACGACATGCTCGACCTGGTTGACGATGATCGGTCGTCGTACCGCCACGGCGATACGGCCGACGAGGCTGACCACGCGCCCGATCATTGCGCGCCCGGGCAGCTCCGTCCCGGGCCGGGGCCTTCGGTCGGGGGGTGGCGCCGGTTCGTTTCCACGGCTCGATCACGATGACAAACTCGTCGCCGCCCACGCGTGCGATCGTGTCGTGCTCGCGCAGCACCGCTTTGAGTCGTGCGGCGATCTCAATGAGCACGGCGTCGCCCGCGGCGTGGCCAGCGGTGTCGTTGACGTGCTTGAAGCCGTCAAGATCGCAAAACAGGATCGCAACATCCCGCTTTGTCTGCGCGGCGCGGGCCAGTGCGGCTTCAAGGCGATCCATCAACAGCGCGCGGTTCGGCAACCCAGTGAGCGAATCGTGCAGGGTTGCATGGGCGAGGCGATCTTGCGCGTCGACAACGTCGACAACGTCGGTGACGTCGCGGACGACGCCGAGGACTTCGATGACTTCGCCGGTGGCTTCGTCGCGGCGAAACGGGGTGACCCGGCGGTGGAGCCAATGCCATGAACCGTCCGCGTGGCGGGCCCGGTAGCGGATTTGCAGGATTTCGCCGTCGTCGAGGTCGGCGGCGTTGGCCGCCAGCAGCCGCGGTTGCTCGTCGGGGTGGACCAGGCTGCCGATGACGCTGGGCCCGAGCGCTGCGAGTTCCTCGGCGGTCATCCCGAGGATGGTCTTGCCGGGGGACCCGTAGATGACGGCGCTGCTTGGAAGATCGGTGACAAAAGTGTAGTCGGGGGTGGCGGTCAGGATTGCGTCGAACAAGGTGCCGGCCTTCACCGCCGCTTGCTGTGCGAGGGTCAGGTCGGTGATGTCATGGTGGGTGCCATGCAGCGACGCGGCATCGCCGGCCGCGTTCAGCGCCACTTCGATCGCGACCGACAAGTAGCGGGTCACGCCATCAGGGCGAACGATGCGGTATGCGATGGCGTGTTCGCCGCCTGCCGCCAGCGCTGCGTGCCAATCTTGCATTACGCGGAAAAGGTCGTCGGGGTTAATCGGCTGCATCCGAAGGGACGCCAGATCCGCGTTTTGCGGTAGACCCCAGATCCGGTAGATCTGCTCCGAGAACGTGAACTCTTCACTGGCCACGTCGTAGGTGAAGCTGCCGAGCTGACCCAGGCGCTGCGCCTCCTTGAGTCGGTTTCGCTCAACGGCGAGTTCATGCGCGTCGGCGCGCGTCTTGGTGACGTCGCGGCTGACTTTGGTGTCGTCGAGCGAGAGCCCGCCCGGGTCGGCGGCGCGCTTGCCGTCAACGGACCGCTGGCGGTGTCAAGCGGCTCGTGGCGCAGCAAATGGGCCGGTCCACGGGGGGCCGGCCCACTTCCTTGGGCGTTACGGCTGGCGCACCAGTCGGTCGAGGCGAGCCATCGTCAGGACGCGCGGAAGCTGCGTCTGCGGTGCAGATCCGACGACCAGCGGACGCATCATCTCCATCATGAACGCGTCCTCGTGCGAGAGGATGTGGCAGTGCCAGACCGACGTGCCGGCGATGTTGTAGGTGCCCACCCAGACGGTGATCGCGTTCTTCGGCGAGACGAAGGTGTCCTTCGGTCCCGACTCGGACGCTTCCGGTGGCTGGAACGCGCCGACGGACAGGAGATTGCCCTTGTCATCGAACACGGCGGGCCACCGCCCTACCAGTCTTTGCTCGACCATGTGCTCGTGAATCGGGTGAGTGTCCGGGCTGTAGTTGCGCATCGCCCAGGCTTCGGTCGAGCCGAGTTGAGGCGTCTCTGTGGCCGGGTCCGTGAACTTGCGCAGCGCCGTGGCGTCACCGAGTAGCGGCATCCCAGGTGCAATCTCGCCCGCGGTGACCGTCCGCAGCCGGGCGGTCAGCAGGCTGAGCGCCGGTGGGATCAAGTTGTTGGTCTCTCGGATCAGCCGCGGAACCGACGAGCGATCGGGCGAGGTCAGGGGCTGGTCCACGACGAACTTCATCAGCTGCGGTATGTCGGCGCCACCGCCGCCGTCGGGGAACGGCACGGCCGCATCGTTGGCCAGCACCCACTCCCGCCTCCCGCGGCCGGTGAAGTCGACGACGACCTTGTACCGCTCTCCAGGGGCGATCAGCAGATCGCGGACCGCGGCCGGCTGCAGCAGGTAGCCCGAGTCACCCTCGACGACCGTCATCTTCGGTGCTGATGCTTTCGCGCCCGACACCTGCTTGAGGCTGAGGTGGAAGAACCGCGAGTCCGAGCCGTTGACTAGCGTGAACGAATAGCGTCTGGGCGCCACCTGCTGGTACGGCGCGACGGTGCCGTTGATTACCGGAAGGTCTCCGAAGAACTCCGGTTCGGCATGCGTGTAGCACAGCGATCCTTTGGCGTTGAAAGTCTTGTCCTGCAGGATGAATGCCTTCGCGAAGTTGCCGCTCGGCAGGTTCAGCAAAGGCTCGATATTGTCGGTCATGGGCATGAAGCCGGCGAGGCCTTCGTAGACCCGGTAGGACGTCACGCTGTCGGCGTGGTCGTGATACCAGAGCAAACTGGCGGCCTGGTTGTTCGGGTAGTGGTTGGTCCGCGACTGGCCGGGGAAGATCTCCTGCCCGGGGATGCCATCGCTGGCGGGCGCCTGCAGTCCGCCGTGGCGGTGCATGACGATGCCGTTGCTGGTGTCCGGCTCGCCGAAACCGAACATGTCCGTCTTCGCCGGGAGCTTGTTGACCAGCTTCACGTCAACCGGCGTGCCCTTCTTGGTCGCGATCGTCGGCCCGAGATATGACACTGCAGCGTTCGCCGTGCTGTAGCCCAGGGACGGCACGGCCGGCCACTGGCTGTAGAACTGGTGCACGCCCTTCTCGGCGGTGAGCGTGTAGTGGCCCGGCGCATCCGGTGCGGCAACCGGCGGCTGCTGCACCGCGTCGGTAAAGGGAGTCACAGCAGGCGAACCCGCGCAAGACGATGGCTCGTCTGCGGCCTGCGCCGCCGGGGCCAGCACGCCCGCTGGCGCAAGCATGCCAGCCATGGCGAGTGTGGCGGCACCAGCAAGCAGGCGTGAGCGATGGCCGAAACATCGTCGGGATCGATACGCAGCATGGATGAACATCTCAAAGCCCCCGTCTTGCGATGCGCAGCCCTCTGCTGGCCCGAAATGCTCCACGTCCCGGCATAGCCGGACGGTCGGGCAAGGTAAGGGTTACCTGATTCGTTGCAAAGGTGCTCTCGCCGTGGCCTGCGCACCAGAGGACTTCCGCTCTGTGCTTAGGGACGTATGGCGATGAAACGGGTGGCACGTCGCGTCAACAACCCGCGAGGAGCAGACGTCAGCCCCAGCCTGGTTGCAGGGCGTCAGGCAGGCGCAGCGGCGTGCGGTGGCTCGATCGAAAGGCGGCGTCGATGTCTTGCAGTGGCATGGCCGGCGAGTAGTGGTAGCCCTGAGCGAGATCGCAACCGACCGCAGAGACCGTCTCCCGCTGGGACTCGGTTTCCACGCCCTCCGCAATGACGGACAGTCCCAGCTTGTGCGCCAATTCGGTGATCGCGGCGATGATCGCCCCGCCCGCGAAGTCGCCTGCGCTCGTCGCGACGAACGACTGGTCGATCTTGAGGATGTCGACCGGAAATTGGCGTAGGTAGCTCAGCGAGGAGTAGCCGGTACCGAAGTCGTCGAGGGCCACCCGGACCCCGAGCACTTTCAGGTCCGCCAATACGGCGATGGCGCGCTCCGCGTCGCGGATGAAGATGCCCTCGGTGAGCTCGAGCACAAGTGCCGCAGGGTCCATTTGCGTCTCGTCGAGGATTGCCGCCACGGTGAGCGGAAAGTGGCGCCCCATGAGCTGGCGGGCCGACACGTTGACGGCGATGTCGAGCTTCTTGCCGGGGTACTCGCGCCGCCAGCGGCTGTGGGTCGCACAGACATTTCGCAGGACCCAGGCTCCGATTTCGTGGATCAGGCCGTTAGCCTCGGCCAGCGCCACAAGGTCGAGGGTGGGTACGCGGCCCCGCCGCGGGTGGCTCCAGCGCAAGAGCGCCTCGACTCCGAGCACCAATCCATCCGCCGGCCGCACGATCGGTTGGTAGGCAATGTCGAGCCCTCGCTGGGCAAACGCCGTGTGCAGGTCCTGCTCCAAGGTGCTGAGCTCGTTGGCGTGACGGGCGGCGCGAATATCGATGATCTGGTGGGTGGCGCCGCCACTGCGCTTGGCCTGATACATCGCGACGTCGGCGTCGACGATCAGTTGAGGGGTGATCTGCTCGCCCGGTCCCGCGAACGCCATGCCCACGCTCGCGGTGGCGGTCACCTCCACCGTCGGCAGCTGGAAGGGTGCGGCGAGGGCGTTGTCGATGCGCGCCGCCAGGACTTCGACGTCGGCCGGGTCGGTCAAGTCCTCGCAGAGGAAGACGAACTCGTCGCCGCTGACGCGCGCCAGGGTGTCCCCCGGGCGGACCAGCGACGACAGCCGATTTGCGACCGCGATGAGCAGATCGTCGCCAACCTGATGGCCGTACGTGTCGTTGATCTGCTTGAAGCGGTCCAGGTCGGCGAAGAGCACTGCCGCATAGCTGTGGGATCGTTCGGCTCGCTTGGCGGCATGCTCCAACCGCTGATGCAGGAGCAGCCGATTGGGCAGTCCGGTCAGCGAGTCGTGCAGGGCGCTTTCCTCGAACCGGTCGGACGTCGCGCGGGCATCGACGCGTGATTTCGCGTTGAGGATGTACGCGGCCGCAACGTCGGCCAGCGTCTGGGCGGCCGCCATCTCCGGTTCAGTGAGGTCTCCCGGTACGTCGCGATAGAGGTCGAGTGCGCCGAGCCGTTCGTCGTTGTGACGCAAGGGAAAGGCGAAGGTGGCCCGCAGCCCCGAAGTGAGCGCTTCGGAGGTGAAGCGCGGAAAACGTTTCTCGTACGCAAGGTTCGGGCTCTCGATGGCCTCACCGGTGGCGTACGCCAGCAGGCATGGCCCTTGCACGAGGTCGGTCTGCAGCTTCTCGAAACGAAGGGCGGACTCATCCGACGCAGCGACGTAGAGCGGGGCGCTTCCGGGTGCAATGAGGGTGATTCCCACCGCAGAAACGGGCAGCGCTTCAACAATGCGATCCACAAGGCGATCCAGGATCGTCTGAATGGAGAAATCGGTCAAAAGGGTACGCGCGAAATCACTGAGCACGGCGGCTAGTTGATCTTGCTCCGTCATTCTGCGCCTCGTCATACGGAGTAGTCCGCCCGCGAGAGTCTTGGCGGGATGGCTCAGGGACTGTAACACAGCGCTTCTGGTTAGCAACAGTTTGTAAGTGGCCAGAACGCGGCGGTGAGCGTCACGACGCGCCGGATTTCGCATTGGTGCAAGGTTCGCCACGTTCGATTGCGGACATTTCGGATGGGCGAATCATTGAGTCTCCGGTCTTTGGTTTCTCGATTCTCGACGTCGTCAATGGGACGGTCACCAACGCGCACCCCTGCAGAATCAGGTGGCGGCGCGGACCTCGTACCGCCCGCTGACCCGACCCCGGAGGCCATTCGTCCCTAGCTCGCATCGCGCTCCCGCCTTAGCGTCACCTCTGATGCGACAACGGTCAGGTGGTGGCGAAATGGCCCAACGGGCCGTCCCGGTAGATCCGCACATGCGGCCATCCGATGCGTTCAGCTGGTACATGGAGCGCGATCCGCTGCTTCGTTCCACAGTCGTCGCGGTCGGCATGCTGGATCGGACGCCGGATCGAGAACAGCTGCGCGCCGCGTTGGATCGGGCGAGCTACCTGGTCCCCGGGATGCGTCATATCGTGCGGATCCCGCCGCTGCGCCTGGCCACCCCGCGCTGGACGGTGACCGATGAGGTCGACCTCGATTGGCATCTGCGCTGGATCAGCGCCGGCCCGCCCGGAGGCATCGCAGAGGTCTTGGCGATCGCTCGCAGCAGGGCGACGACCGCCTTCGATCCGGCCCGCCCGCTCTGGGAGATGGTCGTGGTCGACGGTCTCGCCAATGGCGGTGCCGCCTTCGTCCTTAAGTTTCATCACGCCATCACCGACGGCATCGGCGGGATGCGGTTGGCCCTCGAGCTCTTCGACCTCGACCGCGCCGGCAACGGCCCGCGGCCCGTCCCCTTCCACGCCCCGGCAGAGCATCTGGACACCCCGCGCCTGGCCTGGGAAGCAGTGACTCACGGCGCAGGCGAGCTGCTGTCCGCCGCGAGGGCCATGCCCGGATTCGCCTTGCGTACGGCGGCGCAAACATCGATGCATCCACGGGCCGTCGCCGAGGGCCTGGCCAACGCCACCCGATCCGTCGTCAAGTTCGTCGAGCCCTTTCGCACGACCATGTCTCCGGTCATGCGTGAGCGTCAGCTCGGCCGCTCGCTGGACGTCCTCGAAGTGCCTACCGAGGCGCTGGCGCGTGCCGGAGGGGCGGCTGACGCCAAGCTGAACGACGCCTTCATCGGTGCGGTCACCGGAGGGCTTCGGATTTATCACGAGCGCCACGGCGCGCGTATCAATCAGCTGCGCGTGACGATGCCGATCAGCCTGCGCACCGATGCCGACGCGCCCGGCGGCAACCGGCTCACACTCGCTCGCTTCCCGCTGCCGGCGGGCCTGCCGGATCCCGCGGAACGGATGCGTGCCATTCGCAAGGTCACTCTGTCCTGGCGTGCAGAACCCTCGCTAGGCATGACGCAGGCCATCGCCACCGGGCTGAACCTGCTCCCCACCTCGGTCGTCGGCGGCATGTTGAAACACGTCGACTTCCTGGCCAGCAATGTGCCCGGCTTCCCGATGCGCGTCTACCTCGCCGGAGCCCGGCTGGACCGCTACTACCCCTTCGGTCCGACGATCGGATCAGCCGTCAATGTGACGCTGCTTTCGTACGTGGACACCTGCTACGTCGGCATCAACAGCGACACCGGGGCCATTCCCGACCCCGCCGAGTTTGCGGCGTGTCTGGGGGAAGGCTTCAGCGAGGTGCTTGCTGTCGGTGGCGAGGGTGCCAAGGTGACGCTGCCGTTGCACGATCCGCCGCCGCCCGCTCGCCGACCCAAAGCACGCACCCCACGGGCCAAGGCGTGACGCCCATCAACGGGCAGCTGATTCACAACGCGAAGGGACTGTCCGCATGGAGGTGATGAGCCCGCTCGACTCGGCTTTTCTGCGCATGGAGAGCAGCACGACGTCGCTGAGCATCGCGTCGGTGGCGGTCTTTGAAGGACCGGCGCCGAGCTACGACGAGCTGGCTGACTTCCTGACCCGCAAGCTCGCGGACCTGCCGCGCTACCGCCAGCGGGTACGCGAAGTCCCGCTGTGGCTGGGCCGACCGGTCTGGGTCGACGCCGCCGAATTCGACATGCGCCACCACCTTCGCCACACCGCCCTGCCGCGTCCAGGCGGGGCCGAAGAACTGCGCGCGCTGGTGGGCCGGGTGCTGTCACAGCAGCTCGAGCGCAGCCGTCCGCTCTGGGAGGATTGGCTCGTCGAAGGCCTCGAAGGCGGCCAGTGGGCGCTCGTGACCAAGGTCCACCACTGCATGGTCGACGGGGTGGCCGGAACCGACCTGCTCACCCGCGTGCTCGACAATTCTCCCGACGAAATCGCTGGCAGCCGGGCGCCCTGGCCGCAGCCGGCCGCCGAACCCGGTCCGGCCCAGCTCATCGGCTCGGCGATCGCCGCGATGCCGCGCAACCCCCTGACCGTTGCGCGCCGGGCCGCCGATTCGGCACGCCATCCTCGCCGAGCCCTGAAGGACGCCGCCGTCGTGGGACGCGGGCTGCTGTCCTGGGCGCGGCTCGCCGTTCCGGCGGAGCCGTCGTCGCTGACCGGCCCGCTCGGACGTTCGCGGCTCTGGGACTTCACCCAGACCACCTTTGATGACATCCACGTCGTGCGCTCAGCTCACGGGGGCACGGTCAACGACGTCGTGCTGGCCGCCATCACGCGCGGCTTTCGCGACCTGCTGCTCTCGCGCGGCGAGACGCCCGGGGAACATGTCGTTCGCACGCTCATCCCGGTGTCGGTACGGGGATCGGGGACGGCCAACCGTACCGACAACGAGGTGTCGGCGATGATCGCCGAGCTTCCGGTGGGGGAGACCGATCCGGTGACCCGGCTGCAGGCAGTTCGCGCTGAGATGGATCGGCTCAAGCACTCGGGAGAGATCGAGGTCGGCGAATTGCTCACCGAGGCAGGTGGGTGGACCGCGCCGATGCTGCTTGCGGTCGGGCTGACGGGCGCGTCCCGCCTCCCGCACCGCCACCTCGTGACCGTCGCCACCAACGTGCCGGGCCCGCGAATCCCGCTCTACGTGATGGGCCGCCGGCTGATCTCGCTGTATCCGTTCGTGCCTATCGCCAACCGGGTGCGGATCGGGGTCGCGATGACCTCCTACGACCGGGTGTTGACCTTCGGGTTGACCGCCGACGCCGCGAGCACACCGGACCTCGACGTACTTACTGCCGGCATCACCCAGGGAATGCGTGAACTCGTCGAGATCTCCAGCGGACCGCGCCGGCGTACGCCGGTGAAGTCAGGCTCCTAGGCCTTCTGGGGGGGTTATGGTCACGACCCCGCCGGCTGGATACGGACGGCGACGAGTGCGATGTCGTCCTCACCGTCGGCTTCCAGCGTGCTCAGCAGTTGGGTGCACAGGTCTTCGAGCGGTAACGCCGCCAGCGAGCCCGTGAGGAAGGCCAGCTTTCGCACACCGTTCTCGAGGGGCTGGGCACGACCCTCCACCAGCCCGTCGGTGAACATCAGGACGGTCGACCCCACCGGCAGATCAACGATGTGATCGGCGCGCGGGGAGCGGCCGCCGAAGCCGATCAACAAGTCGGCCGGCGTCTCGAGGACCCGAACCGTGCCGTCGGTCGTGAGCAGGACGGGGGGCGGGTGGCCCGCGTTGGACCAGCGCAGGCGCCGGCCACCGCCCTCGCCGGCGCCAGCGAGCACCTGGGCCAGGACGACCGTCGCCGTGGTGTCGACACCGAGCGCCCCGGCGGCGGCGTCGACCCG
Source organism: Mycobacteriales bacterium (assembly GCA_038245655.1). Lineage (GTDB taxonomy): Bacteria > Actinomycetota > Actinomycetes > Frankiales > Frankiaceae > DATAZK01. The sequence continues at coordinate 58,711 of JBBRSE010000014.1, read as the reverse complement.
GGTCAGTACGGCGCTCGGGGCCTCACCTCGGTCAACGGCAATGGCGCGTACCAGCGTGCGCAGCTGACCCATGAGTGCCGCGGCTTCGGTGTCGTGGCCCATCACATCGCCGATGACGAGCGTGGTCGTGCCGTCACCGGTCTGAAAAGCGTCGTACCAGTCGCCGCCGACCCGGGCGTCGCTGATCGCGGGGGCGTAGCGAGTGGCGATCTGCAGGTCGGGTGGCTCGACCGCACGCGTCAGCAGGCTGCGCTGAAGCGTCTCGGCCATGGATCGGGAGCGGGCGTAGAGGCGTGCGTTTTCCAGGACGAGGCCGGCCCGGCGGGCCACTTCACGCGCCGCGTCTAGCTCAGCTTCGGACGGGAACCCACGCTCTCCGGCGTTGTACAGGCTGATGACGCCGAGGGTACGATCACGCGCCAAAATCGGCACGGCAGTGACGACCCCTGGGGAGAGTTCGGCCAGCGAGTCCTGCGAACCGTCGGATCCGAGCCGCTCGACGAAGGCGTCGTATTCCAGCTGGAAGAGGGGCCGGCCGAGGCCGACGACCTCGCCAATGATGGTCGGATCGGCGAGGAGCGCGGTACGCCGCTGCTGGGTGTAGCGGTCCAGCAATTCCTGCTGGCCCGGATGGCGATGCCTGCTGGCGATATCCTCGACGAGGCCGTCGTCGTCGAGCAGCGTCACCATGCTCCAGTCGGCCAGGTGGGGCACGAGTATTCGGGCCAACCGGCCGGCCGCTTCGCCGGCTCGCAGGGTGGAGCCGAGCGCATCCGCGACGTTGGCGAGGAATTCCAGCCGCTGCGCGCCGGACTCGGCCGACGCGCGCGCTTGCGACATCTGGCCGAGGATCTGTGCGTTGTCGATCGCCGAGGCGACGCGCGACGCGATGTCTTCGATGAGGACGAGATCCGGACCAGAAGGGGCGTGTCCCCCCGAGCCGAGCAGGCCGATGAAACCGATGGATTCGCCGCGGCTCGTCAGCGGCACCGCGAGCACCCCGGTCGCCCCGAGAGCCTCCAGTCGGGCGCGCAGATCGGGGTCGCGTGTCGCCCGGGCGATGAACTCGGGGTCGAGGTCACCGATGATCTGCGTGGTTCGGGTCGCGACCGCCCGCCCGGTCGCGGTCGCCGGGTCGTCGCCCAGCGGCAGGGCCTCGAACAGTGTGCGCAGGTCGGTCTGCGTCCGGGGATCCTCGTGGCGTAGCTCGACCAGCTTCAGCTGCTGGGCGCCGTCTTCCCGCAGATAGATCATGGCGGCGGCGGCCAGCCGGGGGACGAGCAGACCCAGGCCCGCGTCGACGGTCTCGTTGACCGGCCGGGGCTGCATCAGCGTGGTGCCGGCCTGGGCGAGCAGGGACAGCCTTTCGGCGGCCTGCTCGGCTTCGTTCTGCGCACGCCGGCGAGCGGTGACGTCGCTGACGAGGACGGCGATGCCATTGGCGACGGGCTCAGCCGATATCTCGAACCACCCGTCGCGTCGGTCGGAGCGCAGCACCATCGTCGCGGGCTGGCGTGCTGCCATCACCTCGCGCAGCAACCGCGCGACGGAGGGTTCCCGCAGGCCAGGGACCAGGTCCCACACCGCCGTTCCGACCGGCTCCCGCTCGCGTGCCAGAAGCACGCGCGCGGCCTGGTTCGCGTAGCTCACCGTCCAGTCGGTGGCCACGGTCGCGTACGCCGTCGCCATGGTGTCGAGGGCGCGCGCCGCCTGCTCCCGGTCCTTGCGCACGCTGGAGCTGTCGAAGACGGCGCCGAGCATGTGAACGGCGTGACCCGCGTCGTCACCCAGCACGCGACCGCGGGTGGTGAGCCATCGAGTGGCGCCGGCCTCGTCGATCACCCGGAACTCGACCCGCAGGTCACCGCAGCCGCGGATGGCCTTGCGCGAGGCTTCCGCGACCGCGTCGCGATCGGCGGGAAGGATGCGGTCGACGAAGTCGGTGACGGTGGGCTGCGCCGGGCTCGGGGTTCCCATGAGGATTTTCATCCGGCTGTCCCACTCGAGGGCGTCAGTCGTCAGGTCCCAGTCGAAGCCGCCGATGGCGGCCGCGTCGGTGGCCAGTTCGTGCCGCAGGCGCATCGCCTCGAGGTCGCCGATCGGCAGCCGGAACCCGTGACGCTCGGATGCCTCCATCAGCTCGCCGGTCACCCCTCGCGTATCGGATCTTTTGCGCCCCACAATGCCCGACGCATGTCCGAATCGGGATGGGGGAACGCTTTCGAGTTCTGCACCGGACTGCTGCTAGCCGAACGGATCAGCGTCTGCGCTGGTCATCGGTTTGCGCGTGACCCACCCCTATCGGTGACGGCGATGTCGAGCTTTACCCCGAGCGCAGGCCGCTCGAGCGCCTCGCGAGCGTGAGTGATCGCTTCGCGTTCGATCCGCTGCAAGAGGTCAGGCAAGTCTGCGCGCTGACTGACCTTGACGTCGACGGCGAGCGAGGGTTGCGTCGGATCGCCGAGAACACGCGCCCGGGCGGACGTGACGCCGTGATAAGTCTCGATCTCTGCGGTCACTGCCTGCGTCAACGCGGAGGCCGACAGCGTCGTGCGGCCGGCGGCCTGGTCCGTCGGGTGTGACGTGGGGACGACGATCTCTCCCGCCCGGTCGGAGTTGAAGAGCAGCCGCAGCAGCGAGATCAGCGCGATCAGCATGATGACGAACGCGCCGCCGCCGATCGCCGGCCAGAGCCACGTGCCGTGATCGCCGAAGTACCTGGCGACCTGGTTGTCGAACAGCCGGCGATGCGCGAACGTCGATCCGAAGACGCCTCCCGCCGCCAGCAGCCCCGCAGTGCCGAGGACGACGGCGACCAGTCCGATGAACCCGAGGACGATGCGGTTGGCGCGGTCGGCGCGCATCAGTGGCCCACGTTTCGCCGGCCGTTGACGGCTACCCGCACCCGCCGGTGTGGATGCAGCCGAAGGGCCTCCAACTGGCTCGTCGCGGCTTCCTCGACCTTCGGTCCGAGCTCGCTCAGCTCCTCCGGTTCGGTCGCTGCCGAAAGGGCGCTCACGCGAATGCGGTGGCGTCCCACCTTCACCCGTGTGGTGGCCACCCCCTCCACCTCGCTGACCGCTCCCCGGACCGTGACGATGACGCCCCTGCGGGTCAGGGCCGCGTCCGTGGCGTCACCTGCCTCGATGGTCAGGCGCGCCGGGCGGCGGCGGATCAGCTGCGGGATCAGCAGCAGCAAGCCAGCGGCGATCGTGATCGCGCAGGCGAGCTCGACACTGGTCGCCTTCCACGTGTTACGCCGGCCCCAGCCCAGGATCGAATGCCAGTGGATGATGAGCGGCCCGGCATGCGATCGGGCGGCTATGACCTCAACCACGATGATGACGCCGGTGCCGGTGACCGCGAACGCGACGATGAACGCCAGCAGCCGGTTGAGGATGCGCATGCTCAGGCGACCCGGGTGGTGGACGGTTCGGTGACCAGCTCGACCACCTCGATGTTGACCTCGCGGACCTCGAGTCCGGCGAGCGCACCCACCTGTCGGAACAGGTGCTCGCGGACGGCCTCGGTGACCTTCGCGACGGGCGCCGGCCAGCGCACGGACAGCTCGATGTCCAGGAACACCAGGGACCCGTCGACGTCGGCGCTGACTTTCGGCAGCCGATCCATCCCGGCGCGCCGCCAGCCGAAGCCCGCTCCCGCCCAGTTGAGCAGGCTCCCGCTCGCACCTCCGGCGTCGGGGATCTCGACGGCGGCGATCGCCGCGATCTTCTCGACGGCACGCTCTCCGACGTCGATACGTCCTAGCTCGTTGCGTCCGACCCGGGCCGGCGCGTCGGGAACCAGCTCGGCTGGCGGGGCCGATGGCGTATCGGTCATCGCTGGTCGCGGCGGCCGGTCAGGTACGGGCTCAGGTCGAGCTCACCTGAGATGATCTTGGCGATGCCGTATCCGAGCGCTCCGAAGAGCGCGACGATCAGCATGTCGCCGAAACTGCCGAAGGCGAGCGCGAAACCGAGCGCGAGGCCTATCAACGTTCCGAGCATCGTGCGTGTCATGTGGGCTCTCTTTCGATGTCGGCAATCGTGACGTCGATACGGCGGCCGGATGTGATGGTCGCCAACGCCTGCTGTATTTCAGCGAAGATCTGCGGCGCCGACGAGTCCCAGACGGCGCGGATCTCCAACTCGACCGCATCGGCGCTGACCCGCACCCCCGGCACGCGCCGGCCCGGAAGGTAGGTCGCGCTTGATCCGGGCTGGTCGGTGCCGAGGCCCGCCACGCCCGTGCACGCGGCGACGGCGTCGTACACCGCGTCGACGTCGATTCCCTCGACCACGCCGGAGGAGCGGTCGCCCTGCGCGCTGGTCACGACACTCGTGACGGCTGGTCGTTCTCGCTGTCCGGGAGATGGACATCGTCGATGGTCACGTTGACCTCCACGACGTCGAGGCCGGTCATCCGCTCGATGGCCTGCTTGACGTTGCGCTGGATGCTGCGACCGACGTCGGCGACGCTGACGCCGTATTCGATGACGATGTCGAGGTCGACGGCGGCTTGCGCTTCCCCGACCTCGACGCCGACACCCTGCGCGACGTTAGGGCCTTGGCTGCCGGGGATGCGCTCCCGGATTGCCCCGAAGGCGCGGGTGCCGCCGGTCCCCATCGCGTACACGCCGGAGATCTCGCGGCAGGCCATTCCGGCGATCTTCTGCACGACGGTCTGGGCCACGGTGATCTTGCCGTCGGCGGTGGTCAGCCGGGTGTTGGTCGCGATGGCGGACTCGGGGCTGCTCGAGTTGGTGGAGACGGTCAGGGGCTTATCTGTGCGGGTGGTCGTTGGCTCTGTCATCGCAGCTCCTGTGATCGGTCGAGGGTGCTCAGTCTCCCGGTTTTCCGCAGGTCGCGCGTTTTGCGCTCACGGCGGAGCCAGCCCAAGCTTGCGGTACCCGGAATGCGCTTGCTGACCCAGACCGTTAGCGTGGCTTAGCGATGTCCATTTCCGAAGCTGGCCTTCCCACTCCCGCCGTCGTTGCGGGCCAAGGGTGGCTGCGCCGGTTAGCAACCTACTGCTGGCGCTATCGCGGCTCCGTGATCCTGGCGTTCGGTGCCTCGCTCGCCGGGATGGCGGTCGCCGCCGGGGTGCCGCTCGTCGAACGGTTGGTGGTCGACCGGGCCGTCCTGCGCCACAGCCAGCCACTACTGCCGTGGGTGCTGGTCCTCGTGGGTGCCGGCGTGGCGCGCTTCGGGTTCAGTTTCGTGCGCCGTTACGTTGGCGGACGGCTTTCGCTCGACGTGCAGCACGACCTTCGTACGGCCGTCTTCGGCGCCCTGCACCGCCTCGACGGGGCGAGCCAGGACGAGCTCAACACCGGCCAGGTAGTGAGCCGGTCCATCTCCGACATCACGCTGGTGCAGGGCCTGCTGTCCTTCCTTCCGATGGTGACCGGCAACGCGCTGCTCTTCGTGATCTCGCTGGTCATCATGCTGATCCTGTCTCCGCTGTTGACCTTGGTGGCACTCGCCGTGGGCCCGGCGCTCTGGTTCATCGGGATCCGTAGCCGGGGACGGCTGTTCCCCGCGACGTGGGCGGCTCAGCAGCAGGCCGGCGACCTGGCCGGGGTCGTCGAGGCGGCCGTCACGGGCGTGCGGGTCGTCAAGGGATTCGGCCAGGAGGATCGCGAGCTCGACCGGCTGTCCGGTGCAGCGCGCACGCTTTTTGGACTGCGGGTGCGGGCCGTGCGGATGACGGCGCGCTACAACCCGGCCCTGCAGTCCGTGCCGGCGCTGGGTCAGGTCGGCGTGCTCCTGCTCGGGGGTTGGCTGGCCGCTCAAGGCGAGATCAGCCTGGGGACGTTTCTCGCTTTTTCTACGTACGTCGCGCAACTCGTCGGACCGGTGCGCATGCTCGCCGCGCTGCTGACGGTCGGCCAGCAGGCCCGGGCGAGCGTGCAGCGCGTGTTCGAGGTCATCGACTCGACCCCGAAGGTGGTCGACGCCCCAGGCGCTGTCCCGCTGTCGTCGGGACCCGGGAGCGTCGAACTCGACGAGGTCGTCTTCGGCTACACCGCGTCCGAGCCGGTGCTCCGCGGGTTGTCGCTGATCGTCGAACCCGGCGAGACCGTGGCGCTCGTCGGCGGCGCCGGGTCGGGAAAGTCCACCATCTCGCTGCTGTTGCCGCGCTTCTACGACGTGCAAGGCGGGGCGGTCCGCGTCGACGGGGTCGACGTCCGCGAAACGACCATGGAGTCGCTGCGGGAGCGGATCGGGGTCGTCTTCGAGGAGAGCTTCCTGTTCAGCGACACCGTCGCCTCGAACATTGCGTACGGCCGCCCGACGGCGACGCAAGAGCAGATCTACTCGGCCGCCCGTTCGGCAGAAGCGGACACGTTCATCCGCGCCCTGCCGGGCGGCTACGACACGGTCGTCGGCGAGCAGGGGCTGACCCTCTCCGGCGGCCAGCGCCAGCGGGTCGCGCTGGCCCGGGCGCTGCTGTCGGATCCGCGCATCCTGCTGCTCGATGACGCGACCAGCGCGGTCGATGCGCGTATCGAAGCGGAGATCCACGAGACGCTGCGCAAGCTGATGCGCGGTCGCACCACCTTGCTGGTCGCTCACCGGCGCTCGACGCTGGCGCTGGCCGATCGCATCGCGGTGCTCGACGGCGGCAAGGTCATCGACATCGGCACCGAGGACGAGTTGCAGGCCCGCTGCCCGCTGTTCCGCCGGCTGCTTTCCGGACCGGGCGAAGACGTCGAAGGTGTCGACGCGTTCATCGATCCTGAGGTGATCCACGAGCCGCAGGTGGAGGGAATCACACCGTCGCTGTGGAGCCGCGAGCGGGCCCCGGAGCTGACCGCCGAGCAGCGGGCCAACCCGGTGCTCAGCCTTGGCGGCGGGATGGGCGGCGGCGGTGGGGCCGGCGGCGGATTCCTGGCCGGGTTGCCGCCCTCGCCGGAGCTGCTGGCGAAGGTGGCGGCGCTGCCACCCGCCACTGACGTACCCGAGGTGGATGAGCGCGCGGCGCGAGCTGCCGATCCGAGTTTCGGCTTCAAAACCGTGTTGCTCGGGGTCCGGCGCGGGATGCTCATCGGGCTCGGGCTGGTGGCTCTCGACGCGCTGGCGCAGATCACGCTCCCGGCGCTGGTACGCATCGGCGTCGACGGCGGCGTCACCCACCACAAGCTGAACGTGCTGTACCTGCTCTCGGGCATCGCGCTCGCCGTCGTCCTGGCGGATTGGGTGGCATCTGCGTTCCAGACCCTGGTGACCGGGCGCACCGGCGAGCGGCTGCTCTACACGCTGCGGGTAAAGACCTTTGCCCAGCTGCAACGGCTCGGTCTGGACTACTACGAGCGCGAGCTGTCCGGCCGGATCATGACGCGGATGACGACCGACGTCGACGCGCTCTCGACGTTCTTTCAGACCGGGCTCGCGACGGCCGTCGTCAGCATCCTGTCGTTCGTCGGGGTCCTGATCGCGATCCTGATTCTGGACTGGTCGCTCGGGCTCGTCATCGTGGCGCTGCTCCCCATCCTGGCGGTGGCGACCGTGATGTTCCGACGGCGCTCGAGCGTTGCCTACACCGAGGCGCGCGAGCGGGTGAGCACCGTCAACGCCGACTTCCAGGAGAAGGTCGCCGGCGTTCGGGTGGCGCAGGCGTACGGCCGGGAGGGGGACGATGCCGAACGGTTCGGCGGCCTCTCGTCGGACTACCGCCGCACCCGCCTGCGCGCTCAGCGCTACATCGCCACGTACTTCCCCTTCGTGGAAATGCTGTCCGAGATCGCGGCGGCACTCGTGCTCGGCTTCGGGGCGGCCCGCGTACACAGCGGGAGCCTCACCGCCGGCGGGCTGATCGCGTACCTGCTCTACCTGGACCTGCTCTTCACGCCGGTGCAGCAGCTGTCCCAGGTTTTCGACGGCTACCAGCAGGCAGAGGTGGGGTTGCGGCGCATCCGCGATCTGTTACGCACTCCAACCACGGTCCCGCCGGCGGAGCATCCGATCGCGCTGCCGCCGCAGCTCGGCCAGCTCGAGCTCGACGACGTCGTCTTCCGCTACGACGGCACGACCATTCCCGCCGTTGACGGAGTCACCCTGACGGTGCCGCCCGGCCAGACGGTGGCACTTGTGGGGGAGACCGGTGCGGGCAAGTCGACGCTGGTGAAGCTGGTCGCCCGCTACTACGACCCGACGGAAGGCGCGGTCCGGGTCGGCGGGATCGACCTGCGTACGGTCGCGGCGCCGGACTATCGCCACCGGCTCGGCGTCGTGCCGCAGGAGGCGTACCTGTTCCCGGGGACGGTGCGCGACGCGATTGCGTACGCCCGCCCGGACGCGAGCGATGCGGATGTCGAGGCAGCGGCGCGCGCGGTGGGGGCCCATACGATGATTGCCCGGCTGCCGGGCGGCTACCTGCATCCGGTCGGTGAGCGCGGCCGCGGTTTGTCAGCGGGGCAGCGCCAACTGGTGGCGCTGGCGCGCGCCCAACTCGTCGAGCCGGAGATCCTGCTCCTGGACGAGGCGACGGCGGCGCTCGATCTCGCGACCGAGTCCGAGGTGGCTCGGGCGACCGAACTGCTGGCCGCGCCGCGCACCACCCTCGTCGTGGCGCACCGGCTCACGACCGCCGCCGCGGCCGACCGAATCGTCGTGCTCGATGGCGGCAAGATCGTCGAGGACGGCACCCACGCCCAACTGCTCGCCCTGAACGGCTTCTACCGCCGGATGTGGGAAGCGTTCACCCACCACGACCCGGAGGCCGACCCGCTGCGCGCCGACGAGCAGTTCGTCGGCTAGAAGGCGTTTACGCCCTTGGGCGTCCCGAGCCCGGTCGGTCCGTCGTAGCCGGTCCGCGCCCGGCACTCGTAGAGCGGCAGGCAGACCCCGTTGGAGCCGCTGACGACGTCGAACAGCGCGCCGAGATGGGCGTACGGCGCGGAGGGGGCCGCCGACGGGGTGTGCATCGCATAGACCGACGCGATGATCGGTGAGGACGCGCTCGTCCCGCCGAACACCATCCAGCCGCTGGCGCCCTGGAACGGGACGCTGTCGTAGACGGCCACGCCGGTGTCGGGGTCGGCCACGGCACTCAAGTCAGCGATGCTGCGGCGCGGGCAGCCGGTGTCGTGTTGCCAGGACGGCTTCGCGATGAAGGCCGAGCATCCACTACCGGCACCCGACCAGGCCGTCTCGGTCCAGCCCCGCACGCCCGGCGAGCGGGTCAGGGAAGTGCCGCCCACTGCTGTCAGCGTGCTGAACGCCGCCGGGACCTGCGTACCGAAGCCGCTGTCTCCGGTGGACGCGGTGATGGCGATGCCGGGGTGTTTGTAGTGCGCGGCATAGGTGGACTCGCCCGAGAATTCCGGGCCGCCGTAGCTGTTGCTGATCGCGACGACTCCGGGGATCTTCGCCGCGGTGTCGACTCCCTTGCCTAGGTCGGCGAACGAGGTGCTTTTGACCTCTACCAGCACGATCTTGCAGCGCGGGCAGGTGGCGCTGACCATGTCCAGGTCGAGTGAGATCTCCTGCGCCCAGCCCGCGTCCTTTGGCGGTAGTGCGGTGCCGCCGTTCTGGTTGGCCTTGCGGAGGCACCCTGTCGACGCCGTGCAGGCCGGCAGCCCGAACCGCGCCCGGTAAACGTTCAGGTCAGCGCCGGCTTTCGGGTCGTCGAACGCGTCGACGACGGCTACCGTGCGGCCCGCGCCCGCGCTGGTGCCAGGCAGCTGGTAGGCGCTCTTCAGGTCAGCCGGGCCGTAGCCCTGGGGGGCGGCATTGGCGACCGCCCGCCCGTCTGCCTCGGTGAGGATCTCGGCGAAACACGCGGCCCGACCAGGGCTCGCGGCCGCGCAGACCCGGTGGTGCAGGCGACCGTGCCCCCCGACGACGCCGTTCGGCGCGGCGGCGCTGGCGCTCTCGGACGTAAGCGGAATCAACACCACCGGTAGGACAAAGGCGACTACTGCCAACAGGTGGCGACGGGACATGCACACTCCGCTTCGAAGGATTAGTCAGATCATGCCTAATCGGGAGCATTCGTGCGGGCTTTCCACAGGTGAGCGCGGGGCTGGCGCGATCCCGCGCTAGACGCGGCTGATCAGCAGCGGCTGGGACAGCACCCCGACGGGACCGCGGGAGTCGGCCAGCTGGCCGTGGCAGAGGCCGACACTGTCAGCCCCGAGCGTGGTGCGGGCAGCTAGGTGGACCCACTCGCCGACCGGTTCGCGAAGGATGGTCACGGTCAGGGCAGGCGGTATGAACATCCAGCTACCGAACGAGAGTTCGCCACTGACTCCATTGGCGGCATCGGCGACGAGCAGCATGCGCGCCAGGCCGGTGAGCGGCTCGCCGGCGACGAGTGGTAGACGCGGTCGGCACCACACGCCGGCGGGTCCGGCCTGGTCGAATCCGCCGGAGGTGAAGCGCCACTCGATCGCATGCCCGTATCCGAAGCCGTCGAGGCCGATGAAGAATCGTTGCGGCTGCGAGTCGGGCAGCGGCGGGGGTGTCGCGAGCGGCGGGAGCTCACCCGGGGCGTGGGGTGAGCGTCCGTGATTGACCGGGGAATCATCGCGGCCCGCGGAGGCGTCGATGAACCACCCGCGTCCGATGGCCGCGATGCGTCCGCCCCCCGAGACCGTCGCCTCGAGCAGGGCGACTCGACGGCCGGGTCGCGGGATGGTCACGGTGAGCTCCAGCTCAGCGACCGGAAGCGGGCCGAGGAAGTCGCAGGACAACCGGGCCAGCCGTAGCGAGGACGAGAGCGGCGCCGCCTCACGGGTCAACACGCTCGCCAGCAGCGCAGCTACCGGTCCGCCGTGCATGGCGGCCGGGTCCCAGGGTCCCTGGGTGGCGGTGGTCGCCAGGTAACGGTCGGCGCCGAGCGGCAGGAAGAACGCGGCCGGGCCGGAACCGGCATCACCGCTCGCAGGCACGGTCTCTGTCATCTGGTCCTCCCCGCCGCAGGTCACGAACGAGGCGCCGCATCTGATCGGCCAGCGCCTCCAGCGCTTCGTCGGTCCAGCCGGCGAGCGCCTTGTCGAGCAAAGCACGGTTGGCTCCGGCGAAGCGGGCGAGGGCCTGCCGTCCGGTGGTGGTGATGGCGAGCAGGCTGGCGCGGGCGTCCTTGCCGTCGGGTGTGCGGACGACGAACTCCCCGTCGACAAGGGCGCGTACCTGGCGGGAGAGCGGCGGCAGGGCGACCTGGAGCCGCCGCGACAGCTCGGAGAGGCGCAGCGGCTCCCCCGCCTCGAGTTGGCGAAGGACGGCAATGGCGGACAGCGGCAGGTCGACCCCGGAACGGGCGCTGTGGATTGCCGAAAGCTGGCGGCTGTTGGCGAACCGCGCGACGATCGTGATCGCGTCGTTGATCTGGTCGCGGACCGCGGGATCGATCATGGTCCGCGAACTTTACCCATTTCGGCTTCGGCCGCGTCGGCAAGCAGGTGGATGAGGCGGGTCGTGCGCTCCCGGCGCGCTGCTGCGGCGGGTTGGGCCGGATCGAGCCGGTTCAAGGCGCCGGCGACGATGACCCCGAGCCGGGCGACGGCGAGAGCGACGTACCAACTCAGCTGGTCAACGGCGTCCACCCCGCTGCGCGCCGCGTAGCGCTCGACCAGGTCACCCACGCTGGGCAGGGCGGGTTGAGTGCTGGGGTGGCAGACCGGGTCCGGGCGTCCGGCGTTCATCAGCTGGCCGGTCTCGGACCAGTACGCGACCAGCGCGCCAAGGTCGGCGAGCGGATCGCCGAGCGAAGCCAGCTCCCAGTCCAGGATGGCCTGCAGGCGGGTGGGAGCTTCGGGCCGGTACAACACGTTGGCAAGCCCGTAGTCACCGTGGACGACGCGCGCCGGCGGCACCGGCGGCCTGGTCTGCGCGAGGCGCGAAAAGACCCGGTCCAGTGCAGGTTCGCCAGCCAAACCGGTGGCGGCTCTGGCGCGTTCCCACTGGCCGGCCCATCGCCTGAGCTGGCGAGCGGCGTAAGGCTCGCTGCGGGTGAACTCCGCCATTGCCGGGACCCCGGCCGGGTCGACGCTGTGAAGCTGCGCGAGGCCGTCAGCCAGGGCGAGACCAGCCGCGTGGACGTCGGCGTCGGTCAGCTTTGCCAGGGTCTCGGGCGTGTGGACGAAACCCGTGAGCCGGTGCATGACATAGAACGGCGCGCCGATGACGGACTCGTCGTCGCACCCTTCGAGCATCGCGGCGAGCGGAAGGTCGGCGTCAGCGCTGGCGAGGGCAGCCTGCAGCCGGTACTCCCGGAGCATGTCGTGGGCGGTGGGGAGCGCACCACGGACGGGCGGGCGACGCAGGACCCAGTCGTGGTCGCCGCACTCGAGGCGGACCGTGACGTTGGACGACCCGCCGGTCAGCTGCGTCAGTACCAGCGGCGGGTCGGCGGGATCGAGCAGCCCACGCTCCTGCAGCCAGGTGCGTAACGACGCAGCGGCCACTCCGAGGATTTCCGCCTGCGGCGCCGCCGTACTCATGCCGGCAGGTCCAGGTAGTCGGCGTAGCGCTGCTCGGCCTCGCCGCGCCGGGTGGGGATGTGTTCGGTCGGGTAACCGTCGACCGCCGTGTAGCGCTTCAGGATCATCCGGGCCACCTGCTCGATGTGTACTTCGTCGGCGCCGTCGCTGATCCGGAAATTGCGCGCGCCCCGGTACATCTCCTCGAGCGGCAGATCGGCGCTGTAGCCGAGCGCGCCGTGGATCTGAATGGCGCGATCGATGACGTCGTGCAGGATCTGAGCGCCCCAGTACTTGATTTCGGAGACGGCCTGGCGCGCGGCTTTGGGTCCCTCGTTGTCCCAGGTCCACGCGGCCCGCAGGGTGAGCAGCCGGAAGGCCTCGATCTCGATCGACGACTTCGTGATCATCTGCTGGATGAGCTGCCGGTCACCCAGCGGGGCCCCCTTCAGCTGGCGGGAGACGGCGCGCTCACAGAGCATGTCGAACGCGCGCCGGCACTGCCCGACCCAACGCATCGCGTGGTGGATACGGCCGCCGTTCAACCGGCGTTGCGCCAGCAGGAACGCGTCACCCGGCTCGCCGATGAGGTTGTCGTTCGGCACCCGGCAGTCCTGGAACAGCACTTCTGCGTGGCCACCGGCGAAGCTTGGTCTGGCGGGCTCGTACGGATGGTGCATGGTCGGCACGTCGCGCAGGATGTTCAGGCCTGGCGTACCGCGCTCGACGACGAACATCGACGCCCGGCGATGGCGAGCGGCCGCTGAGTCGGTGACGGCGAAGACCAGCAGGAAGTCGGCGTGGCTGGCGTTGGACGCGAACCACTTGTGGCCGTTGATGACCCAGTCGTCCCCGTCGCGCCGCGCCGCGGTTGTGATCGACGTCGGGTCCGAGCTCGCGACATGGGGCTCGGTCAGGGCGAAGCAACTGGTCAGCTGGCCGTCGAGCAAGGGCAGCAGCCACCGCTTGCGTTGCTCGTCATTGGCGCCGACCGCGAGCAGTTCGCTGTTGCCCGAATCGGGCGCCTGATTGCCGAAGATGGCCGGGGCCGAAGGGCTGCGCCCGAGGATCTCGTGCATCAGCGCGAGCCGCAGCTGGCCGAAGCCGCCGCCGCCGAGATCGGGGTCGAGGTGGGCAGCCCAGAGGCCGCGCGCCTTGACCGCCTCCTTCATCGGCGCCGTCACCGCCGCCCATTGCTCCCGGCTCATCCGGTGGCGTATCAGATCCAGGAGCTCGATCTCCGCGACCTTTTCGCGGATCCATTGCAGCTCGCGCTCGTCGTCGGGTTCGGTGCGGAAGTCCCAGGCCATGCCGCAGAGAATACTTACCTGAGTCAACTAATGAAAGGTGCTAGCCCGCGGCTCCTGGCGCCGTCTTCGCGTCCATGGCCGCTGGTGAAGGTGCGCAGTGCCAGAGATCCGATTCCAGCATGTGAAGGGCCACAACAAATTCACGATATTTGTCCACAGCTGTGGACAACTTGTGCTGGGTTCTGCGCGCGTCAGGTGGGCGTCGTCCTGCCAGACTCGGGGCGTCCAGCGAGGTCGAGTTCCAGTCCAGGAGGCTCCAACGTGAGCAGCACGCCATCCACAGCCGAGGACGAGTCCGAGGGTCACTCCGGGAATATCAAGGTGGCGCTGCCGGACCGGGTGGGCGTACTCGGTGGTGGCCGGATGGGGTCGGGTATCGCCCACGCCTTCCTGCTCGGCGGGTGCGAGGTCGTCGTGATCGAGCGGGACGCGACCGAGAGCGCGGCGGCCCGCGGGCGAGTCGAGAGCGCTGTCCTGGCGAGCGAGAAACGCGGCCTGCTGACGGGTTCGGCGCAAGAAGCCTTGAGTCGCCTGACGACGGCTGCCGATCGCGGTGTGCTGAGTGGGTGCGGGTTGGTCGTCGAAGCCGTGCCTGAGGTGCTGGACCTGAAGACTGAAGCGCTCGCCGACGTCGAGCGTCACATCGCCCCGGACGCCGTGCTGGCCAGCAACACCAGCAGCATGTCGATCGAGCTGATCGCCGCAGCCCTGGCGCGCCCGGAGCGCTTCATCGGCATGCACTTCTTCAATCCGGTGCCGGCCTCAAAGCTGGTGGAGATCGTCATCGGTCCGCAGACGGCGGCAGACCTGCGCCACACCGTTCCCGGCTGGGTACGGACGCTGGGCAAAACGGCTGTCGTTGTCAACGACGCGCCGGGCTTCGCCAGCAGCAGGCTCGGCCTCGCTCTTGGCCTGGAGGCGGTACGCATGCTGGAGGAGGGGGTCGCGTCGGCGACCGACATCGATGCGGCGATGTCGCTCGGCTACGGCCACCCGATGGGGCCGCTGCGGCTCACCGACCTGGTTGGACTCGATGTGCGGCTGGACATCGCGCGCTATCTGCAGCAGCGGCTGGGTGATCGTTTCGCCCCACCGCAACTGCTCATCGACAAGGTTGAGCGGGGCCACCTCGGACGTAAGTCAGGGCAAGGCTTCTATGTGTGGAACGAGTGAAGGTGGCCCAAGACAGGGCTCCCGCCGTCGGGGGGTGTCGGCGGGAGCCCTGGGTCCTTGGGAGGCCAGCATCGAGCCGTGCTGGTGCACGGACTGCCAATGACGGGCTACTGAACGCTCGTTCCGGGGTGACTATCGCACACGCGTTGCCTTACAGCCACTACCCGGGCACCGTAGGTCACGGTTTCGGGCGAGCGCTCACGCAACCCGACCGACGTAGTACTGGTTCGTCCAGATCCGCGTGTACTGCACCACCTGGCCCGGCGTGGGGGAATGCTCGATGACGCCGCTACCAACGTAGATGCCGACGTGGCCGATCGAGCCCGGGCTGCCGAAGAAGATCAGGTCGCCCTTCTGCACCCAGGACTGCGGGATCTTCTGGACCCACTCGTACTGCTGCTCCGCCGAACGGGGCAGGTACTTGTGAAGCTGGGCGTAGACGTACTGGGTCAGCCCCGAGCAGTCAAAGCCGCCAGGGCGCGCTCCGCCGTAAACGTAAGGGGTGCCGAGGTACGCGTGGGCGATGTTCACCGCCTGGTTGCCGGTGCCGATGTTGGCTGGGGAGCATGCACCGAGAGTGGCGGCGCCCGCTACAGCGCAGCCCGCGATCATCAGGCGGCTGCGGCGAAACGCTGGGACATGGTGGAAACGGCGGTGTTTGCGGATTTCCGGGGTTTCCGGGCTTCGCAGGGCGTGCTCGGGCACGAGCGTTCCTTCCCGTTCGCCTGCGAGGTGAGCTGTCGGGTTCGGGCTGGGCTGCCCGGCCGCCACGCGTCATCGCGTGACCGGCTTCACCCCAAGGACCGTCAAAGATCACGGACCGCGGTTGGTTCCCCCGCTCCTGCCCCAGTCAAAGCTCGGAGGGTGTGCGCGACCGGGGGCAGGACTCGGCGTTCGGCCTCGCACGTGTTGATGTGCGGGAAATGTATCGGAAGACCCCTAGGTAGCGCGTGGGAACAAAGTCACAGAAGTTCCTTCCGCGCAAAATGGACGGGTGCCAGAGCTCCCCGAGGTCGAAGCGCTCGCCGCGTTCCTCACCGAACGCGCCGCGGGCCAGGTCATCGCGTCCGTCTGGCCGGTGGCGGTCAACGTGTTGAAGACCTATGACCCGCCTCCGTCGTCGCTCGCCGGCCTGGAGGTCAGCAGAGCCAGCCGGCGCGGGAAGTTTCTCGACATCGACGTCAGCAGGCTGCATCTGGTGACGCATCTGGCGCGCGCCGGTTGGTTGCAGTGGAAAGAGAAGCAGCCGACCGCACCGCCGCGTCCGGGCAAGGGGCCGCTGGCGCTGCGGGTGATCCTGGATGACGGCAGCGGTTTCGACCTCACCGAGGCCGGGACGCAGAAGCGGCTGGCGGTCTATGTCGTACGCGATCCGCTTGAGGTGCCCGGTATCGCGCGGCTCGGGATCGATCCGCTGGACCCCGGATTCACCCCGGCGACGCTGGCTGGACTGCTCACGAAACGCCAACAGGTGAAGGGCGTCTTGACGGATCAATCGGTGCTCGCCGGGGTCGGCAATGCGTACTCCGACGAGGTGCTCTGGGTGGCGAAGATGTCGCCGTTCAAACCGGCGGCCAACCTCACGCCCGATGAGATCGACGCGCTGCACACGGCGCTGGTGACCACCCTGCGCGACGCGTCCGATCGGGCGCGCGGGCTGGCGGCCGGCAGCCTCAAAGCCGAAAAGAAGCAAGGGCTGGCGGTGCATGCGCGTACCGGGCAGCAGTGCCCACGCTGCGGCGACACGATCCGTGAGGTCGCGTTTGCCACCAAAAGCCTGCAGTACTGCGCCACCTGCCAGACCGGCGGGAAGCCGCTCGCCGACCGCCGTATGTCGCGCCTGCTGAAGTGAGGGGTCATAGGCTCTCCCTCGTACCGCGGGAGTCCGGGCCTTACCGGGCTGAGAGAGCGACAGGTCAGCCAGCAGGTCTGGTCCTGGCGGCGTCGCTGACCGCTCGAACCTGACCGGTGTCGCCTGAGGCGATCAGGCTTGCCGGCGTAGGGAGAGTCAGCATCATGAGCGTTGGCGCAAGCACGTTGGATCCACCCCGCCGGCCGTCCGGTCGCGTCGAGGCCCCCCTCACCCTTCACGAACCGGCGCCCAAAGCGCTCGGGCTGGCCGATCAGCTCGGCCTGTGGGGGAGTCTGGGCATCACCCTGACGTTGCCGATCGCCGCGGCCTTCCTGCCGCGCATGTCGCTGCTCGCGACCCTCACCGCGGTCGTCGTCGGCAGCGTCGCGGGCTCGCTGCTGCTGGGCTTTGCGGCGCAGGCGGGCGCGGAGACGGGCGCACCCGCGATGGTCTTGATGCGGGGCCTGTTCGGGCTGCGCGGCTCGTACCTGCCGACCGCTCTGAACATCGCCCAGTGCGTCGGCTGGACGACCGTCGAAGTGCTGGTCATCGGCCAATTCGGCGCTGCCTTGACGACACATTCGCTGCGTTGGGTGTTCCTCATCGGTGCGGGCATCATCGCGACGCTGCTGGCGCTGCGACCGCTGGGCGCGGTGCGACTGCTGCGCAAGTACGCGGTCTGGCTGGCCCTGGCGGCGACGATTTACCTGTTCATCCAGGTATTGCGCCGGCCGCTGCCGTCGTTCACGCACGGCGGCTGGTCCGGATTCGGTACGGCGGTCGACCTCGTCATCGCGCTGCCGGTGTCGTGGATCCCTTTGGCCGCCGACTATTCGCGCCACTCGAAGACCCCCCGGGCGGCGTTCATCGGAGCTTTTGCGGGCTTCGCCACCACGTGCACGATCTACTTCGCGCTCGGCGTGCTGGCGCTGGCGGCGGCGCTTCCGGGAAGCGACCCGGCGACTGCCCTGCTCGACGTGCCGCTGGCCGGTATTGCCGTGCTGGTGCTCGTCGTGGATGAGGTCGACGAGGCCTTCGCCAACCTGTACTCGACCGCGATGTCAGCGCAGAACATCGTGCCGGGGCTGGATCGGCGGTGGGTGGCGGGCGGCGTCGGAGTGGGTGCGACGGTGCTGGGGCTGCTCATCGACCTCACCCAGTACGAGAGCTACCTCTACCTGATCGGGTCGGTTTTCGTGCCACTGTTCGGCGTTTTCGCAATGCGGTACTTCGTGCTGCAGCGGGCGACGCGCGGCAGCTGGGACGTTTCCGCTTCAGCCCGTGGTCGGTGGTGGTCGGCGCTGCCCTGGCTGGCCGGATTCATCTCCTACCAGCTGGTCAACCCGGGCGCGGTCTCCTGGTGGAAGGGGATCTGGCCGGCGTGGACCGCGCCGTCGTGGCTCTCGGCGACTCTCGTGGCGCTGATCGTCTCGGCGGGCAGCACGCTGTTGCTGGGATGGATCGCGCGGCTGGTCAAGGGCGCACCTGACCGATCAGCGTCGGAGCCAGCAGCGGAACGTTGAGCCAAAGGGTGCGGTCGGCGAGCTCTGACGTGTCGAAGCCGGCGGCCTCGAAAGCGGCGCGTGTACGGCGGTGGGGCTGGCACCCTCCGGCGATTGTCGACCAGGCGGGAGCGCAGCGGTCTTGCCACCGTCCGAAGCGGGTGTCGTCGGCCGCGCGCACGTGTTCCAGGACGCACAGCACGCCGCCGGGCCGAAGGACGCGCTTGATCTCGCGAAGGACCGCCACCGGGTTGTCGACGCTGCACAGCACCAGCGCGCACAGTGCAGAGTCGACGCTGTCGTCGGCAAGCGGGAGCCGTTCGCCGACGCCCGCGATGAGGCGGATCGCCCGCCGGCCGCCGACGTGGCGGGCAATCCGGCGGCTCGAGATGCGCCGCATGGCCGCTGCCGGTTCCACCGCGACAACCTCGGTGACCGCGGGCGGCAGGTGGGCGAGGTCGTAGCCGGGGCCGAGGCCGACGACCAGCAAGCGACCGTGGGCGGGAGCGAGGGCTTGCGTGCGCCAGCCGCCGAGCCTCGTGCGCTCGCCGGCCCACACCAGGGCGTTGTAGAGCGGAGCGAAGACCGGGTGGTCGGTCATTGTCGGCTCACCCGCGGCCCAGCTCTCGCGCGATGTGGCGGCCGAGCGCGCGGCCGGAGAGCCAGGCGGTCTCGATCTTCGGGGAGCCCCAGCCGTCACCCGCGAGGCCGACCCGCTCAGCGCTCCCGAAAAAGAACGGTGTGTCGCGCTCCTGCTCGGGACGGGCGAACGTCCAGCGGTGCATGCGTGAGGTGACCGGCATCCCGCAGCCGAGCAGACGGTCGAGCGCGGCGCTCATCGGCTGGGCTGCCGTTTGCTGCGGGGCGGCCAGGTTCGCGGCGGCGAAGGGGGAGGTGGAGTGGGCGGTGAGGACGGGCGCGCCGTCGCCGCGGCGGCGACCGTCGTCCGCGATCCACCGCAGCATCGGATCGCCGGAAACGAAAGCGCCGTCGAACTCCGGCCAGGAACGCCGCGTGTAGGCGGCTGCCAGGGTGAGCACCGGCTCCCAGCGCCGGCCGTCGATTTCCTTGCGCACTCCGGTGAGCCGCGCGTCCACTACCCGCTTGGCCTGCGGGTCGGGCATGGCCAGCACGACCGCATCCGCGGGTTCGCCGTCGACGCTCGGTCCGGGTTCCACGACCGACACCGGTGAGCGAAGCACCAGCGACGACGACTCGGGCCGCAGCCTGGACGCCAAGTCGGCGACCAGGCTGCGCAGGCCCCCGGCCGTCGCGTAGCGCCAGGCCCCGGTCTCGGGAGCGCTCAGACCCTGGGACGAAAGGGTGGGAAAGCGATCCGTCCAGCGCCGGGCGAGCTTGCGGGCACACCAGTCCTCGGCGAGGCTCACGAAGTCCGGGTCGCGCGCGGTGAAGTAAGACGCTCCGGCGTCGATGACCCGCCCCCCGAGGTACGGCGAAGACATCCGGCCGCCCACGGTCGACGCCCGCTCGCGTACCGAGACCGTCAGCCCCGCCTCCAGCAACTCCCGGGCGCAGGCCAGACCGGCGATGCCGGCGCCGACAACGATCACCCGGCTCATGAAGGGACCCGGCTCATACACGCAGTCTGCCTGTTGGCGTTGGGCTGGTAGTAAGGCGTGGTGGCGGCGTACGACGTGGTGGTGGTCGGCGCTGGTCCGGCGGGGGCGAGTGCTGCCCGGGCGGCGGCCCGCACCGGGGCACGAACCCTGCTGCTCGAGCGGGCCGAACTGCCGCGGTACAAGACCTGCGGCGGCGGGCTGATCGGCGTCTCTGCGGACGTCGCCGAGATCGATCTCACGCCGCTGATCCGGGAGCGCGCCACTCACCTTGAACTCACCTTGGACGGCGGGTGGGCGGTCCGTCGGCAAGCACCGGGCGGGCAGCCGATGTTCGGCCTGATCAACCGGGCGGACTTCGACGCGGCGCTGACCGCGGCCGCCGTGGCCGCCGGGGCCGAATTGCGTACCGGCGCGCTCGTCACCGGGATCGACGACGAGCCGGGCGCCCCGTTGCGCCTGCGGATCCGCGGGGCGCCGACCGTTGTCGCCCGGACCGTCGTGGCGGCGGACGGTTCGGCGAGCCGCCTCGGTGCGTACGTCGGTGTGCAAGCGGGGCAGGTCGATCTGGGGCTCGAAGGCGAGTTCCCGGCCCAGGACGCGCGCTGGGCGTCGACCGTCCTGCTGGATTGGGGCCCGGTGCCCGGCTCGTACGGCTGGGTTTTCCCGAAGGGTGACGTGCTCACGGTCGGCGTGATCGGGGATCGCCGCGCGGCGCCGGCGCTGCGGGCGTACTACACCCGGCTGGTGGCCCGCCTCGGCCTGTCGGAGGTCACCCCGCTGGTGTCGACCGGGCACCTGACGCGCGTACGCACCCCGGACTCGCCGCTGCGCCGCGAGCAGGTACTGCTAGCGGGGGACGCCGCCGGCCTGCTGGAGCCCTGGACCCGCGAGGGCATTTCCTTCGCGCTGCGCTCCGGCCGGCTCGCGGGAGAGGCGGCCGCGACCGGACGGCTCGCGGACTATCCGGGCCAGATCCAGCGCGTACTCGAGCCGGAGATCGCCGCCGGACGCATCCTGCTGCCCGCCTTCGCCGGTTCACCGCTGCTCTTTCACGCCCTGCTCGCGGGACCGGGCTTCGGGCTCTTCCGACGCCTCGTCGACGGCCGCTCCACCTTTGCGCGCCAACTGCGTCGCCCCGGCGCCGCGCGGCTGCTGCAGGGGCTTACAAGATCAACGCTTCAATGATCATGACTTGAGGGGGGAATTGGCCACGAAAGCATGATCATTGAAGCGTTGATCATGAATCGCGGGCGACGGGGCAGCTCATGCAGCGTGGGCCGCCGCGGCCGGAGCCCAGCTCCGAGCCGGCGATGCGGACGACCTCGATCCCGGCGTCTTCAAGGCGGGCGTTGGTCTCGACGTTGCGTTCGTACGCGACCACGAGGCGCGCCTCGATGGCGAGGGTGTTGTTGCCGTCGTCCCATTGCTCACGTTCAGCGGTCACCGGATCCAGCCCGGTCTCGATGACGCGCAGCCGCTCGATCCCCATGGCCGCGGCGGCGGCGGTCAGGAAGGGTTCCGGGCCGCTGGCTCCGTCGGCAGTGACGGCGTAGGCGACCAGGGTGTTGGCGATCGGCGGGTACATGACAACGGCGTCGGTGTCGACCATGGTGCAGACGGTGTCCAGGTGCATGGTGGCCCGGCGCTGCTCGACCGGAACGGCCAGCACCGTATGCACGACACCGGCCGAAAGTGCCCGCTGCGCAAGGGTCTCCGCGCCGGCCGCGGTCGTACGCTCGCCGACTCCGATCGCGGCGACGCCCGGGGCGAGCAGCAACACGTCGCCGCCTTCGAGATAGGCCTCCGGGTGTTCGGCGCCGCCGGTGCCGTGCAGATCGCCGTACAGCAGCGGGGTGCCAGCCAGGCGCGGGGAGTGGCGGTAGACCGCGCGGGTCAGCGAGGCCTCGCGGGTCCGGGCACGCATGTAGGGGCTGGTGACCGCGACGTGGCGTTCAAGCCACACCGACGCGTCGCGGGTGAAGAGCAGGTTCGGCAGCGGCGGGATGAGGAAGCTGTGCGGCGGGGCGAGCCGCGCCACGACGCCGCTGTGCACGTCGAAGTGGGGGCTCGCCCCGAGGATCTCCTCGTACGACAGCCCGGCCGTGAGCACTTCGGCGAGTTGATCGCTGGACAGCCCGAGCAGGTGATCGTGCAACACGGGCGCCAGCGCGGGTCCTACCTGCTGCGGGGCGATGGTCTCGGCCAGCACCTCTTCGCGGGCGGCGGGGACGTCGAGCGCGGCGACAAGAAGGTCGAAGAAGTACAGCACCTCGACCCCGTAGCCGCGCAACGCCGCGGCGAAGCCGTCGTGCTCTTCCTGGGCGCGCTCGAGCCACGGGATGCCGTCAAAGAGCAGGTCGACGTTGTTACGCGGGGTCAGCCGCTTGAGCTCGTCGCCCGGCCGGTGAAGCAGGACGGTGCGTAGCCGCCCAACCTCGGACGTGACGCCGTCTACCAATGAACGCCTTTCAGGATGTGGGCGAGCATGAGCGCCTCGCCCGAGGGGGCCTCATCGACCGCGGCCTGCTCCGCGTCGCCCTTCGCCGCGCCATCCAGCTTGCCCTTGGCGGCAGTGGATTCCGGGAAGACGCGGTACGCCATGTGCAGGATCTGGTCGACCGCCTTCGGAGCGATCGCCGAAAGGACCGACCCGAAGGTGCCGAGCCGGGTGTTGATCTCCTTCGGCTTCGCCCGCAACGCGTCACAGATCATCTCGCCGGCTTCTTCCGGGGTGATGGTCGGGAACGCGTCGTAAATCTTCGTAGGCGCGATCATGGGGGTGCGCACGAGCGGCATGTGGATCGTGGTGAAGGTGATCCCGAGGTTGACGACCTCGCTCGACACGCAGGCCGTCCACCCGTCGAGCGCGGACTTGGAGGCGACATACGCGGCGAAGCGCGGCGGGTTGGTCTGCACCCCGATGCTGCTGACGTTGACGATGTGGCCGCCGCCGGTTTCCCTCCAGTGCGGCAGGAGCCGGGTGATCAGCTTGATCGTGCCGAAGTAGTTCAGCGTCATCGTGCGCTCGTAGTCGTGGAAGCGGTCCAGGCTCTGCAGGACCCCGCGGCGGATCGAGCGTCCCGCGTTGTTGACGAGCATGTCGATGCGCTCGTGGTCCGCAAGGAGCAGCGCCACGAACTCCTCGATCGCCTCGGGGCTCGCGAGGTCAACTGAGTACGCGTACGCCTCGCCGCCGGCCTCCTCGATCTCCAGGCGGGCCTCTTCGAGCTTGTCAGCACTGCGGGCGACCAGGATCGGGATGGCGCCGGCAGCGGCCAGCTGAAGGGCAGCCGCCCGCCCGATGCCGCTGGAGCCGCCGGTGATGACGACCTTGCGTCCGCGGACCGCACCCGACAGCGTGCGGTCCTTGAACAGATCCGGGTCGAGGTGGCGCTCCCAGTAGTCCCAGAGGGCAGGGGCGTAGTCGGAAAGCTCCGGAACCTCGATGCCGGTGCCGACAAGCGCGCGCTCAGCGTCACGCGTATCGAAGCGCGGGATCAGCGCGATGTGTTCGAGCACTTCCTCGGGCACCCCGAGATCGTTGAGCACCTGGCGGCGGATCTGGCGCAGGGCCGGCAGCTTGAACGCCGTGGACAGCAGCCCCTTCGGGAGCAGGTCCAGGATCGGCTTGTCGATGCGCAGCGCCAGCTGGGGTGCGTGAGCGGCTTTGGCGAAGGTGTTGATGACGTCGCCGCTGCGGATCCGGCGCGGGCTCGTCAGATGGAACGCTTGCCCATCGAGGCCCGGCTGGTGAGCGATGTGGTCCATCGCGGCGATGACGTAATCGACCGGGACGATGTTGGTGTCACCGAGCTCGGGACCGGCCAGCGGCACCCACTCCGGCAGCAGGTGGCGCAGCTTCTGGATCGGCTTGAAGAAGTAGTACGGACCGTCGATCTTGTCCATCTCGCCGGTCACGCTATGGCCGACGACGACCGCCGGCCGGTAGACCCGCCACGGAACATCGGCCAGGGTGCGTACGAGCCGCTCCGACTCGAACTTGGTCCGGTGATATGACGACGGCAGCGGCTGCCCCTCGTCGAACATGTCCTCGCGGAAGTAGCCCTGGAAGGTGCCGGCGACCGCGATCGAGCTGACGTGATGGAAGCAGCCGACGTGCAGAGCGTTAGCCAGCTCCACCGCGTGACGGGTGCCGGAGACGTTGGCCCGCTTGTTGGCCTCGTCCGCTGCCGTCATGTCATAGATGGCGGCCAGGTGGAAGAAGTGCTCGACGTTGCCCTCCAGCCGGGCGACATCCTCATCGGTGAGCCCGAGCAGTGGTTCGGTCAGGTCACCGACGGCAAGAGTCACCCGATCCTCGCCGCCGAGGTCGCGTACCAAAGCCTCCAACCGGCTACGCGACGAGGCGCGTACCAGAGCCGTGATCGGCTTTTGCGGCTCGCGGGCGAGCAGGGTCTTCAGCAGAAACCGGCCAAGAAAGCCGGTCGCGCCAGTCACGAAATACGTCAAAGCGGAACCTCCATGCAGAACCGCCACGCCGAGGCGCCCAGGCGCGGGTGAGCAGGGTCAGCTGTGCCAGCCCGGGTCATTGTGGCACCGGACTACCCCTGGTGGGGGCCGAGCAGTCGGGCCCGTGACTTTCGACCCGACCGACGGGCTTGATTTACGAACGTTTCGGGTCATCGGGCCGGTCCGCGTTGGGCAGCAGATGCGGTCGCCTGAGTCAGATGTGAACGGCGATCGGGTCGCGGCCTTCGGCGACGCCTTCGCCCCGCCTGATCAGCGGCGCGAGCGCGGCGCCCAGCAGCGTAATGAAGGCGGCTACCAGCATCGCCACGTGAAGGCCGCTCATGAACGCGGCGTGGCTGCCGTTGGTGATCGCGGCCGCAGCAGCTCCGCCTGTCCCGGGCGGCACCGGGGCGATGCCCTGGCCGACGAGCTCCCGGTGAGCCAGCAGGCCCTGCGCCACCGGTGCGGGTACGCCGGCGCCAACTAGCTTGCCGAAGAGCACGCTGCCCACCCGGCCCGCGAGTACCGACCCGAGCACCGCCGTACCCAGGACACCGCCCAGCTGGATGGCGGTCGCCTGCAACCCGCCGGCGACGCCCGCATGGTCGACGTCGACGTTGCCGACGATGGCTTCGGTCGAGGCGGAGATGACCATGCCGATGCCGAGTCCAAGCAGAATGAATTCGGGCCAGAGGTGGATGTAGGTGGAGTCCGGTTCCAGGCTGGTTAGCAGGAAAAGGGCGAGCGCGACCGACAGCAGCCCGGCGCAGATCGGCACCCGGGCGCCGAACCGGTTGGTGACGCGGGCGCCGAGCGGGCTGCTGATGGCGAAGACCACCGTGAGGGGAAGGGTGCGCAGGCCGGCGCTAAGCGCCGAGTATCCGGACACGCTCTGCAGGTAGAGCGAGATGAAGAACAGGACGCCGAACAGGGCGAAGAAGTTCAGCAGGACGATCAGCGATCCCATCGAGACCGACCGGTCCTTGAACAGCCAAAGCGGCAGCAGAGGCGCCGGGACACGTGCTTCCACCATCACGAACGCGACGAGCAGGACCGCCGCGAGCCCGAGGGTGACGAGCGTCTTCGGGCTCCCCCAGGTCCACTCCTGTGCCTTGACGAGCCCGAAGATCAGCGCCGAGAGCCCGCCCGCGAGCGTGAGAACTCCAGGCAAGTCGATCGCGGTGCGGTGACTTTCCCGGCTCTCCAGCAGGTACGGGATGCCGAGCGCGAGGGTCAGCAGCCCGACCGGGACGTTGAGGTAGAAGACGCTCTGCCAGGAGACGTCGTCGACGAGCAGCCCTCCGAGGATGGGGCCTGCCGCCGTCGCCGCTCCTGCGCTCGAGCCCCAGACGCCGACGGCACGGGTCAGATCCTGCGCTGAGTACGCACTGCGTAGCAGGGCCAGGGTGTTGGGCATCAGCACGGCCCCGAAGGCGCCCTGCAGGACCCGGAAAGCGATGACCCCCGTAATCGATCCGGCCAGCCCGATCGCGACGGACGACAGTGCGAAGCCGACGACGCCGATGAGGAACAAGCGCTTGCGGCCGTAGCGGTCGCCCAGCTTGCCGCCGACGATGAGCAGGACGGCGAGGGCCAGCAGGTACGCGTTGGTGACCCACTGCAGATCAGCCAGTGAGGCGTGCAGGTCACGAGCAATGAACGGGTTGGCGATCGACACGACGGAGCCGTCGATGCCGACCATCATCACGCCGAGTGAAACGACGATGAGAGTGAGCCGCGGGTGGCCGCGGCGCTCGGTGCGCAAGGGTGGATCGGTCCGCTGACTCTCGCGGTCGTCCAGCAATGCCATGGGCCGCAAACTACCGGCTAGGCAGAGACTGCCAACTGGCGGCTAGTGACGAACCGTAGGCTAAACGGCGGGTTTCTCGTGTCACACTGTGAGCCGATCGTGTGATGGACCCCATCTGCCGGAAAGGGGCGCGGGTGAGCAGCGCTGCGATGACCACGTCGGTACCGGCCGCCGATGCGGTCGCTACGGAAGTGGTCCCTCTGGGAGTGGAGGGAGCGGCTCGTCGCCCCCTCACCGAACGCCGCATGGCGCGCACCCGACGCGAGCTTGCTGACGCCGCCGGCCGCCTTTTCATCGAGCGCGGCTACGACGCCACGACGGTCGAGGACATCGTCGCCGAGGTCGAGATCTCCGCCCGGACCTTTTTCCGCTACTTCGGCAGCAAGGAAGAGGTCGTCGCCTCCCTGCTGCGCTGGGGTGTCGAGGAGGTCGTCGCGGCGCTGCGGGCGGTGCCGCCCGACCGGCCGCTGCAGGAGGCGTTGCGCGCGGCCGTCACCGATGCCTGCCGCCACGCGGCCGAGAATCCGGCGCAGAGCCGGGCGTTCCTGCGCATGGTGCGCGACACGCCGCCGCTGCGCGCCCGCCGGATGCAGGAGGCCTACCGCCAGCAGCAGAGCCTGGCCGTCTGCCTGGGCGACCGGATCGGCCGCCCCGCCACCGACCTGCGGGTGACGCTGATGTCGGGCGCCGTCGTCATGGCGATCAACACCGCCTTTGACCGCTGGGTCGATCAGCCGCCGACCGTCGGCGATCCCGGGCCCGCCGCGCTCGTCACCAAGGCGCTCGCCGAGCTGACCACCCCGCTGCTGCCCGCGTAACCAAGATCAACGCTTCAACGATCATGACTTCGGGGCCGATTTGCCTCCCAAGTCATGATCAGTGAAGCGTTGATCTTGCTCGAAGGCGGCGTGCGCTTGGGCCAGTACGCGCTTGACCGGCCTGCCGAGAGCGGCGGCGGCGCGGGCGACGTCCTCCCATTCCGGCATCGCGTTCAGGAGCTCACCGTCCGGGGACCAGCCGAGCTTGACGGCGATGGGCTGGCCGTCGACGTCGACCGTGCGGAACTCGCGGGTCAGCGCGCTCTTGGCGACGACGCTCTCGCGGAGGCCGAGGGTGCTGGTTTCGCGGAAGAGGACCTGCCGTACGGCAGCGGCGGAGGTCGCCTGAACCAGGGCGCTGACGGTGTGGGCCGGGCGCCCCTTCTTCATCAAGATCGGCGTGAGCCACGCGTCGTCGGCGCCGACGGCCAGCAGGGCGTCGAGTACGAGCGGCCAGGCGCGCGGGTCGAGGTCGTCGATGTTGGCGGCGATCACGACGGTGGAACCGGTGTCAGGGCTGCCGGCGGCCTCGCCAAGCAGCAGGCGTACGACATTGGGCCGGCCGGGGAGGTCGCGGCCCCCGGCGCCGGTGCCCGTGGTCGTGAGGCGCAGCGGCGGGAGCGGCCCGTAGCCCGAGGCGTGGCTGGCGACCAGCACGGCGCCCGTGGGGGTGCAGAGCTCGAAGCTGCCGCCGCCGTACATCGGAGCGCCCGCCCGCTGCAGGATCTCGAGCACTGCCGGGCCGGGGACAGGCAGCTCGCCGTGGGCTGTCGTGACGGTGCCGCCGCCCAGTGCGATCGGTCCAACGATGAGCTGGGTCAGGCCGAGCGAGGCAAGCCCCGCGCACACACCCGCGACGTCGGCCAGGGCATCGAGTGCCCCGACCTCGTGAAAGTGCACCTCGTCCTCGGCGATCCCGTGAACGGTCGCTTCGGCGGCGGCCAGCAGGCCGAACGTTCGGCTGGCGGCCTCGGCGACCGTCGGGGAGAGGCGGGCCAGCAACTCGCGTATCTGCGGAAGGGTGCGATGCGGTGGGTTCGGCTCGACCGTTTCGACGTGGACGCGGGTGGCTCCCAGGCCGCCGCGCAGGACACGCTCGACCCGCAGCCCGATCGGCAATCCGAAGCGGGCCACCTCGGCCTGGATCAGCTCGATCGGTACGCCGGCGTCGACCAGCGCGCCCAGCAGCATGTCGCCGCTGACCCCACTCGAAGGATCAAGCCAGCCGATCATCCGGCGGACCCACTCCGGCGGGCGACGCGGGCTGCGAAGACGCCGGCACCGAACCCGTTGTCGATGTTGCAAACGACGACGCCGGGGGCGCAGGAGTTGAGCATTCCCAGCAGGGCTGCGAGCCCGCCGAAGCTGGCTCCGTAGCCGATGCTGGTGGGGACGGCCACGAGTGGCAGTCCCGACAGCCCTCCGACGACGCTAGGCAACGCGCCTTCCATGCCCGCGACGACGACCAGGCAGTCAGCAGAGGTGAAGTCGGCGCGGGCGTCGAGCACCCGGTGCAGGCCCGCGACGCCGACGTCATCGATGCGTACGACAGCTGCCCCGAAGACCTGCGCGGTGAGGGCGGCTTCCGAGGCGACGGACGCATCCGACGTACCGGCGGAGAGCACCGCGACCAGCCCACGCGGAGCCGACAGGTCGCCGACGACGACGGTGGTGCTCTCCGTGATCGCGGCCGGCCAGCGCTCCTGAAGTGCGTCGACAGCTTCGGGACGCGCGCGCGTCACCAAGGTCGGGCGGGCGCTCTCGGCCGACTGCAGCGTCGCGACGATCGCCAGGATCTGCTCCACCGACTTCCCGGCCCCGAACACCACCTCCGGGTCACCCGTGCGCAGCCCGCGATGGGTGTCGACGCGGGCGAAGCCGATGTCGGCCACCCCCGAGAGCGGCCCGGCCGCGAGCTGGTCCGTCGCGGTGTCCGGTGACACCTCTCCGCCGGCGACCTGCCGCAGCAGCTCGCGTACTTCAGCCCGATCCACGCGTCCATGCAACCAGCTTCTGGCGCTCCTTAGACTCGGCGAGGTGCTGCTCACCTACCTCGGCCCCGCCGGGACCTTTACCGAGGCAGCGTTGCGCACCGCTCCCGAGGCCCAGACGCCGGGCGCGACGCTGCGACCCGAGGCGACCGTCATCGCGGCATTGGATGCGGTACGCAGCGGGGAAGCCTTCGCGGCGCTCGTCCCGTTCGAGAACTCGGTCGAGGGCGCCGTCCCGAGCACGCTCGACGAGCTGGCCTCCGGAAGTGCCCTGCAGATCCGCCGCGAGATCCTGCTGCCGATCCGTTTTGCCCTGCTCGTACGCCCAGGGACAACCCTTGCCGAGATCGCGACGGTGTCCGGACACCCCCACGCTCAGCCGCAATGCCGGCACTGGCTGGCCGGGCACCTCGCAGAAGCGAAGTGGCGAGCTTCCGCGTCCAACGCCGATGCGGCCCGCGAGGTTGCCGCCGGGATGACCGACGCGGCGCTGGCAGGGGCTTTCGCGGCGCCGCTGTACGGGCTCGACGTGCTGGTCGATGGTGTCCAGGACCGTGATGACGCGATCACGCGCTTCGTGCTCGTGACCCGTGGCGGCGCCGCACCGGCGCCGACGGGAGCCGACCGGACGACGCTGGTGGCGTTCGAGATGGACGACCATCCGGGCGCGCTGCTGGAGATGCTGACGGAGTTCGCGGTGCGCGGCGTCAACCTCACCCGGCTCGAATCGCGCCCTACCGGGGAGGGGCTCGGGCGGTACTGCTTCTCGATCGATTGCGAGGGCCACATCGAGCAGGAGCGGGTCGGCGACGTTCTCAAGGCTCTGCACCGGCTGTGCGCGGAGGTCCGCTTCCTCGGCTCGTACCCGCGCGCTGATGGCACGCCGCCGACCGTGCGCCGGGGCACCAGCGACGAGGAGTTCCGCGCCGCCGACTCGTGGCTGGAGCAGCTTCGCGGCGAGAGCGGGGAGAGCGGGGAGCACGGCGGCAGGTCGGTAGGGTCGGGCAAGTGATCGACGTTCGCGTGTTGCGGGAGGATCCGCAGATCGGACGTGACAGCCAGCTGGCCCGCGGCGGCGATCCCGCGCTCGTCGACTACCTGTTGGAAGCCGATGCCGCCCGCCGGTCCGCCGTGACCCGGGCCGATTCGCTGCGGGCCGCGTCCAAC
Organism: Mycobacteriales bacterium; assembly: GCA_038245655.1. Classification (GTDB taxonomy): domain Bacteria; phylum Actinomycetota; class Actinomycetes; order Frankiales; family Frankiaceae; genus DATAZK01. The sequence goes on along the minus strand of JBBRSE010000014.1, from coordinate 28,611 downwards.
GCCGCAAGCAAGGCGATCGGCGCCGCCACGCCCCACGAGCGTCCGCAGCTCATCCGGGCGGCTCAACACGAAAAAGCGGCGCTGGCCGTCGCAGAAGCCCACCAGGCCACTGCGGAGGAGGCCCTGCGGGGGGCTCAGCTGGCGCTGCCCAACCTGATCGAGGGTGCCCCTCCGGGCGGCGAGGCTGACTACCTGGTCATGCGGGAGGTGGGCGCCAAGCCCGACCTCACCGGTCCGCTCGACCACCTGGAGATCGGCACCCGGCTCGGCGCCATCGACACCGAACGCGGAGCCAAGGTCAGCGGTGCACGGTTCTACTTCCTCAAAGGTGTGGGCGCGCTGCTGGAGCTGGCTTTACAGCAGCTCGCGGTCGCCCAAGGTGTTGCCGCCGGACTCACCCCGATGATCACGCCTGCGCTCGTGCTCGGGCCGGCCATGGAGGGCACCGGCTTTCTGGGCGCCCACGCGGCAGAGGTCTACCGGGTCGACGAGCACTACCTGGTCGGTACGAGCGAGGTGCCGCTGGCGGCCTACCACTCGGGCGAGATCATCGACGCCGCCGACCTACCGCTGCGCTACCTCGGCATCTCCCCGTGCTTCCGGCGGGAAGCGGGTTCCTACGGCAAGGACACCCGCGGCATCATCCGGGTCCACCAGTTCGACAAGGTCGAGATGTTCAGCCTCGTCCCGCTGGAAGACGCGGTCGCTGAACATGAGCGGCTGCTGGCCGAGGAAGAGCAGATGCTGGCCGCGCTCGAGCTGCCGTACCGGGTGATCGACGTGGCGGCCGGCGATCTTGGCTCCAGCGCGGCGCGCAAGTTCGACTGTGAGGCCTGGTTGCCGTCGCAAGGGCGCTGGCTGGAGCTGACCTCGACGTCCAACTGCACCGGCTTCCAGGCCCGCCGGCTCGGCATCCGGACCCGTTCTTCCAAGGGCGCCGTCGGTCCGCTCGCGACGCTCAACGGCACCCTCGTCGCGATGCCCCGCACGATCGTCGCGATCCTGGAAAACCACCAGCAGCCCGACGGATCGGTCCGGGTCCCGGCAGCCTTGCAGCCGTATCTCGGGCGTGAGGTGCTCACCCCGCTGTGAGTTGGCTTCCCGCAGATCTGCCGCGGCCACTTCCCCGAGTGGTCGCCTCCGACCTCGACGGCACCCTCGTCCATTCCGAGGGGTGGGTTTCCTCGCGTACGCGAGCGGCCCTTGACCGGGTACGCGAGGCCGACACGCTGCTGATCTTCGTCACCGGCCGCCCGCCGCGCTGGATGAGCCAGGTCGTGGCCGAGACCGGCGCCTCCGGCCTGGCCGTCTGCGCCAACGGAGCGATGGTGTACGACCTCGGCAGCGGCGAAGTGATCCGCCAACACGTGCTGGACACCGCCACCGCCGAGCGGCTGGTGAAGGCGATCCGCGCCGAGTTGCCGGGAGTCACGTTCGCCGTCGAGTCGGGCCTGCGCTTCTCGCACGAACCCGGCTACGTGCCGTCCTGGCCGGCGCCCGACACCGCGGTCGCTGAGGTCGCCGAGTTGCTGCGGGCCCCCGTAGCGAAGCTGCTGGTCAAACACCCGGACTGGGGGCCTGATGAGATCCACGACGTCGTCGCGGAGATTGCCGGAGCCGACGCCAACGTGACCTACTCCGGCAATGTGCTGCTCGAAGTCAGCGGCGCCGGCATCAGCAAGGCCTCCACGCTCGCAACCCTGTGCGACGAGTACGGCGTCGAGTCGCAGGAGGTCATCGCCTTCGGCGACATGCCCAACGACGTGCCGATGCTCGCCTGGGCCGGCCATGGGGTCGCCGTGGCCAATGCCCACCTGCGGGTGCTCGAGGTGGCCGACGAGGTCACCGGCTCCAATGACGACGACGGGGTCGCGCAGATACTGGAGCGGATCTACAGGTAGGGGCCGCCGCTGCCTTGCTGGTGGGAGTCGGGAGCGGGCAGGGCGCGCCCGCGCATCTGCTCGAGCTGGCTGCGCGCGGCCATCTGCTGGGCCACCAACGCGGCCTGCAGACCGTGGAAGAGCCCCTCGAGCCACCCGACGAGCTGGGCCTGCGCGATCCGCAGCTCCGAGTCGCTCGGGATCTCCTCCTCGCTGAGCGGTAGCGTGATCCGGTCGAGCTCGTCGCGTAATTCGGGGGCGAGGCCGTCGGCCAGCTCACGGATCGAGCTGGTGTGGATGTCGCGAAGCCGGCTGCGGCTGCGCTCATCGAGCGGCGCCGACCGGACCTCTTCCAGCAGCTGCTTGATCATGGTGCCGATGCGCATCACCTTGTCCGGCTGGGACACCATCTCCGACAGCGTGGTGCGGCCGCCGCCGTCACCGTCGGGGCTCGCGGCTTCGGGCGCTGAATCTGCTGGCTCGGACATCGACGCGCCGTCTGGTCCGATGACCACGATGCGGGGATCCTTGTCGCTCATGGGTACATCGTGCCCGGACGGCTGCAAAGGAGAACTGGTGACCGACGATCCGTGGAAAAAACCGGATCCCAACGCCCAGCCACCGCAGCGTCCCGGGCCGCACCAGCCGCCGCCGGGCTACGGCCCGCCGCCGGGCTACGGGCCGCCGGGGCAGATGCCGTACGGACCTCCGTCGGGTCAGGTGTACGACCCCAACAATCCCTACCAGGCACCCCTCCCGCAGCGCGGAAGCATCCGCCGGCTGGTGTGGATCCTGCTGACGGTGGGATTGCTGGTGCTCGGCGGGTGCGGGGTCGGCGCGTACTTTCTCGTCCGGACGATCGGAAAGAGCGCCGACGAGGTGAACGCCTTCCTGCGCGATGTGCGCGACCAGCGGTTCGACACCGCCTACACCCGCCTGTGCCCGAGCGCCCAGGCGGGCCAGAGCAGCTCGGCCTTCGTCCAGGCGCTGCAATCCGCGGTTGATCGTGGCCATCGGGTGATCTCTTTCGACATCAAGCAGGTCAACACGAACTCCACCAACGGCTTCACGACGCGCACCGCCGGCGGACGGGTGAGTTTCGGTGACGGGGGCACCCAATTCATCACGTTCAGCCTGCAGAAGCCGGGCGGCAACCTCTGCATTTCCTCCGGCTACCAGCTGCTGGAATGACGCGCGTACGGTCGGGCTAGAGCCGCAGGATGATCTTGCCGACGTGGTTGCTCTCGTCGAGCAGCCGGTGACCCTGCGCGGCTTCCTCCAGCGGGAGTACGCCATCGATGATCGGGCTGATGCGGCCGTCCGCCACCGCTGGCCACACCTCGCGTACGACACCTGCGCACACCCGCGCCTTCTGCTGCGCCGGACGGCCGCGCAGGCTGGTGGCGATGAGCGCCCCGCGCTTGTGCAGCAGGGTCGCGAGGTTGGTCTGCGCCGTCGTACCGCCCTGCATGCCGATGACGATAATCCGGCCGTCGAGGGCGAGCGCGTCGAGGTTGCGGGCCAGGTACTTCGCGCCCATGTTGTCGAGGATGACGTCGGCGCCGTGACCGTCGGTGGCCTCGCGCAGGACGGCGACGAAGTCCTGGTCGCGGTAGTTGATGGCGAGATCGGCGCCGAGCTCGCGGCAGCGGTCGAGCTTCGCGGAACTGCCTGCCGTGACGGCGATGCGGCAGGAGGGACGCAGCGCGCGTACGAGCTGGATGGCCATCGTGCCGATCCCCGAGGAGCCGCCGTGGATGAGGACGGTTTCGCCGTCGCGCAGGCCCGCGGTGTTGCCGATGTCGTCGCTAACGCGGCCGAGCAGGTTGGACCAGACGGTGCTCGCGACCTCCGGCAGGGCGGCCGCATCGAGCAGGCTGATTCCGCCCGGCAGCGGCATCACCTGACCTGCGGGTACGAGCACCTTGGACGCGTATCCGCCGCCCGCCAGCAGGGCACAGACCTCGTCGCCGACCCGGCGTTCGACGCCCTCGCCGACGGCAGCAACGCGCCCGCTGCATTCCAGGCCGATGATCGGGGATGCACCCGGCGGGGGAGCGTAAAAGCCTTGCCGTTGCAGGAGATCTGCCCGGTTGATCGCGGTCGCCGTGACGTCGATCAGCACCTCGCCCGGGCCGGGCGGCGGCGGGTCGTCCACCTCGGCGATGCGAAGAACTTCCGGGCCACCGGGCTGATCGACAGTGATCGCGCGCATGCTCCGAACGCTACGGTGCCTGCCGGCGGGCGTGTTGTCGGGTCAGGCTGCGGACGGCGGAGGAGATCGTCACCGGTTCCTCGGACGCGATCATGTGGCCTGCACTCACCTCGACCAGCCGCGCCTGGGGGAGTGCACGGGCGAGTTCACCGCCGGCCCGCGGCGGCAGCGTGAGGTCGCGCGTGCCCTGCAGCACGACGGCGGGCACGTCAGCGATCAGCACGGTGGCGCGCAGGAGTTCGTCGTCGCGGATGAGGTAGCGCTGCTCGCAAGCGGCGGCGGTCCAGACCCGGCGCTCACGCCAGACGGCCAGGGTGAGCCGTGCTTCCCGGAGGGCTTGCTCGTCGAGGCGGCTGCCGCTGGCCCGGGTGAGTGGCCAGGCCACGCTGGATCCGGTCAGCTGCGCAAGCCGGGCGCCCATGGCAAGCACCGGCCGCAACGCCGTCAGGCGGTCGAGCATCGTGATCGCACCTCCGCCGCCGACCGAGGCCACCAAAACCAACCCAGCGACCCGGTTGGCGGCGCGCGCCGCCAACTCAATGGCGACGCCGCCGGCCCAGGACGCGGCCACCAGGATGATCTGCGGGATGGCGAGGGCATCGAGCATCCGCAGGAGTGCGTCGGCATTGCCCGCCCAGTCCTGCGCCTCGGCCGGATCGCCTGCGTAGCCAGGGCGATCGACGGCGATGACGCGGTGGTCCGTCGATAGGAGCGGTACGACGCGGTACCAGTCAGCAGCGGTGCCCGGCTGGCCGTGCAGCAGCACGACGACGGGGGCGGACGGGGCGGCCGGATTGCGCGGGCCCTCGTCGATGCTCGGGTACACGGTCTGACGCTACGGTCTCAATCCGGTCTCCATGTCGCCCGAAGCCGTCTCAATGCGGTCATCGGCTGCCTTTTCACGCGAGGATGGCCAGATGCAGGACGAGTACGGGCGGCCACTGTCTGATGATGGCCAGTGGGTGTGGGACGGGTCGGGCTGGCGGCCGACCGGCGGACCTGGCGCGGCGTCGGGCGGTGCGCAGGGTCCCGGGACGGTCGGATACGAGCCCACGATGGTCGCGCCGCGCGACTACGCGCAGACCGGTGGCCAGCCAAGCCAGCCAGAGTCGCCCTACAACGCCGGCTACCAGGGCTATCCCGGCGGGGTGCCGGACCCGTATCGACCGGGTGGACCGGGTGGACCGGGTGGACCGACCCCGTTCTATCGCAAGCCGGTGGTCATCATCGGCGTGCTGCTGGTGCTCTCGGCGGTCCTGGTCACCGTCATCCTGCTGACGCGCGGCGGCGACAACTCCGCGAACACGACCCCGACCGCCTCGCCGACGGCCCTGCTCCCGACGGCGGTCCCGACCACGGACGTGCCCACTCAGGAGCCGACCTCCGCACCGCCGACCGACGTCGCCCCCAGTGAGGTTCCGACCACCCCACCGCCGACCAGCAGCGGTCCCAGCACGATCGAACCAGGCTTCTACGACTGCACCTCGAACGGGTCCGTCGCGGGTTCCGTGACCATCGTGGGCACCTCGTACTCGACCAACTCCGGCGCGACCGGGACCTACGTCTACGACGCGACCACCGGTGACGTCAACTTCACCGGCGGCGACCTTGGTGACTACTTCGGCACGTACGACCCTTCCGGCCCCAGCTTGGATCTGGAACCCATCAGCGGCGCCCCGCTGCATTGCGCCCAGTAGCCCCAAGATCAATGCTCACATGATCAAGGTCTCGGCGGCGTGGCGAGCCCCAGGCCATGGTCATGTGAGCGTTGATCACGAGTGCGGCAGGGCGCTGTCGTAGGCGAGTGCGCTGCTGCCTTCGCCGAGCCCGGTGCTGACGCGGCGGGTCACCCAGCGCACGTAGCCGCCGTCGGCGCGGCGCGCGAGGGCGGTGACGCGGCGTACGGCCACGCCCTCGCGCGGGACCTCGCCGTCGCGCAGCCGGGTCAGCCGGGGCGCGGCGAGCAGTTGGCCGACTGCGCCGTCCGGCACGTCACCGAGGCGGGCGCGCAATACATCGACGGCCCGCGCCCCCACGCCCGGCGCCGGGACGAACGGTACCCAGCCGGCCGGGACCGTTGTCAGCAGCGAGTAGTCGAGCTCGACTCCGGGCACTTCGCCGGGCGTACGCGAGGGCTCGGGTGAGGGCTCCACCCGGCGGGAGCGGGCGTCGCCGGAAGTGCCCGTGACGGTCCGCTCGACGGCCCAGACGAGGTTGGCCGTCTCATCGCGGAAGAAGATGACGTCCTCCAGCGGCGGGCTCTCGGCGACCTCGAGCAGCGCGGGGGGCACCACCAGACCCGCGAGAGCCACCGGCCTGGGCGCACCGGGGGGCGGCGGACCGTCAGCCGGATTCGGCGGTGTCACGGTGAAGAGCCGCCAGCCGTCGCCGCGGATGGTGGACCCCGCCGGCTGCACCCGGAAGGTCTCCCCGAAGACAGTCGTGTACGTCAGATCATCGACCCGGGTGACGCTGCCGTGCGGAGCGTCGAGGGGGACGATGAGCCAGTCGGTGCCGGCGGTCATCGCGTATTCGATGAGCAGCATTCGGGCCAGGTCGTGGGGTTCGGCGCTCACGCTTCCGAAATCGACGGCGGCGTCTTCGAACTCCCACAGCCGGTCAGCGGGCATCCCCGGGTAGCGCAGGCGGGTAGCGAGCGTGCGGCTGGACAATGGCACCGGATCGGTGGCGACCCCGGCGGGCAGTCCCTGCGGCTGGGTCGCTGAGGTGTCGAAGGAGTGCCATTCGACCGGACCACCGAGATGTTCGGCTGCCTCGAGGACGATGGAGGTGCCGTCATTTGATACGCCCGCCGCGGCGAATGCGTACTCGAGCCGGTCCGGCACCCACGATTCGTCAGCGACCGGCGGCGGGGCCACCTCCGCGCGGTAGAACGCCAGCCAGTCGCCAAGCGCGGACGCGAGCGCCGGATCGGGTGGCAACCAGGGCGGCAGGTCCGGGGCGGCTGCTTCGAGGGCCTGCGCGACGGACTCGGCGTCCGGCAGCCGGCCGCCGACGAGCGACATCAGCCGCGGCGCCGCGGCGTCAAAGGGATCCGCTGGGACGGGCGTGGTCAGCGGCGAATGGTCGACGAAAAGGGCAAGCAGGTCGGACTGACCCGCGGCGCCGAGCACGCCGACCAGGACGGCCGCCGCGTCGGCGCGGGCTCGCAAAGACGCTGCCCCATCGGAAGGTTCGCGCTCCACTTTCGGCTCGAGCAGATCGTCGAGCGGTGCCCAACCCGACCCCCCCGCGGCTGGCACGGCGTCCGGCGGTCCGGCGCGCCAGGCGGTGAGCCGGTGGGCGGTCGCCGACACGTTGACGTCGACGGCCGAGCCCGCGTCTTCACCGACGTATTCTCCGAATTGCCACTGCCGGTGCAGCATCCACAGCGGGTCGGCAATGGGCATCGCGAGGCCGCTCGCCGGGTCGCCGGTGAACGACTGCGGCTCCAGCCGGGTGTAGGACGGCGAGCGGAAAAGCGCCAGGTAGCGGGCCGATTCCTCGATGGTCTCGGAGAGCGCGCCGCCGCTGAGGTTGAGATCGCGCACGGACATCAGCTGCCCTTGATGAAGGTGGGGATGGCACGTTCGGAGATGACGTCGTGCAGGAACGCCGGGTTGATGGTCGGCTCGCCCTGCAGCGACCAGTCGGCGACGTAGGCGGCCGGCAGCAGGCGACCCGCCCACGGCAAGGTCTCCAGGGTCACGCCGCGCAGCCGCAACAGGTCCAGCGTCTCGCGTAGCACCGCAAGCAGCCGGTCGCTGTCCCAGCGTTGGCGGTCGGGGCTCATCGCCAGCAGAATCGCCTGCGGCGCCTCGTTGTTGGGGGTATTCGCGTTGACGGCGATGCCGGTCGTCGTCACCGGTTCGGGCGCCGGTTTGGTGCCGTCGGGGGTGACGGCGGCGGTGAGAACCCGGCGCCGCGGCACCGTATCGACCCAACTGTCGATGACGAATCCGGACAGCCGTACGTCGGCGTAATCGCCTGCAACATCAGGGGTTTCCGCGATGACATCGGCAACGGGGGCGGTGGGGGTTTGCTCGGGAGTCATGGCCCCGCCGACCCACACCGGTCCGGCGCCCGCAGGGATCTGCGCGACGCGCAACGTCGGCCCCCGGCCGAGAGCGTCGCGGTAGAGCAGCGTTTGCGTCCAGCGCGCAACCGCAGGCCGTACCGACGCGGCTCGCAGCAGCCAGGGACGCACCTGGGTGGCCACCTGCGCCGCGGTCACGACGGGGGCGGCCACGGCGGCGCTGAAGACGTCCTTGGGCGGCGATCCGGGTGCGGTTGCGGGCGACAGCACCGGCAGCAGTGGGAAACCCGATCCGAGCAGATCCTGGGCCGCGCGGCGCCAGGCGGCGGCTGCGGTCGATGCGTCGGTGGCGGGGTCTGACGCCACGGCGATGTTCGCTGCCGCAGTGTCCAGGCGGGCATCGGCACCCGCCACCGTGGCGGTCGCAGCGGTCAGCAGCACCCGCGTATCGGTGTCGCCATCCCCGGTCGATGGGAGCCAGCCCGGGCCGAGCCCATAGCCGGCGAGGGTCTCCAGGTGCTCGCGGATCAGCTCCTGGGTCGGCGCGTCCGGTGCGGGTGCGCCGGGCGTCGGCAGCAAGTCGTTGAGGGCGTTCTTCTCATCCGTCAGGGCCTGGCGAGTCTGGCGTACGCCCGCGGAGAGCGTGACCGGATCGGCGACCCGGTTCGCGGCCCCGGAGCCCTCCGGCTGGCCGAGGTCGCTCGCATCGACCGGACGTGCCGACGCAAGAACGCCGGCAAGCGCCCGCGCGAGTTCCCACACCTCCCCGATCGCCAGGCGCGGGTCAGCGGTTCCCCAGGCGTCGGGGCGGCGGTCCAGCAGCGGCCCTCCGGCGGCCTTCAGGAGCGACGCGGTCAGCGGGGTGACGGCCTCCAGCCCGACCTTTCCCGCCCCGGCCGAGGCGGCCCCCAGGACGAGATCGAGAGCGCAGAGTTTGGCGGCGTCCAGCGTGACAGCAGGAGCGTCGGCGGACTCATCGCGCAGCACGATCGCAGTGGCCGGTCCCAACTGCTGCTGCAGCCAGCTTTCCAGCCGTGGTTCGGCGCTGGATCGGGGCCGGATGAGCGCGTAACCGGGCAGTGGATCGGCCCGGTCGAGCAGGACCATCAGCCGGTGGGTGATGGCGATCCCGGATCGGTCGCTGCGCAGGAATTGAAGCTCGGGTGGCGCCGCCTCGCCGGCAGCGGCGGCATCTGCGGCGGCCGCTGCGCGGGCCGGCGAGCCCTCCACGAGCGCGTGTACGGACTCGGCGAGCAGCAGGTCCGCGGCCGCATCACGGAGGTCGGCGATGAGCGCGTACGCACCCCGAATGCCCGCCTGCTCGTCCGCGGTGAGGGGATCCCACGCGTTCTTGTCGAGGTAGGTGTCACTGTCGCCGGGCCGCCAGGCGACGGCTGCGGCGATGAGGTCGGCGATGCTCATCTCCACGAGTTGCACGCCGTCGGCGACTTCCGCAGCCGCGATCGACTCCGAGGGGGTGCCGACGTCGGTGAGCTTGCCGGTCCGAATGGGCGCGATGACGCGGATCGGATAGATCCAGCGCTCGGCGCCATGGGTCAGCAGGTGACGTTCGAAGCGATAGCCGAGGAGCGCGGCGATGGACTGCCCGCGACCGGCACCCTCGAGCACGCTGCGCGCCTGGCGTACCCGGGTGCTCGACAGGTCCAGGTCGAAGGCGGATGACCCGTGGCGCAGGGCGGACATCCGGCCGCTGCGCAAGACGGCGGCGGCTGAGGCATGGGTGAGGCCGGGCGCATGGACGTAGCCGCCAGGCAGGTCCTGCGGGTCGGGCAGCACGTCGCCGGGAGCGTGTTGCGGGGGCGGGTTCAGCTCGAGGTTCTCGACCCATCCGTACGCCCCGAGAAGCACCCCGGTCGGGCGGCTTGCACGCAGCTCGCGCAGCCGCCGGGTCGCCAGCGACGTGAGCCAGGCGTCGAGCCGATGGGATGCTGTATCCAGGTTCGCCGAGAGTAGTAGCGCGCGCTCCTGCGTCGTTGTGGCCGGGCCGCTCAAGACGTCCAGGGCGGCGTTGAAGTCGTTGACCCGGCTGCGCAGGGCGAAGAACGTCCCAAGCACTTGCAGGCGGGCGCGGTCGCTGAAGCCTTGGTTGGCCCCGGCGGGAATCGCCGCGACGGCGGACGGGCGCAGCGCGGCGACCGGGAAGCGAGCAGCGTGTAGATCGGCGTCGAAGGGACCGGCGGCCCGCTGCACGATCTTCGCGATCTCAGCGGTCCTGCCCGGGTCGTCGCGGGCGGCGACGACCTCGTCCAGCGTCTCGCGCAGCACCGTCAGCGGCACCCGCAGCCCCTCGATCGGCTGCTTCGGAAGCAGTGCCGCAATCTCATCGTTGGGGCCGACCAGCCGCCGGCTGTGGCTCTCGAAGTGGGCGGCTGACAGGATCGCCAGCGCTTGCAGGACGCTTGCCGGCTTGTCGTCGATCGGTGCACCGGCCCGAAGCCGTCCGAGCACCTCTGGGTCGGTGTCATCGGCGAGCGGCAGGCCGAGCACCCTCGTGTAGGTCGCGAGCAGGCCGGTCGGTTCGAGCCGGCTCGGATCGATCCCCATCAGTTGGCTCGCGACGATGTCGGCCAGGGTCTGGGCCCGCGTCTGCCCCGGGGTCACCGCGTCGGCGATCGTCTTCAGCCCGGGCGTACTCGACATCACCGACCGCACCCGCAGCCCGTTACTGACCGCGAGGGTTCCGAGGATGCGCGGCAGTGCCTTGTCGAGGTCGTTGTCGGCGACGGTCGCGAGTCCGCTTGCCGCACCTTGCCAGAACGGGCGAATCCGTTGCAGGAAAGTGACAAGGCCGTCCTCGGCCAGCGAGCCGTCGCTGGCATAGAGGGTGCTCGTGCTGGTGACGGGGAGTATCCCGTAGGGCTGCTTACCCAAGCGGATTGCCGGTAACGGTCCCAGCCCCCGGACGGTGTCGGTGGCGTGCTCGCGCAGGCGCTCCAGGGTGTCAGTCGAGACCACGGGCGGCTGCCCCGAGGCGGTTTCGGCGACGCGGTGTTGCAGGTACGTCTCCCACGTCGCCGGCCAGAGCACGGTGGCCATCGCCGACGCCGGAACCTCCCATCCGCGGTCCGCCGAGGGGAGGTCGGCGAGCGTTCCGGAGGGCAGGCCCAGCGCGGTCTCCAGCTCCGGTCCGGCTCCTTCGCCGGTGGGTGCTGCCGCCAGCGGCGGCGGGGCAGGCAGCGTGCTGTTGCGGCCCGCCGGACCGGTTTCGGTGTTGTTGGTGGGTACGCCCGGGCCGAGGACGGCGGCCTGGCCGGCGAGGCGGTGGGAGGCGATCACTTCGGCGAGCCGGGCCGCCGACGCGTCCGGGTCGAGGCTGTGGCGGACGCCGTACGCGATCAACCGGTTGACGGTGACGCCGGGCTGCTCGAGCTTCAGGTCAATGCCGAGGCCGACGGCCTTGGCGGCTCCGTAATCGACGAGCCAGCGGCTGTCACCGGCGAGCAGTCCGGCGAGGCTCGGGTCGATCGCCTCACCTTCGAGCATCCCGGCGGGTAGCTCGTCCGGGATGATCGAACCGGGGGCTTTGCTGATGGTGAGCGCGCCTGCGTTGCCCTGCTCGGCGACGACGACGAAACGGTCCGGGAGCGTACGGATCACGCTGCGCCGGATGCGTCTGGGGCCGGTGGGCAGGAAGGTCGGATCGCTGTCACCGGGTACGCCCGGGGACGGCTTCGCGGCGATGTTGGACGGCTGGGTCGCGGCGGCCACCACCCCGGCCCGGCGTGGTCCGACCGCGGCCAGTAACTGGCTCCACGCCGCCGCTGCCGCGGCCTGATCCCCGGCTCGGTCAGCCTTCCAGCGATCGGTCCAATACGCCGTGCCCGCAAGCGTTTCCGGGTCGGAGGTCCCGGTATCGACGTTGGTGACCGCCAGCTCGTCAGGATAGATCCGCACCTGCAGAACCGATCCACCCGGCAGCGACCGAGTCTCCAGCCGGACGGGGAGCAGCGCCAGCGGTACGTTGGCCTCGAGGTCGATCTCGGTGGCCTGGAGCGCGGCCTCGACGGCGGCGAACAGCTCCGTCCCCAGCGTGGCTGATTGCTCGATCAGCGCGGCGGCCTGGGCGCGTGCCATATCGGCCTGCGCGCTGAGCGTGGTGGCTTGATCGGCGTCGCCGCTCGCCGTCGCGGCAGCGGCCTGCCGGCGCAGCGCGATCTCTTGCTGCTGCTGAGTGGCCAGGTCGGTCTCGACCCCGGTGCGCTGGCCAACGGAGGCGGCGACGGACGCGCGTATCTGATCCCAGGGATCGGTCGGGTTCGTCATTGGGCGGGCCGATTGATCTGGGTGAGCAGTTTGACGCCGTGGAAGGCCGCCCGAGCGGGTAACTGGAAGGTGACGTGGGCGAAGCGGGCGGCGTTGGTGGCGTACGCGTTGAGCGGGGCCGCGACCTGCCCGCCGTCCCACGCATTCGGCTGCAGGAAAAGGCCTCCGGCAAGCGCCGGGTCATTCCAGTCGAGGCTGTTGCGCTGCTTGCGAGGCGGCGGGTCGGGGTCTGGATCCGGGTCGTCAGCGGGTCGCGGCTCGTCGAGCCCGAAGCGAGGTTCGGTGGGGTTCTCCGACAGCGTGAACCACGTCTTGTCGCTCACGTCGGCGGCCTTGAGGTCGAAGCCGACGAGCAGGATGTCGGGCGCGAGCGGCACCTGAAAGAGGGTGTCGATGGTGCCGGCCTGGAAGAGCGGTACGCCGTTGGCGTCCATGCCGTCGGCGGTCATCGCGTGGGCGACCACACCCGGGTAGCGCCGGATCAGGTCGCCGCGAACGAAGAGCACGATCTTTCCGCCCAGCGAGGGATCGACGTGGTCCCCCAGCGGCTCGTCGTCGAACAGGTGAACCTCGGTGCGCAGGTCATCGACCCGGCGCCAGAAGGAGGAGAAGTACGTGCCGCGCCGGTCCGTCGGGTAGCCCCGCCAGAGCAGCTCGTTGGCCATCTCGGTGTTCAGCCCCACCATGAATGCTTCGACGAAGACGTTGTTGGTCACCAGCAGCGTGACGGCCTGGTGCGGCTTCAGAGCGGCGACACCTGGCAGGAGCCATTCCTTGTCGTACGCATAGAGCCGCAGCGCCATCGGGAGATGGAAATGCGGCGCCGCCATGATGGGCTCGACGCGCCCACCGGTGAACCAGTCGGGCCGCAGCCACGAGGGCAGCGCGGCGGTCGCCGCGGTCAGCCGACCGGTCAAGCGGGCCGTGACCGTCACGGCGGGATCGAGCTGGGCGAGCAGCCGGTGCCGCGCGACGTCGAGCGGGTCGCGGTCGATGTCGACGAGCCCGCCGGGGGCCACGAGCGCGGCGCCGATCTCCTTGAGCCCCTCGGAGAACCTGCCGGCGTCGAAGGCCCTGTCGATGAGCCCGCGCAGTTGCTCGCCCTGGTCGGCGTGGGCGCCGACTTCGTCGGACAGGCCGGCTTTGTCGCACGCCTCACGGATGTGTGAGAGGTAGCCGAGTACGGCGTCGGGCAGCACGGTGAGGGAGCCGTCGCGGCCGCGTTGCGCCGGAATTTCGAGCTGCTTGACCACGGCTTCGGGCAGCACGATGCGATCGCCGACCTGCGCCGCCGCGTTGACCACGCTTTGCAGCAACGCGGCTTGGGAAGCGGCCACCAGCAGCCGCGCAGGGTCCGCAGCCTCGCGTAGCGAAGGAGCGGCTGCGAGCGCGCGTCCTAACACCTGCGACGGCAGGCTCCTGACGAGCTGCGCGGAAAGGCCAGGAAGGTCGAGCCAGCCGAGCTGATCGGGCGAGGCCAGGATGTCCGGCAGCGCCGCTCCCTCCCGCAGCCCGGTGCGCACCTGGTCGGCCCACCCGTCAGGCAGCGTTCCAGCAACCGCCTCCGAGACGAGCCCAACGGCGAGGTCGCTGATAGCGGTGATGCCGTCGGGAGCCGCATAGTCGTGCCGCCAGTCGTGACCCATTCCGTCGGGGCCCGCCACGAGGCTGGTGATCAGGGTCTGGCGCGCTGTGCGGTCGCTGCCGGGCAGCTTCGATACGCGTGCGGCCGGGCGCACGAAGCGGCGCCAGGCGCTCGACGCAACGGCCGCGGGAAGCACGCTCGTACGCACCCTGGCGGCCAGCGTCTGCTCCGGGGCGTCGAGCAACCGGGTGTGGGTCCCGCGCGTGACTCCGAGCAGGGCAGGGGCGTCCAGCTGTGACAGGTGGCGACTGTGCAGGGAGGCGCTGAGGTAGCGGGCCAGCTGGGCGAGGCGCACCGCGCGGTTCGCGGCGTCAACGCCCCGAACTTGCTGCCAGGCTGCGGCCATCAGCTTTTCCTGGTCCATCTGCACCACGCGGGCGCCGAGTCCGCCGACCACCCGGTTGCGGGCGACCAGGTTCAGGTCGCGAAACCAGCCGGGAGCCCCGTCCGTCGTCGTGCGCGCTGCGTGGCTGCCCGCGTAGAGCGGCGGGGCGACCCGGGGGTCGGCAGCGGTGCCCTCACCGAGCCGGCTCGCGAGCTCGGTCGTACGCGGGTCGCTCCAGGCCTGCTGGGCTTCGGTCGGCCGTGGGGGAACGCCTGGGGGCGGATCCTGCGGCGGCGAAACCAGCGGCCCTGCAACGATTTGCACGCGTCCGGTCGCATCGGGATCGGGCTCCTCCAACCCCGGCGCCGGAGAGGACGTGTCGAGCGAGCGGTAGCCGACGCCATACGGCGCGGGGATGCCGACGAGCTCGTGGGCCAGGAACTCGAAGTCGCCACGTTCACCCGTGGCAAACGTGAACGAGTAGTACACCGGGAGCGTGACCTCCCCTTCGCCGTCCTGCCACGCCTTGTCGAGCGTGGCCACCGGTTCAAGCCCGAGCCCGGCTTGCCGGCCCGCCAGGAAGGTCGGCACAACGGCTGCTACGTAAGCGGTTTCGGGCTGCAGCCGGCGCGGCGAGAGCAGCCGCGAACAGTTCAGCGGGGCGTTGGAATCGGACAGGCGCTGCTGCAGCGATCCGTCTCCGGAGCGGCCGATGATCTGGGCGTGCGCGTACGCCCAGGCGGGCTCGAGCGGGTGCAACTGATCGCTCGTGGTGACCAGCCGGTCGAGACCGCCGCCCCGGCCCGGCTGCAGTTGCGCGCCGGTGTCGGGGACGACAACCAGCTGCAACCACGGCATGAGCTGACCGGCCCGCGGGCCGGCAGGAGTGAACATCCACGGCAGGTCCGGCCGGTCCAGGTCGACGGCGACGAGGTCGTCGGTCGACGCGTTGCGATCGCCGGCCGTGGGATGCGTTCGTACGACCTGTGACGTGTCGAAGCTCGCCACGTCACCGGGACCGAGGACGGTCAGCTGCTGCGGCGGCACCGGGTGACTCGTGCCCGCCGCGTCGACCACCGGCAGTGTGACGTCGATGCTTCCGCGACTGCTCGACGTCCACGCCCACGGCTCGGTCAGGCCCGCCGCAATCCCGGAGCGTACGTAGGGCAGAAACGTGTAATGGCCGAGGTTGACGTCCTCGCGCTTGACTGGAGCACGCTGCGCCAGTAACTGCGCCGAGGAGACGTATCCGACGACGTCTTTCATGGCGGGCAGGGCCATCTCAGCCTCCCACCCCGAGCCGCACGAAGGAGACGGCACCGCTGAGCCCCGCCGCGGCGGTGGCCTCCGTCGCGTCGGTGTAGGACATTGCGCCCTCGAGGCCGGCGATCGACGAGAGCGTGTCCGGCGAGCGGACGGTGACCGTCGCGGCGTCGGCTAGCCGGATCGGTTCGACGGGGCCGGTGGCGAGATCTGCGTAGGGGTCGCGTAGGAGGCTGCGTGACAGACCGGTCTGCGCGAGCGTGATGTCGTTGTTGGCCTTGCCGTAAATGAACGCGTTGTCGCGCGCGCGGCGGACCCGGCGGGGCGGGGGATCGCCCGTACCCCCGGCCACGAACGTTTCGTACGTCAGCAGCTCGTCCTCCGGCCCCTCCGTGACGAAGTCGGACGGTGCGATCTGGATGCCTGCGATGCGTTGTTCAAATGCCGGCCGGGCGAGGGAATCGGCATCCGACAGGTCGAGGAACTGACCCATCGCGAAGCGGTCCTGAACGGACGTGAACGAGGGATTGACCCCGCCGCCGATGCTGGGCGCGCCGAAGGTCAGCCGTTCCTTCGCGCCACCACCGGGCGCCACCACCGCGGCGCCGAGATGGGTCACCTCGGTCTCGAACGGCAGCACGCTCTGGCGCGCTTCGAGCCGGCCGAGCGGGTGGAGTGGCAGCGTGTCGCCGGCGGGAAAAGCCCGCAGATGAACGAATCCGGCGCCTCCGTTGGGCAGCACCGGTTTCCAGGCGGCAGGCTTGGTTAGCGCGTCGACGACGGCCTGGACGGCGTCGATGGTGACAGCCGGGGGCTTGGTCGCATCGCCCCACTGGATCGGTCCGAAGTCGAGGTCGACGTCACCGAAGAACCCGAAGTCGGCCGACCCGGTGCCGACAATGCGCCAGGGGCTGGTGCCCGAGAGGCTGAGGTGGGCCGTCACCGCGCAGAGGGTGATGTCGAACGCCTCGACCCGTACCCCCGCGTCGATGTCGACCATGAAGCCGAAGGTGGGCTGGAAGCGAATCAGGGCGTCGAAGCTGAGGTGACCGGACGCGCTGGCAATGGCGAGGTCGATGCCGACTTCGACCTTCGCGCCGAACTGGATGGTGGCCGACGTGATGGCGGCGTACGCCTCCGCGCGCATCGTCAGGACGATTGGTGGCGACATGTCGACCGAAATCCGGGCCAGTCCGGTGAGCTCCGGCGGCGGGGTGTACGCGGGGTGGAATCCCCCGGCAGACATGGCGAAATCGGGGTCGCCGGAGTAGCGGATCAGCAGTCCGAAATCGCCGCCGACGACGTATCCACCGATCTTGGAATCGGTGAGGCTGGCGCGGATGAAAAGCTTTTCCGGAGTGATGACCCCGAGGATGTCGGCGGTCAGCGACACGATCGGCAGCAGCTCGTCCGGGATACGGATCTTCAGCCGCCCGATGATGACCAGGGTGGGATCCGGCAGCGAGAGCATGACGCCGAGCTCGGCCGTCACGAAGGTCGCCCAGCCGAGCTTGATCATGGGGCCGAAGACCGCGCCGCCCTTGCGCAGCGGGAAAACGCTGCCGAGCGTGGCGATGATGCGCGGGGCGTCGCTGACCGGATCGTCCGGGAAGAGCAGCGAATCCAGCGTGTGGGCGGACAGCGCGGCCGCGATCGCGTCGACATCGACGACGTGTTGGATGCCGACCAGGCCGCCGACCCCGTCGAGAGTGAACCCAAGGCCGATCTGGATGCCGGGTTGGAACTCTGCGGTCAGCACGATGATGAGCGCGAAGCCGACGTCACCGCCGACGTTGAGGATGCCGAAGGCCTTGATGGCAATGAAGCCGAGGTTCAAGTCGAGCGCACCCTCGTACTGCTGGGTGCCCTCCGGCCCGGGGTGGCTGGCGAGGAAGCCGCCGCCCTTGACCAGGCCGGCGTCCATGCTGATCCCGACGCCGTCGGGGGGTCGCGCGGCCAGGCTGAGCGTGCCGCCGGCGAACCCCACGCGTAGCCCCGCGCCGGTGATCAGGAAGGTCGCTCCGGCGAGGTCGGCGGAGACCGTCGCGGAGAGGTCGATCCCGCCCGCGTTGGGTTGACCGGCCGGCGGCGCCGCCAGCTGCAATCCCTTGACCTGCAGCGGACCGCCCGCGGTGACCGCCGGCAGTTGCACGGTGACGGCCGTGCCGCCTCCGACGTGAAGCTGGAGGTCGCTTGTCACGGTGACGACGAGGCGCGCCTTGATGGCCGCCCCGGAGCCGCCGAGCAGCGCCTGGCTGAGGTCGTCACCGGCAATGCCGACGCTGGCCTCATCAACGGTCAGGGTGAGCGCGAGCACCGGTCCGGGTCCGCCGAGGTTGAGCACGACCGCGAGGTCGATGCCGTTCAGGTGGATGTAGAGCGGGCCGGTCGTGATGCTGGCGTTGGGCGCGGTGCGGTGCAGGCTGACCGAGGCCCCGGTGTGGGTGAGGGTGGCCGAGCCGGTCAACCCGAGCTGGTTGGTCAGCTGGGTGGCGCCGCCGCCGACGGAGGCGAGCTCGCCGAGCAGCTGGTCGAAGGTCTTGGCGGCGCCCGGCACCGCGCTCACCGCCGCCTCGAGCGCGGTGACGCCGGCGGCGAGCTTGTCGGCGGCCGTCTTCGGGTCGCCTGCTCCGGCTGCGCTCGCGGCGGCCGTGAAGTCCGTACGCGCCTCGTCGAGCTTGGCGGCGGCGCCGGCCACCGCAGCGGGGGCGACGCCGAGTTCGGTGGCGAAAGCGTCGGCGTCGGCGACTGCGGCCTTGACCCGGTCGAGCGCGAACTGGACGGCGGCACTGACGACCTCGTGGATCAGGTCGGCCATGGATGCGCCCTCCCAAACTGTCGCGCACGCCCCCAGGCGGTGGGGCGAGTCGCGACGTGGCTCAACCTAGAGGTGATCGCCGCCGGTGGGAACCCCTTGCGGTGGCTACGTCGACGGCCCTCAGATACGGACCACCACGCGGCCCATCGTGCGTCGCTCGGCGAGATCGGTCACTGCAGCCGGGACATCGGCAAAATCGACCACGCGCGTCACCAGGGGGCGTTGGGCTGGAGCGCGCGGAGCGTACCGCTGACCGTGATTTCAGCCGGGGCGGGGCTCATGGGCTGCGACGTTCAGACAGCGTCACGGACCGGAACTGGCCAGCGCCCCGCGCGGTCGCGGCAGGCTTGCGGTCCGGGACTGCACGCCGACGGCGAACCGGCCACCAGCAAGCTCCCGGAGCAAATCGGCTAGTTGTGCCGGCGAGATGGCCGGGCTCCACAGGAAGCCTTGCCCCGCGTGGCAGCCCAGCCCCTGCAGCACCGTGAGCGCGGCGACGGTCTCGATTCCTTCAGCCGTCGTGGTGACGTTGAGGGCCCCGGCGAGGTCAATGAACGCGCGTATGATCGCCCGATCTTCGCAACTGCTGGCACAGGCTTTCCAGCACCCGCCGAGCCGTCTCGGGATGGGGCATGACGGCGCTTTCCGTGACTTCCAGCACCAGCCCGTTGGGGGGCAACCCGGCTGCCGCGAGCGCCTGCTGGACCTCCGCCTCAAACCCGGGTTGGGACAGCTGCCCGGCAGAGACGTTGACGGCGACATAGGAGCCCGGGGGCAGCACGCCGCAGGCGCGCATCGCTGCCGGGTCACGGCACGCCCGGCGCAGCACCCATCGGTCCAGCGGTTCGATGAGCCCGGTCTCCTCGGCCATCGAGATGAACTCGTCCGGGGCGACGAAGCCCCGCTTCGGATGTTCCCAGCGGCACAGCGCTTCGACGCCCAGCATCCGTCCGGTGGCCAGCTCGACGACTGGTTGGAACGCCCGGCCCTAGCTCTTCGGCAGCCAACGCGTCCTTGAGGTCGTTGAACAACTCCAGCCGCATTTGTGCCTGATCGGCCAGCTCGCTGGTGAACACCGCGGTCCGGCCTCGTCCCTGCGACTTCGCCGAGTACATCGCTGCATCGGCGTAACGCAAGAGGGTGGCTGCCTCGACTCCGGGCGCGATGGCGTCGCACAGCGCGATGCCGACACTGGCGCTGACGGCGACCGGCCTGCCGGCGAGGTTGACCGGGAGTTCCAATGCGCGTAGCAGGTTGCTGGCGGTGGAGCGAGCGGCCGCTTCCCCCGATCGGTTGCAGACGACCACGAACTCGTCCCCGCCGAGCCGCGCGAGCGTGTCATTCGGGCCGAGTACTTTCTGCCAGCGGCGGGCGATCTCGATGAGCAGCTCGTCGCCCGCGGCATGCCCAAAGGAGTCGTTGATCAGTTTGAACTGATCGAGGTCGCACACCAATACGGCAACGGTCCCGGCTGATTGCGGATCCCCGTCCCGAAGCGCGGCGCTCAGCCGCTCGATGAGGGAGGCGCGATTTGCCAAGCCGGTCAGCGAGTCGTGAAATGCGCGGCGGCGCAGTTCCTGCTCTGCCATCCGGGCGTCGGTGACGTCACTGATCATCGCCAGCGCGCCGAGCTCAACGCCGTCCTCGACGAATGCGACAGCGGAGAATCGCAAGATCCGGCTGGAGCCATCTGGACGGATCTGGAGTTGCTCGAAGATCTCGGTGCCGTCGTCACCGCGCCGCCGCTGTCGCCCCATGATCTCGTCCCGGGACATGCCGCTGAGCAGATCGTGGCTGGGCAAAGCGTAGATGTCCGACAGCGACCAGCCGAGTAGCCCCGCCAAGGTCTCGTTGGCGAACAGCGTCCGGCCGTCGTGGCCGCAGGCCCAGATGCCTTCTTGGGCCGTTTCGGCGATCAGGCGGTAGCGGAGGTCGGACTCCCGCAGCGCGGTTTCGGTGGCCCGCCGGTCGGTGATGTCGCGGATGTTGGCGACGAGCCCGTCGACTCCCCGCACGGCGGCCAGGTTGCTGATGGTTTCCTCGACCCAGCGGTAGGAACCGTCTGCGCAGCCGAGCCTGAACTCGACCGTCGGGTGGTAGCCCGGGTCGGCAGTGGTGGTGACGAAGGCGGCCTGGAGCCGGTGTATGTCCTCAGGGTGGGTCAAACTCCGGGCGAGCCTTCCGAGCAGCTGCTCCGGCTGCCAGCCGAACAGCCTGGTGACCGATGGGCTGACATAGGTGATGCGCCCGGTGGCCGCGTCAACGATGACGGCAACGTCGGCGGACTGGGACACCAGCGCTTGCTAGCGCGCCTCGCGCCGACCCGATTGCTCGGTGGCTTCAACGCGCGCGGTCATGTCGGTGCCTACGGCCAGTACCCCGGCCACATTCCCGGCGGGGTCGAACTGTGGCCGGCAGCGGAACTCGAAGTGTCGTTCGCGCAACGTCAACATCACGTCGCAGGCTTCGCCGGCAAGTGCCCGCCGCACCGCCGCGACGCCGTCCGGCACCCGGTCCCCAGCCCTGCAAGTTGCATCCCGACCAGGCTCGCCGCCAGCACCCCGAAGGTGGTCAGGTCCCACCCCTCGGCAAGGGTGATCGTGCCGGCCGCATCGAACGCGACGAGCACGATGGGACTGTTGTCAACGACGGCGCGCAGCCGGCTGTCACCGTCGGGCCGGCCCTCAACTGCCGGCAGCTTGTGCTGCGGCATCCGCTCCATCCCTCCGAACGATGCGTCGGTGACGCGCCACTATCGCGGCAGCGGCTTGCCGCCATGAGTCCCATCGGTCGCGAAAAGGTTGGTCTGTACCGCCGAACCTGCGGTTGGCGGTAAGGCCGGACGTCGTGACCGGTGCCCACAGAGGTCACGCTCGGGCGACCTTGCCAGAAGGGGTCGGTCGGCCAGTCCGGTGCACCGCCCGCTCGGTACCCTGGCTGAGCCAGGAGGGCTCGCCTAGTGGCCGATGGCGGCGGTCTTGAAAACCGCTATGGGGTTTGCGCCTCATCGTGGGTTCGAATCCCACGCCCTCCGCAACGTTGTGTAACTGACCACAGGCTGTACGTATCTACCTCAATGAAGGCGTCGTGACCTTGTCATTGCACGCCGAATACGCGCGGGGACTGACGTGGACGGCACGCGGCTGGCGGTTCGTGCTTGCCAGCTTCGTCATCCGTTCCGCCAGTTCGGGTCGCGGTGCTCAGCCGCGCGTGGCGCAGATCATGAACGTGTGTACCGGCGGGGAGGTCGGCCCGTCTGACTGCCGTCCTCCAGGCAGCTTGGACGTGGTGGGCCCGCAGCGGCCTGCCATCGGGACGCACGAATAGCCGGGCGGTGGGCAGCGCGGGATCTGTCAGGCGCTCGGCTGCCCGAGCTTGACCGGCCCCACGGAACCCTCCCGAACGAGATGTGGACCTTTAGGCGCCAGGGGTGGCCCGGCTGCCGCCAGGCCGGTTCCACACCGTGAGGTAAGCGGACGGTCACGCTTGTCTCACCCACGCCGTGTTCTGTGGGGCTTTCAGCCCACAGGGAGCCGCTCGTGCCACACCAAGCTTGGCCGATTCCAAACGCTGTTCGATGACGCGGTCACGCGTTGTACATCCGACGGTCGTGAGCCTAACGTGTGCGGTTCTTGCTGCCTGCGGTGGCGGTGTCACTTCCGCTCGGCACGTAGCGGTCTCAGCCTCGTCGGTTGCCTCCGCCCGACCGGAGGAGGCGTCGCGCGCTGCCATGCCCACGACGCCGAAGTCCCCGCTCCCGGCATGGAATATTGCGGCGTCTTCCACGGCGTCCTCTTCGCCACCGGCGGCCGGACCCCCGGTTGGATGGCTGGCTTTGAGCACGACCCGCGGACGCGTATCGGTGTCATCTCGCGCGATTACAGCTGCCGGAGCGAGCGTCACGCTGGTGCGCTTTGACGCTGCGTCGACGCGGTTGGTTTTGCACCCGGGCTACCAGGATCCGGGCGGCTACGGTTGGAGCACGCATTCCGTCGTGCAGCCATCGGAGCGGCCGGTTCTGCTGGCCGCGTTCAACGGTGGATTCAAGCTCAATCTGGGCGACGGTGGGATGGCGGTCGGTACCAGGCAAGCCGGAGCGCTCCTACCTGGCTTGGCGTCGGTCGTCACCTACACCGACGGAAGTTCACAGATCGGACAGTGGGGTCAGCAGGTGCCAGCAACGGGACGTGCCGTTGCGAACGTGCGCCAGAACTTGCGGTTGCTGGTCTCGGACGGTCGGCCTGCCGCGGATGTCGACGTCATCAGCGATTGGGGAGCCGCCATCCAAGGCGCGGTCGTCGTGGCGCGTAGTGCGCTCGGCATCGACACGCGAGGTGATCTGATCTGGGCCGGCAGCATGGTAGCGACGCCGCGCGCATTGGCTGAGGCACTGATCGGAGCGGGTGCGCGGCAAGCCATGGAACTCGACATCAACCCGTTCTGGGTATGCGCCTTCTCCTTCACACCGGTCAGTCAGACCCCTCTCCTTCCCGGGCAACAAAGGCCCGTCGGTACCTACCTCACCGCTTGGCAGCGGGACTTCTTCACCGTCGATTCAAAGTAACCACGGCACGGGGAGGTGGGTCGCGTTGCTGCCCTATTTCGCTGCCGTGGCGGCGGCCGCCGCCTTTGCCGTAGCGACGGCGCTGCAGCACCGGGCAGTCACGTACGAGGCGCACATCGGTGGGGGAGCGAAGTCGGCGGGTCGGGCATTCGGTGGGCTGGTGAAACGCCCCTTGTGGCTGGCCGGTCTCGCTGCCGACGCCGCGGGATTCGGGCTGCATGCTTATGCGCTGACGGCGGGGCAGCTGGCCATCGTTCAGCCGCTGCTGGTGACAAGCCTGCTGTTCGCGCTGCCACTCGGCGCGTGGCTCGACCGCCGTCGCGTCACGCCAACCGAGCTGGTCTGGGCCGCGGTGTCCGTCGCCAGCCTCGGCGTATTCCTTGGGCTTGCGCGCCCGTCGGGCAACGGTGTCAAGCCCGAGCTCGGGCCGTCGGCTGCGGCCGCTGCTGCGGCGTTGCTGCTCGTCGCCGCCGCGTTACTGGCGGGCCGTCAGGTGCCAGCACGCCGGGCCGCGGCGCTCGGCGTTGTCACCGGGTTGGCCTTCGGCGCGACGGCGGCCCTCATCAAGGCCGTAGGTGAAGCTTTCGGCCGCGACGCAGACGCGATCTTCACCAGCTGGCCGCTCTACGCGCTGCTGCTCATCGGCCCGATCGGTTTCGCCGTGAACCAGGTGGCGTTCCAGGCCGGTCCCTTGTCGGCCAGCCTGCCGGCCATCACCGCCGTCGACCCGCTCGCGAGCATCATCCTCGGGGTCGTGCTCTACGACGAGAAGCTGAACGGAACGCCCCTCACCGCGACCGGCGAGGCCATCGCACTGGTCGTGCTTGCGCTCTCGGTCTTCAGACTCGCTCGCGCAGAACACCGCGAACCGGCGTTGCCTCCAGGAGAGCTGAAGCTGCCATGAATGACGCCCAGACGCGACCGGGAGAGCGGGGTAGCGCCCTGGGCGCTCCGCCACAAGACGCCTCGGTTGGCGTCGCCGGCGTTCCGACGCCCCCTGCATGGCGTCATCGGCTGCGCGCCCTTCGCGCACTTCGGCTTTCGAAGCGGCAGATCTGGTGGTCGCTCGGCTTCATAGCGGCGGCAGCCTTCATCGTCATCGTCATCGGGACGCCGATCGCCGATGGCGACACCGCATCGGATCTGTGGCGTTCACTGGATGCGACGGCCCAAAACCTCGGGCAGATGCCGTGGCAGATCGCGCCGGCACTCTTGGTCGTTTCCCTGCTGCACTACGTGGCAGCGGCAATTGCGCTGCGGGCAGCGTCGGGAAGGCCCTTACCGCTTCGCGAGTCAGTCTGAGTTCAGTTCGCGGCCGCGGCTGCCAATCGGTTCACCCCAGCCGGAATTGGTGGTGCCGCGGTCAACGCACGCTTCCTGACCAGGCTGGGACTACCGATGGTGCAATCGGTGGGCACGGTCGCGATCCTGGGCGGGTTGGGGGCGGTCGCGGATTTCCTGGTCTTCGTCGTTCTCGTGGTGGCCGGGAAGTGGGTCGGGATCAGCGGCGGTAGTCATGAAATCACCGCGCTGGGGTCCAAGCTGAAGACACCCTCCATGCCCTGGGCAGCCTTCCGCTGCCTCTCCTGCTCGCGATCGCGGGTGTCGACGCCCTGGCCGTTACAGCCTTGCTCTGGCGGCGGATCCGCATCAAGGCTGTACCGCCTGTGGCGAATGCTGGTGGAGCTCGCATGCTCACCGATCCGACTCGCGACGCTGTTGACCGCCTCAGCCGCGACGACGCTGCTGCTCGCGTCGGGATTTGCCGTCAGCGCGCTGGCCGCGTCACCGGCTCCTAGTGTGGGTTTCGGCAGCCTGTTCATCGGTTCTTGACCCTCGATATGAACTTCTCCCCGGAGCCCTGGCGGTTGCCGGCGGGGGTCATCGTCGCGATGTCTGGCCATCCGCACGGGTGCCAGGGTGAAAAGTTCCGACTAAGCCGCGACTCCGGCCGTCGTCGCTGAGGGCTCACTGCGAGTCCGGCCGGTGGCCACCAGGCTGCGGTCGCGCTCTTGAGCCTGAAGCCAATGCAGGGTGAGACCACCGACCGATGGTCGGGTGACTTAGCGCGCGATAGCGGCAAGGATGTTGAATTGGTGATGTTCTGCCGCGAGAGACCTACAACGAGATCCAGAACCGCCTGCAGGCGGGCATGAACCGCCTGGCGAAGCGCCGGTCATTCCCCCTGTTCGGCTGAAGGCGAGAATCGATGCCCTACTCACTTCCCGGCAATGTCGATCAACGGCCCGTGACGGTGGTCGGCGCCGGCACGCTCGGCGCACGCATCGCGCTGATGTTCGCCGCCGGCGGCAGCCCTATCCGGATCGTCAACCGGACACCCGAACGTGCGCGTCGGGCGAAGGACTTCGTGGACGCAGAGCTCCCGAGCGTCCGGGAGACGCTCGGCCTGTCCTCCCGCCCGCCGGGAGAGATCGAGCTGGCCGCCACGGTGAAGGAGGGCGTGTCGGGCGCATGGCTGGTCGTGGAGTCGCTGGCTGAAGACCTAGACCTCAAGCGACGTGTCCTGGGTGACCTGGACGACCACGTCGAGACAGACGCGCTGATCGCCACGAACTCCTCGTCGTATCCGAGCAGCCAGATGCTGGACCTCGTCCGCGACCCCGCACGTGTGCTGAACATGCACTTCCTCATGCCGCCGCAGATGAGGGCCGTGGAGCTCATGTCGTCCGGCAGGACCGACGAGTCCGCCATCGACGCTCTGATGCAACGCCTCGCCCAGTACGGCCTCATCCCGTTCCGGGTGCGGCGCGAAAGCGTGGGATTCATCTTCAACCGCATCTGGGCGGCCATCAAGCGCGAGTCGCTGATGGTCGTCGAGGAAGGCGTCGCGACACACGACGAGGTCGACCAGATCTGGCGCGAGACCTTTGGGACCCCAGCGGCACCCTTCCGCATGATGGATCAGATCGGCCTCGACGTTGTGCTGGACATCGAGGAGCACTATGCCGCTGTTCGCGAGGGGATCCCCGAGGGGCCTCGGAGACTTCTACACGAGTACCACGCTCGCGGGCACCTCGGCATCAAGAGCGGTAGAGGCTTCTACGACGACTACGCCGACCCCGCCGACTGAGGAGCAGGCGAGGCAACACCCTGGTTAGACACGAGGGGGTAGTCAGCTGCCCTCGTGACCTCGACCCTCACCCCTTTCGCGATGGGCGACAGCTTGCCTGGCGCCTTGTACCGAGGTCGTGGCGCTCCCTCTGATGACTGCCGTGCGCCAATTCGAAAAGCGACTTGAGCCTGCCGCCGAAGGTCCGCACGAGAACGCCGGTTACGGCGCGCTTTGGAATCATCTCGATTCACCGTCTGAATCAACCGAACTCGGGTCCGTTACACAATATGGGTCCTCAAGCATGCGAGAACGGCACCTACAGGACAACCTGAAGGTGCCGCCCGTTGACAGAGTCAGACTGGTGGGAGAACTCCGCCATCCAACGGCTAGCGCGCCACGCGGTAACGAAGGTAGACGACTCCCGAGCTGAAGGTGCGGGTCTCGACGAGTTCGAGATCCACCTGGCGCTCGCGCTGGGGAAAGAACGGAATGCCACCGCCAAACCAGCACCGGGTAGACCCTGGCCCGGTACTCGTCGATCAGACCCAATCCGGCCGCCTCGGCGGCGAGAGTCGCACCGCCGATCGCGATGGCACCCTCCCCGGCTCGGCGCGCAACCGCTCGATCTCGTCTGCCAGGCCACCGGAGGCCAGGCGCGCATTGCCCTGCACCGCCGACAGCGAAGTGGAGAAGACCACCTTTGGGAGCGCCTTCCAGATCGCGGCCCACTCGAGCATTGAGTCATCGAGCGAGGGATCCTGATCGGCGGTCTCCCAGTACAGCATCGTCTCGTACAGCCGTCGTCCCAAGGCTTCGCCGGGGACGGTGGCGCGGCGGTCAAGGCCCAGCTCGCCAGCCCGGTGCCGGTCACAGCGCCGAGAGCGGACAGCCCAACGGGAGAGACGAACTGGGTGCCGTTTGAGGATCGGGCTGCGGGACGAGCTACTCGTCCAGACGCCGGTAGACGCTGCCTCGGGATCCGACTCGAAGTACGAGGACGACAAGCGTGTCGTCGCGAATGTCGTAGATGACGCGGTAGCCGCCGATGCGGATGCGCTGCCACCCGGGCGAGCCGGTCAACGTCACCGAACCGGCAGGCCGGGGCTCCGCGCCGAGAGCTGTGACCGCCTGGATGACCCTCCGGCGGACGGTCGGGTCAAGTTTGCGGATCTCCTTGCGGGCTGCGGGCTTCCACTCGATCGTGTAGCTCACGCGCTACGGGATGTCCGCGCCTCGTCTGCCACGAGATCTGCGAGCACCTGCGCGTGGGGCACGTTCGGACCGTTCTCGGCGGCCGCCGCGCGGGCCGCCGCCAGATCGGCGGCGTCTTCAGCGGCCTCTAGCTCGTGGAGCACCGCGATCGGTATCAGCGCGGCGACGGCCCGGCCATGCCGGGTGAGAACAATGCGTTCGTCGCTATAGGCGGCGCGGTTGACCAGTTCGCCAAACTGGTCGCGAGCTTCGGTCACGCCGATTTCAGTCATGTCTACAGACTACACGGTCTGTACAGTTCCCGGCCAAGAGTGTCCCGTATGACTGGTGCGATCTGCGCGCGACGGGCGCCGTCGTGACGTCGATCCAAGACAGCCAGATCGCCATGCTGGCGGCATTGCCCGTCGGTGGCTGCTGCCGTGACTGACGGCAGGCTGCCCCCGGTCACCGCCGCCTACCTGCAGGAGGCGTTCACGGCCCAGCAGTGGCACGCCGCCGAGGCTGGTGGCCACGGTCACCGGCGCGTACGGGCCCGCTCGGCGGCTCCACCGAGGTCACCGACGCAGATGCCGACCAGTTCGCCATCGGCGGCGTCGATGTCCGAGGGCTGATGATCCGACAGGTGTGGGGCGCGCGGCTGCTGCAGAGCGGTGCCAGTCTTCCCGACCGTGAGGTGAACGATCGGTCACCGTCGGCCGGGGTCAGCACCCGGATGAGCAGCGAGTCCCGCAGGCAGGACCGGCCGTGTTCGGTTTCGGGTCGGCGATGCTGCGAAGCGGCGTCGCCCAGCCTGGGGTGCCGGTGACCGCTCCGACCACCTGGGCGGCGTCCTCACGTAGCAGGGTGGCTACGGCTGTCAGGTTATCGAACGCGCCGTGCTCGCGGGCGACGACCAGGTCGACAGCCGGTTGGTGCGCTCGAGGTTGGCGAAGCCGCTGCGCCGCCGGGCGAGCAGCGGGGCGACCTTCTTGCTCATGACGATCTCGAGGCCGCCGGTGCTCCAAGGCGACCGCGCCGACGTAGCCGGTCGGGGTCAGCCCGGCCCACCGGTGTTTTCGGGGCTCGCCTGACGCCCGCCGGTCAACAGCTCGCAGTCGCCTATCGTGCACGGCTCGCGGGCCGGGGGGCGGTGATCTCCTACTTAGCTGGGGGTGCCTAGTGCAGCGCCGCGTAAGTCCTTGACTGGGTTGATTCACTGTTCGATGTTGGCGAGGTAGAGGGTGCAGGCGGTGTCGAGCGCGTCGTTGGGGTGTCCGGTCGGCTGCCCGTTGAGTAGGACGGCGTCGGCGTAGGTGT
>JBBRSE010000013.1:0-90916 GCA_038245655.1 Mycobacteriales bacterium | reverse complement strand
GCCGATATTTTCATCTTCGACCCGCAGCGGATCGCCCTCGGACCCCGCCGCAAGGACGTGGACCGGGTCACCGGCACCCCGCGCTTTCGCAGCAGTGCGATCGGCGTCCGGGCAACGATCGTGAACGGCGTCGTGGTGGTCAACGACGGCGTCATCACGGGGGCGACTCCGGGCCACGTCGTGAGGCCTCGCTGAGCGCGCTGACCTTCAGGAGGAGCGCATGAAGCTGGCCCTGGTGCCGGTCGCGGCTTCAGCCCTCGCCGTTTGCTACGCGACGCGCCGGGACAGCCGTACCTAACGACCGTAGCTCGCGAGGTCATCGTGCTCCGGTCGGGGAGGCCAGCCGCGTAGTTGAACCGGGCGAAAACAGCGACCCCCTCCGCGGTGAGCTCCAGGTCGTCGATCCGCACATCCGTCAGCAGGGCGAACAGGCCGGGCTCATCGCCTTGAAGGTGTCGAGATCGGCGTCGTACGGGAGTCAGTCCGTGGGTCGCTTATGGGGTGGGCTATCGACACGAGCGCTGGGCGTTGCAAGAAGCAGGGCATGCGCAAGACGTAACTCAACAGGGACAGGTGGACCAAATGGCTCGGGCACGCAGTGGCCCAGCCGGTTATCTCCCGGAGCCGTCTGTCAAGGTGACTCAGCCGCAAAGACCCCGCGGGTCTCGCCGCTGGTCGCGGCCGCCCTCGCGGTTCACGGCGTCACGACGGTGAAACCACGGCCTGGTCGGTTCATCTCGTTCTGACCGCCCGTTGTCCACAGAGAGCTGTCTGGCGGACCTGAAACGTACGGGTCACGGCCGCTGAATCTGGACGAACCTAGCCACAAGCGGCGCAGGTGGGTCGCAGATACCAAGGAACCGTTCGGTGGTACACACGAGATCGACGCCAAAAATGTCAGAGGCAGCTTCTATGTTCAGGCCACACTCCCGCCGATTGACTCACAAGGGATACTGGGACCATGACCGAGATGAGGGGCTCCATGAGCGTCTGTGACGACTCGGAAACTGACATCGACGATATCTCCGTCGAGGAGGCGAAAAATATGCTGGACCAGGCTGCCTGGCGCCGCCTAGGGATGTCGGGTGAAGAGTTCAGGACGGCTTGGGACGAGGGGCGCCTCGCCGACCAAGACAACCTGACCGTTATGGAGGTCGCGGCCCTCCTTCCAGGTGTCAGGTAGACGACGCCCGAGGCGGTCGACAACTTCATCCGGCCGCTGCAAAAGGCGCTGTCCTGCGTCACTGACTCCGTCCTCAAACCGCTTCCGGGTGGTCGCGATCCCGGTGGCGAACGCGGTTTAGTGCTCAATCGGAATCAACCGGTTCCGCTCAACGGTCCGTGGAAGACTACGACCAGGGCGTATCAATACCACGTCACCAAAATGGACGGCTCGGAGATCATTCTCTTCCACTGGCATCCGGCGAGCACGGTCACACAGCCGCACCTGCACCTGGGACGTTCGACTCTTGACCCGGACGGCGTTCTAAGCCGGACCAGTCACGTCCCGACAGGTCGAATCTCCCTGGAACAGGTGATCGGCCTGTTGATCAATGACCTCGATGTCGTGCCTCGACGAACCGACTGCCAGGAGATCCTCGCCAGCGGCCTAGCGGATTTCCGGCAGTGGAGCACCTGGACCTGACCGACAGATCCGCAACCCCAAACCGCCGTCACCGTGACCGGCGTGGGTTCCGGTAGCTCGACGCGATGACCCGAATCGGTGACCCGTCGTGCCAGGCGGCCAGAGAATGTCCAGGCCGGTGCGGCGCTCCCGGCATCCAGCCGGGCACGACCACTACGCGCTGCGGCGATCATCCACAGCGATGAGTTTGGCGCCCGGGCACCGTCACCCAGGCATGCGAATCATCCTGAGTGACTTCATCAGCCTCGACGGCGTTGTGCAGGCCCCCGGCGGGCCGGAAGAAGACACCGACGCTGGCTTCGAACATGGCGGATGGTCGATGCCGTTCCTCGACCTGGAGGCGATGGGTCCGGTCCTCGGCGAGGTGATGGCCCAGACGGAGGCGCTGCTCTTCGGACGGCGCACCTGGGCGGGCATGGCCTCGGCGTGGCCGCAGCGCGCAGGCGACCCGTTCGCCGACCAGATGAATGCGATCCCCAAGTACGTCGCCTCGCGGACCCTGACGGCCGAGCAGGCGTCGTCTCAGTGGACCAACACGACCCTGCTTGGTGACGACGGCGCCGACACCCTGAGCGCGATCCGCAAGCTGAGCGACGGGCGCGCGCGGTCACTCGAACTGGTCTCGGCGGCAACGGCCGCCACCGGCGTGCTGATCTGCGCCTACCGTTCCGCGGCGAGCTGATGCTGCGGTTTTCGCGGCCGCTGACTGGAGACGCACCCTCACCGCGACGGCCTTGAACATCACCTGTGGGACGGTCGTCGGTTAGCCGCTTCGGCCGTCCAAGCATCTCGCGCGCGGCCTCCGAGGCCCGGGATGACGAAAGCGCGCAACTCCTGCGGGTCGCTGCCGGTGCCGAGTCCGTGAACCAGGAAATTTGCGGCGATCTCCCACCGCACCTGCGAACGGCACGCCGGGTCGGGCAATTGCCCGACGAGCGCGCCGAATTCGGCGCTGACCCCTATCAAGAAGCCGGCAAGCCGCTCGTCGCGCGCCGCGAGCATCCGGGAGACCAGACGTACGAAACGCGTCGCGCCTTCGCGGTCGGTGCGCAGCAGTTCGAGCCAGGGAACGAGCAGGGCGTCGATCACCGCCGCGACCGTGACCGGTGCCTCGTCGACCCCGATGCCGTCCAGCAACTCGCGGGTGCGGGCCGCCACAACAGGCGCGCGGCGCTCCAAGACCGCCGCGAGGAGCTGGTCACCGGCGGCGAAGTGGTAATGCAACGCGCCGCTGGCGAGCCCGGCGGTGGAGGCGACCGTACGCAATGAGACGCCGTCGATGCCGTGCTCGGCGTACAACTGCTCCGCGACGTCGAGCAGCAAGCGTCTGGTGTCGCCGCCCGGCCGCGGCCCCCGTCGACGCGGAAGCGCGGCGGGAGCCGGCGCCGGCATCACACCCCGAAGCGCGAACGGTAGCCGGCAAGGGCCTGCTCACGATCCGCCGGGTCGATCCCGAAGGACGCGAGGTCGTAGCGCACCCGCCCGTGACGCCCTCGCGGATGCTCGCGCAGGAACGTATGCATCGCGTCGCGGCTTTCCGGCGGCAGCGGCTGATCAGCGAGGTCGTAGATCGCCTCAACCGTGCCCCATTCGTCGGCCATGAAGTCATCAAACCGTAAATCCATCGAACGCTCGGGGGCGAGAACGTCACGATCGCGTACGCACGCCGACAGCAGGTCCTCGACCCGATCCGCCCAGTAGCGCCCGATCTGGCGCGGATCCGGGTGATCGATCGACAGGCGGGCGCTGTAGCTGACCATCGTCACCAGCGACGTCGTCACCGCGACCGGATCGCGATGCGTGCACACGACCGTCGCGTCGGGGAAAACCCTCGTCAGCGGACCGAACTGTTCCAGGTGCTGCGGGCTTTTCAGCACCCACCGCTTGCCGCCGCGCAGCCATTGCAGCGCCTGCAGAACCCGGCGCAGGTACGCGTACGCCGGGGTCTGATCGGTCGCCTTGAACCAGTCGCGGTAGCTCGGGACGTGCCACTGCGTCTCGAGCAGCATCGTCCCGAGCGTCAGCGTCAGGAGTTGGATCTCTTCATGCACGTGGTCGGCGGTCATCTCGTGCATCGCCTTGAAGTACGGCATCGCCGTGTCCATGAACGCCGTCGACATCGCCGCCCGCTCGACACGTGGATCCGGACTGGGCGGCGGGATCGTCGCCGGAATCGGCTCGAGGCTCTCCCAGTACGGCAGCGAGCGCAGCGCTGGATCTGCGGAGAGCAGGTTGTGCAGGTGCGTGGTGCCGGTGCGCGGCAGGCCGGCGATCACGATCGGGCGCACCACCGCAAGCCGCTCGATCTCGGGCTGACGCTTCAACAGGTCTTCCAGCCGCAGCCGACTGACGAGCATGCTCACCAGGCTCATCCCCGCGGTCACCCGCCCCGTCGCGGAAAGCCCTGCCTCCCGTGGAATCGCCCGGCAGAGCACGTCCAGCGGCTCGCGAAACCAGTCCTCGCCGAAGTCGTCGAGGCCGGTCTCGGCGGACGCGGCGTCGAGCAACGCCTGCGGCTCGAACGGGAGCGCCGGTGCCTGCGCGATCGCATCGAGCACGGCCCGCGCGTCAGGGCTGAAACGCGGGTCCGTG
Source organism: Mycobacteriales bacterium (assembly GCA_038245655.1). GTDB lineage: Bacteria > Actinomycetota > Actinomycetes > Frankiales > Frankiaceae > DATAZK01. The sequence goes on along the minus strand of JBBRSE010000013.1, from coordinate 86,679 downwards.
TAGTCGTCGATGACGATCTCGGCCGGTCCGGCCGACTTGGTGGTCATGGCGGCATGCTGGCCCAACCCGGCTATTTGAGCAAGTGCTCAGACTTTTCGGCGCCGGCCCGTACGCGCTTGCGGCGGCGCGGGCGCCAGGCCGAGACGGCGCTTCGGAAGGCGGCTTTCCCAGCTGTCGACCAGGGTGTGCAGGATCATTTCGGCCTGGCCCAGGCCGCCGAGGTGGCTCTCTCCAGGCATCGGATACAGGTGGGCGTCGGGCAGCCGCGACACGACGAAACGGCCGTGCTCGAAGGGCACCAGATGGTCGCTTTCACCGTGCCAGGAGTGCACCGGCACCCGGACCTCGTCCAGCGGGAATCCCCAGTCCTGGCCGAAGAGGATCAGGTCGTCGATGGGCGCACGCAGGCCCATCTTGCTGCCGTTCAGCAGATCATCGAGGAACATGGCGCGAAACTCGGGGCGCAGCAGCACCCTGCGGTCACCTTCCGGGCTGAGGCGGGCATACAGCGTCAATCCGGCGTCGGCAAAGGGCCGGCCGCTCCAGGCGACCGCGGTAAGGACCGCCGAGAGCGGCAGTCGCATCCGCGTGATGAACGGGTGCAGCTTGCGGGTCAACGCCACGGGACCACCGGGAGGGGCATCAGGCCCGCACGTCGGAGCGACCCCGCCGATCAGGCCGGCCACCATCATCCGGTCGGGCATGGCATGAGCGCAGCCGAGCACATACGGACCGCCCCCGGAGAGGCCGATCATCGCGAAGGTGTCGATCCCGAGCGCGTCCAGCAACGGCTCGACGTCGGAGGCGAAATCGCGGATGGAGCCGTAGCGATGCGGCGTCGAGGCCCCGACGCCCGGCCGGTCGATACCGATGATGCGCAGGTCGCGCTCGTACGCAGCGATCCGGGCCGGCTCCGGCACCTGGCGCCGCGCCCCCGGCGTGCCGTGCATCCATAGGACGGCACGCCCGCGCGGATTGCCGAACTCGGCAAAGCCGAGCACCCGATCCTTCACCGCGAAAGTGCCCTCGAGTCGCGGCGAGGTGATGTCATCCACGCTTACATCATGACGAATAAAACTGCTGCGCCCACCGGCGATGCTCCGTAATGGGCTTTTCGGACGGTCGCAGCACCGGCGTTTCGCGATAGATCTTGTTTTCCCAGATGGGGATGTCCTGGCTGACGTTCTTGCAGAACGTGTTGGCCGCCTTGTCCGCCGCCTCGGGGCCGTTGGCGACCGGAGCGGTGAAAATCCAGCGCACGATCACCTTTTCCGCATCGATCGGCGTGGTGCTCGACAGGAACGTGGTGAACCCCTGCACCCGCAAGACGCCGAGCCCGAGACCGTAGCCCTCGCGTACGAAGGTCTCGTCCTCGTTCGCCGCCCGCTTGTAGACGCCGTCGGTGACGAAGCTGTGTTCGGGCACCGCAGTCGTGCCGTGAACGAACTTGAAGTGGGAGTAGTCGACGTTGTTCTCGGCCAGCTCCTGCGCACACGTGCGGATCTCGTACGTCCGCACGACGATCGGCGACCAGTCGGGGTCACTGAACTCCGCAACCTCGGGCACCTCGTAGAACGGCTCGCCGCCCTCCAGGTGGTGCCAGGTCCAGATCATCTGGTTGCGCTCGATGGTCGGGTAGGACCGCGTGTGCGCCCGCTTCGGGATGAAATCGATCTCGTCGTAAGGCACGTCCTTGCACTCGCCGGTCGCCCCGTCGAACTTCCAGCCGTGGAACGGGCAGCGGATGCAGTCGTCCTCCACCCGGCCGCCGACGCCGATGTGGGCGCCGAGGTGGGGGCAGTGCGCATCGATAACGCGCGGCTCGCCGCCCTCCGTCCGGTAGAGCACGAGGTCGCGGCCGAACGCGTAGAACGGCATGACCTCGCCGGCCGCCAGATCCTTCGCCTCCGCGACGACGAACCAGCCGTTCGGCACCGGGAACGGGAAACGCCGCTTGCGCTCGTCCAGCATCCGCGGGCGTCGCTCGACGTCGAAGAGCATCTGGCGGTCGTACGGCATCGGCAGGCCGGCGAACGTCTGCCCGACGGCGTGCAGCTCAGCATTTGACGGGGAGTTGGCGATACTCATGCCGTGGCTCATGCCGTCGGAACCAAGCTGCCGAGGTCGACGCCCTTGCCGGAGCGCTGGAAACGCCCGCTGTCGTAGGCACGGATCGCAATGTCGTGACCGGCCACTTCGGCCTTCAACGCGCCGACGGTGCACTTCTCCCGTGGCCGCAGCGCGAACGGGTCGAACGAATACCAGCGCATCGCGTTCTCGTACGTCATCTTGTTGATCTCGTCATCGGGTACGCCCGCGGTGACCAACTCCAGCTCCTCGGCCGAGGTCGGCCACGAGGAGTCCGAGTGCGGGTAGTCGCACTCCCAGGAGATGTTGTCCATCCCGATCTGGTGACGCAGCTGGATGCCGACCGGGTCGGAGATGAAGCAGGTGAGGAAGTGCTCCCGGAACACGTCACTCGGCAGCCGGCTGGCGAAGTTCTGGCCGGTCCAGGCGCTGTGCATGTCGTACGTGCGATCCAGCCGGTCCAGGAAGTACGGGATCCACCCGGTGCCGCCCTCGGAAAGGGCGATCCGGATCTCCGGGAACTCCTTCAGCACCCGCGACCAGAGCAGGTCAGCGGCGGCCTGGCAGATGTTCATCGGCTGCAACGTGATCATGACGTCGACCGGCGCATCAGCCGCGGTGATGGCGAGCTTGCCGGAGGATCCGAGATGGATGGACATCACGACGTTTTCCTCGACGAGCGACTTCCAGAGCGGATCCCAATGGGTGTCGTGGAAGCTCGGGTAGCCAAGGGTCGCGGGATTCTCGGTGAACGTCATCGAGTGGCAGCCCAGCGCCGCGACCCGGCGCACCTCGGCGGCGGCCAGGTCGGGATCCCAGAGCACCGGCAGCGCCATCGGGATGAAGCGACCTGGATACGCGCCGCACCACTCCTCGATGTGCCAGTCGTTGTAGGCCTGGATGGTGGCCAGGGCCAGGTCCTTGTCGTCCGCCGCCGCGAAAAGGCGCCCGGAGAACCCGGGGAAGGACGGGAAACACATGGACGCGAGCACCCCACCCGCGCTCATGTCCTTGACCCGCTCGTGGACGTCGTAGCAGCCCGGCCGCATCTCCTGATAAGAGGTCGGCTCGATGCCGTACTCCTGCTTGGGACGCCCGGCGACGGCGTTGAGCCCGATATTGGGGATCACGTTGCCGTTGAACGTCCAGACGTCCGAGCCGTCATCAAGGCGGACCACCCGCGGCGCCTGGTCGGCGAACCGCGCCGGCAGCCGGCCCTGGAACATGTCCGGCGGCTCGACCAGGTGGTCATCCACACTGATCAGGATCATGTCGTTGGCGTCCATGCCGACTCCCTGCCCGTCTACTGAATCCGTATTCACCGTTCCGGCTTATGATTCACACGCAGCACGCCAATTGGCAAGCGCGCCGGGAGCGGCGTGAGGGAGGTTCGCAGGGTGGAATCAGTAGTCGACCGCCGCACGCAGCGGCGCCTGCGCCAGCAGGATCTGAGCCGCACACACCTGCTCGACGCCGCCGAAGAGATCTTCGGAAGTCGCGGGTTCGCTCTCGCGACGCTCAAGGAGATCGCCGAGCTGGCCGGGTTCGCCGTCGGGTCGGTCTACCTTTTCTTTCCCAGCAAGGAAGAGCTCTTCCGGGCCGTCTGGCTGCGGCGCGGGCAGGAGTTCATGCCGGGGATGACAGCCGCCGTCGAACCTGGCGGCAGCGAACCCGCAAGCAACGCCCTCGCCCGACTGCATAGCCTGCTCGACTTCCAGGTGGGCTTCTTTCGCTCCCATCCCGCGTTCGGCCGGCTCTACCTGCGCTTCTCCGGCACCGCCGACGCGGCGCACGGTGTGACCGTCGACCCCACCGTCCAGTTGCGTTTTGACGAGGCCATGCGCATGCAGTCCGAACTCTTCGCGCAAGGCCAGCGCGCCGGCGTCTTCCGCGAGGGTGATCCGGCGGTGCTCTCGCGGATGTTCAGCGGCCTGGTCCACGGTTACCAGTCGCTCGATCCCGCGATCATGTCGAGCGGCGCTGACGTACCGGAGCGGCTGCCCATTGCTGTGCTGCATGAGATCGTCGAAGCGGCGTTCAGGCGGTGAGCGCGGCCGCCCCGGACCGGCTAGTGACCTGCGTGCTCACCGATGGCGTCGGCCTCATCCGGCTCGCTGATCCCGCCCACCGCAACGCCCTCTCACCGGCGCTGAGCAACGAACTTGCCCGCGCGGTCGAGCAGATGCTGAACGAGGGAGCGGGCGCGCTCGTGCTCACCGCCGAGCCTCCCGTCTTCTGCGCCGGCGGCTCGCTGGACGCACTGCTGTCACGCGCCGTGCCGCTCGTCGCGTCGTACGCCGGCTTCAACGCCCTCGCCGCCTGCCCGGTCCCCACCATCGCAGCCGTCGACGCGCCCGCCCTCGGTGCCGGGGTCAACCTGCCGCTCGCCTGCGACGTGATCCTGACCTCCCCGGCCGCCCGCTTCGATCCCCGCTGGCTCGACGTCGGGATCCACCCCGGCGGCGGTCACCTCTGGCGGCTCGCCCAACGGATCGGCCCGCAGGGCGCTGCCGCTCTCGTGCTCTGCGGCGACGTGCTCGACGGGGCCGCGGCCGCCGCGGCGGGGCTAGCGTGGCGCTGCGTACCGTACGCCGAGCTCGAGGCGCAGCAATGGTCGATGGATCAGCCCGGCTTCGCCGATCGCATCCGGGCACTCCAGGCGTCGCTGGCCAGCCGCGCCGCCGGCACGCCCCCGCCGGCAACCCGCCTTAGTCGAGCAGCGTCGGATCCCGGCGCAGCTCCTCGCGCACCATGGCCTCCCAGAAGCCGATGAAGCCCTCACCCGTCGACTTCTCCATGGCCGCCAGGTACGGCTGCGGCAGGCCCGACACAGCGCTGCTACCTGCGGCCCTCACGTGCCACGCCCGCTGGCAGCGTTGCTCGAGCGCGACGGCCCGTTGGTGCACCGCACGCGCCGATCCGCCCAGCACGAAGACGCCGTGTCCGGCCAGCAACGCGAGTTCGGCGCCGTTCATGGCCTCGATCGCGCGCCGGGCCGAGCTCGGGTCGTTGACCGGACCGTCGTACTCATCGACCAGCACGAGTTCCCCGCCGCCCAACGACGAGCTCTGATCCAGCCGCGGGGGGATCTCGCCCATGTCGGCCCAGACCGTGCCGTACAGCGGATGGTTGTGGACGGCCCAGGTGACGTCGGTGCGCAACTTGTGCAGCTGCAGGTGAAGCGGGATCCCGAGCGGCACCGGCCAGTCACCCTCGACCAGGTTGCCCTCGAGGTCGATGCGGATGACCTGCTCGGGGCGCAGCTCGTTCCACGTGATCAGCCACGGGTTGCAGAGCAAGGTCCCGTCGCCGAGCGCACACGTGAGGTGGCCGGCGAGGTGGTCGTTGTAGCCCTCGCGCCAGAGCGTGCGCGCCAGCAGGACCAACTCCTCGCGGAGCGACAGGTCCGGGATCAGCTTCTCGGCGGTCGGCGTGAACTGCACGAGCCCTCCTTCAGTCGGCAGGCAGCACGGTCTTTGGCAGCGGGTGACGGAACACGCGAGCGGCGTTCTCGCTGCACATCGCCCGCAACTCGTCGGCGGGGATGTGGCCCCACGCCTTCTCGATGACGAGCTGGGTGTCCGGCCAGGTCGAGTCGCCGTGCGGGTAGTCGACCTCGACCATGATGTTTTCGACGCCGATGCGGTGGCGGGTGTCGATGGTCGACGGGTCGTCGATGGTGCAGAACGAGAAGTTGCGCTGCAGCACGTCGGACGGACGCTCGTCCCATCCGAGGCCGTAGCCGGACCGATCGACGATGTTGTCGAGCCGGTCGAGCAACATCGCCACCCAGCCGATGCCGCCCTCGCTCATGACGACCTTGAGCTTCGGCATCCGCGTCCCATAACCCGACCAGAGCCATTCCGTACACGCGACGAGCGACGCGGAGCTGAACAGCGTCGCGCCGATCTGCAACGACGGCGCCCCTGGCGGGGCGACGTTCAGCCCGGAGCTGCCGACGTGCAGGCAGATTGCCAGGTCGGTGTCGACGCAAGCCTGCATGATCGGGTCCCAGTGGTCGCGATCCCACAGCGAGGGCAGCCCGATCATGTGGGGACGCTCGGGGAAGGTCACCGCGACGAACCCGCGCTCGGCCATCCGATGGATCTCGGCGACGGCCAGCGCAGGATCGGCCAGGAACGTGATGCCGAGCGGGATGATGCGCTCCGGGTACGCCTGGTGCCACTCCTCGAAAAGCCAGTCGTTCCAGGCCTTTATGCACGCCAGCCCAAGTTCGCAATCCTGCGCAGCGAAAAACACCCGGCCGCAGAATCCGGTGATCTGGGACGGGAAGTTGACCGACGCCCAGATGCCACCGAGGTCCATGTCGCGTACCCGCGGCTCGATTTCGTAGCAACCGGGACGCATCTGCTCGAAGCGGAAGGGCTCGAGCTTGACGGTCTCCGGACGGCGCCCGGCGACCGCGTTCATCCCGACCTGCGTGAAGCGCTGGCCCTCGAACTCCCAGACCTGATGACCCTGCTCGGTCTCGACGATCCGCGGCGCTCCAGGCGCGAGGCGGGCCGGGAGGCGACCCTCGAAGGTGTGCGGCGGCTCGACCACGTGGTCGTCGACGGAGATGACCGTGTACTTCACGTCGCGCGGCAGCGGGTCCGGCAAGAAGAGTTCGGGGCTGGTCAAGACAACCTCCTCCGGGGGGTCAGTTGTAATGGCGTTCTCACCGGAACGCTCCTGGAAATGTAGCCCGCACCCGGCGAGCGGCGCAGCGGGGAGGGGTGGTTGGCTGCAGGCATGGCAACGGGTCAGGCATTCGGAGCAGACACCACGACCGACGAGGTCATCGCCGGCATCAACCTGCGCGGCAAGCTCGCCGTCGTCACCGGCGCCTCGGCCGGGATCGGCGTGGAGACCAGTCGCGCGCTCGCCGCCGCCTGCGCGACCGTCGTCATGGCCGTGCGCGACACCGCCAAGGGCGAGCGGGCAGCGGCGCAGATACGTGAGTCGCTTCCCGAAGCCCAGCTTGAGGTACGCGAGCTGGACCTCGGTTCGCTCGCCAGCGTCCGGGCGTTCGGCGAACGCTTCCGGGCTGAGCATGCGCAGCTGCACCTGCTGATCAACAACGCCGGGGTGATGGCCGCCCCGCAGGATCGGACCGCCGACGGGTTCGACCTGCAGCTCGGGACCAACCACCTCGGCCATTTCGCGCTCACCGCCGAGCTGCTTCCCGCATTGCGCGCCGCTGCCGCCAAGGGCGCCGACGTACGCATCGTCAACCTCAGCTCCCGCGGGCACTTTCGCAGCGGCATCCACTGGGACGACCCCCACTACCTGACCCGCCCGTACGACAAGTGGGAGGCCTACGGGCAGTCGAAGACCGCCAACATCCTGTTCACCGTCGAACTCGAGCGGCGCCTCGCCGGCGACGGCATCCACAGCTTCGCGGTGCACCCCGGAGTGATCGCCACCGAACTCTCCCGCCACCTTTCGCGCGACGACTTCAAGGACCTGGCTTCCCGTGCGCCCGCCGGTGCGCTGACCCGCAAGAGCATCCCGGCGGGTGCGGCGACGAGCGTGTGGGCGGCGACCTCACCCGACCTTGCCTGCACGGGTGGGCGCTACCTCGAAGATGTCGGCGTCGCCGAGGTGGCCGACGAGGCGCGCACCCACGGGGTGGCGCCCCACGCCGTCGATGCCGACCTCGCCGAGCGGCTCTGGGCCTGGTCCGAGGAGCAGATCGCCGCACCCGTTATCACGTGAGCATTGCCACCTGACCGCCGGCTACCCGGCGGCGACGAGGTCCAGATCCGCCGAGCGAAGGCCGTAGACGAACGCGTTGGGCATCTCGACAACGCAGCCGCCGGGCGTGAGACGAAGCTCGCTCACCCGGCGTACGAACTCCTCGAAGAACACCTTGATCTCCAAGCGGGCGAGACCGGCGCCGAGACAGAAGTGGGTGCCGAGTCCGAACGCGATGTGATCGTTGGGACGGCGCGAGACGTCCAGACGCTCAGGGTCGGTGAAGCGCTGCGGGTCGCGGTTGGCCGACCCGTACATCAGGACCACCTGCTGCCCGGCCTTGATGGTCACCCCGCCGATGTCGTAATCACGCGCGGCGACCCGGCACATGTTGTGAATCGGGGTGACGTAGCGGATGAACTCCTCCACGGCGAGGCCCACGTCGGCCCCGGCCCGCAAGGCCGCCCACTGGTCAGGGTTCTTGATGAGGTTCAGCAAGGTGCGGGCGATGACGGTACGGGTGGTCTCCGCCCCGCCGTCGAGCAGCAGCAGCCCATCGGCCTGCACTTCGGCGAGGTTCATCGGTCGGCCGTCAACCTGGGCCTGCGTCCAGATCGTCATGATGTCGTCTGCCGGGCAGCGGGTTTTCTGCGCATACAGAGCTTCGGTCGCCTGGTAGAAGTCCATGGCGCTGGCGACGCCGGTCTGATCGAAGTAGCGCGGCCCGCCGCCGAGCACGATGGTCTGCTCCGACCAATCCTTGAGCCGGCGCCAATCCTCTTCCGGAAAGCCCATGAGCCAGCCGATCATCCGGGCGGGCAACGGGGCGGCCAGCTCGTCGATGACGTCGATGCCGCTGCCCTTGGCCAGTGCCGCGTCGAGCAGCTCGGTGACGACCTCGCGAATGTGTTCTTCCCGACCGGCGATGGTCCGCGGGGTGAACCGCCGGCTGACCACCTTGCGACGCTGGGCGTGCTCCGGATTGTCCAGCCCGATGATCGCCGGATCGGCCGGCAGGTTGGGGCGGTAGCCGCCCTTTTTCTGGTCGGAATTGATGAAGTCGCGGTCGTGGCTCTCGATCTCCACGATGTCGTCGTAACGGAACACGCCCCAGAGCTCGTTGATCGAATCCCAGGCCACCGGCGCATGTTCCCGGTGCCACGCGTACGTCGCGTACGGATCGAGATAGAAGTCGCCGTCGAGCAGGTCCAGCGCGGGTCGCGCACTCACGAGCTCACTCCCTCAGACAACAACGGGATCTGCCAGGGCAGCTGCTCCAGGGGTGCGGGTCGGGCCAACGCGTAGCCCTGTCCGAGGTCACATCCGGCGGCGCGCACCAGGTCGACCTGGCCCTTGGTCTCGATGCCTTCGGCGACCACGACCAGTCCGAGTGAGCGGGCCAGCCCGCAGATGGCGTGGGCAAGGTCGAACTTGCGCCCACCCGGCACCAATTCGGCGGTGAACGTGCGGTCGAGCTTCACGAAGTCCAGCGAGAGCTCGGACAGGTAGCGCAGGGAGGACCAGCCGGTGCCGAAATCATCCAGCCCGACCCCGACCCCCATCTCGGCGAGGGCGGCCAGCGTGCGCTCGACCGTCTCACCGGCGACGAGCAGCGTGCGCTCGGTCAGCTCGAGCGACAGTCCGCCGCCGTCGAGACCGGCCGAATCGAGTACGCCCGTCATCCAGGGGACGAAATCGGGAGCCGCCAGTGTGCGCGCGGACACGTTCACCGAGAAGACCGGGCAGCGCCCGGAGCCGCTGGATCGCAGCCCTCGAATCTGGCTGACGACCTGACGGATCACCCAGCGGTCAAGCTCGGCGATCAGCCCGGTTTCCTCCGCGACACCGATGAAGATGTCGGGCGAGATCGGCAATCCGTCCGGGCTGTCGAGGCGGGCGAGTGCTTCCGCGGCGACGACGGCGCCGCTCTCCAGATCGGCGAGTGCCTGGTAGTGCAGGCGCAGGCCATCCTCGGCCAGCGCGGTGCGTACCCGTTGCTCCACTGCCCGGCGGCGGCCCAGCCTGCGCTGCACGGCCCCGGCGAAAACCTCCACGCGGTCGCGCCCGGCCTGCTTCGCGGCGTACAGGGCAACGTCAGCGCGCTGCAACAGACCGTCGGGATCGCAGCGGTAGTCACGCGCCACGGCAAGCCCGATCGATGCGGTGCAGACCGACCCGACCGGGTCCGGGTAGGGCTTACGCAGGTGGTCGAGCAGCCGGCTGCCGAGCGCCTCGGCCTCGCCGCGACCGGCGACCTCCGCCACCAGGATCAGCTCGTCGCCGCCAAGGCGCGCCACCGTGTCGCCGGCGCGGGAGGCCCGGGTCAGGCGCCGCCCCGCCTCGACGATGACCGCGTCACCGCCCGCATGACCGAACGTGTCGTTGATGGCCTTGAAATGATCAAGGTCGATCAGGTAGACCGCGACCACGCCGTCGCGACGTTCCAGGCGCTCGATGGCCGTCGTCAGACGGTCGGAGAGCAAGGCGCGGTTGGCCAGCCCGGTCAGCCCATCACGCAGCGCCAGCTGCTCGAGTTGCAGCTGCGCGGCGTAGCGATCGGAGACGTCGCGCGTGGTGGCGAAGAGCTCGTACTCGACGGGGTCCGCCTCCGGCCCGGTCGGCACGCAGCTCCAGGTGGTCTCCAGCCAGCGCCAGGTCCCATTGCCGTGCAGGAAGCGGTACGAGAGCGTCTTCGGTGGGCCGCCGACCACCACCCGCGAAATGGCGTCGGCGACGATGGCCTGCTCTTCCGGGTGAACGCGGCCCGCAGGTGCCTTCCGCCCGGTCAGCACTTCGGGGTCGAACCCGAGGACCTCGCTGGATGCCGGCGATACGTAGCTGAACGTGCCGTTGGGCCGCATCCGGGCGATGACGTCGCGGGAATGCTCTGCCAGCAACTTGTAGCGCTCTTCGGTGCCGGCCGGTTCCCTGGGCATCTGCGCCGAACGCAGCTCGGTCACGTCTGTGGCGATCTGACCTACTGCGCAGGGCCGACCGTCCGGGCCATAGACCGGGAAGCGGATGTCGGAGTACGTACGCGCGCCGCCGTCCGCCAGGGTGACGACCACGTCCTGCTCGAGCGACTTCCCTTCGCGCAGGACCCGTTGGATGTCAGCGTCGCTGCTGGGGCCGATTTCCACCTCTCCCGAAGCACTTCCCACGAGGACCTCGGGATGGCCGCCGACGACGCGCGCGTATTCGCGGTTGACCGATAGCAGCCGCCCTTGCGGGTCACAGACGCTGACGGCTGCCGGGATATGTGCCAGCAGGGCTTGCAGCAGAGCCTGCGCCTCGCGCGCCTCACCCTCGGCAGCACGGGCGCGGGAAGCGTCGTGCAGCGCGACAACGACGAAGTCGCCGTCGCGGCCAGCCGTGAGCTCCACCCATTTCCAGCTGACAGAGTCCACGCCGACCCGGCAATCGACGGTGCGCGGCGGGCCGCCGGAGACCAGTCGATGCAGCGCTGCGTCGAGGCCGGGGCAGTCCTGCGGATGGATGAACACGCTCAAAGCGCGGCCAATGAGAGCCTGCGGGCTACGGCCGAGAATCCGCCTAACGCTTCCGCGGGCGGCGCGAACAACTCCGGCGGCATCGACGTCGAGCACCACTGAACCCACGTCTCGTCGAAGACGGACTTCGGGACCCCCACGAACGGCGCTCATGTCAGCGGAGCTATCGACGGGCACATCGCCCGCTTGAGCCTCGCCTACGACGAAATCTCCAACGGACCGTCCGGCGCTCGGCCGGTGGGCGGCTCAGTCGTCGGTGCGCGGCGACGGGATGCCCGACAGCAGCCGACGGACCTCTGTCTCGCGGTAACGGCGGTGGCCGCCGAGGGTGCGAATCGACGTCAGCTTGCCGCTCTTTGCCCATCGCGTGACCGTCTTGGGGTCAACCCTGAACATGGTGGCCACTTCGGCCGGCGTGAGGAGCGGTTCGCTCTCAGGCGTGTGGGCGGTCATGATCTTCCCTTCGACTCACCGACAGACCGATCCAGTCACCGGTCTTCGGCACTATCGCTATTCTGACGGTGTGACCGGCATGTCCGAAATGGCCCAAGCGGGTCATTCGAGGACTAGTCACCGGTTGTGTATGCGGAGTGCTGATTTGGCAGCACTTTCCGTACATTGGGCCTTTCGGCCCTGGCTAGCTCGCTAACTCGCTAGCTCGCAGTCTCGAGCTGTTGTAGCGGTCGCCAGCGGGCGATCACCCGCTCGTAGGCGCTGACCGCCTCCGCGCCGCGGCCCTCCCCGAGCGCCGTCAGCGATTCGGCGATGTCGGCCACGGAAGCGTCCTCACGCAGCTCGTCATCGGTCAGCAGCTCGACCAACCCGGCGTAGTCCAGCTCGACCCTGGAGTGCGGATGAAAGTCCTCCAGCCACCGCCCCAGCTGCTCGAGACCGGCCACCGTCGGAGCTTCTGGAAGCGCGCGTCGCAAAGTCGCGAGCGCCCTGGCGGTCCTACGACGGGCCGCAGACATCGGCGCGATGTAGCGCATCGAACGCTCCCCAGCCCCCGTGACGAGGACCCGCTCGCCGGCATCGAACGGCACGAACCACGGCAGCGGCACCAGATAGGTGCAGGACACCACCGCGACCTTCATGGTCGGCATGCGCCGCCGCCATCGCTCGAGGTCAGACTCCGCCTGCTCAGTGATCCGCGGCGGCAGGAAGGCGTCGGCCACCGCGTCAGCCATTCCAGCGCGAAACTCCCCGGCGGCGATGAGCGCCCGCAGCCGGGTCCGCAGCGGACAGATGTAGAGCAGACCATCGACGGTCTCCATCAGCACAGGGCCCTCGGGCAGCTCAAGGGTGTTGCGTATGGCCGCCCGCACGGCGACCGCCCGCTCGTCACGGTCGCTCGCCGAGCGGGTGGGTGACACTCCGCTACGGCGCAGCGCGGTGTAACGCTGCTGCTCCTCTTCGGCAAACGCCGCCAAGGGCTCGTAGACCCGCAGGTGAGCGGCTGGCGCACCAGGAAGAGCGGGCATTCTTCGATCTTGCCAGAGCCGCTTCGGACAACGGCACGGACTGGTCGCGCCAGGTGGTGTGCCGGGCCGCCGACGAGGCTGTACGCTGACGACACGACATCAATGCCGGGGCAGGTCCCCGTTGAAGAGCTTTCGAGGGGGTCGAGCCATGGGGCGCGGCCGTGCCAAGGCCAAGCAGACCAAAGTCGCGAGGGAGCTCAAGTACAACTCCTCGCCGAACTGGGATCCCAGCAAGCTCGAGGGTGAGCTTCGGGGGAATGGTCATGCACCGGCGACCAGCGTGAATGACGACGATGAATACGTCGATCCTTACGCTGACGATCCATACGCAGACGACGATGACACCGCGCCGCCCCGTCGCCGTTAATTCGGCGCACGTGGTCGATTGAGCGCACGTGGTTTGGTAGCGCGGGCGCAGGCGCGGCCCCGAGCAATCCGGTAGTTCTTTGTTGAGCCGGTAAATCCGCCTGCGCCGCCAGCCTTACTCGACCGGCTCAGCGGCCTCGTTCTTGGTCACCTCGCTGCCGCCGCCAGCCTCGCTGTCAGCAGCGTCAGCCAACTTGCGGCGCTGGCCACCGCGGCGCGCCTCGAAGAGCACGCCGACAACGGACAGCACCGCGATACCGCCGACGATCGGCAGGATGTATTTGTCGATGTGCACGGTCGGCCCGAGCGCCCGTCCCAGGAGCACGATCAGCTGGGTCCACAAGATCCCGCCGACCACGTTCCAGATAAAAAACGCCCGTCCGGAGATCTGGGCCACCCCGCAAACGGGATTGATAAACGTGCGCACGATGGGAATGAAGCGCGCGAGCACAATGGCGATGCTGTAGTGAAAGCGCTCCAGCAATCGGTGGGCGCGGGACACGTTGTGCGGGTCGAAGAGCCTCGAGCGAGGTCGGTCGAAGAGGATCGGCCCGGCTTTCGCGCCGATGAGCCAGCCCACCTGAGCGCCCAGAATCGAAGCCACGGCGGCGCCGACGAGCAGGGCACCCAGCGACAGGTGGTACTGCGCGCCGGCCACCGTCGACGCTCCCGCCAGGAACAGCAGCGTGTCGCCAGGAAGGAAGAACCCGATCAACAGGCCGGTCTCGGCGAAGATGATCAGGAGCAGTCCGGCAAGGCCCCAGGACGAGATCAGGCTTTTGGCGTCGAGCAGGTTCACGGCGAGATGCACCCTGTCAGCCTAGGCGGCAACGCTGTGCAAGCCCTCGGAGCACGCCGAAGCGAGCGACTGCGGGTCACGAGGCTAGGTTGGCGCCATGCGGGCGCGGCAGCAGATCGAAGGCACCCGGCGACGCCTGGTCGTGATCGGCGGTGACGCGGCCGGGATGTCCGCCGCCTCAGCGGCGCGCCGGCTTCAGGGGCCTTTCGAGCTCGAGATCATCGCCTTCGAACGTGGTCCTGACACCTCGTACTCCGCCTGCGGGATCCCGTACTGGATCGGCGACATCGTCGGTGAACGAGACGCGCTGATCGCCCGGACACCGGCCGAGTTTCGCGAACGTCAGCACATCGACGTGCGCACCCGATCGCTGGTCACCGCCGTCGACACCGCATCGCGTCAGGTGCAGGTCAAGGACCTCGATACCGGCCAGGCTTACCCAGAGCGTTACGACGAACTGGTTATCGCCACCGGTTCGGAGCCGGTCCGCCCACCGTTGCCGGGTATCGACGGCGACGGCGTCTTTTCGGTCCACACGCTGGCTGACGGCGCGGCCGTCCGGGCAGCTCTCGATGCCGGTGGTTCACCGGCGGGCGGCGGCCGGGCAGTCGTGATCGGCGCGGGTTACGTCGGACTCGAGACGGCCGAGGCCCTGGCCGGGCGCGGCTGGTCGGTCACCATCGTCGACCAGTCGCCGACCCCGATGACCACCCTCGATCCCGACATGGGGGCGCGGGTGGTCGCCGGCATCGAAGACACGCCGATCGCGCTCGCCCTCGACGACGCGGCCCGTGAGATCGTCCTCGACGCCGCGGGCCACGTGAGCGCCGTCGCGACGAAGTCCGGTCGCGTGTTGCCGGCCGAGCTGGTCATTCTCGGTCTCGGCGTACGGCCCGCCGTGGCACTCGCCGAGGCGGCAGGAATCGCTCTCGGTCCCACGGGCGCCATCGCCGTCGACCGCCGGATGCGCACCCGTACCGAAGGGGTCTGGGCAGCCGGCGACTGCGTCGAGTCGCTGCACGTCATCACGAATCGGCCGGTCCACATCGCCCTCGGGACTCACGCCAACAAGCAGGGCCGCGTCGCAGGCGACAACATCGGGGGCGGCTACTCCGCTTTCGCCGGGGTCCTCGGCACCGCCGCAACGAAGGTCTGCCAGATCGAGATCGCCCGGACCGGACTGTCGACGCAGGAGGCGATCGAAGCCGGCTTCGACGTCGTCAGCGCTTCCGTGGACTCCACGACGCGGGCCGGCTACTTCCCCGGAAACACCCCGATCTGCGTCAAGATCATCGCCGAGCGGGGCACGGGGCGCATGCTCGGCGGCCAGATCGTCGGCGGCGCCCAATCCGCCAAGCGCATCGACATCTTGGCGATCGCTATCTGGAACGACATGACGGCGCTGGAGTTCTTCTCGGCCGACCAGTCCTATGCCCCGCCGTTTTCCCCCGTCTGGGATCCCGTTGTCATTGCGGCGCGCAAGACCCACGATCTCGTCCACCAAGACGCGACGCGCGGCGGCGGCCCCGACTGATCGGCGGCGCGGGGTGACTTTGGTACCTAGATCGGCTCTTAACTGCTCTGGCAGACTTCGCCGCAGAAGCTTCTAAAACGTCGCTACAAAGGGGATGCGGACATGCCTATTGCAACGCCCGAGATCTATGCCGACATGCTTCACCGGGCCAAGGAAGGCCGGTTCGCTTACCCCGCCATCAATGTCACCAGCAGCCAGACCCTGAATGCCGCGCTGCGCGGCTTTGCCGAAGCAGAGAGCGACGGAATCGTCCAGGTCTCGACCGGCGGAGCCGAGTTCCTCTCCGGTACGACCGTCAAGGACATGGTCGTCGGGGCGCAGGCCCTCGCCGAGTTCGCCCATCACGCGGCCAAATCGTTTCCGATCACCATCGCCTTGCACACCGACCATTGCCCGAAGAACAAGCTGGACGGCTACATCCGCCCGCTGATCGCCATCAGCCAGGAGCGGGTCGCGCAAGGTCGCGAGCCGCTCTTCCAGAGCCACATGTGGGACGGCAGCGCGGTGCCGCTCCCGGAGAACCTGCAGATCGCCGAGGAGATCCTCGCGTCGTGCGTGAAGGCCCACATCGTGATGGAACTCGAGATCGGAGTCGTCGGCGGCGAGGAAGACGGGGTCGTCGGCGCGATCAACGACAAGCTCTACACCACGGCGGAAGACGCCCTGCTCACGGCCAAGGCGCTCGGGGTCGGGGAAAAGGGCCACTACATGCTGGCCGCAACCTTCGGAAACGTCCACGGCGTCTACAAGCCGGGCAACGTCAAGCTGCGGCCGAAGATCCTCAAGGAAATCCAGGATGCCGTCGGGGCCAAGGTTGGCCGCGATAAGCCTTTCGACCTGGTGTTTCACGGCGGATCGGGTTCGGCGCTCGAAGAGATCCGCGAGGCGCTGGACTACGGGGTCGTGAAGATGAATGTCGACACCGACACCCAGTACGCCTTCACGCGTCCGGTCGCAGACCACATGCTCCGCAACTACGACGCCGTCCTCAAGGTCGACGGCGAGGTCGGCAACAAGAAGTTCTACGACCCCCGCTCGTGGGGGAAGTCCGCCGAGACCGGGATGTCGGACCGCGTCGTCGTCGCCTGCCAGGACCTTCGCTCAGCCGGGCAGGCCGCGCGCTGAGACGTCGGTCATAGTGCCCGAATATCTGCTGCTAACACTTGCAAGCACCCCACATGTAGCAGGTAAGGTGAATGCGCACCCCTCCAGTGGGGTGCTCGCCTCCCGGACACGCCAAATCCTGCCACCGGGCTGGGCGGACCGCGATTTGTAGCGGCAGGAGCGGGGGACCCAGGTAAGTGGACGTGCCTTAGGCACGCTCTTGGGGTGAAGCCGCATCCGCGGCCGGGCGTTTACTCCTGCCCGAACCCGACAGCTCACCTCGTCGGCGTTGGAGGAGCTTCCATGGCTCGATCAAGCTTGCGCCGCACGTCCGTGCTCGCCGCGACCGCCGTCGGTGCCGGAGTCGGCATCGTTCTTACGGCGGCACCGGCAAGTGCCGACATCTACAGCAACATTCGCCAGTGCGAGTCCGGCGGTAACTACAGCACCAATACCGGTAACGGCTACTACGGCGCGTACCAGTTCACCCAGCAGACCTGGAGCGGTCTCGGCTACTCCGGTGTGCCGAGCAGCGCCAGCCCGGCCACCCAGGACGCGGCGGCAGCTCAGCTGGCGGCGCAAAGCGGTTTCGGCCAGTGGCCGGTGTGCGGTGCGGGCGGCGGCAGCGCGGCACCCTCGTACACCCCCGCGCCGGCCTACACCCAGCCGGCCTACACCCAGCCGGCTTACACCCAGCCGACTTACACCAACAACGCCCCGGCGGCCAGTCGTGACTTCAGCCGCCCCGCGCTGGCGGCGCCCGCTCCCCTGTCGAACACCTACGGCTTCTTCGGCCTGGAAAACGTCAGCCAGGTCCGCGAAGACGTGAAGCTCTACCAGCGCGCTCTCAACAAGCGCCACTTCCACCTCAAGGTGGACGGTCAGATGGGCCCGCAGACCGTGCTGGCCACGCTGGACTTCCAGAAGACCAAGCACCTCAAGCTGGTCGACGGCATCGTCGGCCCGGAGACCTGGAAGGCCTCTGGCCTGAAGGCCAAGAAGTAAGCAGGAAACAAGCGCACTGCCGGCTCAGCCCGGCCTACGAACTCCGCCGGTCCGCTTTTCGGGCCGGCGGAGTTCGTGCGTCCGGGTGATCCACGCCACATCTTGTTTTCGGCGCGCTCGAAAAGGGAGAAGGTTCGCGACAACTCGCGAGCAGCGAGCCTTCGCGCCCGATCGCCTAATCCCGCCCCGGGTCTGCGAACCCAGCTGATCGAGACTGGGCGGGAGCGGGGGACCCATGGTCTTCCGGCCGCAGCGTTCCGACCCGCAGAAAGCGGAACGCGACGCGGCCTAGGGGTGAAGCCGGCCAGTGCACCCGCACTGACCGGCCGGGCTACACCCGGTCCGAACCCGACAGCTGACTTCGCAGGCGTGGGGAAAGGTTCCCTCGTTGTCCCAGGCATGCCTGCGTCTGCATTCCCGTGCCCGTCGCTGCGGCCGCGTTCTGGCCACGACCACCGCCGCTCTTGCCCTCGCTGGCGTTGCGGCGGCCTGCAACCCGACCTCGGCCCCCAGCCCGTCGGCAAGTGACCTCTACCGACTGCGCATGTGCGAGTCCGGTGGTAACTACGGGATCGTCACCGGAAACGGTTACTACGGCGCGTACCAGTTCGACGCCGGCACCTGGCAGTCGCTCGGCTTCAGCGGGCTGCCGAACCAGGCCGCGTCGTTCGTGCAGGACGAGGCGGTCGCCAAGCTCTGGCGCCAGCGCGGCTGGGCCCCTTGGCCGGGGTGCGCTTCCTCGCTCGGGCTTCGCTAGGCCCCGACTGGCCCGAATTTGGGCAGTAATAGCCAACAGGGCCACAAGTCCCAGCGGCAGCACCAACTTTCAGGCCACCATGCAGTAGTGACTTCCGCGAGCGGGCCCGGCATGAATTTGTTCCCAGGGCCTGCGCCCACCCGGTTGCCGGCCGATCCGCAAGCGGCGGGACAACTGGCAGCCGGCCGCGACCCGGCCGAGGTGGCTGCGGAGTTTCCGGCCTCGAGCTTCGCTTGGGCCGCACTCGCCGATCGTGCGGCTGGGGGCGGCAGGTGGGTGGAGTCGTACGCGTATGCCCGGGTGGGCTACCACCGCGGGCTCGATGCCCTGCGCCGCGCCGGGTGGAAGGGCACGGGTCCGGTGCCCTGGTCCCATCAGCCCAACCGGGGCTTCCTGGCCTCGGTCACCGCGCTCGGGCGGGCCGCTGCTGCGATCGGCGAAACGCCGGAGGCTGATCGCTGCACAGCGCTGCTGTTCGACTGCGATCCCACCATCGACCCGGCGCACCCGATCGCCGGTGATCTCCGGGCGCTGACAGCAGGCTTCGATGGCTGAGCGCTACGCGTGGCACGGTCACCGGCTCGCCATGTTGCCGCCGGGCGAGAGCTGGCTGGTGGGCGGCGCACGGCCGCGGCAGCCCATCGACGACGTGCTCGATCGCTCCAGCGAATGGTCCGACCTCCTCGCCGAGCCGCGCGAGGTCGTCGCCCCGCCGCCGGTCTCGGCCGCCCCGGCCAACGATTCGCGACGCTGGGTCGTCGTGCTCACCGGGCTCGGGCTCGCGGCCCTGATCACAATCATCGCGGCACATCGTTCCGGCCAGGTCGCGGACCCGCCGCCGCTGCCTGAGCAGCCGAGCCACGTGATCACGGCCCTGTCACCGGTGCAGAACACGACCGTGCTGGTCCACGTCGGCGACTACATCAGGTTCGAGCTGCCGGCCGGCCGCGCGTACTCAACGGTGATCGAGCAACTCAAAGTCCAGGCACCCTCCATCGAAGCGCTGACCCTTCCCGGTCAGCAGCCAGAGCTGCGAGCCGACACCACCGGCCACGCCTTCGTCGAAGTGCTGACCGAGCCGCTCTGCCCCACCGCGATGACCTGTCCCGACCGCCGAACGTTGGCTGGCGGTCTGGACATCACGGTCCTCCCGTAACGGTTCCTTACTCGCCGTCGGGCGGAGTCACCGGAGTGTCAGCGACGATCGTCGGCGGCGGGTCACCGTTCACGGCCCGCTCCCCGGAAGGGCGTGGCCGGCGGGCAAAGAGCAGCGACGCGCCGGGCAGCACCCCGGCCAGCGTATTGACCCGGTTCTGGGTGTCGCGCAGCCCCTGGATCAGCGGCAGGACGTCTTCGTTGAAGCTGCGCAGCGTCTCCGGCAGCGTGTCGACCGCATCGTTGTCGAGTACGCGGGCCAATCGTTCGATCCCCGGCCGCAGCGCCATGATCGGCTCTTCGAGCTCCTCGGCGACGCGTTCCATCCGGGCCGTCACCTCGGCCATCCGGGCCATGGTGTCGCGGGCGGATCCCAGCGCGTCGATCAGTCCGAGCACCGACTTGTTCAGGTCGAGCAGGATGCGCGGGAGGTCGGCGAGGGCGTGAGCCTGCGCGCTACCCATCGCGGTCGCCTGACCGACCAGTCGGGAGATCCGCGCGATCCCCGGTAGTCGCGGCAGTTCTGGCACGCCCGCAGCGTACGAAAGCCTGGCGAACCACGCACTAACCGCGCGCTAACCACCCACTAACCACGCACGAGGACGCTCTGACCACT
The DNA here is from genome assembly GCA_038245655.1 of Mycobacteriales bacterium. GTDB lineage: Bacteria > Actinomycetota > Actinomycetes > Frankiales > Frankiaceae > DATAZK01. Next base: position 66,568 of record JBBRSE010000013.1, on the reverse strand, counting down.
AGGCTCGACCGACGTGCCAGCTGTCGTGCTCGTCGGTGCCCAATGGGGCGATGAGGGCAAGGGAAAGGCCACCGATCTGCTCGGTGGCCGGGTCGACTATGTCGTGCGTTACCAGGGCGGCAACAACGCCGGCCACACGGTGGTCATCGGCGAGGAGACCTACGCCCTGCACCTCATACCGAGCGGCGTGCTTCGGCCCGACTGCATCCCGGTCATCGGCAACGGGGTGGTCGTCGACCCGGGCGTCCTGCTCGACGAGATGGCCGGCCTGGCCGAGCGTGGCATCGACGTCACGCGGCTGAAGATCAGCGCCGACGCGCATTTGATCATGCCTCACCACCGGGCACTGGACAAAGTCACCGAGCGCTACCTCGGCAAGGCTCGCATCGGTACGACCGGCCGCGGCATCGGTCCCGCGTACGGCGACAAGGTGGCCCGGGTCGGCATCCGTGCCCAGGACCTGCTCGACCCCGGGATCTTCCGCGTGAAGCTCGAGCTGGCATTACGTGAGAAGAACCAGGTGCTCACGAAGGTCTACAACCGGCTCGCCATCGACATCGACGAGGTCTGCGAGGAGTACGGCGGCTACGCCGAGCAGCTCTCCGGCCACATCGCCGACACCGGGCTGATGCTGGCCAACGCGCTCGACGAGGGCAAGGTCGTGCTCCTCGAAGGCAGCCAGGGCACGCTCCTCGACGTCGACCACGGCACCTATCCTTTTGTCACGTCGAGCAATCCGACCGCCGGCGGCGCCGCGACGGGGTCCGGCCTCGGCCCCAACCGCATCAACCGAGCCGTCGGCATCGTGAAGGCGTACACCACCCGGGTGGGCTCGGGTCCTTTCCCGACCGAGCTCGACGACGAGAACGGCGAGCGCCTGCGGTCGGTCGGCGGCGAGTACGGCGTGACGACCGGGCGGGCCCGCCGCTGCGGCTGGTACGACTCGGTCATCGTTCGCTACGCGGTCCGCGTCAACGGCCTCACCGATCTGTTCCTCACCAAGCTCGACGTGCTGTCGGGGTGGGAGCAGATCCCGGTGTGCGTGGGCTACGAGGTCGACGGCGTCACCGTCCGCGACATGCCGATGACGCAGACCGGTTTCCACCACGCGAAGCCCGTCTACGAGCTGATGCCCGGCTGGATGGCGGATATCTCCAAGGCCCGCACCATGGAAGAGCTCCCCGCCGAGGCACGCTCCTACATCTCCTTCCTCGAGGAAGCCGCCCGCTGCCCGATCTCGGCGATCGGCGTCGGCCCGGGTCGCGACGAGACCATCGTCCTTCGCGACTTCATCTGACCCGGGGTAACGGATGAAGGTCCTGGTGGTGGGCTCGGGCGGGCGCGAATCCGCGCTCTGTTCGGCGCTCGCCCGCGACCCTAACGTCAACGCTCTCGCCTGCGCCCCCGGCAACCCGGGCACCGCCGAGATCGCCGAGAACTATCCCCTTGACGCCAGTGACCCGCAGGCCGTCGCTGACCTCGCCGAGCAGATCGGCGCTGACCTCACCGTCATCGGCCCGGAGGTCCCGCTCGTCGCCGGAGCTGTGGATGCACTGGCCGAGCGGGGGCGCTCTTCCTTCGGACCGACCGCAGCGGCCGCCCAGCTTGAGGGCAGCAAGGCCTTCGCCAAGGCGGTGATGCGCGCGGCGGGCGTACCCACCGCGCGGGGTCGTGACCACCACGAGATCCCCACCGCTCTCGCCGATCTGGATGAGTTCGGCCCGCCGTATGTCGTGAAATACGACGGGCTCGCCGCCGGCAAGGGCGTCACGGTCACGTCCGACCGCGACGCAGCAGCGGCCGCCGTCCGCAACGCCTTGGCGCGCCCGCACGACCGCGTCGTCATCGAGGAGTTCCTCGACGGCCCAGAGGTTTCGCTGTTCTGCGTGGTCAGCCGAGACGGCAGCGTCACCCCGCTGGCGCCCGCGCAGGATTTCAAGCGCGCGCTCGACGATGACGAGGGTCCCAACACCGGGGGGATGGGCGCGTACACACCGCTGCCCTGGGCTCCGCAGGGGTTGACCGCCGACGTCGTGCGTCGCATCGCCGAGCCGACGGTCGCCGAAATGGCCCGCCGCGGCACGCCGTTCCACGGCCTGCTCTACATCGGGCTCGCGCTCACCGCCGACGGCCCCAAGGTCATCGAGTTCAACGTGCGCTTCGGTGATCCGGAGACCGAGGTGGTGCTGAGCCGGCTCGAGAGCCCGCTCACGGACCTGCTCAGCGGCGGGTCACCCACCTGGAACGACGCCGCGGCCGTCACCGTGATCGTCGCCGCTCCTGGCTACCCGGACGCCCCCCTGCTCGGCGGCGAGATTTCCGGGCTCGACGCGGCGGCGGCCGTGCCCGGCGCGATCGTGTTCCACGCAGGAACCCGCCGCGACCCGGAGGGCAAGCTGGTCTGCTCGGGCGGGCGCGTCTTGGCGGTCACGGGGACCGGCGCCGACCTGGCCGCAGCCCGCGAATGTGCGTACGAAGCCGCCGGTCACATCCACATCGGCGGCGGCCAGCATTTCCGAACCGACATCGCGCTCACCGCAGCGCGCCGAGCCACGCAGGAAGGGGTGGTGTGACCATGGCTAACCCTCGGGTCGCCATCATTTACGGCTCGCCCAGCGACGCCAACATCATGAGCAAGGCCGGAGCGATGCTCGACCGCTTCGGGATCGGATACGAGGAGGTGGCCATCTCGGCCCACCGCGCGCCGACCGTGCTGACCGAGTGGCTGCGCGGCCTCGCCCCGCGCGGCATCGAGGTCATCATTGCCGGGGCCGGCCTGTCCGCAGCGCTGCCCGGCGTCTGCGCGGCACACACCGTGTTGCCGGTCATCGGCGTGCCGATCCGGGGAGGCGCGCTGGACGGCCTCGATGCGTTGCTGTCCATCTCGCAGATGCCGCCGGGAGTACCGGTCGCCTGCGTCGGACTCGACAACTCCAACAACGCCGCCGTCCTCGCCGCGCAGATCATCGCCGGTCACGACCCGGCGGTGCGTACCAAACTCGAGGAGTTCAAGGCCCAGTTCGAGCAGGCGGCCGCGGCGGGCCTGGCGGGCTGACCTGCGGTGATCGAGCGCTACACGCTGCCGGCCATGGGCCGGGTCTGGTCCGAGGCGCACAAGTACGAGCTGTGGTGCAAGGTCGAGGTCCTGGTCCTGCAGGCCCATGCGGCCACCGGGGTCGTGCCGGCCTCGTCCGTCGAACCGGTGCGCCAGGCGCCGGCCCCGACCCCTGAGGCCGTAGCCGAGATCGAGGCCGTCACCCAGCACGACGTGATCGCCTTCCTGTCCGCGTGGGCCGATCAGACCACTCCCCGCGAGGCGGCTGCCTACGTCCACTTCGGGATGACGTCCTCGGACCTGCTGGACACGGCGCTCGCCCTGCAGCTGGTGGAGAGCACCGACCTGATCCTCGAGGGCGCCGACCGGCTGGTCGGCGTCCTGCGAGAGCTGGGGCTGCGCCATCGCGCCACGCTGCGCGTCGGCCGTACCCACGGGATCCACGCCGAGCCCGACGTTTTCGGCCACCGGGTCGCCGACCTCGCCTTCGGGATGGCCCGCTGCCGCGACCGGCTGCGCGCCGCTCGCGCCGCGGTAGCCGTCTGCAAGATCAGCGGAGCCGTGGGCACGTACTCGAACATCGATCCGGCGGTGGAGACGCAGGTCGCCGCGGCCCTTGGCCTCGCGCCTGCGCCGGTCGCCACCCAGGTTGTGTTGCGCGACGGGATCGCCGACTGGGTAGCGGCGCTGGCGGGTCTTGCGACCATGTGTGAGGCGTTCGCACTGGAGGTCCGCCACGGCCAGCGCACGGAAGTACGCGAGCTGTCCGAGCCGTTCGGCAGCGGCCAGAAGGGCTCCTCGGCGATGCCCCACAAAAAGAACCCGATCATGAGCGAGCGGATCGCCGGACTCGCCCGGATCGTGCGCGCCCAGTACGTGCCGGTGCTCGAAGGAGTGCCGCTCTGGCACGAGCGCGACATCTCCCACAGCTCCACCGAGCGGATCGCGCTGCCCGACGCCGCCGCCGGCACCGACTACCTGCTGCACCTCACGACGCGGCTGGCTGACGGGCTCGTCGTGGACGTCGACCGGATGCGGGCCAACCTCGACGCGACCGGCGGCCTGATCTACACCTCCGCAGTGCTGCTGGCGGTGGTGGAGAGCGGGCTGTCCCGGGAGGACGCGTACGCCCTCGTACAGGCGGCGGCCATGAAGACGTGGCAGACAGGCACGCCCTTTCGGGAGACGCTGCGCACGCAGGCGGCGCAGGCCAGCCAGCAGCTCGATGAAGCTGCGCTTGACGATGTCTGCCGGCCAGAGCGTTACGTCGACCGCCTCAGCGGGGTATTCGAGAGGCTGTCAGCACTCTCGTAGCCGATCTTGCAAGCTCCCTGCCGTCGCCATGAAAGGCTGCACCCCGTGGAACGTGAACACCCCGTCGATCTGACGATCACCCTGCCGCCAAACGGCAAACTCGACGGGGCCGCCTTGCGCGGACATCTCGAGGACGAGCTGCGCACGCGGGCGGAAGTCATCGCCGCGGAGGGCACCTCGGTGACGATCCGGGCCTACCGCCGCGAAGAGGTCGAGTCGGTCGCCGACGAGCTGATCGCCAAGCTCGCGGCCATCGGTGTCGCCGACGGTTCGGCGGTGTGCTGGGTCGACGACAACGGCACCGACGTCGTCCGTCCCGTCTAGCGGATTCGGACGGTTCAGCATGTACGACCTCGCCCAAGCAGCCGTCGAAGCGGCCTTGGCCGCCGGAGCGCGGTTCGCTGACGCGCGCGTCGTCGTGACCCGTGAACAGAAACTGCGCGCTCAGGACGGCGTGCTCGAAGAGCTGGCCCAGGGCGAGAGCGCGGGGCTCGGCGTCCGCGCGCTGATGGGCGCCGGATGGGGCCACGCCAGCACCCCGCAGCTCTCGGCGGCTCATGTGCGGCGCGCCGGTGAGCAGGCTGCTGCGGCAGCCCGGGCTGCCGCCGGAGTGCCCGGCAGGGCGGCCGAACTGCTCCCCGAGACGCCCGTGGTCGCCGAGTGGGAGAGCACCTACCTCGAGGACCCGATGGCGGTCCCGCTCGACGAGAAAGCCGCCCTGCTCACCGAGGTCACGGCCGCCATGAAGTCCGCCGGGGCCGACATCTCGACCGCCCTGATGGCCGGGTGGGACGTCGAAACCTGGCTCGTCTCCAGCGAAGGCACCCGCATCCGCCAGCGGGTACGCAAGTGCGGCGCCGGGATGAACGCCACCGCGGTTGGCGAGCGCGAGACGCAGCGACGCAGCCACCCCAGCGCCTTCGGCCAATACGGCATGCTCGGCTACGAGCTCATCCGCTCCTTCGACCTGGCGGGCAACGCCGAGCGCATCGCGTCGGAAGCCCAGGCGCTGCTCACCGCACCCGAATGTCCCGCCACCACCACCGATCTGATCCTCGGCAGCGAGCAAATGGCGTTGCAGATCCACGAGTCCGTCGGCCACGCCGTCGAGCTGGACCGCATCCTCGGCTGGGAAGCGGCCTTCGCCGGCACGTCGTGGCTCGACCTGGCGCAGCTCGGCTCGCTGCGCTACGGCAGCGACCTCATGACGATCACCGCCGACGCCACGATCCCCGGCGCGCTCGGCTCGTTCGGCTACGACGACGAGGGCACCCCCGCGCGGCCCGTCGACATCGTGCGCGACGGCATCTGGGTGGGCGTGCTGTCCGGTCGTGACTCGGCGGCGCGGGCCGGCCTCACCCAGAGCGGCGCCGCCGTGCGCGCCGACGGCTGGGCGCGGATGCCGATGGTGCGGATGACCAACGTCGGCCTGCTGCCCGGCACGTCGTCGCTCGAGGAGATCGTCGCCGACACCCGAGACGGCATCTTCATGGAAAGCAACAGGTCCTGGTCCATCGACGACCGGCGCCGCAATTTCCAGTTCGGCTGCGAGATCGGATACGAGATCAAGAACGGGCGCCGCGGCCGGATGCTGCGCAACCCCACCTACACCGGCATCGGGCCGACCTTCTGGTCCGCGCTCGACGCGCTCGCCGGGTCGAGCGAGCGGGTCGTCTGGGGCGTACCGAATTGCGGAAAGGGCCAGCCGCTGCAGATCGGCCACACCGGGCATCCGGCCATGCCGGGTCGCTTCCGCGGGGTTCGGGTGGGCGTCCGTGGCTGACCACGAGCCCGGTGGCGCGCTGGGGCCGGAGGAGAGCAGCGCACGCGAGCTGGCGAGCCACGCGCTCGACGTGGCGAGTGACGTCGCCGGAGCAGGCGCCCACATCGCCGTCACGACGGAGGTCGGCACCAGCGCTCTCACCCGCTTCGCCGAGTCGGCCATCCACCAGAGCGTCACCGAAGACGTCCGCAACCTCACCCTTTCGGTCACCCTCGACGGTCGCACCGCTCAGGTCTCGGGCAGCGCTGACGGCTGGCCGGGCACCGATGGCCTGCGCCGGCTCGTCGCTGCGGCGCTCGATGCGGCGCGACTGCGACCGGCCGATCCCCACTGGCCGGGCCTGGCGCCGCGAGCTGAGATCGCCGCGGTGGATCACGCAGATCGGGCCACGGCAGACGCGAGCGGCGCTGACCGGGCGCGTCTCGTCGAGGCCTTCGTCGAGGCTGCCGGGGGCCTTGAGACCGCGGGATTCTGCGCGACGCGGGGAATCGCAACGGCCTTCGTCAACTCCGCCGGACAGGTGGCGACCGGCAGCATCACGGCAGCGACCATCGACGGCATCGCCCGCGCTCCCAGCGCGGAGGCGGGCGCCGCCCCCGCCGACGGGAGTGGCCGGGCGAGCGCGACCCGTCTTGAGGAGCTGGGCGGCGCACGCGCTGGGGGCACCGCGGGCCAGCTCGCCCGAGCCGCCGCGCGCGAGCCGGCTGACGTGACCCCCGGCGAATACGTCGTGGTCCTGCGCCCCGGCGCCGTCGTCGACGTGCTCAGCTGGATCGCCGGCGGCCTGTCCGCCCGGGCTCACGCCGAGGGCCGCAGCTTCGCGCGCCCTGGCGAGGCCCAGTTCGACCCGCTGCTCACCCTGCGGTGCGATCCGCTCGATCCCCGAATGCCGGCGCTCCCGTTCGATGCCCAGGGCACCCCGCGTCACCCGTACAACCTCATCACCGACGGTGTGACGACCCACCTTGCGAGCGACCGCCGCGACGAGCTCACCATCCCCGGGGTCAGCTCCAACGGCGGGGCGGTATCCGCCCGATTCGTGACGTCCGCGCTCGCTCCCGCGCTGCTGCTGCGCCCAGGCACCGAGGCGCCCGACGAGCTCTACTCCGGGCTACGCCAGGCGCTGCTGATCACCGACTTCTGGTACACCCGGCTGCTGGATCCGCGGCGGCTGGTGGTCACCGGCCTGACCCGTAACGGCGTGTTCCTCGTCGAAGACGGCGTCGTCGTCCGCCCGGTCCGCAACCTGCGCTTCACCCAGTCCTACGCCGAAGCGCTCGGCCCCGGCCGGGTGCTCGGGCTCGACGGCGAGAGCGTGCTCGCCGACTCCGATCCCATGCCGGTGCATACGCCCGGGCTGGCACTCACCGCCTGGGCCATCACCGGAGGCGCGCGGGGCTGAGCAGGCGTGCCGAGCGGTTCGGGGCCGCCTTTCGTTAGGGTCGGCCGGTGCCTCTTGCCGACAATTCCTTCGCTGGCCTCACCCACCTCGGCTCCGGCAAGGTCCGCGAGCTGTTCGCGGTCGACACTGCCGACCACGAGCCGGCCCTGCTCCTCGTCGCGAGCGACCGGATCAGCGCCTTCGACGTCGTCATGCCCACCGAAATCCCCGACAAGGGCGCCGTCCTCACCGCGCTGTCGCTGTGGTGGTTCGATCAGCTCGCCGATCTCATACCCAGTCACCTGCTGACAGCCAGGGTCGCTGAGTATCCCCCGGAGCTGGCCCCCTACGCGGAACAATTGCGCGGCCGTTCGATGTTCTGCCGCCGGCTCGACATGGCGGCGGTCGAATGTGTCGCCCGCGGCTACCTGACCGGCAGCGGCTTCAAGGACTACCAGCGCACGGGCGCCATCTCGGGCCACGAGCTGCCTGCCGGGCTCGTCGACGGCAGCCGGCTCCCGGAGCCGATCTACACGCCGAGCACGAAGGCGCCGATCGGCGAGCACGACGCCAACATCACCCGCGACGACGTCGTGGCGCAGCTCGGCGAAGCGCAAGCCGGCGAGCTGGAGCGCCTGACGCTGGCGATCTTCCGGCGCGCTTCCGGCATCGCCGCCGCGCGCGGCATCCTGCTCGCTGACACGAAGTTCGAGTTCGGCCGTGACCGCCATGGCACCCTGCGCCTGGCGGACGAGGTGCTGACGCCCGACTCCTCGCGCTTCTGGCCGGCTGACGGCTGGGTGCCGGGGCAGGCGCAGCCGTCCTACGACAAGCAGTACGTCCGCGACTGGCTGATCAGCACGGGTCACCAGGGCGACGCCGTCGCGCTTGCGCCCGAGGTCGTCGACGCCACCCGCTCGCGCTACGTGCAAGCGTACGAACGCCTGACCGGGGCCTCGTTCGACGACTACCTCAGAAGCGCCTGAGTCATGGCGGACAACCTCCCCGAAACGTCGGGGCGCATCGTCGTCCTCGGCGCCAGCGGCTACACCGGGCGCCTGCTCGCCAAGGCTCTCGTCGCGCGGGGCCGCCATCCGGTGCTCGCCGGACGCTCCCGCGAGAAGATCGCGGCGCTCGCGGCAGAGCTCGGCGGGTTGGAGACCGCCGCTGCCAACACCTCCGACCCGGCCTCGGTGCGCACGCTGGTGAGCGCCGGCGATGTGCTCGCCACCACCGTCGGACCGTTCTCCCGCTATGGCCAGACCGCACTGGACGCCGCCGTCGCAACGGGCGCCCACTACGTCGATTCGACCGGCGAGTCCGGCTTCGTCAGGTCCGTCTTCGCGGAGGCCGGACCGCGGGCGGAGGCGGCCGGCAGCGCGCTGCTCACGGCGTTCGGCTACGACTTCGTCCCGGGCAACCTCGCGGCGGCGCTCGCCCTTCGCCAAGCCGGCTCGGCAGCCACCCGGGTCGCCACCGGCTACTTCTTGGACGGCTCCGCCAAGATGTCGAGCGGCACCGCCGCCACCACCGCGGGCGGCCTGGCCGATCCTTCCCATCTGCTCGACCATGGTCGCCTGCTACTGCTGCCGATCGGGCGCAAGGTGCGCAGCTTCTCCGACCGCGGCAGCCGCCGCCCAGGCGTGCTCCACGGGAGCACCGAGTCCCTTGCATTGGGCCGCTCGTTCCCGCAGCTCACCCATATCGAGAACTATCTGGGCTGGTTCGGCAAGGCCAGCTACGCCCTCGTGCCGGCCTCCTACGCCATGGGCCTGCTGCAGGTACCGGTGCTGCGAGCGCAACTGCGCAAGCGCGCCGACAAGGCCGCCGCCGTCACCGGGCAGGGCCCCAGCGACAAGGCCCGCGCCGGTCAGCGTTCGGTGGCGATCGCCGTGGCCTCCGATGCCTCGGGAAAGCAGCTGGCGGCAGTACGCGTCGAAGGCCCCAACGCCTACGACCTGACCGCCGGGCTCATGGCCTGGGCGGCCGGCGAGCTCGCCGACGGGACGGTGCAAGGGCGCGGCGCCCTCGGACCGGTCGACGCCTTCGGTCTCGACCGCCTGATCGCTGGCTGCAAGTCGGCGGGACTGGTCGCTGCCCCCTGAGGATCGTCAGCGAGCGCCATCGATCAGCCGGTCGACCACCCGCTGGCACGCCTGCATCGAGCCATCAATCACGCGCAGGTGCGACGAAGCGCCACTCACATGCGTGGAGCACGGCGCCGGCGGCGACCCGGCGTCGGCCGTCGTTGCGTACGCAACGCCTCCTCCGGCGATCAGCACCGCCCCGAGCCCGATCGCCGGAATCCATCGCACACGCCTCATGGCGCGAGTCTCTCGAAGGAGGAGCCCCGCGTATGCAAGGCGTCGCGGACCCGACAGCAAAGGCTCGGTCAGCGGGGAGGCGGACCCTCCAGAAGGTCGCGCAGGTTACGCAGGCTGCGCTTGAGGATCCGGCCCACCAGCGGTCCGGAAACCCGGTCCGCGAGCAGTCCCAGGATGCCGCCCGGCGACTGGTAGGCCAGCCGCACCTCGACGTCGGTCAACCCGGGCTGGCGCTCCCGCAGCCGCCACCGGCCACGCATGTCGACCCCGGTGATGCTGGTGAACGCGAGATTGCCCGGTTCGTCGCACTCGGTGATCTCGACCAGGCCACCCACCGACGCCGAGCCGACCCGCAGCCGGATGGCCCAGCGCGCCCCGCATCCGCTGCTCTGTTCGCCGATGACCTCCCAGCGGTCGGCGTCGGCAAAGAAGTCGGGGTAGCGCTTGCCGTCGGAGACGAACTCCCAGATGGCTGCCCGCGGAGCCGCGATGCGCAGGCTCTCGGCGACCCGCATCAGCCGATCACCGGCAACCGGCGCTCGGCGGCGAGCGCGTCCAGGGCCTCCTGCATGAGCCCGGTCACCTCGGTGTACGCCCGGTCGAGGGTGGGATCGTCGCCGTACTCGGCGCGCACATCGATCGGTTCGAGGACGTCAATGGTGATCTTGGCGGGCAACGGCAGGTGACCCAGGAAATCCCCGACGTTGATCCCCCACGGCAGCGCCAGTGAGATCGGGAGCACCTTCAGCCGCGCCAGCCGATCCAGTCGCAGGAACTTCGCCAGCCACTCGCCCCGGGAGAGGAAGAGGGCGGTCTCCTGCCCGCCGATGCTGACGATCGGCACCAGCGGAACACCTTCGTCGAGAGCCAGTTGCAGGAACCCTTGCCGGCCCGCGAAATCAACCTTGTGACGCTCGGAGCTCGGCCGGTGCACCTCATAGTCGCCGCCCGGATAGACGAGCAGCACGCTGGCGGAGGAGAGCACCTCGTGGGCGTTCGACGGACTCGCCGCGATCGTGCCGAACTTGCGGAGCAGCCCAAGGCCGGGTGCCAGCAGGACGAGATTGTGAGCGAGTTGGAAGAAGCGTCGCTCCACCCCGAAATAGGACGAGAAGGCGAGCGTGAAGACGAGCGTGTCAGGGGTCATATTGCCGCCGGAATGGTTGCCCACCAGCAGGACGGGACCCTCGGCCGGGATACGGTCGAGATGGCGTACGCGAGCGCGGAAGTAGACGCTCGCCAGCAGCCAGAGCCCCGGCAGCTGATCGCGGATGTAGTCGGGGTCCCGCTCGTCCATGTCCGCGCTGGGCACGCGCGCCTTCAACCGGCGGGCACCCCACGATCCAGCATTTCGCCCCAGCTCGAAAAGGGCGCTCACGCCACCGACCGCTTCGCGCGCGATCGCGGCTGGGCCGCCGAATGCGCCGGCTCGGTGGTGACGGCGGGTCGTCGCAGGTCCGTGATGAACTCACGAACCAGCGCCGTCGTGCGCTCCGGGTGCTCGAACTGCGGCACGTGCCCACACGATTCCAGCAGCATCGAGCGCGCCGCAGGGACGGCCTTCTCCACGTGGCGGGCGAAGCCCGCAGGCACCAGCCGGTCGCGGTCGCCCCAGATGAACAGCGCCGGAGGCTTCAGCGCCGGCAGCCGGTCCCAGAACCCGCGCTCGCCGAAGGCCTCGTCCAGATAGACCTGACGCAGCGCGCAGAAGAAGGCGATCCGGTGCGCCGGCATGCGCATCACGCGTACGAACTCATCCGCCGCGGCCACGAACCAGGGATCGGGCACCCGGGCGGGTACCGCAAACATGCCTTTGAGCCCGAGGACGGCCACCTTGCGCGAGAAGCGCAGCGGCAGCCGCGCCAACTCCGGCCGCAGGGCGTTGACCACCGGGATGAACTGGCGAAGCTTGCGAAATGCCATGGCCGGCGCCAGTAACACCAGACCGGAGAAGCAGTCGGGGGAAAGGAGCGCGGCTTCGAGGCCGGTGCGCCCGCCCAGGCTGTTGCCGACCAGGATGGGACGCTTTGCGCGCGTCGCGTCCAGGAAGGCGAGCAGCCAGCGGGCCAGGAACTCGGCGTCGTACGTGTCGTGAACCGCCTCCGTCGCCCCGTGGCCGGGAAGGTCCGGCGAGAGCACCCGGTAATCGTGGGACAGCCCCCAGAGCAGCGTGAGCATCGAGGCATTCGTGGCGCCGAGCCCGTGGACCAGAACGATCGGGGGAGCGTCCGGTGGTCCGGCTTCCAGGTAGGACGTGCGGATGCCGTTGGCGAGCACCATCCGGGAGCGGGGGTGGCGCTCCGAACGCGGCTCGTCGCTGAAGACGCCATCGAGCGCCAGCGCCAGCGCCATGTTGCCGCGGATCGTGAGATCACCGCCGAGAAAGGCCTCCACGCCGGCCCGGGACCCGCCGACGACGTCGATCAGCACCGGAAGCGACGCGCGGATCACCGTGTCGGCCCGCCGGACCCGCCCGTCGCGCACGCTGACCCGCCCCGCGTTGACGCCGACAGTCCAGCAACCGTCCTCGCCGGCATCGAGCAGGATCGACGCCCGCGACCTGGCGAGGATCTCGCCGGCGCCCGCGCCCACCCGCGCTTTCAGCAACTTTCGCAGCTCATCAGCGCGTTCATCGGCTCGGCGAACGGTCCTCACCCCACGAACTCCAGCCACCGATCCTCCAAAGGCCGCCCCGGCCTGCCCCGGAATGGCTGATGACAGTGTTACCCGCTTGCTACTGCTTACTCCTCCCGAAACACCCGGCCGTCACCCACCCGATGCGAATCCCCCTACTATCGGCGGGTGAAGCGCGCGTGAGAGTCGTCGTCGAAGTCATGCTCAAGCCGGAGATCCTGGACCCGCAGGGAGGTGCCGTGCTTTCCGCGCTGCCCCGCCTCGGGGTGAGTGGGGTGCGCTCGGTACGCCAAGGCAAGCGCTTCGAACTGGACGTCGACGGCGAGCCCGACATGGAGCAGATTCACCAGATTGCCCACGGATTCCTGTCCAACCCGGTGATTGAGGACTACACGGTGCATCTCCGGGCGGAATACCCCTAGGTGCAGGGTTCATTCCACCCCTCGCTCCCCGCTCGACGGCCGGCCGGCGGCTAAAGCGGAAACCAGCGAGCCGTCCACTAGGCTCGCAAGGGTGGCGTCCCCCCCTGCTCACGGCTACTCCGAGCGCCTGCCGCGCATAGGCGTCGTCACCTTTCCCGGATCGCTCGACGACCGTGACGCGCTGCGCGCCGTCCAGCTGGCCGGCGCGGAAGCGGTCCCGCTCTGGCACGCCGATTCCGACCTCGGCAGGGTCGATGCGGTCGTCCTGCCAGGCGGGTTCTCCTACGGCGACTACCTCCGGGCCGGCGCGATCGCCCGGTTCTCCCCAGTCATTGCGGCGCTCGTCGACGCCGCCCGAGACGGCCTGCCGGTGCTCGGTATCTGCAACGGCTTCCAGGTGCTCTGCGAGGCCGGGCTGCTGCCGGGCGCGCTCACCCGCAACGCCGGCCTGCGTTTCGTCTGCCGTGACCAGCTGCTGCGGGTGGGAACCACGGGCACGTACTGGACCCGGGAGTACGCGCGGGGATCCCACGTGCTCATCCCCGTGAAGCACGGTGACGGCCGTTACGTCGCGGATCCGGCGACCATCAGCCAGCTCGAGGCCGAGGATCGCATCGTCATGCGCTACGCGGGGGGCAACCCCAACGGCTCGCTCGCCGACATCGCCGGCGTGTGCTCCGCGGATGGCCGCATCGTCGGGCTCATGCCCCATCCGGAACACGCGGTGGAGACCCTGACCGGCCCCAGTGAAGACGGACTCGCCATGTTCGTGTCCGCCGTTTCGACCCCGGTCGCCGCGTGATCGAGTCCCCCGCCATCGCACATCCCGGCGTGCTGCATCGCGAGCTTGGCCTGACCGACGACGAGTACGACCGCATCGTTGCCACCCTGGGCCGCGAGCCCAGCGGCCCCGAGCTGGCCATGTACTCGGTCATGTGGAGCGAACACTGCTCCTACAAGTCGAGCCGGATCCACCTCAAGCAATTCGGTGACCTTCCCGGCAAGGAACGGATGCTCGCCGGCATCGGGGAAAACGCCGGGGTGGTCGATGTCGGCGATGGCATCGCCGTCACGTTCAAGGTCGAGTCCCACAACCACCCGAGCTACGTCGAGCCCTATCAGGGGGCCGCCACCGGGGTGGGCGGGATCATCCGCGACATTCTTGCGATGGGCGCCCGGCCGATCGCCGTGATGGACAGCCTGCGCTTCGGTGACGCCGATGCGGCCGACACGGGGCGCGTCATGCCGGGGATCGTCGCCGGGGTCGGTGGCTACGGCAATTGCATGGGCTTGCCGAATATCGGCGGCGAAGTCGGCTTTGACCCTTCGTACGCGGGCAACCCGCTGGTCAACGCGCTGTGCATCGGCGTCCTGCCGGCTGCGCGCTTGCAGACCAGCGCGGCGACGGGCGCCGGCAACGCGGTCGTGCTGCTCGGGGCCAAGACCGGCCGCGATGGCATCGGTGGGGTGTCTGTCCTGGCGAGTGCGTCGTTCGACGAGACGGGCGCTCCGGCCCGGCGCCCGTCCGTCCAGGTGGGCGACCCGTTCACCGAGAAGATCGTCACCGAGTGCGTGCTCGAGCTGTACGAGCGCGAGCTGGTGATCGGTGTTCAGGACCTCGGCGGCGCCGGTCTCTCATGCGCCATTTCCGAGACAGCGGCCAAGGCCGGGACCGGGATGGATGTCGACCTGGACCGGGTCCCTCTCCGTGAGGCGTCGATGGCGCCGGAAGAGGTGCTGGTCAGCGAGTCGCAGGAACGGATGCTCGCGATCGTCGCCCCGGAGCTGCTGCCCCAGGTGCGCGACCTCGCTGCCCGCTGGGGGGTCCTCGCGTCGGTCATCGGCACGGTCACCGATACCGGCCGGCTGATCGTGCGCTGGCAAGGCTCCGTGGTCGTCGACGTGCCGCCGGGGTCGCTGGCTGACGACGGGCCCGTCTACACCCGGCCGATGCGGCCGCGGCCCCCGCTTCCCGCCGCCGACCTTGCCCGGCCGGCGCCGGATGCCCTCGGCCCGCTCTTGCTTCGCATGCTCGCCGATCCCCAGCTGTGCTCGCGACGCTGGGTGACGGAGCAGTACGACCGCTACGTCCTCGGCAATACGGTGCTGGCCGCCCCGGACGATGCCGGAGTCATCCGCCTCGAGCCGGGCAGCGGGCGCGGGGTGGCGCTGGCGCTCGATGGGCCGGCGCGCTTCTGCGCACTCGATCCCTATACGGGTGCGCAGTTGGCACTCGCTGAGTCCTACCGCAATGTCGCCGCCAGCGGAGCGGTGCCGTACGCCGTCACCGACTGCCTGAATTTCGGCTCCCCCGAGGAGCCCGAGGTGATGTGGGCGTTCGCCGAAACGTGTCGCGGGCTCGCCGACGGCTGCCGCACGCTCGGACTCCCGGTCACTGGCGGCAACGTCAGCTTCTACAACTCCACCGGCGGCACCGCCATCCTGCCGACCCCGGTCATCGGCGTGATGGGGCTCTTCGACGACGTCGAGATGCGCACCCCGACCGGGTTCGCCGCCGAGGGTGACTGCGTGCTGCTGCTCGGCGAGACCGCCGATGAGTTCGGCGGCTCGGCCTGGTCCTGGATCGTGCACCGCCACCTCGGTGGCCAGCCGCCCACCGTCGACCTGGAGCGCGAGCGCCAGCTTGCGGGCGTCCTGGTTGCCGGATCACGCGACGGCCTGCTGACCGCGGCCCATGACATCTCCGATGGTGGGCTCGCCACCACGCTGGCGGAGATGTGCCTGCGCTACGGCTATGGCGCCCGGATCGAGCTCGCCGAAGGCAGCGACCCGTTCGTCGAGCTCTTCAGCGAGTCGGCCGGGCGGGCGGTCGTCGCCGTGCCCCGCTCGCAGGAGCAGCGCTTCACCGCCCTGTGCGAGGCCCGCGGGGTGCCGTGGCGCCGTATCGGAGTCGTCGACGGCCCACCAGCCGCATCGCCCACCCTCCAGGTGGCGGGTGTGCTGTCGATGAGCGTCGCCGACCTTCGCGAGGCCTACGAGGGCACCCTGCCGGCACTGCTCGGAGCCCTGGCACCCTAACCGCCGGTATGGGCCGCGTCCGGGAGGGATTTCGGCGGGGCCAGCGGCGCCGGCAGGTATTGCGCGATCCAGTCGACCGCGGGAGCGAAGGCGGCCGACCAGACGCCCCAGTTGTGCCCGCCGGAAGGCAGCAGGTCGTACTCCCGCGGCAACTGTATGGCGTGTTTGCGCAGCGCAGCCGCCATACCGTCCGCCTCGCGGACGGCAGTGGGATCGCCCGCCGACGCGAAAAGGTAGAGCGGTGGGGCGGCCGGCGCCCGATGCTCGGCCCACCAGAGCGGTGAATTGATGTTGCGGCTCGACTTGCCATGCTTGCCGTAGAGCCGGCCGGTTCCCGGGTCCTCGCCGGCGGTGAAGTAGCCGGACAGGCTGGCCGCGGCCGCGTAGCGCTCCGGATGATGCAGCGCGAGGTTGACGGCGCAGAAGCCGCCGGTCGAGACGCCGAGGGCGGCCCAGGTGCGGCCACGCTGCACTCGAAGGCTGCTGACCACGTCGTCGTACACGTCCTGGGTCAGATACGTCTCATCACGCTCCCCGTCGATGCCGTCGACACACTCGGTGCTGGCGACGTCGTACGTACGCGGGATCGCCACCACGACGGGCGGAACGCGACCAGCGGCGATCTCGGCGTCGAGCTGACCGGCGAGGCCGAGGTTGCGAAAGTCCCCCGGGTGACCCGGGAAGCCGTGGAAAAGCTCGATCACGCCGAAGTACCGGTCACGCGCGCCGCGAAAGTACACCGCCGGAAGGTAGACCTCACCGTCCCTGGTGATACCGCTGCGCGTCCCCGGAAAGGTGACTTTCAGCAGGCTGCCGTGCCCGTGCCGGGCGTTCGCGAGCGCTCCAGCCAGCCAGTTCGGATCCTTGAATTGCACCTGCGCGGCGGCCTTCGGCGGGTCGAGCACCGCAAACGCCTGCGCGGCCGGCGGGTTGCCCAGCAGGTCAGAGAACGAGGAGTAGAAGTCGAACGCCCGGTTCAGCAGATCCCCGGCGAGCGTGGCCCCCATGACCATGACAAGCAGCAGGCTGATGAGCCGCCCGGGCAGCGCGAGCCGGCGCGGCCAGCGCGGCCACGCCAGGTAGACCCCGGCCAGCAGCAGGGCCGCGATCGTGACCAGCGCCGCCAGGAAAGGCCAGCCGGTCAGTGACACACCCCAAGTTTGTGCACGGGTAGATGTGACGCGGGCAAGCTGGAGCCATGCCATCTGCACCCGGCCGGCGCAGCGGCGACGCCGCTGCGCTGGCGGCGGCGGGCGCCGCGCAACATCAGGTGTTGGCCGCGGCCGGATTGGACCTGACCGCGTCCGGCGACGTATCTGGGTTGATCCACGTGGTGGCGTACGGGTTGGCGAACGGCACCGGCGCCGCCCCCGCAGCTCTGCGGATCACGGTGCGCGCGCTGGCCGACCGGCTTGCCGCCGAGCATCCGGGACGATCGGTGGAGGTGCGGATTCCGCCCTATGCCGCAGTGCAGTGCATCGCCGGGCCACGTCACACCCGAGGCACCCCGCCCAACGTCGTCGAGACCGATCCGGCCACCTTCGTAGGCCTGGCCTGCGGGTTCATCAGCTGGGACGACGCGGCAGCGTCGGGTGCCGTGCGCGCCAGCGGAGAACGTGCTGACCTGCGCGCATTTCTGCCGCTCGATGAGCGACTCTGGCCGGGCGAAGGGCCGTAGACTCAAGGCTTGTGAGGCGCCTCTCGGCGGTCGCTCGTCCGGCCGCCCACCCTGCCGATCTGCCCTCCCCGACTTCGGATGATCCGTGGTCGGACGTAAATGACGATCCGGGCCCGCGTGATGCCTGCGGTGTCTTCGGTGCTTACGCACGCGGCGAAGAGGTGGCGAAGCTCGCGTTCTACGGCCTCTACGCGCTGCAACACCGCGGCCAGGAAGCCGCCGGGATCGCCGTCAGCGACGGCGGCAGCATCGTCGTCTACAAGGAGCTCGGCCTGGTCTCACAGGTTTTTGACGAGGTCACCCTGCGCAGCCTCACCGGCCACATCTCCGTCGGCCACAACCGCTACTCGACTACCGGGTCATCTACGTGGGAAAACGCGCAGCCATCCTACCGCTCGCACGAGGGCGGCGGCATCGCCCTCGGCCATAACGGCAACCTCACGAATACGGCCGATGTCGCCGACCGGCTGGCAGCGCTCGGGGGTCACGGCGCCGTCCTCAACGCGACCACCGACTCCGAACTGATCACCGGCCTGCTCGCCAATTCCGAGCTGGGCCTGGAAAAGGCCGCGCTCGACGTGCTTCCGATCCTCGAGGGCGCGTTCTGCCTGGTCTTCTGCGACGAGTCGACGCTCTGCGCGGCCCGTGACCGCCACGGCATCCACCCGCTCGTCCTCGGTCGACTCGGCCCGGCGGATGCGCCGCACGGCTGGGTGACGGCCAGTGAGACGGCCGCGCTCGACATCGTCGGCGCCGAGTTCGTACGCGAGGTCGAGGCAGGCGAGCTGCTGGTGATCGACGACGACGGCGTGCGTAGCCACCGGTTCGCCGAAGCCACCCCCCACGGCTGCCTGTTCGAATACGTCTACCTGGCCCGGCCCGACACCAAGATCGCCGGCCGATCCGTCCACGCCACCCGGGTCGAGGTCGGGCGCCAGCTCGCCCGTGAAGCCCCGACCGAGGCGGATCTCGTCATTCCGGTCCCCGACTCGGGCACCCCCGCGGCGATCGGTTATGCCGAGCAGAGCGGAATCCCGTACGGCGCCGGCCTCGTCAAAAACGCCTACGTCGGACGCACTTTCATCCAGCCGTCGCAGACCATCCGTCAGCTCGGCATCCGCCTCAAGCTGAACCCGCTGCGCGAGGTGATCGCCGGCAAGCGGCTGGTCGTCGTGGACGATTCGGTGGTGCGCGGCAACACCCAGCGCGCCCTGGTGAAGATGCTGCGCGAGTCGGGGGCCTCGGAGGTGCACGTCCGCATCAGCTCCCCGCCGGTGCGCTGGCCCTGCTTCTACGGCATCGACTTCGCCACCCGCGACGAGCTGATCGCGACCGGCCGCGGCGTCGAGGAGATTCGCCAGTCGATCGGCGCCGATTCGATGTCTTACGTGTCCCTCGACGGGCTCATCGCGGCGACCAACCAGCCCTCGTCCGGGCTGTGCAAGGCATGCTTCACCGGCTCCTACCCGGTGGCGCTGCCGGATCCGAGCCGGCGCGGCAAGGAGCTGCTCGAGACGGGCAGCCTGGCCCCGGCAGGGGATCCGACCATCGATGATCCCGCTCACGCCGGCCGCGCGCCGACCCCGCTCGCCGCCCTCGTTCCGTGACCGACTACCGGTCCGCCGGTGTCGATATCGTCGCCGGAGAGCGCGCTGTGGCCCTGCTCAAGAAGCGCGTCTCGCGCGCCCGCCGTCCGGAGGTGATGGGAGATCTCGGCGGCTTCGCCGGACTTTTCGCGCTCGACACCAGCCGCTACAAGTCGCCGGTGCTCGCGTCCTCGACCGATGGCGTCGGGACCAAGCTGATGATCGCCCAGGCTCTCGACAAGCACGACACCGTCGGCCTCGACCTGGTGGGCATGGTGGTGGACGACCTGGTCGTCTGCGGCGCCGAACCGCTCTTCATGAACGACTACGTCGCCTGCGGCAAGGTCGTCCCCGAGCGCATGGCCGACATCGTCGGCGGCGTCGCCGAGGGCTGCGCCCGCGCCGGTTGCGCGCTCGTCGGCGGCGAGATCGCCGAGCATCCTGGAATGCTGCAGCCCGGCGAGTACGACCTGGCGGGCACCGGCGTCGGAGTGGTCGAAGCCGATGCGATCCTGGGCGCTGATCGGGTGAAGCCGGGCGACGTCGTCATCGCCATGGGTTCCAGCGGCTTGCACTCCAACGGCTATTCACTCGCGCGCCACGCGCTCCTTTCGCTGGCCCGGATGCGCCTCGACGCGGACGTCGCCGAGTTCGGTCGCACGCTGGGCGAGGAACTGCTGGAGCCGACCCGGATCTACGCGCTGGATTGCCTCGCGCTGATCGCTGAGACCGAGGTCCACGCGTTTGCCCACGTCACCGGCGGTGGGCTGGCCTCCAACCTCGCGCGCGTCCTCCCGCCCGGCACGGCCGTCACCATCGACCGCGCGACCTGGCGCGTCCCAGCCGTGTTCTCGCTGATCGCCGACCGCGGCCACGTCGCCGCCGAGGAGATGGAACGCGCGTTCAACCTCGGCGTCGGGATGATCGCGATCGTCCCGGAAGCCGACGCCGACCGCGCGCTAGCCGTGTTGCTCGGGCGTCACGTGCCGTCGTGGGTGGCCGGCACCGTCGCGAGCGCTGCCCCGAAGGCCGCCGGCATCGTCGATCTGGTAGGCAAGCACCCGGCCTAGGCCTGCGCCGACAACCCCAGGTCCGCAAGTCCGTACGCGAAGCGGTAGTCCAGCCCCGCGCCAGCGATCGTCTGCGCGGCTCCGGTGTCGCGGTCGGCAATCACGGCCACCCCCACGACCTCGGCACCTGCTTCAGCAAGGGCTTCGACCGCCGCCATGACCGAGCCACCCGTCGTCGAGGTGTCCTCTACCGCGAGCACCCGGCGCCCGGCAATGTCGGGGCCCTCGATGCGCCGCTGCAGGCCGTGGGCCTTGCCTTCCTTGCGCACGACGAACGCATCCAGTTCGCGGCCTTGCGCCGCTGCGGCGTGCAGCATCGCCGCGGCCACCGGATCGGCGCCCATCGTGAGCCCGCCGACCGCGTCGTAGTCGAGGTCGGCCGTGAGTTCGAGCATCACCCGTCCGACCAGCGGGGCGGCGGCCGAAGCGAGGGTGATGCGGCGCAGGTCGACGTAATAGCCAGCCTCGCGCCCGGAGGACAAGGTCACGCGCCCCCAGACGATGGCCTTGTCTCGGATGAGCTCCAGCAGGTGCGCGCGGTCGTCCACGCCGCTCACGCTATCTTTGACGGAAATTTCTCAAGGTCCGGAAACCGGATCGGCGTGTTGCGGCGACACGCCGTGAAATGCCCGGTCGCGCGCCACACCTTGTGCATTTCTTGCCGCCACCTCCGGATAAGGCAGGTTCGACGGATGACCGACGCCCCCAAGACCGTCCTGATCACCGGCGGCAGCCGCGGGATCGGTGCCGCGACCGCGATCACGCTCGCCCGCCAGGGGTGGGACGTCGCCATCTCCTACCGCGAGCGATCCGACACGGCGCAGGACGTTGCCGACGCGTGCCGCGAGCTTGGACGTCGGGCGCTCGCCGTGCAGGCCAACATGGCTCGCGAAGCTGACATCGCGGCGCTGTTCGCCGCGGTCGACAACGCGCTCGGTCCGCTCTCCGGGCTGGTCAACAACGCGGGAATCTCCCCGGCGCCCAGCCGGGTCGAGGACTACACGGCCGAGCGGATCGCCCACGTTTTCGCGGTCAACGTCACCGGGCCATTCCTCGCCGCACGCGAAGCGGTGCGCCGGATGTCGACCTCACGGGGAGGCCGCGGCGGCGTCATCGTCAACATCTCCTCGCGTGCGGCCGTGCACGGCGGCCCTGGCGAATACGTCGACTACGCCGCGAGCAAGGCCGCGATCGACGCCATGACCATCGGGTTGGCTCACGAGGTCGCCAAAGAGGGCATCCGGGTCGTGGGGGTGAGCCCGGGCCTGGTCGTCACCGAGATTCACGCGCCCGGACGGCTGGACCGACTCGGTTCGACCCCGCCGCTCGGACGCCCCGGCGAGCCGCAGGAGATCGCCAACGCGATCGGCTGGCTGATTTCCGCCGAGGCTTCCTACGTCACCGGTGCCACGCTGCCGGTCGGGGGCGGGCGCTGAAAGCCCGACTACTGCCGGTCGCGGTCCGCGCTCTACTGGCGGTCGCGGTTCGCGAGGCGTCCCGCGAAGGCGACCGCGCGCCGCGGCAGCAGCTTGGTGACGCCAACCGCTGCCTTGTAGGGCAACCCCGGCATACAAACCACCCGGCCGCGGCGCAAATCGCGCAGCGCGATGTCGACCAGATCGTCGGCATCTTTCCAGAGCAACCGGGCCGCCAAGCCAGTCGACGGCATCTCGTCGGGAGCGTGCATCTCGCTGCGGACAAAGCCCGGGCACAGCGCCATCACCTTCACCCCGCGGCTCGCGTAGCGAACGGCCAGGCTCTCCGACAGCGCGACGACGTAGGCCTTGCTCGCCGAATACGTGGCGAAGCCGGCGACCGCCGTGAACGCGGCCACCGAGCTGACATTGAGCACCTCGCCGGAACCCGCGGCCAGCATCGGGGGCACGGCCGCGTGGCTGAGGCGCATGACGGCCCGGACGTTGACGCCGAGCATCCGTTCCTCGTCCAGGACCGTCGTCTCTTCAAAGCCGAGGCCGAGTCCGATGCCCGCGTTGTTGACCAGCAGGTCGACGCCGCCGGACGCGAGCCGCTTCTCCACCTCGAGGCAGCCCTCCAGCGTCGCCAGGTCAGCGGCGATGACCTCGCTGGCCACGCCGTCGACCAGCAGTGCCTCCAACCGATCCCGGCGACGCGCCACGACGACCACGTCGTAGCCGTCGGCAGCCAGCCGCCGGGCGAACGCCTCACCGATTCCGGAGGAGGCGCCAGTGATCAGAGCAGTCGGCATTTGCCGAGCCTATGGGCAGGTCATGGGTCAGACGGCCCGCGCACCGGCGCCGACCGTCAGCGCGTCCTCCTCCGGCGCGACGTCGACCAGCACCTCATCGCCCTCGAGGATGTCGCCGGCTAGCAGCGAGCGGGCCAACTTGTCACCCACCGCGGTCTGCACCAGGCGGCGCAGCGGGCGGGCCCCGTAGACCGGGTCGAACCCGCGCTCGGCGAGCCACCGCTTGGCCGCCTCGCTCACGGTGAGGGTGAGCCGCCGATCGGTGAGCCGGCGAGCCAGCAGGTCAAGCTGCACCTCGACGATGCGGGTGAGCTCGTCGAGACCGAGCTGGTTGAAGACGATGACGTCGTCGAGCCGGTTGACAAACTCCGGCTTGAACGACTGCCGCACCGCCGCCATCACCGCATCGCGCCGGGCCTGCGGACTCAGGGTCGGGTCGGTGATGTAGGCCGACCCGAGGTTGCTGGTCATGATCAGGATGACGTTACGGAAGTCGACGGTGCGCCCCTGGCCGTCGGTGAGCCGGCCGTCGTCGAGCACCTGCAAGAGCACGTCAAAGACATCCGGGTGGGCCTTCTCGACCTCATCCAGCAGCACCACGGTGTAGGGACGCCGCCGCACCGCCTCGGTCAGCTGACCACCGGCCTCGTAGCCCACGTAGCCGGGCGGGGCACCGATGAGCCGCGAGACGGTGTGCTTCTCGGCGTATTCGCTCATGTCGATGCGGACCATCGCCCGGCGGTCGTCAAAGAGGAAGTCGGCGAGCGCCTTGGCCAGCTCGGTCTTGCCGACGCCGGTAGGCCCGAGGAACAGGAACGAGCCGGTCGGGCGATCGGGGTCGGAGATCCCGGCCCGGGCGCGGCGTACCGCGTCGGAGACCGAGGTGACGGCGGCGTCCTGGCCGACGACCTGCTCGCCGAGCATCGACTCCATACGCAGCAGCTTCGCGGTCTCACCCTCGAGCAGCCGCCCGGCGGGGATGCCGGTCCAGGCGGCGATGACCTCGGCGATGTCGTCGGGGCCGACCTCTTCCTTCACCATCGGTGAGCTGCCGGACGGCTGCCCGGCGCTCTCACTCGCGCTGGCCACCGCCAGCTCATGCTCGGCGGCGGGAATCTCGGCGTACATGAGCTTCGAGGCCTCTGCCAGGTCGCTGTCGCGCTGCGCGACCTCCGCCTGACGACGCAGGTCATCGAGGCGCTGCTTGAGCTCTCCGACCCGGTTGAGGCCGGACTTCTCCTGCTCCCACCGCGCGGTCAGCGACGACAGCTGCTCTTCCTTGTCGGCCTTCTCGGCGCGCAGCCGCTTCAGCCGCTCCTTGGACGCCGCGTCGTCCTCGCGCTCGAGCGCCAGCTCCTCCATCTTCAGCCGGTCGACGTCGCGGCGCAGCTCATCGATCTCCACCGGGGAGGAGTCGATCTCCATGCGCAACCGGGAGGCGGCCTCGTCGATCAGGTCGATCGCCTTGTCGGGCAGGAAGCGGGAGGTGACGTAACGGTCGGACAGGGTCGCCGCTGCTACAAGCGCCGCATCACTGATCTCCACCCGGTGGTGGGCCTCATACGGACCCTTCAGCCCGCGCAGGATCGCGATTGTGTCGGGCACCGACGGCTCACCGACGTAGACCTGCTGGAAGCGGCGCTCCAGGGCCGGGTCCTTCTCGATGTTCTGGCGGTACTCATCAAGTGTGGTGGCCCCGATCATGCGCAGCTCACCGCGGGCGAGCATGGGCTTCAGCATGTTGCCGGCGTCCATCGCGCCCTCGCCGCCGCCGGCCTTCACGACCGTATGAAGCTCGTCGATGAACGTGATGACCTGGCCCTCGGAGTCCTTGATCTCATTGAGGACGGCCTTCAAACGCTCCTCGAACTCACCGCGGAACTTGCTGCCCGCGATCATGGCGCCGAGGTCGAGCGAGATCAGCCGGCGACCGCGCAACGACTCGGGAACATCGCCCGCCACGATGCGCAGCGCCAGCCCCTCGACGATGGCGGTCTTGCCGACTCCGGGCTCGCCGATGAGCACCGGATTGTTCTTGGTGCGGCGCGAGAGCACTTGCACGACTCGCCGGATCTCGTTGTCGCGACCGATCACCGGATCGAGCTTGCCGCTCTTGGCGAGCGCAATCAGGTCGGTCCCGTACTTCTCCAGCGCCTGGTAGGCACCCTCGGGATCCTGCGATGTCACGCGGCGCACCCCGCCGCGAACGGTCTCGAACGCGGCCAGCAGCGCCTCCGGGGTGGCCCCCACGCTCTTCAGCAGCGAACTCGCCTCGCCGCCGTCCTGCGCCAGCCCGACCAGCAGATGCTCGGTGGAGACGTACTCGTCGCCCAACGTGGCCGCATGCGCCTGCGCGGCATTGATGACGGCGAGCACCTGGCGCGACATCTGCGGAGCTCCCACGGAAGAACCTGCCGCCCGCGGGAGGCGGGCCAGCGCCGCCTCGACCTGCGGGCGCAGCACCGCCACCGAACTTCCGACGGCGGCGAGCAGCGGGCCCGCCAGCCCCTCGGGCTGATCGAGCAGAGCGCTCAGCAGGTGGACCGGCTCCACCTGGGGAGAACCGGTCGCTGTGGCGCGCGCGAGTGCGTCGGAGAAGGCTTCGGAGCTCTTGGTGGTGAGCCGCTCGGGGTTCATGTGGATCCTGTGTCGTTGGGAATGGGGGGCTACTGCTACTACAAGGCAACGCCTGTCAGGGTTGAGTGCTTCCCGCTCAATCCTGTCTTTTCTGCGCAGCTCAGCGCTGGCGGCGCCACACCACGACCGACGAGCCGTCAAGCGGCACGAGATCCCGCCGGTGGGCGCGGTGGGCCTGCTCGACCCGAGCGTCAGCGTCGACGCGCGCCCGTTCGAGCTCGGCTTCCAACTCCCGTATGCGAGCCTGCAGCGCCGCCAGCTGGTTGCCCAGGCCGAGAATGCGCCTGATGCCCTCGAGGTTGATCCCCTCCTCCTGGGAAAGGCGCTGGACCTCGCGAAGCAGGGAGACGTCACGCGGCGAGTAGCGCCGGCCACGGCCCGCCGACCGGCCGGGCTGCACGATGCCCAGCCGGTCGTAGGTGCGCAGGGTCTGGGGATGCATTCCGGCCAGCTCCGCGGCGACGGAGATGACGTAGACCGGCGCCTCATCGGAGTGACCGCCGTGAAATCCAACGGTCTGAGCGCGGCCCGTACCGGGAGCGGCGCGGCGGTCCATCGTCAGCCTCCCAGCAGCGTGTTGAGGTGGGCACGGGGATCGACCGCGTCCTGCTGCGCGTAGTCCTCGAGCGCCTTGCGGGCGGCCGGGGTCAGCTTGGTCGGAACGCTGACGTCGATGGTGACGAGCAGATCGCCTCGAGCGCCGCCGGACGTGGGGGCACCGCGACCGCGCACGCGCAGCCGCCGGCCGCTTGACGTGCCCGGCGGCACCTTGACCGTCACCGCCGACCCGTCGGGGGTCGGCACGCGCACCTCAGCGCCCAGGGTCGCCTCGGGGTAGGTCACCGGCACCACGATCGTGACGGTGCCGGCCGCGCCGTCCTCCCGCCCGAAGACGGGATGCGGTGTCACGTGAACCACCACCTCCAGATCACCCGCCGGGCCGCCGCGCTCACCGGGGACGCCGCGGCCACGCACGCGCAGCCGCTGGCCGTCAATCACGCCGGCCGGTACGCGGATGCGCTGAACACGCTCCTGACGGCCGGTGCCGTGGCAGACGGGGCAGGGGTCGTCGATGATCGAGCCCTTGCCGCGGCAATCGCGGCATGGCTCGGACAGCGCGAAACCGCCCTGGCTACGGCTGACGACGCCAAGGCCCTGACAGGTCGGACAGGTGCGGGGCACGGTTCCCGGCCGGGTACCGAGGCCGGCACAGTTGGTGCAGGCCGCCGCGCCGGGCAACCGAACCGTCGCCTCGACGCCGCGAAACGATTCGTCGAAACCGATCGTCAACTCGGACAGCAGGTCATCCCCACGCCGCGGACCCCGGCCAGGCGACCGGCTGAACAGGTCTCCGAACAGCCCGCCGAAGCCGCCGGCACCCGCCGTGCCTGCCCCGGCCCGCTGATTGAGCAGGTCGTCGAGGTTGAACGGGACTCCACCAGCATTGCCCGCGCGGCCACCGAAGGGACCAGGATGGCCGCCGCCGTTGGCGTACAGCGCGCGCATCTCGTCGTACTCCTTGCGGCGCACGTCGTCGGACAGCACGTCGTAGGCCTCGGAGACGTCCTTGAACTTCGCCTCTGCCTTCGCATCACCCGGGTTCTTGTCCGGGTGCAGCTCGCGAGCAAGCTTGCGGTAGGCCCGCTTGATGGCGGCGGCGTCAGCACCCTTCGCGACGCCAAGCGCCGCGTAGTAATCCTTCTCTACGTCACGTGGCCCCATCGGCGCTCTCCTCCGGCGCCGGGGGCTCGGCTACGACGACCTGCGCAGGACGCAACACACGCCCGGCATATCGGTAACCGGACCGGTAGATCTCAACGCACGTGGGCCCGTCGAGCCCAGGCTCAAAGGTGTGTATGAGGGCCTCGTGGACCTGCGGGTCGAATGCCTCACCCGACACGCCGTAGCGCTCGAGACCCACGCTCGACAAGGTGGACTCCAGGCTGTCGGCAACAGCCCGGAACGGACCGTCAAGATCGCCGTGTCCGCGCGCCCGATCGATGTCGTCGAGGGTCGCGAGCAAGCCGCCGAGCACCTTCGCGGTCGCGGCATCCGCCCCGACCTGCCGATCGCGGTCGACACGTCGCCGATAGTTGTCGTATTCCGCCTTCAGCCGCTGCAAGTCGGCGGTGCGCTCAGCCAGCTGGGTGGACAAAGCGATCACCTCCGCTTGCTCGGGAGACTCCGGTGGAGCCTCGTCATCAGCCGGCGGCGCGGGGGGCGCCGCGGGCATGGGGGAACTGGGAGCAGGAGCCCCCGTACCAAAGGGGTTCACCCGGCGCTTGTCACGAATGACGACCGGCTCGGGCTCCTGCGCCGCGGGCGGGCCGAATCGCCCGCCCGCGCCGAAGGGAGCTCGCCCACGGTCGCCCGTAAAGCCCGGAGAACCTTGCTGGGCATTGGTCACTTGTCGTCATCCACGATCTCGGCGTCGACGACCTCTTCGGCGGCCGACCCCGCATCACCGGATGCGCCCGCAGCTCCGCCGGCCGCAGCCTGCTCGGCGTACATGGCTGATCCCATGGCGCTCGAGGCCTTGGCCAGCTCATCGACCGCCGTGCGGATCGCGGCGATGTCATTGCCGCCGACGACCGCACGCAGCGCGCCGAGCTTCTCCTCGACGTCGGTACGCGCCTCGGCAGAGACCTTGTCACCGTTTTCGGCCAGGAAACGCTCGGTCTGGTAGACGAGGCCCTCACCCTGGTTCTTGACCTCGACCTCTTCGCGACGCTTCTTGTCGTCCTCGGCGTACTGCTCGGCCTCCTGCATCATCCGGTCGATCTCGTCGCGCGGAAGCGCGGAGCCGCCGGTGATGGTCATCGACTGGGTCTTGCCGGTGCCGAGGTCCTTGGCGCCGACGTGGACGATGCCATTGGCGTCGATGTCGAAGGTGACCTCGATCTGCGGCACACCGCGCGGCGCGGGAGCGAGATCGCTGAGCTCGAACATGCCGAGCTTCTTGTTGCCCGAGGCCATCTCGCGCTCACCCTGGAACACCTGGATCTGCACGGACGGCTGGCTGTCGTCAGCCGTAGTGAAGATCTCCGACCGCTTGGTCGGAATGGTGGTGTTGCGCTCAATGAGGCGGGTCATGATGCCGCCCTTGGTCTCGATGCCCAGCGAAAGCGGGGTGACATCGAGCAGCAGGACGTCTTTGACCTCGCCTTTCAGCACGCCGGCCTGCAGGCTCGCGCCCACAGCGACGACCTCGTCGGGGTTGACGCCCTTGTTGGGGTCCTTGCCACCGGTCAACTCGCGCACAAGATCGACAACAGCGGGCATCCGGGTGGATCCGCCGACGAGCACGACGTGGTCGATAGCGGCAACGCTGCCACCGGCGTCCTTGATCGCCTGCTGGAACGGGCCCTTGCAGCGGTCAAGCAGGTCGGACGTCATCCGCTGGAACTCGGCGCGGGTCAGCGGGATGTCGAGGTGCAGCGGACCCTCGGCACTTGCCGTGATGTACGGCAGGTTGATGCTGGTCTGGCTGCTCTGGGAGAGCTCGATCTTGGCCTTCTCGGCTGCCTCGCGCAGACGCTGCATCGCCATCTTGTCCTTGGCGAGGTCGACGCCGTGCTGGCCGTTGAAGGTCTTGACCAAGTACTCGACGACGCGCTGGTCCCAGTCGTCGCCGCCAAGCTTGCTGTCACCGCCGGTCGACTTGACCTCGATGACCCCGTCGCCGATCTCCAAGAGCGACACGTCGAACGTGCCACCACCGAGGTCGAACACCAGGATGGTCTGCTCCTTGTCGCCCTTGTCCAGGCCGTATGCGAGCGCGGCCGCGGTGGGCTCATTGATGATGCGCAGCACATTGAGGCCGGCGATCTCGCCCGCCTCCTTGGTGGCCTGGCGCTCGGCGTCACTGAAGTACGCCGGCACGGTGATCACCGCATCGGCGACGGTCTCGCCGAGGTAGCTCTCCGCGTCGCGCTTGAGCTTCTGCAGGATGAAGGCCGAAACCTGCTGCGGGTTGAACGGCTTGCCGTCAATGGACTGGGACCAGTCGGTGCCCATGTGGCGCTTGACGGAGCGGATGGTGCGGTCGACATTCGTCACCGCCTGGCGCTTGGCGACCTCGCCGACGAGCACCTCGCCGTTCTTGGCGAAAGCGACCACGCTTGGGGTGGTGCGACTGCCCTCGGCATTGGCGATGACGACGGGCTCGCCGCCCTCAAGGACGGCCACCACCGAGTTGGTGGTTCCGAGGTCGATACCGACTACACGAGCCATGGGGGGCCTTTCTTCTTGCCTATCAATGGGCTTCTGGGTGGAGCGGGATTGCTGACGGGGGCTAGCTGGCCCGAAGCCGGCGACATTCGATACCGAGCAGCCCTGCCACCTAGTGTGACGAATGCTGCTGGCCATGTCAACGGAACTGAGCCTGTCAGACTCAACTTTGCTGCGCCGGATCTCATTCCCTCGGTCACCGGATTCTTCAACGGGACGTGGTTGGGAGAGCGCGGCTGGCTCTCTACCAAAGTCGACGCTTAGGCTGCTCATCGGCGTGAGCTTTCTTTCGCTCGCGGTCGCGTGTGACTCCCATGTCATCGGAGCCGTACGATTTGCGCGACTCTGTGCTCACGGGAGGTTCAGTGGCTGTACGCCTGATCATCGGGCTGCTTCTGACGGTTGCCGCACTGGCGATCGCGGGACGCCGGGTGTTGTTCCTTTACAACATGATCCGTCTGGGAACGCCAGCCCCCGGTCGCCTGGACGGGATCGGGCGCCGTGCCGGCACCCAGCTTGTCGAGGTCCTGGGTCAGAAGAAGCTGCTGAAGTGGACCGTCCCCGGGGCGGCGCACTTCTTCACGATGTGGGGCTTCATCATCCTGGGTTTCACGGTCATCGAGACCTGGGGTGCGCTGTTCAACCGGAACTTCTCCTTCCCGTTCATCGGGAAGATGACCTGGCTGGGCTTCACCGAGGATCTGTTCGGCACCCTGGTCGTGGTCGCGCTGGCCTACTTCGCCTTCAACCGCACCGAGCGCAGCCCGGCGCGCCTCGAACGCAAGAGCCGCTTCTACGGCTCGCACAACGGGGCGGCCTGGGTAGTGCTCGTCCTGATCTTCCTCGTGGTCTTCACGCTCTTCGGCTACCGCGGAGCCCAGATCAACACCGGCCACTTCCCTTACGGCCCTGACCACACGGGCAACTGGTGGGAGTTCGCCTCCTTCGCATTCGCCAAGGTGATGCATCCCTTCGGCCACACGGCCAACGGTGCCCTGGAAACGACTTTCCTGCTGCTCAACATCGCGGTGATCACCGGCTTCCTGGTGCTGGTCGTCCATTCCAAACACCTGCACATCTTCATCGCTCCCCTCAACGTGCTCACCAAGCGCGAGCCGAACGCGCTCGGGCCGCTCAATACGACCCCTGACCTCGAGAGCTTGATGGAGGAGGAGGAGCCGATCATCGGGGCCGGCAAGATCGAGCACTTCTCGTGGAAGGCCATGCTCGACTTAGCGACCTGCACCGAGTGCGGTCGCTGCCAGAGCCAATGCCCGGCCTGGAACACCGACAAGCCGCTCTCTCCGAAGATCTTGATCATGGATCTGCGCGACCATCTCTTCGCCAAGGCGCCGTACCTGCTGGCCGGCGGTAATGGCGACGGGGAGAGCGCCACGCCCGTCGGCGGCACCCCGGGCGCAGATGAAGGGAAACAGGCCGGCGCCAAAGAGCACCACAGCGTGCCCGAGTCCGGTTTCGGGCGCGTGCCCGAGCCGGGTAAGGCCCAGAACGAGCGACCCCTCGTCGGCGACCTCGCTTCCCTCGGCGTCATCGACCCGGACGTCCTCTGGTCATGCACCACGTGCGGCGCGTGCGTCGAGCAGTGCCCGGTCGACATCGAGCATGTCGACCACATCCTGGAGATGCGGCGCTACCAGGTGCTGATCGAATCCGAGTTCCCGAGCGAGGCCGGCGTGATGCTGCGCAACCTCGAGAACAACGCCAACCCCTGGGGCGTCAACCCGAAGAGCCGTACCGACTGGATGCACGGACTGCCGTTCGAGGTGTTGGTACTCGACGCTGGCGACGCGATTCCCGACGAAGTCGAGTACCTGTTCTGGGTCGGCTGCGCCGGCGCCATCGAAGATCGCAGCAAGAAGGTCACCCGGGCGTTCGCGGAACTCCTGCACACCGCGGGGGTGAGCTTCGCGGTGCTCGGCACCGGCGAATCCTGCACCGGTGACCCCGCCCGCCGCCTCGGCAACGAGTACCTCTTCCAGGAGCTGGCCAAGGCCAACATCGAGGTGCTGGACGCCGCGGTGAAGTCCGAAGGCAAGCCGTCGAAGACGATCGTCGCGACCTGCCCCCACTGCTTCAACGCGCTGGGCCGCGAGTACGCATCCCTCGGCGGCGAGTACAAGGTCCTGCACCACACCCAGTTGCTCGGCGAGCTGGTCGCTGCCGGCCGGCTCACCCCGGTCACCCCGGTCGAGGGTCTCGTCACCTACCACGACCCCTGCTACCTCGGCCGTCACAACAACGTCTACACCGCCCCGCGCGAGGTGCTGGCCTCCGTTCCGGGCCTGGCCAGCAAGGAGATGCACCGCTGCCGCGAGCGCGGATTCTGCTGCGGGGCCGGCGGCGCCCGGATGTGGATGGAGGAGCGGATCGGCAAGCAGATCAACGTCGAGCGGGTCGACGAGGCACTCGGCCTCGATCCGGACATGGTCGGCACCGCCTGCCCGTTCTGCATGGTGATGCTCTCCGACGCCGTCACGAGCAAGCAGCAGTCCGGCGAGGCTCGCGAAGGCGTCGAGGTCCTCGACGTCGCCCAGCTGCTGCTGCGATCGGTCCACGAGCCGGCAGCAGTCGTCGCCTCCGCCGGCGACGCGTCGGCCAGCGACGGGAGCTGATCGCTGCCCGAGGGGAACGAGCGCTCGAAATCCGCTCAGCAGGACGCGAAAGACGCGCAGCGCGCCGCTCGTCAGGTGGCGCGGCATGAGCGCCGGATGCGTTCGGAGCGTCGCTACGAGCTGCTCGAGAAGTCTCGCCACGAACGCCACCGCACGGTCCGGCGAGCGCTTCGGGATACGACCCAGCTGCCAGGGATGCCCTCCCGGCGGGTCCTGATCGGCCTCCTGGTCGCAGGAGTGGGTCTGACGCTGCTCGTCACGCTGAACCAGCCAGTCGCCAAACCGCTCGGTTTGGCCAAGAGCTGCACCACGCCGGCAGTGGCCCTGAGCTCAGTGACCACCGGCGCCGGAAGCTCCGTTCGCTACGCCGTCACCGGCCCGGCAGCGGGGACGTACATCATCACCGTCGACGCGAAAACGGCCCGCGTGCAAGGCGACGGCGCCGTTGTCACCCCGACGGGCGCGGTCGCGGTGGCCGTACACCAGGGCCTGAAGGGGTGTCTGGCGGGCGGTACCGTGCCCTCGACGGTTTCGACCGATGCGCAAGAAGTGGAACTCTTCCGCGACGGACGCCAGGTCGCGGCGAAGAAGCTGCCGAACTGATCAACCGGTCGTCGTGCGGCGGTTGTGGCGGTACTCCGACGCCACCGGGCCCGACTGGCCCTGATACTTCGACCCCAGATCCGGGTGCCCGTACGGCCGCTCCACCGGCTCATCCAACTGCATAAACGAGATCTGACCGATCTTCATCCCAGGCCACAGCCGGATCGGCAAGGTGGCGACGTTGCTCAGCTCGAGCGTGATCTGGCCTTTGAAGCCAGCGTCGATGAATCCAGCGGTCGCATGTATGAGTATGCCGAGGCGACCCAGGCTCGACTTGCCGTCGACCCGCGCCACGATGTCGTCCGGGAGTCCGATGCGCTCGACCGTGCTTCCGAGCACGAATTCGCCAGGGTGCAGCACGAACGCCGAGCCTTCGGCGATCTCGACGAGCTCAGTCAGGTCGGTGCGCACCTCGTAAGGATCGATGCACTCTGCCGTGTGGTTGCGAAACACCCGGATCCCGCTGCCGAGGCGAACGTCGACGCTGGCCGGCTGGATCTGGTCGTCCTCGATCGGGTCCAGCTCCAGGTGACCGTCAGCGAGCAACTTGCGAACGGTGCGGTCGGACAGGATCATCGCGCTCCCGGGGGGGCCAGTGGTCGTTTGGGTGAGATGGCCAAGTCTGCCGCAGTGCTGACCGCTATCCTTGCAGTCGCGCTCCCGCGCGCGGGTGTAGTTCAGCGGCAGAACATCAGCTTCCCAAGCTGAGAACGCGAGTTCGATTCTCGTCACCCGCTCCGACAGCAGCTGACCGATGGTGGGGCTTCCAGCTGCCTGGGACCACCCACACCGCGAACGGCGAAACCGTCGTCGGCAACTTCATGTACGCCAGCGATCTGGTCACGGTCTGGAAGACCGACCTGACCACGAAATGGCTCGTCGGGTCCGGAACGAAGGGATCAGCGACGGCGCAACGCAATGGACACCCCGCTCGTCCACGACAACCTGGTCTACGCCCTGAACGAGCCGACGGCCTGGAACGACCCCGCCTGGTCCAGGTGCTCGACGCCGCTCCCGGCAAGGTGGTCCGCTACCTGCCGAGCATGCCGCTGGCACTGCAAACACGCCGGCCGCGGTCGCCAACGGTGTGATCTACCTTCCGGTCGGCTCGAACGACGGCTACCCCGGCATGCTCCTTTCCCTAACTGCGTTCGCCGCCGGCCGCGTTGACGCGATGAAGGCGACTCGCGAGAGTCCGGATGCCTTCAGTACATGATGAGCGCCGACCCGGTCGATGCCCCGCGAGTGATGCTTTTCGAACGATGGGCGGACCAGCCGTCGTTCGATGCACACGTGGCCGGCGTAGCCAAGGCGCCGAAGTCCGGCGGTCCAGCTCCGAAGGCCTTCGAGGTCAAGATCTACGACATCGCCGGCGAGCGAGCGTTCGGCTAGCGCGTCCCCGAAACCAGTACCCAACGAGCCGACGAGCGCGTGCAAATTCCGCGAAATTCCATGATCGCCATCGGCGACACCCCGCAAACTAGGACACTCGCGGGCTGCGAAGCAGAACTGCGCGGGATTTGCACGACACCCGGCGCTCACTGGGCGCTGAGCCGCTCGGCCCAGCCGCCCCACAGGGTGCAGCACGGCCGTTCGCGGGTCGGCGTCACCCTCGACAACCACGACGTCGACCCCAACGTGCTCACTCGTCGTGGCCGAGGCCTGCGGCCCAAGTGTCACGGAGCGCGGGCGCCGTACGCCGAAATCATCCTGCACCCGAACGGCTGACCAATGGCAGCACCAGCGGAGTACGCGAAGAAATACGGGCCGTGGGCCGTCGTGGCTGGGAAGTCAGAGGGCGTTCGGGCCGCGTTAGCGGACCTTCCCCGCGGGCTTGAGCTCGGGCAGCTGGCCGCTGAAGACCAGCTCGTCGGCGACGGCCGTCAGCTTCACCTGTTTGGCCATCGAGGTCTGGCGCAGCAGGTCGAACGCCTCATCCGCGCTGATCTTCAGGCGCTCCATGAGGATGCCCTTGGCCTGTCCGATCAGATCCCGGCTCTCGACCGCCTTGCTGAGGTCGACGAGTTGCGCGTGAAGTCCTGCCACGTACGGCTCGTCGGAGACGTAGTGGGCCCGCTCGGCCTGCGTGACATCGACGGCAGACCCGCGCAGGGCAAGCGGACGGCCGTCCTGCGCGAACTCGGCCTGGATGTAGAGCACCACGACGCGCGAGCGGCCCAGTGCGTCGGTGATGCGGTGCTCCCACACCAGCGGCTTCAGCGATGGCGTACGACCGCTGAAGATCCGCGCGGCCCGCGCGCGGTCGTCGGGGTGCTTGTGAGCCAGCAGCAGCTCGGCCGTGGGCCGGCAGGCGCCGGGCTCGTAGCCGTAGATCCGGAACATGCCGCTGGACCAGTCGAGCCGCTTGGTGTCGAGATCGAACTCGAAGAGGGCAGGCTCGTAGGCGGGGGAACGCTGTCGCTCGTCGGGCGTTTCTTGCCGTAGCAGAGTGATGATCCACTCCGGATGGTCCCGCTGAGGTCGCCAACCCGAATTGCTCTGCCCGGGGCGGCGGGCTCCTATCCGAACCCGAATGCAGCGTAAGCGGGATCGGCGCTCCACGCACGCGGATCAAGCCGGTGATTTATCCGGACAACAGCACCAGCCAGGCGAAACCGAGAGCGTCGCGATAGGCACCGAAGTACTCCTGACGGCGCTCGTCGGCCAGCGCCCGCGCCTGCGGGTGCCCGGAAAGCTCCAGCCCGGCTCGCCAATCCGACTCCCAGGTGTCGAGCTCGTCGCGGGTCGACTCGGCCACCAGGAGCGGACGCCAGCCGGCGTCGACGGCGAGCGCCACCAGAGCTTCCAGCGAAGGAAGGTCCCCCAGGATCGCAGGAGCGTCAGGCGCGCTCGCGATCCGGTGCCTGCACGACGGCCCTGTGCTGGCCCGCCCGCTTGGCGCGGTACATGGCGGCATCAGCAGCAGCCACCAGGTCATCAGCCGACGTCGACCGACCGTGAACCCAGCTGACCCCGACGCTCGCCGTTACCTCTACCGGGCCTGCCGCCAAGCGAATACGTCCGTTCAGCGCCGCCGCGACGCGATCGCCGATGATCTGCGCGCCGGTTAGGGTCGTCACCCGGCGAAAGAGCATGAGGAACTCATCGCCGCCGATCCGTCCCACCGCGTCACCATCGCGCAGCAGGGCTTGCAGCCGGGCGCCGACAGCGCGTAGCAACTCATCCCCCGCAGCGTGCCCGTAACGGTCGTTCACGTCCTTGAAGAGGTTGAGGTCGACGAACACCGCGGCCAGGCCGCCGGCAATCGACTTCTCGGTGCTGGTTGCGGCCCCGACCAGCCGCAGGACCTCGGCGCGATTCAGGCAGCCGGTCAAGAAGTCGTGGGTGGCCTCGAATTCCAGTTGTTGACGCAGCCGCAGCGACTCGGTCACCTCCGTGAAGCACACGATCGCGCCGGGGCCGGCCTCCGCGCTGCCTGAAGCCCGCAACTCAGCGAGACATTCAACGGTCACGTCGCAAACCCTGGTTTGGTCACCGGCACCAGCTATCACCACCTGCACCTGCGATGGGAGGCCGGAGAGCGCTTCGCTCAACGCGCGCTCAAAGGCCAGCCTGCAGGCCGGTTCGAAGATCTGCACCAGTTGCTCGAGCTCGGCGGGCACCGGCTGCCCGAGCAATACGGGCAGCCGACGGTTGGCAAAGGCGATGGCGCGCCGGCTGTCGAGACACAGGACGCCGAGCGGAAGCGCCTCGGTCAGGTGGTGCAGGAGCCGCTCGCGATCAGCGAGGCGCTCCTGCTCATGCATCTGGGCGCTGATGTCCACGAAATCACTGACAACCTCGCGACCCTCCGCCACGAGGTTGGTACTGGTGATCTCAAACCAGATGTAGTCACCCGCACCTGCGCGATACCTCAGCCGCAGCCGGCGCAGCGTGCCGCCCTCGGCCATGAGCGCCTGCCAACTGGCGAGGGCGAGCGCGCGGTCGTCATCATGGACGAATTCGATGGATCGTCGCCCGACCAGCTCGTCAGCCCGGTAGCCGAGCTGACTGGCCAGGGCGTCATCAACCCGGTAGATGATCCCCAGCCCGTCCCGCACCATGCGACCGATCCGGGTCGTCACCGGCTCGGTATGCAGCCGGGCCAAGGTGCCGCTGTCGTCGTCCGGGACCACGAGGGTCAACATCACGCCGTAGCCGGCTATCGCATCGATGAAGTGGGTGGTGACCATCGTGCTGAATGCTGACGTGGTGTCGTTGAAACGCAGCCGCACCGTTGCGCAACCGCAGGCGCGGGCCTGTAGAAGACCGTCCGCCAGGACCTTGAGACCTGCTGTGGCGAACGACTCCAACCCCCTCGGCTGAACGCACCGTTCGCGGGGCACCGGCACGTCCACCGGAACCGGGATGGGCATGCCCTCGGGTGTCGTCGCGACGAGGATGGCGCCCGGATACTCGTCAAGAAGTCGGCGAACCAGCCCAACGGGCTCGTTCATTGCCGTCGTCGAAACCGCTTCCATCTCGGTTGCTTCGGCAGCGCGCCGCCGCGGCTCGCCACCCGAATGGGCTAACCAGCAGCCCAGGGGGTGGCCGGCTGCCCGCCAACCTGGCGTCGTAGTTCACCCAGCCACCAGGCAGCGAAACGCTTCATCTGCGCCGTCCGCGGCATGGTGAGCATGCGTCCCTGCTGGCAAAACTCATCGGCCGAGGCCATCAACGATTCCAGCCGATCAGCCGTGGAGATGACGCTCGCCGGTACGCGATACGCCAGATCGACTGCTGCTCGACCGGCCCGGGCGGCGGCCTCGACCTGCTCGTCGGCAGCCGAGCTCGTCGCCGCGGAGTGCACGCCCAGCTCGCGGATCAACTGCCGCAATTGCGGGCTCTCGTGCGCCAGCTCCGAAGGTCCGGCCAGGCCCATGACCGCACACTCGCGAATGAGTTCACTATGCTGCTGGCGGCTCGCTAGGAAGAGCTCGACTGGCACCCCGAGCAGCTTCACCTCGTGCAGCTCGCTGTCCGCCGGAGCATCGACGCTGACGTCATAGCGGCCGAGCGGCGAAGCCAAAGCCGGCGTGGAACGGGCCTGCGAGGCCGAAGCGGATGTCGTGTCCAACTGGTGCTACCCCTTACGCTTGACCCGGCTGAGTGCGGGTCGAAGGAACCGCCGGAAACTGCAACGTGAAGGTCACCGTCTTGCCCCCGGGCGCGGTGACGACGTTCCACGACGCGGCCAGCGTGTCGAGGATGCCGAGCCCCCGACCGGTCGCCGAGTCGCTGGTATGGCGAGCCAGCCGCGGGGCGGTCGCCGAGCCGTCGGACACCGACACGGACACGGTGTGCCGGCCCTCGCGCCGGATGGTGACCGCCACCTCGGTCTGCGCGTGAACGATGGCGTTGGTGACCAGCTCGCTGGTGAGCAGGACCGCCGTGTCAGTGAGCGCGTCCAGCTCCCACCGGGTGAGCGCGCGCTCGACGAACCGCCTGCTCATCGACGGCGATCTGGCCTCCGGAGGCAGCACGACGGATTCGCTGAGCTGATCGATCACGGCCGCATCCCGCCCGCCTAACGCCGCGAAAGGTGGGCCGGCCCGGTGAGGGTCGAGTCTGCCACCTCCGGTGCGACGTTCGCGTCTTGACGTACCGCGGGCTGCTGGACGTTGCGCGCCGGTACGTCGCGAAGCCGGATGGCGAGCAGCGCGATGTCATCGCGCTGCGGCTGGCGGGGGCGTGACGCCAAGACCCGATCGCACATCGCGTCGCACCCGGCCTCGGGCGGATGGGCCGCCACGGTGCGCTCGAGCTCGGGGATGGTGTCGGTCAGGGACAGCTCGGGCGCCTCGAGCAGTCCGTCGGTGAAAAGCAGCATGGTGGATCCGGGCTGCAGCAGAAGTTCGGCCTGGCCGCGTGCTTCCACGTACGGCGCACCGATGACGACCGACGCCCCACCCGACAGCGAAGTGACTGTCCCGTCCGGCGCCTGCAGCAGCGGCGGTAGGTGGCCCGCGTTAGCGAAACGGACGACGCGGGTGCCGTTGTCGGACACCGGATCCAGGACGCCGTAAATCACGCTCACGAGCTGGGTCAGCTCAAACGTGACGATCAGCCGGTCGAGTCTGGAGATCACCACCGCCGGCTCGTCACCCTCGTACGCGAATGCCCGCAGCGCCGCGCGTACCTGCGACATGGCTGCGGCCGCCTCCAGATCGTGGCCGATCACGTCGCCGATGACGAAGCCGACCCCGCCGCTGGTCAGCGGGAAGGCGTCGAACCAGTCGCCTCCGACGCGCTGCCCCACCCCACCGGCCTCGTAGCGGGCGGCCAGCTCGAGGTCCGCCAGTTGGGGCAGCGACGGGAGCAGGCTGCGCTGCAGCGTCTCGGCCTGCTGATGCTCCACGGCGTAGAGGGAGAGGGCCGCGTCACGCCGCCGGATCGTGAACTCGACCATGCCGGCCACCAAGAGAGCAGCCCCGATGCCGCCGATCATGACGATCCACCACGCGTTGGCCGCCACCCCGCCGACGAGCGAGCCTTTGGGGCGCACTCCCAGCAGCCAGGTGCTGCCCCCCGCCGGCTGCTTGATGTAGCGGGTGCCGCCGGTGGGCAGGGTGGTCGGGCTTTCGGAAGTGGTCACCAGCAGTTGCTTCGGGTCGACCTGTGGCGAGGCGTACAAGACGACTTTGAGCTCGTGAAAGGGCGCGGTATCGGCCTGGCGAGGAGCGGACAGCGGGCCGAGCGCGGTCTCCCGGTACAGCAGAACCTCGCCGAACACCCCCGGGATGGCGGACGCCTTCAACGCGAAACCCAGCGCCCGGTTGGCACCGCTGCCGATCACCAGGGTGGAGATGGGAACGGCGACCTTGCTCACACGCGCCTTGGTGAGGGCGGCGGCGCGCACACCGGTGAGCTGCTCGCCGGCCTTCAGCAAAGGCCCGCTGACGGTGACGACCTGGAAATGCCCATCCGCCCCGCGCCGCACGAGCGCCATGGTCAGCCGGCTTGTCGGAGGGCTCTTGGCCTGCTCAGGTGCTGCGGCGCGGGAGAACGCGCTCGGCGAGGCTCCCGTCGCATGCAGCACACCGAGGAACGAACTCATCGAGGTCGTGATCGTGCTGACCGCTTGCGTGAACACCAACCCCAGCTCAGCGGCCCGCTCCTTCAGCAGGCGCGAACCCTGGTCACGTACGACCCGGTGGGTCCCCCAGGCGGCCACGCCGGTAGCCGCCAGGACCAGTAAGAACGCCGCGATGGTCGCGACGCCGACCCGCCGTGCCTTGGCCGCGCGACCCCGCGAAGGGCCTGTCGTAGCCGGCGTACTCATGGCGGCCGACCTGATCCGCGCGAGCACCCCATGTGCCCCACCCTCCCCCGATGCCCCCAAGCCCTCGGCTTGCCCCAGCAAGATGCACCGCCGGTCATCCTGTCGGTGGACCAGGAGGTAATACCAGCATTCTTGCGGACAAGGACAGGTTTTACACCTGCGCTTCTGGACTCGCCAAGGGTGGGGCGGTTGCGTTGCTAGCTATTTGCGCTTTTGTACGCTTCGCGCAATTCCCGGCTGACGCGACCACGGGTGGAGACGGCGTAGCCGTTGCTCTGGGCCCAGGCCCGGATGGTCGCCGGGTCAACTTCTTGTTCGGTGAGGGCGACTGACCTGCGCTGCAGTCCACGCGAGCGCTGCCCGCGCCCGGCCGCGATATACGGGGCCAGCAGCCCTCGAAGCTCCTCCGCGCTACTCGCAGTGAGGTCGATCTCGAACGATCTCCCGTCCAGGCCGAAGGTCACCGATTCATCTGCGGGCTCCCCGGTCAGGTCATCTTCGAGCTGAACGATCGTTCGTGTGGACATGATCGAAGCCTAAGCCTCACTCGAAGGTTTCGCACATGTCATCGACACGAAGCGCGGCGCGTGTTATCCATTGACGCGCTGTTGGAAAGTGCGCTCGTAAAGCCAGGGCGGCTCACCCCTCCGCAGCCGGTGACGCGCACCGGGAACGGCAGCATCGTGAGGGTCGTATCCGGCGTCGCCCTCCCACATCGCGCCAGCGGCGACCAAGACACTCTCGGCGCTGTCATGGCGGGCGAGGTCCCACCGGGGAAGACCCACGCGTCAGGGGCGAAGGGCACATCCGCGGAGACTTTGGCAGGCTCTGACACGTGACGGATCGTAGGCCAGCCCCGACCATCCTCGTTGTCTGCACCGGAAACGTGTGCCGCTCACCCATGGCCGAAGCGCTGCTGCGCCACCATTTGCGCGCGTCAGGGCTCGCACTTGCGGTGAGCTCCGCCGGAACGCTCGGCTGGAATTCGGCCGGACCCACCGATCACACGCTGACCGCTCTTGCCGAGCGCGGCGTTCCGCTGGACGGGCATGTCAGCCGCCGGATGAACCGCGACCTCATCGCCCCGGTCTCGCTCGTCATCACCATGACGAACGACCACGCGGACGCGGTCGCCAATCACTACGGCGACGCGATCGGCAGCACGTTCGTCCTCGGTCAGTTGGTACGACTCGGCGAGCGGCACGGCCCGCGCGAGGGCAGCACCCTTCCGGAGTGGGTCACGGCGGTCGACGCGCTTCGGGATCCGCGGCGGCGGCGGGCGCTGCCCAACGACGAGATCCGCGATCCACTGGGCGAACCACTTCCGGCGTATCAGGCGCTGGCGGTCCAGCTCGACGACCTGACCGCCCGGCTGG
Organism: Mycobacteriales bacterium; assembly: GCA_038245655.1. GTDB lineage: Bacteria > Actinomycetota > Actinomycetes > Frankiales > Frankiaceae > DATAZK01. The sequence continues at coordinate 25,294 of JBBRSE010000013.1, read as the reverse complement.
CCCGGTTGCTCGCCGCTGAACCGGCGCCGGATCAACCCGATCGGCAGGCCGGTCACAAGACGCCCGCGGCCGTCAGCCAAGATGGATGAGCCAGAACGCAGCGCGCCCTACTTACTCACCCGCCGGGAGCACCCGTGACCGCAGAGACCATCAGCGAGCAAGCCGTCGTTGATTTCCAGTTCGCCGGTCAGGACATTCCGTGGCTGCTGAACCACTGGGCAACCGAAAAGCCTGACCACCCGCTGCTGATCTGGGAGCCGAAGGACGGCCCCGGACGGACCTGGACGTACGCCGAGTTTGCGGCTGACGTGCGCCGCCTCGCGGCCGGCCTGCATGCGCGCGGCATCACCAAGGGCGACAAGGTCCTGATCCACTCCGAGAACAGCCCGGAGATGATGCTGGCCTGGTACGCGTGCGTGACGGTCGGCGCGGTCGGCGTCACGACCAACACCAAGAGCGTCGGCCCCGAGATCACGTATCTGGCCGGCCACGCCCAGTGCGTCGCAGCGATCACCCAGCCCAAGTTCGCCGCCCTCGTCCGGGAAAACGCGCCGGACCTCAAGTGGATCGCCGTCACGGCGGACAACAGCGGGGAACCGGCCGAAGCGGACGTGCCGGCCGATTTGGAGACGTTCGAGGCCCTCCTCGGCGCCGAGGACGGCTACCCCGGGCGTCCGGCCGAGCCGATGCTGCCCGCCGGGATCATGTACACGTCGGGCACCACCTCCCGTCCGAAGGCGGTCGTCCACACCCATGCCAACGCGCTCTGGGCGAGCCGCGTCGGCCCCCACAACATCGACCTGACCGGCGACGACATCTACCTCATATACCTGCCGTTTTTCCACGTCAACGCGCAGAGCTGGACGACCTGGTCGACCCTCGGCGTCGGCGGCACGATCGTGCTGATGCCGAAGTGGTCGGTGAGCCGCTTCTGGGACGTCGTGGTGCGCCGGAATGTCACCCACATCTCACTCATCCCGTTCGTCTTCAAAGCGCTGATGATCCCGGACAAGCCCGCCAACTCGCTGCGCGTGGGCGTCTTCGGCCTGATCGTCCCGGAGCTGGAAGCCATGTTCGGCTTCCGGGTGCTGGCCGCGTATGGCATGACCGAGACGGTCACCCACTGCGTCCACAGCGAGGTCGAGGGCGAGCGCCACCCGGCGCGTTCGATGGGCAAGCCCACTCCCGGCTACAAGTTCCTGGTCGTTGATCCCGAGACCGGCGCGCTGTGCACCGACGGCTCCATCGGGGAGCTGTTGGTACGGGGAGTCCGCGGGCAGCAGCTCTTCCTCGAGTACTTCGACAACGACGAAGCCAACGCCAAGGCCTTCACCCCCGATGGCTGGTTTCGGACCGGGGACATGGTGCGGGTCGCCGAAGGCGGCAACTACTTCTACAGCGAGCGCGACAAGGACGTCCTCAAGGTCGGCGGCGAAAACGTCTCGGCTCGCGAAGTCGAGGACATGGCCCGCCAGGTTCCCGGGGTCGCGGAGATCGCCGTCGTCGGGCAGACCCACGAATTCCTGAGCATGGTGGCGGTCGCGTTCGTCATCAAAGGCCCGGGCGCCGAACCGGACGACGCCGCCTTCGAGAAAGCGATCATCGAGGTCTGCACCAAGAACCTGTCCGACTTCAAAGTGCCGCGCGCGGTCTACGTCGTCGAAGAGTTCCCGCGGGCCACGCTCGACAAGATCGCGAAGAACAAACTGCGAGAGTGGGCAGATGCACAGCTGAAAGTCAGCTAAAAGGCTGCCGGAGTGGGAACGCTAGTAGGCGATGCCTATCGATCTGCTGACGCGGCCCACGGCTGAACACGCCTTCGTACGCGCTCCTGCCCGCGATGGTGCGGCGCCGACCGGGCCCACCGTTGCCGCGGCCGGCGGCCTGCAATGGATGGATCTGCTGCGCATCGGTGCGATCGTCGCCGTGGTGGTCATTCACGCCGTCAGTAGGGCTACCCGCAGCGCCGGCACCGGCTGGCACTCCGCCTGGTGGTGGGCCGCTGACCTGCTCAACACCGCGTCCCTGTGGTGCGTGCCGGTCTTCGTCATGGTCAGCGGCGCCCTCCTGCTGGACCCGGCGCGGGCGGTCCACAACGGAGATTTCCTGCGGCGCCGAGCCGTGCGGATCGGGGTCCCGCTGGCGTTCTGGATCGCCGTCTACCTGCTTTTCGAGCGCCAGTTCTACGGCCAAGACCTCAGCTTCGGCGGCACCGTTCAAGCGGTGGCGTCCGGCGATCCGTACCTGCAGCTCTACTTCCTGTTCATCGTGGCCGGCCTGACCGCGCTGACCCCGGTGCTGCGCCGCCTGGTCGCCTACTCCAGCCGCCGCGACCTGACGTGGATGACGGCGGCCGCGCTGGGCTTCGGGCTGGCCGAACACGCCGTGCGGGAGCTGGGCGGCGGCGGCGGGTTCAACGCCGTCACGCGATTCCTGCCGTACGTCGGCTACTACCTGGCCGGCTACCTGTTGCGCACCGCCGAACTCGGCGACCGGGCGCAATACTGGGCGCGCCGCCTGGTGATCGTGGGATGGCTCGGTACGGCGCTCGGGAGCGGTGCCCTGGCCGCACGTTATGGCTGGACGACCGACGGCTACTTCCTCTACGACTACCTGAGCCCGACGGTGATGCTGATGTCGCTGGCGACCTTCGTGGCCGTGCTCGGATGGCAGCCGCGACGCATTTCCAGCGGGCGGCTACGCCGCTACGGCGCCGCGACGTACGGAATCTTCCTCATCCACCCGCTCTTGCTCTTCCCGCTGATGCGCGCGCTGGGGCTGCCCGACAGCTCGCAGATCGGGCGCACCGTCGCCTGGGCTGTCCCGCTGGCGCTGGCCGTCTGCCTCGCCACCGGCGCGCTGTGCCTGGTCATTTCTCGTATCCCGGTCCTGCGCCGGCTGATCTCCTAGGCGCGCCACCGCTGGAGTGCACGCTCCATGGGACTCGCGCGTGGATTTCCTGACGAACCCTCAGGTCAGCGCTGTGTGTGATCTGCACCACAGGCGCAAACAGGTGTGAACTCCTGTTACTCGTGGGTAATATCCCGACAAGTTACCGGTGAGTACGAAGTCGTATTCAGCGACTCCCGACGGAGAGGTTCGCAAGCCATGGGGCACTACAAGAGCAACCTTCGGGATCTCGAGTTCAACCTTTTCGAGGTCTTCGGCGCCGACAAGGCGCTCGGGCGCGGCCCGTTCCAGCACATGGACGCTGACACCGCGCGGGACATCCTGCGCGAGATGGAGCGCCTGTGCAGCGAGGACCTCGCCGCCTCGTTCGCGGACGCCGACCGCAACCCACCGGTCTTTGACCCCGCAACGAACTCGGTGACGCTTCCCGAGTCGTTCAAGAAGAGCTACCAGGCCATCCTCGACGGTGACTGGCACAAGCTTTCGCTGCCGGAGAGCCTCGGTGGCCCCGGCGCCTCGCCGTCGCTGATCTGGGCGGCCAACGAGATGATGCTAGGCGCCAACCCGGCCCTGTTCATGTACATGGCGGGTGGCAACTTCGCTGCCATCATCGACCGGCTGGGCACGCCGGAGCAGAAGGTGTTCGCCCAGACCATGGTCGAGCGTGAGTGGGGCGCCACCATGGTGCTGACCGAGCCTGACGCCGGTTCTGACGTCGGCGCCGGCCGCACCACCGCGGTCCAGCAGCCCGACGGCAGCTGGCACATCGACGGCGTGAAGCGCTTCATCACCAGCGGCGAATGGGACATCCCCGAAAACATCGTCCACCTGGTGCTCGCCCGTCCCGAAGGTGCCGTCGCCGGCACCAAGGGCCTGAGCCTGTTCATCGTTCCGAAGTTCCACGTCACCGACTGGGCCACGGGCGAGCTCGGCGAACGCAACGGCGTCTACGCCACCAACGTCGAGAAGAAGATGGGCCTCAAGGTCTCGGCCACCTGCGAGCTGACATTCGGCCACGGCAACATGCCGGCGGTCGGCTACCTCGTCGGTGACGTCCACGATGGCATCGCCCAGATGTTCCAGGTCATCGAATACGCCCGCATGATGGTCGGCACGAAGGCGATCTCCACCCTCTCCACCGGCTACCTGAACGCGCTCGAGTACGCCCAGCACCGCGTCCAGGGGCCCGACCTCACGCAGATGACCGACAAGACGGCGCCGCGTGTCACCATCGCTCACCACCCCGATGTGCGCCTCATGCTGATGCGTCAGAAGGCCTGGGCCGAGGGTATGCGTGCGCTAGTGCTGTACACCGCTCACATCCAGGACGAGATCGCGCTCGCCGAAGCCGGCGAAACCACCAGCGCCGACCGCGACCTGCTGCTGCGACTCAACGACCTGCTGCTCCCGATCGTGAAGGGCTACGGGTCGGAGAAGGGCTACGAGCTGCTCGCGACCTCGCTGCAGATCTACGGCGGCTCCGGCTACCTGCAGGACTACCCGATCGAGCAGTACATCCGCGACGCCAAGATCGACACCTTGTACGAGGGCACCACGTCGATCCAGGGCATGGACTACTTCTTCCGCAAGATCGTCCGCGACAAGGGCACCGCGCTCACCGCGCTCGTCTCGCAGATCCAGGAGTTCGTGAAGGGCGACCCCGGAGGCGGCGAGCTGGCCCGCGAGCGGGAACTGCTCGGACGCGCGGTCGACGACCTGCAGGCCATCGTCGCCACCATGGTCAGCCAGCTGACCAGTGCCGCCGAGGACCGCAAGAACGTCTACAAGGTCGGCTTCAACGCGACCCGGCTGCTCATGGCCAGCGGCGACGTCGTCACCGGTTGGCTGCTGCTGCGCCAGGCCGAGGTCGCCGGTGAAGCGCTCGCGCGGGAACCTGCGGTTTCCAGCCGTGACAAGGCCTTCTACGAGGGCAAGGTGGCAGCCGCGAAGTGGTTCGCCCGCAACGTCCTCCCGGGCCTTGCCGGCGAGCGCGCCCTCGCCGACAGCGTCGACCTCGAGCTGATGGAGCTGGCCGAAGAGGCATTCTAAGTTACGCAGCAACCCCCGCCGCAGCAGCCTCCGCCACCGGCTGCACGCGGCGCCGGCATCGGGGCGGGCGCCGAACCACCGCTGCCCGCCCGGCCGCCTAGGGCGACCGCTGTGAACACGCGCGTCGTGTCGGTGTGGCCCTGCGGGCAGTGCGCCGGCTCGGTCGTCGACTCGCTCATGCCGCGACGCACGACGAAGGCATCGCCGCACGTGCGGCAGCGGAACTCGTAAGCAGGCATACCGCCAGGTTACGGCCGTGGCGAGCAATCCGGGTCGGCTGGGGCGCTAGGAGCGAGCGAGCAGGATCCGCGGGTCGTTCAGCATCGCTCCGACATCCGCCAGGAACTGGGCCGCTGCCTGCCCGTCGATGACCCGGTGATCGAACGAAAGCGACAGCTGGACGACGTCGCGAACGGCGATCTCACCCGCATGCACCCACGGGGTCGGCCGGATCGCTCCGAGGCACAGGATCGCGCTCTCGCCCGGGTTGAGGATGGGGCTACCACCGTCGACACCGAAGACACCGACGTTGGTGATGCTGAACGTGCCGCCGGCCAGGTCGGCGGGACGCGTGTGACCCTCGCGGGCGGTAGCGGTCAACCGAGCAAGCCCCTCAGCCAGGTCCAGCAGCGAAAGTGCCTGCGCGCCCTTGATGTTCGGTACGAGCAGGCCGCGCGGGGTGGCGACGGCGATGCCGAGATTGACCTCGTCGTGGAGCACGATCTCGCGGGCGACGTCATCGAGCTTCGAGTTGATCAGTGGGTGGCTGCGCATCGCGACGCACACCGTGCGCGCCACCACCGCGAGCGCCGTCAGCCCGGCTTCCGCGAATTCCGGACGCGCGGCCAGCGACCGTCGCAGCTGGACGGTCTCGGTCGCGTCGACCGTCACGAACACCGTCGCGTGCGGGGCGGTGAAGGCACTGGCCGTCATCGCCTCGGCCATCGCCTTACGCATCCCGGTCATCGGCAGCCGTCCCCCGCTCGCTGGCTGGGCGCCTAGCGACGGGTGCTCCGCCCGGCTGCCGGCGGCCCCCAGGTCAGCGCGCGTGATGCTGCCGTTCGGGCCCGATCCGTACACGCTGCGCAGATCGACGCCCAGATCGCGAGCCAGCTTGCGCACCGGCGGCTTGGCCAGCACCGTCACGTCGGGCGGCGCCTCAGCCTCTTGAGTGGCCGCCGGAGCAGCGGGAACGAGCTCGGGCACCACGGAGATACGCCGGCGGCGCCGCGTCGCCGCCGGGCGGGGTCCGTAGCCGACCAGCATCGCCTCGGGCGCCGCGACAGCAACCTCAGGCCCGTCTGCAGCCGGCTGCGCGGCGGTCGCGACAGCGTCGATGCTGATGATCGTCGTACCGACGGCCACCGTTTGGCCTTGCGGCACATGAAGCTGCCGCACGACGCCGGCCCAGGGTGATGGCACCTCGACGGCGGCCTTCGCCGTCTCCACCTCCACGATCGGCTGGTTGAGGACGATCTCGTCGCCCTCGGCCACCAACCACGTAAGGATGTCGCCCTCGGTGAGCCCCTCCCCGAGGTCGGGAAGCGCGAAGTGTCGAAGCGCCACGGCGAAGCCTTTCGTCAGAACGCCAGCGACCGGTCGACCGCGTCGAGGATGCGGTCGATGTCGGGCAGGTAGTGGCCGTCGTGGCGGGACGCGGGGTAGGGGGTGTCGAAGCCTCCAACGCGGATCACGGGAGCTTCTAAGGAGTAAAACGCCAACTCGCTGATTTGCGCTGCAATGTCGGCTGACAGCGAGCTCGCGGGAGGGGCTTCCGACACCACGATCAGATGCCCGCTCGTACGAACCGCTTCAACCACCGGGCCGAGGTCCAGGGGCGAAAGGCTGCGCAGATCAATGACGCCGACATCGTGAACGTCGTCGGCGGCGGCGCCTGCTGCCGCGAGCGCCGTAGACACCGAAGGGCCGTAGGTGACGAGCGTGGCGTCACGGCCCGCGCGCAGCACGCGCGAGGAATGCAGCGGCGCCAGATCCGCCAGCGGACGCTCCGGGCTGGTGTCGACCTCGCCCTTCTCCCAGTAGCGCCTTTTCGGCTCGAAGAAGATGACCGGGTCGTCGCTGGCGACGGCCTGCTGCACCATCTCGTACGCGTCCGCCGGGTTGCTGCAGGCGACCACCTTCAGCCCTGCGGTGTGGGCGAAATACGCCTCCGGGCTCTCACTGTGATGCTCGACCGCGCCGATGCCGCCGCCGAACGGGATCCGGACCGTCACGGGCATCTTGAGCGTTCCGCCGCTGCGGTAGTGCAGCTTCGCCAACTGGCTCACGATCTGGTTGAACGCCGGGTAGACGAAGCCGTCGAATTGGATCTCGCAGACCGGGCGGTAGCCGCGCATCGCCAGCCCGATGGCGGTCCCGATGATCGCGGATTCGGCCAGCGGCGTATCGATGACCCGGTCGTCACCGAAGTCCTTCGCCAACCCATCGGTGACCCGGAAGACACCGCCGAGCGTCGCCACGTCTTCGCCCATCACCACGACCCGATCGTCGCGTTCCATGGCCCGACGCAGACCGGTGTTGATGGCCTTGGACAGGGTCAGTGTCTCGATGCTCATGACGCCTCGATCCCCGCTTCGAAACCGGCGAGATAGTCGGCGTACCCCTGCTGCTGCTGGCGAAGCGGTTCGGTTTGCTCCGCGTACACATGCTCGAACATCGACAGCGGATCCGGATCGGGGAGGCTGTGGCAGGCTGCTCGAAGCCGCGCCGCCAGGGCGTCGGATTCGGTGTCGAGCTCGTTGAACCACGACCGGTCGGCGATCTGTTGGCGATACAGGTACGCCTTCAGCCGCTCCAGCGGGTCCTTGAGCTTCCACGATTCGAGCTCGGCCGCGAGCCGATAGCGGGATGGGTCGTCGGACGTGGTGTGAGCGCCCATCCGATACGTGACCGCCTCGATCAGCACCGGACCCTGACCGGTACGCGCGGCGTCGAGCGCGGCCATGGTGACGGCGTAGCAGGCGAGCACGTCGTTGCCGTCCACCCGAATGCCGGGAAAGCCGAAGCCCTGGGAACGCCCCGAAATGTGCCCGCGGGTCTGGCGCTCGCTGGGCTCGGAAATGGCCCACCCGTTGTTCTGGCAGAAAAACACCACCGGGGCCTGGAAGACGCTCGCGAAGTTGAAGCTCTCGTTCACGTCGCCCTGGCTGGAGGCGCCGTCTCCGAAATACGCGATTGCCGCCTCGCCGTCATCCCCGAGAGCGCCATCTTTCGCGATGCCCATCGCGTAGCCGGTGGCGTGCAGGGTCTGGCTTCCGATGACGATGGAGTAGAGCGCGCAGCGATATTCGGTGGGATCCCAACCGCCGAGATGCACCCCCCGGAACTGGCCCAGCAAGAGCGTCGGATCGATTCCGCGCGCCCAGGTGACGCCGTGGTCGCGGTAAGTCGGGAAAGCGTAGTCGCGCGGACGCATCGCCCGGGCGCTGCCGATCTGGGCAGCCTCCTGGCCGAGGCAGCTGGCCCAGAGGCCCAGCTCACCCTGGCGCTGCAGGGCGGTGGCTTCGATGTCGACCCGGCGTACGAGCGCCATGTCCCGGTAGAGGCTCTGCAGCTCATCGCCGCCCAGGCTCACGTCGTAATCGGGATGGGCTACGCGCTCCCCCTCGGGGGACAGCAGCTGAACTACCTGGGGGCCGTCGCATCTGGGGGGCGAGACGGTCATGCCGCACCTCCTGCCGGTCAGGATAGGGCGGCGGGTTCTCCACCGGCCCCCTTGACCGCGTTGTGCCGGGCGGGGTGTCCCCGGCGCGTGCTATCGAGCGTATCTGCGCCGCCACTGCATGCGCGCTCCGGCTCGCGCACGCCGTACCGTGGACGGCACGGGAGCCCGGCAGCGGGCTGAGAGGGCGGCCACGCCGCCGACCGTCAACACCTGATCCGGGTCATGCCGGCGAAGGGAACGGAGCCGACGCCGTGACACGCGAGACGAACCATCGCCGCCGGGGCAAAATCGGCCGCCGCGATGACATCAGTAGCCGCGATGACATCAGCGTCGTCGGCGGCGGCGTCATCGGCCTCGCGATCGCGTGGCGCGCTGCGGCCGCCGGGCTCGGGACGGTCAGCGTGTACGACCCCGAGCTGGCGAATCCGGCTCCGCAACAGAGCAGCTGGGCGGCCGCCGGGATGCTCGCTCCGGTCACCGAAGTGCACTACGGCGAAGAGGCACTGCTTGCGCTCACGCTCGCCGCCCGCGAACGCTGGCCGTCCTTCGCGGAGGAGATTCACGAGGCGGGCGCCATCGCACCCGGCTATCGCACTGAAGGCACGCTCTCGGTGGCCCGCGACGGCGACGACCTGGCCCGCCTCGACGAGCTCGCGGTCTTCCAGACCAAGCTCGGTCTGGACGTGAGCCGGCTGCGGGCCCGTGAGGTGCGCCAGCTCGAGCCGGCGCTCTCGCCCCGCGTGCGCGGCGGCTTCCTCGTCACCGGCGACCACAGCGTCGACAACCGCGCGCTTGTGGTCGGTCTACGGGCCGCTTGTGTACGCGCCGGGGTGTCCCTGCGCGCCGAGACGGTGAGCACCCTTGATGGGCTCGCCGCCCCGACCGTTGTCGTCGCTGCGGGGGCGGCGAGCGGCCGGCTCGTGCCGGGGCTGCCCGTGCGACCCGTCAAAGGCCAGCTCCTGCACCTGCGCGGCGCCCCCTTGCTGACCCGTACCGTCCGCGGGATCGACGCCTACCTCGTCCCGCGCAGCGACGGTCGCCTGGTCGTGGGAGCGACGGTCGAGGAACGCGGTGAAGATCGCTCCGTGACGGCAGGCGGCGTCTACGAGCTGCTGCGGGCCGCGTACGAAATCCTGCCGGGCATGACCGAGCTGGAGCTCACGGAGACCACGTGCGGGCTACGTCCGGCCACCGCCGACAACGCACCGCTGATCGGCCGGCTACGGACCGGCGATCCGCGAGTCGTGGTCGCCACCGGCCACTATCGCAACGGGATCCTGCTCGCCCCGATCACGGCCGACGTCGTCCTCGAGCTGCTGACCGCGGGACGCCTCCCGGCGATCGCCGCCCCCTTCTCCCCGGACCGGTTCGCATGATCATCACGCTGAACGGTGACCGGACCGAGGTTCCCGACGGCACGTCCGTCAAGGGCCTGCTGGAGCGCAGCGGACACGAGGGTCAGCGCCGCGGGATTGCCATCGCCATCAACGGTTCCGTCGTTCCGCGTGGACTCTGGATCGGGCAGCAGGTGAGCGACGGCGACATCGTCGAGTTGCTGACCGCAACCCAGGGAGGGTGACCCATGGACGACCCGCTGCTGCTGGCCGGGGAGAGCTTCGCCAGCCGGCTGATCCTCGGTACGGGCGGGGCTTCGAGCCTGGGCGCTCTGGAAGCCGCCGTGAAGGCGTCCGGCACCGAGATCGTCACCGTCGCCCTGCGCCGGCTGGACCCGGCGGCCCAGGGCAGCGTGCTGGACGTCGTTGACCGCTGCGGCGCACGAGTGCTGCCCAACACGGCCGGCTGCTACACGGCGCGCGATGCCGTACTCACCGCGCAGCTGGCCCGGGAAGCCTTCCAGACCGACTGGGTGAAGCTCGAAGTGATCGGCGACGATCGCACGCTATTGCCCGATGCCGTGGAGTTGCTGGACGCTGCAGAGCAACTCGTCGACGACGGCTTCCAGGTGTTCGTCTACACCACCGACGATCCGATCCTGGCGCGCAGGCTGGCCGATACCGGGGTGGCCGCCGTCATGCCACTGGGCTCGCCGATCGGCAGCGGCGCGGGCATTCGCAACCCGTACAACATCGCGATCATGCGCGAGCTGATCGACCTCCCGCTGGTGCTCGACGCCGGGATCGGTACGGCGTCGGACGCGGCGCTGGCTATGGAGCTCGGCTGCGACGCGGTCCTGCTGGCGACGGCCGTCACCCGTGCCCAGAAGCCTGCGCTGATGGCCGAGGCGATGCGGCGCGGGGTCGAGGCCGGGCGGCTGGCGCGCCGGGCCGGACGCGTACCGCAGCGCCTCTATGCCCAAGCCTCGACGCCGACCGTCGGCATCGCTGACCTGTCGGGAGCGCGGGCCGCCCAAAAGGCCGCCGGGCAGGTTGACTGACGAGGTGGCGGCCCGTACCGAAGTTCCGCTTGCCGGGCTGACGACCATGGGGGTCGGCGGGCCTGCCGCCCGGCTCATGGAGGTCGACTCCGCCGAGGCTCTCGTGGCCGCGGTCCAGGAGGCCGACGGCCGCGGCGATCCGTTTCTCCTGATCGGCGGCGGGAGCAATCTCGTCATCAGCGACGCCGGCTTTCCGGGCGCGGCGATCCTCATTCGCAGCAGCGGTATTCGACGCGATGGCCCGACGCTCACGGTCGCCGCCGGTCACTCGTGGCAGGACCTCGTGGATTACGCGGTCGACGCCGAGCTCGCCGGAATCGAGTGCCTTGCCGGGATTCCGGGGCTCGTCGGGGCGACCCCGATCCAAAACGTCGGGGCGTACGGGCAGGAAGTGGCCGCCGTCATCACCCGCGTGAAGGCGTATGACCGCTCCCGCGCGGCGCTCGTGGGCCTGGCGCCGACCGAGTGCGGTTTCGGCTACCGCAGCAGCCGCTTCAAGCGGGAATCCGATCGCTGGGTGGTGACGGAGGTCGAGTTCACGCTGCGACCGGGCGCCGAGAGCGAGCCGGTGCGCTACGGCGAGCTGTCGCGTCGGCTCGGGCTGGACGCCGAGTCGTCCACCGCACCGCTGGCGGTCGTACGAGAGGCGGTCCTCGCCTTGCGCCGCAGCAAGGGGATGGTGCTCGACCCGGCCGATCCGGACACGGCAAGCTCCGGGTCGTTCTTCACCAACCCGGTCCTCGACGAGCCCGCCTACCGGGCGCTCGATGACCGGGTCGCCGGCGAGGTACCTGCCTTCACCGCGCCCGACGGGCGCTTCAAGGTGCCCGCCGCGTGGCTGATCAACCACGCGGGCTTCCCCAAGGGGTACGGCACGGGTCGGGCGCGACTGTCCACCAAACACGTGCTCGCCGTCACCAACCGCGGCGGCGCTTCCGCGCGCGAGGTGCTGGACCTGGCGCGGGAGGTCCGCGATGGCGTACGCGATCGGCTGGGCGTGACCCTCGTCAACGAGCCGGTGCTGGTGGGCGAGCGACTCTAGCGCGGCAAGAAGAAGATCATCAGCGTCGACCAGGTGATGTGGGTCAGCGCCGAGGCGAGGATGCCGCGCGTGGCCCGTCGCTCCAACGCGAAGACAGCGCCCATGAGGACCCCGGCGAGCAACAACATCACGTTGCCGCCCGCCGCCGTCACGACCGCGTAGCAAACGGTGGTCCAGAGCGCGGGACGGCGTTCGGCGAACGCGCTGTAGACCGCGCCTCGGAAGAAGACCTCCTCGGCCACCCCGTTGACGAGCGTGATGACAACGATGAGAGCGCGTGACCCGGTGTCGGCGCGCTTGATGACGTCGTTGACCGCGTGGTGCAGCGACGGGATCCAGCTGACGGCCTCTGCGCCGACCGCAAAGACGGCGAAGGCGAGAACTCCCAGCAGGATGGGTGCGACGATCTCGCGATGTTGGCCGCGCCGGCCAAGGTGCAACGGCCCGGAAAGCAGGCCTCCAGCGAGCCAGACGACCGCGAGAATGGCCGCCAGCACGGTGAAGGCCCGGCCGCCGACCGGCCGGCTGAGCGCGACGCCCAGCAGCACCGCCCCGATCACCAGCGTCGCCACGACGACCATGCGCCGGCGGCGCTTCACGGCCTCGGACTCCTGGTGATACGGGGACTCCGCCGGGGTGAGCAGCGTCTGCACGTGAGTCAGCATTCGACCGGGAACCGACGTGGGAGCAGGCGAGACGCGCGGGAGACGCAATCGGCTAGGTCGCCGCACTCGTCGCCTCTCGCTCGGCCAGCGCCTGGCGTACGGCATCGTCGAACGGGGTGGGCGACCAGCTGACGAGGTGCTCCAGCGCGTTGTCCCGCACAATCACCTCGTTGTTCATCGACTCGATGAGATTCTTCGCTGTCTGCACATCGACGCTCGTGACAAGCGCCAGCCACAGCGACGACAACCGGGGCGTGAGAAACGGGACCGGCAGGATGAAAAGCGGCCGGTGCTGGATGCGCGCGACCCGGTGCATGGTCTTCTCGTACGTCATCACCTCGGGCCCGCCGACCTCGTAAACCTGGCCGGTCGTCTCCTTCAGATCGAGCACCGCGACCAGATAGCGCACCACGTCGAGGATCGCGACCGGCTGCGCTTTGGTACGCACCCAGCGCGGCGTGATCATGATCGGCAGGTGGGCGACCAACTCGCGGGTGAGCTCCCAGGAGACCCCGCCGTGGCCGATGATGACGCCCGCCCGGATGGTCGTGACCGGCACCCCGCCGACGCCGAGCAGCTCCTCCACTTCCTGCCGGCTACGCAGGTGCGGCGACAGGTCGTCGCTGGCCGCGCCCAGCCCGCCCAGATAGATGATCCGGCCCACGCCGGCGTCGGCCGCCGCTGCCCCGAAGGTGCGCGCCCCCTCGGCATCACGGTCGGCGAAGTCTGAGGTGTCCAGCGAGTGCACCAGGTAGTACGCGATCTCGCACCCGGCGAGAGCGCTCGCCAGCGCGGCGTGGTCAGCGACATCGCCGCCCTGTGGGGTGCCCGGGCCCTCGTACTCCTGCGGCCTGCGGGTCAGCGCGTGGACGTCATGATCGGCCTCGGCCAGCGCGCGCGCCAGCCGGGCCCCGACAAAACCTGTCGCACCCGCGACGAGCACCTTCATACCCTGGTGATACCCCTACCCCGCCAGCTAAGCCAGACAGTGCGACAGCGCTCACGCGCAGCCTGCAGTCTCAGGCGGCGAAAAGTACGGCGAGCCGTGACTTAGTGTGCGTTATTCCAGCCGCACAAGCCTTATCTCTGAGGCGCCCGGGCGGATATCCGGCCGGCGCCCCATCGACTCGGTGGACCAGCCGTTCACCTCGCGAGTGGCCTCGCAGGACGCTTGGATCAGCGACCGCCCGCCCGGACCGTAGAGCTGGCCTACCCGCCCACCGTCCGGCAGGTCGAGGACGCGCAGCCGGCAGCCGGAGAGCGGCAGGACATGTTCGACGGCTTGGACGGCAATCATCGCGTCCGGAAGGTCGTACCCGCCGGGGCCTCCCGCGATGCCGGTCGGGGGATGGACCGGGTGAGGGGAGCGGGGCGCAGCGTCGCCGGGGACTCGGACGCGATGATTGCCATGTCCTCAGTTGTCTCTCTCGCGGCTGAGGCTCGGCTGCGGTCCGGCTGAAGGGTCGCTGTGACCGTCGGCGGGCTGCCTGTGACGGCAACTTTCTTTATCCACAGCTGTGCACAGCTCTGTGGATGACGCCTACCTGGGCTTTGGGCGCCCGTTGGGTAGCTGCACAGAAAGCAACGGGCCGGTGTCCACGGCGTGCCCACACCCTGAAGCGGCATTGCCCACACCGCATCCCCAGCGTCATCAACAGGCACCCCCGCTTACTTTCGGCGCGTCCCGGATTCTGTCGGTGCTCTGGCGTACACCTGAACGTGTTCAGCTCGCGTTCGCTTCGACTTCGTCGGAAGGTGCCCCGGTGTCAGTGACGACCATCGATCGCAGCCCGCGACCCGGTGGTTCTAGCGGCGGTCCGGCGCCGAGCGGTCCGCCTGAGTTCGACCGCACTCCGCCGCAGGATGTCGCCGCGGAACAGGGCGTCCTGGGCGGCATGCTGCTGTCCAAAGACGCGATCGCTGATGTCGTCGAGGTGCTGCGGGTCTCCGACTTCTACCGGCCGGCCCACGCGACGGTCTATGACGTGGCGACCGAGCTCTACAGCAAGGGTGAGCCGGCCGACACCGTCAGCGTCGCCGCCGAGCTGCACAAGCGCGGCCTGCTCGACCGCATCGGCGGCGCGCCCTACTTGCACACACTGATCGAGTCCGTCCCGACCGCGGCCAATGCCGGCTATTACGCGCAGATCGTCGCCGAAAAGGCGGTCCGGCGGCGCCTGGTCGAGGCCGGGATGCGGGTCACCCAGCTCGGATACAACGAGTCGTCGGAGGTCGAAGACGCCGTCGACCGCGCTCAGGCGGAGGTCTTCGCCGTCACGGAGCGGCGCTCGAGCGATGACTACCTGCCGCTCGAGTCGCTGATCAACCCGACGCTCGAGGAGATCGAGTCGATCGCCAACCGCGATGGCTCCCTTACCGGCGTGCCGACCGGCTTCGCCGACCTCGACGCCATCACCCAGGGGCTTCACCCGGGTCAGCTGGTGGTCGTCGCCGCCCGTCCCGCCATGGGTAAGAGCACCCTCGCGCTCGACTTCGCGCGGGCCGCCGCCATCAAGAATGGTCAGGCCGCCGTCGTCTTCTCGCTGGAGATGAGCCGCACCGAGATCGTCATGCGCCTGCTGTCCGCCGAGTCACGCGTCCACCTGCAAAACATGCGGGCCGGCAAGATGAGCGATGACGACTGGGCGCGCCTGGCGCAGCGGATCGGTGAGGTGACCAGCGCGCCGCTGTTCATCGACGATTCGCCTCACGTCACGATGATGGAGCTGCGCGCCAAGTGCCGGCGCTTGAAGCAGCGCAACGATCTGCGCCTCGTCGTCGTCGACTACTTGCAGCTGATGACCCCGAGCAAGCGGCTCGACAGCCGCCAGCAGGAAGTCAGCGAGATGAGCCGCTCGCTCAAGCTGCTGGCGAAAGAGATCGGCGTCCCCGTCGTCGCGCTCTCCCAGCTCAACCGCGCCGCCGAAAACCGCGCCGACAAGAAGCCGCAGCTGTCTGACCTTCGCGAGTCGGGCGCCATCGAGCAGGACGCCGACCTGGTCGTGCTGCTGCACCGGGAGGATGTCTACGAGCCCGAGTCGGCCCGCGCCGGAGAGGCCGACTTCATCGTCGCCAAGCAGCGCAACGGCCCTACCGGCGTCGTCACCGTCGCCTTCCAGGGTCACTACAGCCGTTTCGTCGACATGCGTCGCGACGGCTGAGCTGCTGCCGCGCTTGCGGAGTGATTCCGGAAAGCCACCAATGACGTCACGAAATATCGTCAGTCGGCGCCGTGGACGTATCACCAGCGGCGACACCGGGCTGTCACCAGCGGCGGCCATCGGGTCGCGGGACAGCACCCGGCAGCGGCGCGGTCTTCCGGCCCGCGGTCGCCGTTCGCTTCGCCCTGGCCGCGGCCGGCAGCCGATCCCGGGCTTGGAGCGGATCCTGAACATGCTCCCACCGCAGCTGGTGACCCGCTGGACGGTTGCCTCCTGGCTGGTGTCACCGGACGCCGACCTTGACGGGGCCCGCCCGATCGACGTGCTGGCCCGCGGCGGCCCGGACGGAGCGGATCGGGTGGTCGCCGCCGCCTCCAGCTGGTCGGCAGCGCTCGCCGCATGAACTCCCGGCCGCAGCGCCGCCAGCCGGTCGCCCCATGCCGCTGAGGACACCGCCGGGAAACCTTCGTGGTTTCCCGCCTCGGCGCGACTCGGCTGCGCTGCGCAGCCTTTTCCGGGTGACGCGGCGCCGTCCGACTCCCGCGCCGCCGTCGCCGTGGTGGTTTTCCCAGCTGCCGGCCGGGGCAGGGCGTTTCGACCTGCCAACGCCGGAAGGCACCTGCTACTGGTCCTCACCCGCGCGCGGAGCGGTCCTGGAAACGTTTCGCGACACCCGGCTGATCGCCGCCCCGGACGTGGCCGCCCGCTGGCTGTGGCAGGCAGCCCCGCCGAAGCTGCGGCTGGCCAATCTGCTCGCCCCCCGCGCCGCCGCGTTCGGGGTGACCGCCGCTGTCAGCAGCCAGCCGGACTACACGCTGCCCCGGCAATGGGGTGCTGCGCTGCGCCGGGCCGGGTTCGACGGGCTGGTCGGATCCTGCTCGCACGACCCGGCGTCCAAGGCGCTCAACGTCGCCATCTTCGGCCCGGGTGGAAGGCAGCCGCGCCGCGCCGGCTGGACCGTGCGACATGGTGCCATCGAGACACATCCGGGGCTGCTGCGGCAACTGGCGGCGTTCGGCGTCCGGATCGACACGGTCCCGTACACCCTGCCGACTGTCGCACCGCCGCTGTAGAGCGCAAGCCTGTCGCGGATGCGCTCGCGGGCCCCCAGTTCCCACAACTCCATCGCCTAGTCCACGGCCCGGAAGGCGTACGAACCCGTGGAGATCGCGCGATCGGCGGCGCCCTCGTCGATCAGCAGCAGGCTGACCCCGACTGTGCCGTCGGTGCCCTGGAACGCTTCGCCCTCCGTCCGGAAGGGTCCGGTCCTTCCGCGGGCCAGAAACATCACGTGGGACGACACGCCCTGGAGCCGGTCGGTTCGGGTTGTCGGCGTCGACGATCCGCGATCGGCTGTAGCTCATCTGCCGGCCGCGCTTGAGCCCATCCGAGACAACCTCGATGCGGCGAACGTCGCGGCCCGGGTCGAGGATCTGGCACGCGTGGATCACCGGGTTCGGTACCGCCGTCAGGTCGGACATGGCGCCACCCTCTGGCGAGGAGATACCGAGAAAGGTCAGCAGCACCCCGCCAGTCGCGTTACGCATGTCGTGGCGAAGCGTGACCGTGCTGTCGATCGGACCGATATCCATCGAAGCGAAGCGGCGCCCGATGTAGCGATAGCTCAGCAGGCCACCCCAGCGGCGCCTCAGCCCAGCCGCGTAGTCCACCTGATTCGCGGTGAGCTCCCGAATGTCGCGCAGCACGGCCCCCTGCCTGGCTCTAACCACGCTTGCGAATGGGCGTCAGAACGTACCGGCCGCAGACCCGTCCTCGTCAGCCGCCCGGCGGCTCTCACCGGATCGCATCTGCCACGCATCGGTGATCAGTTCACGAAGCCGGGCAAGGTCCGCGACCGCAAGCCGGAGCATGACCAGCGGGAAGCCCCCGTAGCCGGGAGCGGTGAAGAACAGGTCGGGTTCCCCGAGCAGCAGGGCCTGCTTCTCACCCTCGTCCCCGACGAAAAGCACGGCGATGTCAGTGCGGATCCTGCGCCCGCGGCCCGGGATGAGCTCTGGGTAGGACCAGACAAAGCCCTTGCCGCCGACGCGAAAGTCGAACCCGTCGCTGTCGATCTCCTTCGTGCCGGCCAGGCTCATCGCGATCCGGCGCACGTCCTCGGCGTCCGCCATCCCCGTCCCTCCACTGCGCCTGCTGTGCTCGCTGTGCTCGCTGTGCCGGAAGTCTCGCCCCGGCTGCTTACTCCGGGACATTCGACCCTGCCACCGGACGGCAAACCTCCGTAGGTTCCGGAGCGTCGACCCACGACTTTCGGTCAAAGGTGGTGGCTGGCTATGGCAGCGGCAATGGATCATGCAGGCCTGGCAGTGCTCACGTTCGAAGAGTGCCTAGAGCTGGTGGCCGCGAGCGGAGTCGGGCGTCTCGCGTTCCTCGCCGACGGCGAGATCGAAATACTCCCGGTGAACTACACGGTCGACGGATCAGCGGTTGCCTTCCGCACGGCCACCGGCTTCAAACTCGAGGCCGCCGTCGAGCGGGCGGTGGTCGCCTTCGAGGTCGACGCCTATGACGAAATCGAGCGCACGGGCTGGAGCGTGTTGATCAAGGGCCGGGCCGAGGTCGTTTCGGAGCCGGATGTCGTCCGGCGCCTGGAGAGTTCGGGACTACGCCCGTACGCGGCCGTACCCAAGCCGGAGTGGGTCGTGATTCACCCCAACACGATCACTGGTCGGCGGATCCCTGCAGCCGGCTGAGTCAGTGCTGCAGGACCAGCACCACGCGTCCCGCCGACAGCGATGCGTCGCACCTGCGTCGAGCGTGACCCGCTCCTGCAAATTCCGCGGACTTCCATGATCACCCTCGGCGACACGCCGCGAACCAGGTCATTTGCGGGCCGCGAGGCAGAACTTCGCAGAATTTGCACGCCGCCGCGGCGTCACAGGGCGCTCGGCGCAGCCGGCAAAGCCGACGGCAGCGCGGGAGCTCCTCTCGCCCACCAAGCCCGCGTAGCAGCAACCCCCCGATCGCGCTTGGCCGGCTTCAGGCCACTTCGGCGTCGGCCAGCGCCCGCAGCGTCTCCAGTCGCAGCCATTCTTCGGTGCCGAGCGTCGAAAGCGCAGCGGGAAAAACACCCTCCTGCTCCCGGATGATGTGGCGGCGGAGCACGGCCAACGCTTGGATGAGCCGCTCCGGCCAATCCGGACCGGAGAGTGGCCCTGACGGCAGGTCGCTGCCCGCCCGGCGCAACTCGGCAAGCACCCCCTCGACGTGGTGGTGTTCCTTCTCGAGGGCCGCGATCTCCACCGGAAAGTCAGCGGCCATAGCCGGGAAGAGTCCGCGCTCCTCGACGATGGCGTGAGGGGTGAGCAAGGTGTCGATCTGCCCCACGATCATGCAGAGCTGGATCCGCTCCCCGTGGCGGTACGCCTCCCGCGCCTCATCGATGAGTTCCAGCGCCTTGTCGTGCTCGAGGGCAAGCCTCTCGAGGGTGCCCACCGCCTTGCATCCGCAGTAGTCGCACATGCTGGTACTCCCAACATCCGGCCAGCTTCCGCTGGCGAGAACGCCCGGCTCTCCCTTACAGGCTGGGCGCATCCCGTTCCCGTCGCCACGGACCTAGGTCCTTGGGGCGCAGGGTCTGTGGGCACCAGCGCGTTGCGAGCCGTGCTTATGGTGAGCGGTGTGAACGAAGCGACGCGTTGGGTCACCGCGCACGGCGCCGGTCACTCGCAGTGGTACATCGAGCGCTTTCGCCGTATGGCCGCCGAGGGGGTCGACCTCGCCGGCGAGGCGCGGCTCCTCGACGCGCTGCTCGATCGCGGATCGCGCGTCCTTGACGCCGGCTGCGGTCCGGGCCGCGTGGGCGCTGAGCTCGCCGCGCGCGGGCATACGGTCGTGGGGGTCGATGCCGACGCTGCCCTGATCGAAGCCGCCGAGGTCGATCATCCCGGCCCGCGCTGGCTCGTCGCCGACCTCTCCGAGCTGGACCTGGCCGCCGCGGGTGAGGCAGCACCGTTCGACGCGGTCGTCATGGCCGGCAACGTGTTGACTTTCGTGGCGCCAGGAACCGAACCGCTGGTCCTGTCGCGGGTCGCCGCTCACGTACGCCCGGACGGGGCGGTCGTCATCGGCTTCAGCCTCGACCGGGGATACTCCCTCGCCGAGTTGGACTTCCACGCCGCAGCCGCCGTGTTGGAGCTGGAGAGCCGGTTCGCCACGTGGGACCTGCGACCGTTCGTCGGCGGCGACTACGCCGTCTCCATCTTTCGCCGCCCCGGGAGCCGCACGCAGTGATTTCTTTCGGCTGGGACACCATCCGGCTCTTTCTGCACGTTCTCGCGGCGACGATCTGGGTTGGGGGGCAGATCACGCTCGCTGCGCTCGTACCCGTGCTGCGGGGAGTGGGCGTCGATGCTCCCAAGCGCGCCGCGCAACGCTTCAATCAGGTCGCCTGGCCCGCCTTCGGAGTGCTGATCGCGACGGGCGTTTGGAACATGATCGCGGAACGCGACAAGAACCACGGGTCTTACGCGGCGACGCTCGGGATCAAGATGGTCGTGGTCCTGATCTCCGGTGTCACGGCCTTTTTGCATGCGCGCGCAAAGACCAAGGGCCAGCTGGCGACGTTCGGAGCACTCACCGGAATCAGCGCGCTCACGGCGCTCTTCCTCGGCACGCTGCTCGCCGGCTGAGCCTGAGCCGGCGCCCGGTGGCCCGCGACATGCAGCAGTCCCGCCAGGAGTCTGCGGGACCCGGCGGGAACTGCTCTCCAGAGGGCCTACGGCTGGAGTGAACAGCTGGAGCCCTTTGCCCACTGGGCGGTAGAGCGATTCGGGTCAGCCGACATGTACCTTGCGCCGGTTTTCGCTTGCGCCGGTTCTCGACCGGATCTTGCTCGGATTCACACCCGGGGCAGCTCCCGCGCCATCAGTGCCCACGGTGGGTGCCCACACCCTTCCCAACTGCAGGTTCTTCTGATAAACTCGCACATGTGTTCGAGCACGATCTGCAGGCGAAGGTAGCGCAGTTCCACGCGCTCGGCGCCGAGATCGCCGCCGCTCTGGGCTCGGAGACCAGCGGGCAGCTCGCCGTCGCGCTGCTGCCTGATGTGCTCGCCGCAGTACGCAAGGGCAGCTCGCGACCTGCCGGCTCATCGAACGGGCCGACCGCACCGGTGAATACGCCGTGGGTGGCGCCGCCTCGATCACTTCCTTCGTCTGGCAGCTGTCAGGAGAAGGCGGCGCCTGGGCGTCGCTACGCGTCCAGCTCGGCCGGGCGCTGGCCGACTCGCTGCCCGTCACCACCAAAACGTGGCAGGCCGGGCAACTCGGGATGGCCCACGCCACCGTGATCGACAAAGCGACCAAGACACTCACCGACCTGCAGCTGATCGCCGCCCTCGAGGCATACCTGGCGGATCTAGCGGTACGGCCCTGGGTGCGTTCCTGCGTAAACCCGACCCGCACGGCGACCCGCTCGAACAAGGCATCGGACGCCGCCGCGCCGACGCCCTCGTCGACCTCGCCCGCCAACCCAAGTGCGACCGGCCGGCATCGTTCTGCGAAGCCCACCACCGCGAACAACATCTGCACGGCGGCCCGACCGCCGACGTGAATCTTGAGCTTTTGTGCACGTTCCACCACCACTATGTGCACGAAAAACGCTGGACCATAACTATCGCCGATGACCCCGAACGAACCCCCTGGTTCCACCCACCCGACGGTCAGCCAACGATCAAAGGCCAACGTCGGCCACTCCTACGGAAGGGATTCGGGAGCCGAACCAGCGAACCCGACCACAACCACAACCACGAGCAACGGCTCGCATCATGAAGGCGGCCGTGACGGCTGACGTGCCTCCGGTGCAGCTAGCTCGACTGAGCGTGGAGCTGCTCGTACTCCTTCAACACCAGACGGCGCTGCTTGGCCGGAAGCCGGTCTACGTAGAGATAGCCGACGAGGTGGTCGGTCTCGTGCTGCAAGCAACGGGCTGCGCGGCCGTAACCCTCGAGCCGTACCGGCGCTCCGGACCAGTCGACACCGGTGACCGCGACCCGCTTCAAGCGCGGAACGTCGGTGTAAGGCCCGGGGATCGAGAGGCAGCCCTCGTCGTCCAGCTCCAGCTCACGGTCGTCGCCCAGCACTTCCAGCTGCGGATTGACGCAATGGCCGACCAGGCTGTCGTTCTGCGAGTCGGGGCAGTCGATGACGAAGACCGCCAAGTCGACCCCGATCTGGTTGGCTGCAAGGCCCACGCCCGGAGCCGCGTACATGGTGGCGAACATGTCAGCTACCAGCTGGCGGAGCTCGTCACCGAACTCGGTCACCGGCTTACACGGTGTGGAAAGCACCGGATCCCCGACCGTGACGATGGGACGAACCCGCCCCTGGCCGGTCTCGAGGTCGTCACCGGACGTCGACATGCCCCCCATCTTGCCAAGCAGGAGCGTCAGAGCGCCGCCGAGCGCAAAGCGGCAGCGGTCTGCGCGTCCGCCGGTTAGAACGCCTCAATGGCGAGCTCGGCGACCGTGACGTCCAGCGGAGTGCCGAAGACCGTCGTCGCGATCAACTCGGTGCTCGACGGGCACCTGCCCTACCCGGCGGTCGTCGTCGACCGTCACTGGGGCAGGTCGACGCCGGCCTCCGCGGCGATGGCTCGCAGCGAGGCACGACGGTAGCCGAGTGCGCCGAACTGGCGTCGCGCGGCGTCCGCAATCGCCCCGCGTGTGTCGCTGACGCCCGGACGCCGTCCTCGGGGCCGGGCCCCACGCGTCGATCCCCAGTGCCTTGACCCCTCATTGCTGTCACCTTCTCCAACACAGGAAGCTTTTCCGTCGTTCGCCCTGCTCGTCAGGTGCTGACATTCGTACGATGCCCCGCACGTGTATGGGTCTCGCCCGGGTGAGGCGAAATCGGCGAGGGGCCGAAGGATGAGGGAGGGGTCATCGCTTCGTCACGCCCTGGAAGGCGAGTCCTAGCATCGACCGAACATGTCCCGCCGGGTCATCGACGCGCTGTTCCGCCCAGTCACGCATCGCGGTCTCCATCGCCTCAAGGACGTGCCGCGCCAGCAGCGCGACCGACAGATCCCCGCGGACCTCGCCGCGCTCCGCCGCACGCTCGAGCAACCGGGTCACCTGGCCGAATACGGGGGGGGCGGTGCGAGCCTCCGGGCGCAGTAAGGCGCTGTGCCGTACCGGAAGGCTATACACGAACCTGGCGAGCTGTTCCTGTTCCAGCATCCGCCGGACCGCATCTTCGACCACGACGACGACCTGCTGCTCGGCCGACTCGGAGCCGGTGAGGTCAGCGGGCGGAGCGGACTCGTTCTCGGACTCGGCGCCAAGGAGCCGCTCGAACAACTCAGCCAGGATCTGCTCGCGCTCCGCGAAGTGCTTGTAGAAGGTGGCCCGTGACACGCCCGCCTCCTTGGCGATGTCCTCAACCCGGACACCGAGGTAGCCGTGCTCGCTGAACAACCGCAGCGCGGCGTCCAAGACCAGATCTCTGGTCTGCTGACGCCGGCCGGCCGAACGACCTGCCGAACCCAAACCCGCCGTCCTCATCGTGGCACCACTTCCACCCGAACTGGACATGTGAATAGACATGTGTTGTACTTATGTATTGACAGATGTCAACTGTAGCAGATATATCCGTCCCAGCCACAGCTAAGGAAGCCAACGACATGAGCACCGGACCCCATACGGGCCTTGTCCCTGCGGGCAGGTCTCCGCTTCGAGCAGTCGCCAGGTTCTCGGTTCGGTACCGCTGGCTCGTGATCATCGGCTGGCTGCTGCTGGTCGTGCTGGCGGTGGTCGCCAAGAGCGCGGCCGGCGGCTCCTTCGCCAACGACCTGACGGTGTCCGGCACCGACTCACAAGCCGCCCACACGACGATGCAGGCGCGGTTCCCCAACCTGGCAGGCGACCCGATGCAGATCGTGATCCGCACCAAGAAGGGCATTGACGATCCTCAGGTCCGCGATGCGGTGGAGTCCGCACTCGCCGACATCCGTACCGGACCGAACGTTGCCGTCGTCGAGTCGCCCTACGGCCCTGGCGCCACCGTGTCCAAAGACGGCACCACCGCCATCGTGACGGTGGTCTTCGACCAAACCGCCAAGGACATCCCCCCTGCGTCGGTTGCTGCGGCTCAGGCCGCGGCGGCAGGCATCCGCGGCGGCGGCGCGCAGGTGGAGTTCGGGGGTCCGGCTGCCCAGGTCGAGTCCGGGCCAAGTGGTAGCGAGGTCGTCGGCCTGATCGCCGCCATGATCGTGCTGCTACTTGCCTTCGGCTCGCTCTACGCGATGGTCGTACCCATCCTGACCGCGATCTTCGCTCTTGCCCTCGGCCTGTCCGTGGTGGGGCTGCTGTCAGCCTGGATCCCAATCGGAACCGCAGCCCCGGTCGTCGCGGCGATGATCGGCCTCGGCGTCGGCATCGACTACGCACTGCTGATCGTCACCCGGCACCGCGAAGGCATGTTCACCGGGCACGAGCCGGCGCAGTCGATCCCGATAGCCGTTGGCACGGCCGGCCGGTCGGTCGTGGTTGCGGGCTCCACCGTGATCGTGGCTCTGTTGAGCCTGTTCCTCATCGGCATCCCGTTCGTCTCGGCGCTGGGGCTGGCAAGCTCGATCACGGTCGCCGCGACCATGCTTGCCGCCATCACGCTGCTGCCCGCGCTGCTGGCGGTGTTCGGCGGCAAACTGGACCGCTTCCGCATCCGCCGACTGCGGTTCGACCACGGAGGTGGACGTATCAGCGGTTGGCACCGGTGGACCCAGCACATCCAACGCCGACCGTGGCCGTACCTGCTCGCCTCGACCCTAGCGTTGCTGATCCTGGCTGTCCCGCTGCTGTCGATTCGGCTCGGCACCAGCGACGGCAGCTCCGCCCCCCATGACAGCCCGATCCGCCGGTCCTACGACATCGTGGCCGTCGAGTTCGGACCCGGCTGGACCGGCCCACTACTGGTCACCGCCGACTACGCCCACGCCGCCTCACCCGCCCAGGCCCAGACGTGGCTGAACCAGCTGCGCGCCGACCTGACGGCCACCCCGGGAGTTGCTGCCGTCCCCAGCGCCACCCTTAACCCCAAAGGCGACGCCGCAATCGTCAGCGTCGTCCCGGTCGGCTCACCGCAGGACGCCTCGACTCAGGACCTGGTTCACCGGCTGCGCACCAACGTGCTCCCACAGGCCGAGAGCGTCAACCACTTGGGCGGCGCCACCGCGACCGCGGTCGACCTGGCCGACAGGCTGGGGGCGCGGATGATCTGGTTCATCGGCTTCGTGGTCGCACTGAGCATGCTGCTGCTGCTCGTGGAGTTCCGGTCGGTCTTCATCCCGATCAAGGCGGCCGTCATGAACCTGCTGTCGGTGGGTGCGGCCTACGGCGTGGTAGTCGCGGTCTTCCAGTGGGGATGG
>JBBRSE010000012.1:0-103959 GCA_038245655.1 Mycobacteriales bacterium | reverse complement strand
CCTAGGAGAGTCCTGAACAAGGCCGGGTTTCGGGGTTTGGATGGTGTGACGCGCCGGGCTTCTCAATGAAGAGCGGTCTTTGCCGCGAGTCACAACACGGTGGTTGGACAACGAGCTTGCCCGGCGCGCCGGTATGAGTGTGCCGGAGCGGGGTGGGGGCGGGCAAGGAGCTTGTCCGTGCGGGTCAGGTGCTCACGCGAGGACCCAGGTTCCGTCCGTGCGGGCCAGGCCGAGTGCGAGGAGCCGGCGCAGGTTGATGGCGGCGGCACGGTGGTGCAGCCAGTGGTCGTTTTTGGCGGTGCCGCGGTAACGGAGCCGTCGGTTGCGGTAGGTGATCCAGGCGATGGACCGTTCGACCATCGGCCGGTGCTGACGGTAAACCGTTTGGAAGTCGGGGGTTTCGGCTTGCCGTCGGGCGGCGCGTAGCAGAGCTTCATGTTCATGCAGGCTCAGGGTGCGGCCGCTGCGGCTGGCCGTGCAGTGCGCTTGCAGCGGGCAGGTCCGGCAGGCGCGGCCAAAGATCACGTTGCGGGCGGCGGTGATCGTGCGGGTGACGCCGTTGGGACAGGTGGCGGTGCCGGCGGTGTGGTTGATGGTGAAGTCATCCAGGGTGAACCCGCCGGGGACCGCGGGCTGCAGCGAGATCGGTTTGATGACTGCTTGGTGGCCCGCTTCTTGGAGTTCGGCGCGGGCCTGTCCGGAGCCGTAGGCGGAGTCGGCGAGCACGTCGACCGGGGCCGGTTCCCGGTCGAGCAGGCCTGGGCCGACGGCGGCGTCACCGGAGTTCGGGCCGCTGGCTTTCGTCAGCGCACAGTCGGTGACCAGCCCGGTGTCGGGTTCGATGGCGATGTGGGCTTTGAAGCCGTCCTGGCGGCGGTGCACCGTCTTATGGGCATGCCGCGCATCGGGATCGACGACGGAAATCACCCGGTCCGGCGCTACCCGGCGGGCGATCTGCCACCGGCCGTCGGTGCCATCCGAGCCGTCGACTGGTTCGACGTCCTGACCGGCGATCAGCGCCAAAAGGGCGACCGCCTCAGCCGCCTTGGGACCGAGTTCCTGCTCAGGTAGATATGCGAGCAGCCGGTGTGCGTCGCCGACTAGGGCATCGACCAGCAGGGCGCGGGCCTGCTCGTCGTTCCAGGCAATCTTCGGCTTTCCCGGATCGGCATAGTCATGGGCGGTGCAGCGTTCGGCGACGACCGCGGCGGCGCCGGGGACGTCCCGGCGGACCCGGCGGATCGCGGCGATCAACTGCGTCACGGTGTCCTGAGTGGCGACCGCATCATCCAGGATGGTCGAGTCCAACGCCCGCCGGGTCTTGCCCTTCAACGCCCCGGTCTCGGCGACGACTGCCTTCACCGCATCGAAGATCCGGTTCGGCGCCTTCGAGGCAGCCAGGCGCCGCCGCCAATACGTCAACGTCGTCGGATGAAAAGCACCCGCCGTCACCGGCAGCCCGCAGGCCGCCTTCCACCGCAGGTCAAACGTCACCGCATCAACAGTCTCGGCATCCGACAGACCGTGCAGCGCCTGCAACGTGATCACCGTCGCCATCACATCCCCCGGCACCGACGGCCGGCCTCCCCGTGACGGAAACAGATCCGCGAACGTTGCGTCGCCGAACAACAGCCGGCGATGGGAAGCCAGGAACGCGAACACACTGCCCGGCTTCAGCAGATGCCCCGCCACCGACTAGACATCCAGAAACTCTCGCTGATCCTCAGACCGACCCTGCACCCACCCATCATCCCAAGATCGACACCCGGGGAGCAGATCGACACTCGAGTTGTTCAGGACTCTCCTAGAAGCTGTGCTTGGCTCGGGTGTGCCCGCTCGCGTCGGTGACGTAGCCGAACGGGTCCGCTCGAACAAAAGAGAGGCGGAGGCGGGAATCGAACCCGCGTACAGGGCTTTGCAGGCCCTTGCCTAAGCCACTCGGCCACTCCGCCGGGTGAGGTGAGCCGCTGGCCCTCGCCTCGTTTTGTACTACCGAGCGGACGACGGGATTCGAACCCGCGACCCTCACCTTGGCAAGGTGATGCTCTACCAGCTGAGCCACGTCCGCGCTGCCCTCACGGGCTGTGCTCCGACCACCTTAGCCGACGCTGCGGCCTGGGTCGAACCAGCGGCGGAGCCGCCCGGCGGGAGAAATCTCGCTGTCCCAAGGAAATATTGCCCCTGGTCCTGGACCAGGGGCAGCGAAGTTTCTCGTTCAAGTGGCCGAAGTTGGCTTCGCGTTCAGCCTCGCGGGTCGGTCCAGACGAGCAGGGCGAGTTCGGCGTCCAGATCGACGAAGTCGCTTTCTGAGCCGGTGGGCACCGCCGCGTAGGTGAGGGTCAGAAACTCGACGAGGCCGCCGAGCGGCATCTCGAAGAGCGCTGAACCGGAGGGGCTGGACAGCGACAGCGAGACCGAGTGGTCGCCGTCATCGGCGCTGGGCCACACCTGGACATCGCCTTCGCCGACCGGGTGGGTCACGCCGTCAGCGAGCAGTTGGCGGGCGAAGGTCCACTCGACGACCTCGTCCTCACCGGTACGAAAACCGACATGCACCGCATATGGGTCAGCCGAGTCATAGCGGAAGCTGGAAGTCACCGAAAGTGAGGCTCCACCCGGGACGACCAGTTGCAACGACAGATCAGTCGTGACGAGGTCAGGTCGTGCATTCATGACGGCCTCCGGGGGTGGGCACTTCTTCGAAAACGCTGGGGTTGTCGGCTCTAACGCTTGTGCCCAGGACGGGTGACGGGGAATCGCACAAAGCCGTCTGAATACTGGGAGTGCCAGGTGGATCACATCCACCCGCTTGGGTGGTCGAGCTGCGCAAACTGTCCCAAATGGCGGTGCAAGGGGAGCATTCGCTGGCGCACGTCAGTCGCATCCAGCGTCGCGACCTGAACCTGCCCGGCCGACTCGCCTCGGACCACCAGGATTCCGCGACCGGGGGGCCGCGGAATCGGGCGGATGCCGCCAAGGACCGGTCCTTCTGCCGGATCACCGGACAGCACGACGGCCGTCTCGCAGAGCTCCAGCAGTCGGCCGAAGAACGGCTCGAAGCCCGCCCGGTTGCTCCCGCTGAGCCGCCGCGCGACGACGACGGACAGCAGGAGATCGGGGGCGGGCGCAAGCAGGTCGGCGAACGCCGCGAGGGCGGAGGTGGCCTCGCGCCCGCAGACGAGGTCGAGATCGTCGATGACGAGAACGTGTGACGCGCCCGGCCGGGATGCCGGCCGTCGGGGGTCCTGATCTGTCCGACGGGACTGACCCTCCAGCAATGTTGCCGCCAGTTCTTGTACGAGCCGCTGCGCCTGCGCCGGATCGCACGCTCGGCGGTGGCAGCGTGCGGCGACCGGTTCGAGGCTGCGTCGGGGGTCGAGCAGCCACACCCGCGCGCCGCTCTCGTGCGAGGCGGCCGCCAGGGCATTCAGCAGACCGCTGCGACCGCTGCCCGAATTCCCGAGCACGATCAGATGCTCGCCCGGCCCCAGCCCAACCTCAAACGGTTCACCGTGGACCCCTCGCACCCCGGCCGCTATCCGCCCGGACCGGGAAGGCCGCGGCAACGTGTGTGACGCAACGCGGGAGGGGAGTAGCTGGATCGGCCGCGCGGCCGGACCTCCGCGACGAGCGATGGCGGCGACGAACTCGCCGAGCGCGTGAGCTAGCCCCTCTACTCCGGCCACGCCGTCAATTCGCGGTAGCGCAACCTGCGCGAGGTGGCCGCCCGCGGTGATGATCCGGCCGGCCGGCCGCTGGCCGGTTCGGCGGGCGACTTGCGGGTCCATCGAGTCGCCGGGGTCATTCATCCGTAGCTCCAGGCGGTTTGCGATCACTTCGCGAAGGCCGCCCCGCAGCTCTGACCAGCGCCCGCAGCTGATCGCCAGGCTCACGCCAACCGCGGGGCCAGCTGAGGCGATGCCGGCAAGAACCCCGGGCAGGGCGTGAACAGGGTCGTCACCACCGATGTGAGCGGCGATGTCATCGATCACCAGCAATATCCGGCTCGTGACCGGGCTTGCGAGCCGCTGCCGCTGGCAGATCTCGTCGTGGACGTAGCCGATCACACGTTGCGCGAGCTCGCCCGACGTGGCGAGCGTGCCGACGTGCGGCAAGCCACCGACCCCCGCCAACACGCTGCTCGCTGAGGTGATGACGTGAATGGAGAGGTCCTTGGGAGGGGTGGACTCGGCGAGGCCGAGGACGACGGTCGCCAACAACATTGAGCGTCCGCTGCCCGGCGCGCCGGCCACGGCGAGCTGTGCCGCAGCGCCCCCGAGGTCCAGGATTAGTGCCTCTTGCGCACCGCGGGACGGGAGGTCAACCAGGGCAATCGCCGCGCCCGCCGGCCCGCGGCGGGACGCCGCAGCGGTCAGCTGATTCAGCGGCAACGCTTCCGGCAAGGGCGGAAGGCAGATCGCTCGCGCTCTACCTGTCGGAAGGCGCTGGCCACCGGAGCCGCGCGGCAAGCCTGCAATGGCGTTGTCGACGGCACTGGCAACCTGCTCGACTACGGCGACCCGCAGCCGGGTGAGCCGGCCGTCGCGGGCGAGCCACGCCCAGCCGGGGGCGGCAGGCAGTTCGGCCGCTGCCGAAGAGCCGATCACCGCGAGCGATTCAGCCGGAGCGAACGTGCGCAGGCAGATCCGAAAGCGCAGATGCGCGTCGAGCCCGCGCAGCTTGCCGTCATCCAGACGCTGCGAGGACAGCAGCAGATGGATGCCGAGACTGCGGCCCAACCTGCCAAGCGAGGTCAACACGTCGAGCAT
Source organism: Mycobacteriales bacterium (assembly GCA_038245655.1). Classification (GTDB taxonomy): domain Bacteria; phylum Actinomycetota; class Actinomycetes; order Frankiales; family Frankiaceae; genus DATAZK01. The sequence continues at coordinate 99,190 of JBBRSE010000012.1, read as the reverse complement.
GTCGGGCGACTCTTCGATGAGTTCGGCGTATTCGTCGACGGCGATCAGCAGCCTCGGCAGCGGTTCGTGGCTCTCGGCGCCCTCGCGCCGTCGATAACTGTCAATGTCGTCGACTTCAGCGTTGCGCAAGAGCTGCTGACGGCGGCGCAGCTCAGCGCGTAGCGAGGCGCACATGCGGTCGACAGCAGCCGGGTCGCCGGAGAGGTTGGTCAGCAAGCCGACCGTGTGCGGGAGGCGGCCGAACTCGCCGAACGCGGCACCGCCTTTGTAGTCGACCAGCATAAGTGCGAGCTCCGCTGGAGATGACTGGCACACCGCGGCGAGCAGCAGCGTTCTTAGCAGCTCGCTCTTGCCTGACCCGGTGGCTCCGACAATCAAGCCGTGGGGGCCGTCCCCGCCGCGGGCGGCCTCACGTAGGTCGATGGCGACCGGAGCGCCCTCGTCGTCGAGTCCGATCGGCAAGGCCAGCGGGTGCTCCGGCGCGTGCCGCCAGAGTTCGGCTGCGCGAATCGTGGTCGCGACCCAGCCTTGCACCGCCGGTGTCCTGCGCCGCAGGCCCTCGGCGAACGCCAGGGCGGCCGGGTACGCAACGGCGTCGGCTCGGGCGACGGGGGTGACGACCGCCGGGGTGCCGGGCCGGGTGGTCAGGACGCACCCTTGCCGGCGCTCGCTGGCCGCGCCCAGGGTCACGGCCGAGAGCACGAGCGTCGGGCCGACGCTGAGCAGGTGCTTCAGAGCTCCGGGGTCTCCGGAATGGGCGTTGGCAAGGAACACCACGTGGTGCAGATCAGGCTGGTGAGGCTGCTTGCGCAGCGCGGCCCGGATGTCTCCGGCATCGCCGGAAATGCAGCCAGCCTGGGGGAGTGCGCGCAACCAGCGCCGCTCAGCCGGTGCGGCGACGGCGTGAATGCGGACGGCGTCCGGGCCGTAGGCGCGCGTGAGGCTGATGACGATCGCGCGCAGGAGCGCCAGGTGGCCGCACACGACGACTTCCCCGCCGGCCAGCTCGAGGGTGATCGCCACGTCGTCGACGGCACCGTGGCGCGCTGCCGCATCTGCCGCTTCAGCGATCAGGATCGGGTCGCCATCCGGATCGCTGCCGCCGGCCAGCCGCGGTGCCCGCCTTGCCGCTGCCCGCCCCGCGCCGACCCGTACGACCAGGCCCCCACCATCCTGCCGGCGACCCCAGACCCGGCCCGAGATCACCGCGGCAAGCGCCGTGTCTGGTGACGGGTAGGCCGCTTCGGAATACGCCCGCTGCCTGCGCGCGGATTCGGTCAGTACGCGTATCCGATCCGCGAGGTGCGCTCGGTAGCGATCGCTGCGCTCCTGCCACAACTGACCGCGCCGGCGACGCTGCTGGCGTGCCGCGACGACGGCGATCAGGGTCGTCAGCGCCGCAAGACCTCCGCTGACCGCGATGATCAGCACGTTCGGCGACAAGAGCGCGAAGCCCAGCATTCCCAGCACGGAGAGCGCCGGGAGCAGGGTCGTCAGCCATCCTCGCTCCGCTTCGGGTGCGGCGGGCGCCGCCGCCAGCTCGACCGGCTCCGGGCAATCCTGCTCAGGCAGCACCTCCGGCCGGCTCGCCTGCATCCGGGCAAGCGCATCGGGTGCGGCGGCGGAAGGAGCTGGAGCGCAGGATGGGCCGGGCATGGCCGCGACGTTAGGTGCTTCGGGCGACAGCACCTCCCAGTTATCCACAGGCACCTCGCGGTGGCCGTGCGTAGTAGCCTGAGCGGCCTGTCCGGGCGTATAGCTCAGCGGGAGAGCGCTCGCTTCACACGCGAGAGGTCGCTGGTTCGAAACCAGCTACGCCCACCGGATTCCGGCATCCGCAGCAAATGCCTGCGACCCCTCAACCTGGCCTCGGTACGCTCAGCCGCGTGTCCGAGATCCGCCTGACCATTGACCAGCAACCGATCGTTGTCCCCGAGGGGGCGACCGCCGGGCAGGCGTTCGGCTCGGCCGGCGTCAAGGGCGCCGTCGCCGTGCGGGCGGGTGATGACACCGTGAAGGATCTCGCGTACCACCCGGACGATGGCGAGATCGTTGAATCGATCCCGGCCGACTCCGAGGAGGGGCGCGCCATCATCCGTCATTCGACGGCTCACGTGATGGCTCAGGCGGTGCAGGACCTGTTCCCGGAGGCGAAGCTCGGGATCGGTCCGCCGATCATCAATGGCTTTTACTACGACTTCGATGTCGAGCGCCCCTTCACGCCGGACGACGTCGTCAACATCGAGAAGCGCATGAAGGTGATCCTCAAGGAACGGCAGCGTTTTCACCGCCGGGTGGTCACAGATGCGCAAGCGCGCCAGGAGCTGGCTGATGAGCCGTACAAGCTCGAGTTGATCGGTGTGAAGGGCGGCTCGAATTCCGCTGCCGCGTTGTCGGCCGAGGAAGCGGTCGAGGCCGGCGGCGGCGAGCTGACGATCTATGACAACGTGCGCCACAAGGGCGAGCATCACGAGGTCGCCTGGAAGGATCTGTGCCGCGGGCCTCACGTGCCGCATACCGGGTACATCCCGGCGTTCAAGCTGATGCGCACCGCGGCCGCTTACTGGCGGGGGAGTGAGCACAACCCGCAGCTGCAGCGCATCTACGGGACTGCGTGGGAGTCCAAGGCCGCGCTCGACGCTTACCTGATCCAGCTCGAAGAGGCGGAGAAGCGCGATCATCGCCGGCTCGGCGCCGAGCTGGACATGTTCAGCTTTCCCAGCGAAATCGGCGCCGGCCTCGCCGTCTGGCATCCCAAGGGCGGCCTCGTGCGCCGCGTCTTGGAGGAGTACAGCCGGATGCGCCACGAGGCCGCCGGCTACTCCTTCGTGACCACCCCGCACCTGGCGAAAGAGACGCTCTTCCAGACCTCCGGACACCTGCAGTGGTACCGCGAAGGCATGTATCCGCCCATGGAGATGGACGGCGCGACGTACTACATGAAGCCGATGAACTGCCCGATGCACATCATGATCTACAAGGCGCGCGGTAAGTCGTATCGCGAGCTGCCGCAGCGGTATTTCGAGTTCGGCACCGTCTACCGCTTCGAGAAGTCGGGCGTCCTGCACGGCCTGACCCGGATCCGCGGATTCAGCCAGGACGACAGCCACATCTTCTGTACGCCCGAGCAGCTGTCCGACGAGCTGATCACCCTGCTGCGGTTCATCCTTTCGCTGCTGCGGGAATTCGGGCTGAACGACTTCGAGGCGGAGCTCGCGACCCGGCCGGACAAGTTCGTCGGGGAGCCCGCCGAATGGGACACAGCAACGGCGGCGCTGCGGAACGCGCTCGAAATGGTGGGACTCAGTTACGTCGTCGCCGAAGGCGAGGGTGCGTTCTACGCACCGAAAATCGACGTCCACGTGCGCGACGCCATCGGGCGGCGCTGGCAGATGAGCACGCTGCAGGTCGACCTTCAGTTCCCGGAGCGCTTCGACCTCGAGTACCAGGCTGCCGACGGCACCCGCAAGCGGCCGTACATGATCCACCGGGCGCTGTTCGGGAGTGTCGAGCGCTTCTTCGCGATCTTGCTGGAGCACTACGCGGGCGCGCTGCCGGCCTGGCTCTCGCCGGTGCAGGTCGTCGGCATTCCCATTGCGGAGCGCCATGTCGCTTACTTGCGGGACGTAACGGCCCGCTTGAAGGCGGCAGGCGCCCGGGTCGAGGTCGATTCCAGTGACGAACGGATGCAGAAGAAGATCGCCCGGGCGCAGTCGTCCAAGGTGCCATTCATGCTGCTGGCGGGTGACAACGATGTCGAAGCCGGGCTCGTGAGCCTGCGGTTGCGCGATGGAACCGAGCGACGCGCGGTGCCGATCGACGACGTCATCGCGGAGGTGCTCGGGGCCATCGCGCCGCCGAACTTCGCGGCGGCGGAAGCGGCTGACGGGCAACACGTATGAGTGAACCCACCGGACCGGCGTGGAAGGGCTACCGCCCGGAGTTCGACGAGCAGCCCGGCGCCGGACTGCGCGACGCCTTCGCGCGGCTCTACACGCCGCACCGGCTGGCCTACATCAAGGGTGAGAACAAGCCGGCCGAGGGCGATCTCGATCCGTTCTGCCTGATACCGCAAAGCAGTGACGCCGACGGCCTCATCGTGGCTCGCGGGACGTACGTCTACGCCGTTCTCAACCTCTACCCCTACAACCCGGGCCACCTCATGATCGTCCCGTTCCGCCACACGGCGGACTATTCGGATCTCACGCCGCAGGAGCTCGACGAGTTCGGCGTGTTCACCCAGCGGGCCATCAAGGCGCTGCGGATCGCCAGCGGCGCCCAGGGCTTCAACGTCGGCATCAACCTCGGCGCCATCGCGGGTGCCGGCATCGCCGCGCATCTGCACCAACACGTCGTTCCGCGCTGGGGCGGCGATACGAATTTCATGCCGGTCGTCGGTCAGACCCGGGTGCTCCCCAGCCTGCTGACCGACACCCGCGAGTTGCTCGTCCAGGGCTGGAAGGACGCCGGCTGAGCGAGCGGCTCAGCCGGCGCCTCAGATGAGGGTGTCAGTCGATCAGCGCGGCTGCCTTGGCGGCGGGCACCGGTTCATGGCGCGTATACGTTCGCGAGAAGCTGCCGGTCCCGTGGCTGAGCGCCCGCAGCTCGGAGGCGTAACGCACCAGCTCGGTCTCCGGCACCTCTGCCCGGATCAGCGTGCGTCCGACCCCGGTGCCCAGCGCCGACAGTTCGGTCCCCATCACGCGTCCACGCTTGGTCGACAGGTCCGACATGATCGCGCCGACATCGTCGTCGTCGACGAGGATGGTCACATCGAGGATCGGCTCGAGCAGCGAGACGTTTCCGGACGACGCGGCGTCCTTCAACGCGAGGCCGCCCGCCATCTGAAACGCCATGTCTGACGAATCGACCGAGTGCGCCTTCCCGTCGATGAGGGTCACGCGGATGTCGACGACCGGATACCCGGCGCGTACTCCCCGCAGCAGTTGGGCGCGTACTCCCTTCTCGACACTCGGAATGAACTGGCGGGGCACAACGCCGCCGACGACCTTGTCGACGAATTCGAATCCGGCACCCGACGGCAGCGGCACGACCTCGATGCGGCAGACCGCGTACTGGCCATGGCCGCCGCTTTGCTTCACATGGCGCCCGAGCCCACTGGCCGGCCCGCTGAAAGTCTCGCGCAGCGCCACCCGCAGCTCCTGCTTGTCGACGACGACCCCGTACTTGGTCGCCAGCCGGTCCAGGGCGACGTCGGCGTGGGCGTCGCCGAGGCACCAGAGCACGAGCTGCCCGGTCGAGGTGTCCAGCTGCGAGCAGACGGTGGGGTCCTCGGCGACGAGGCGGGCGATCGAGGTCGACAGCTTGTCCTCGTCGGCCTTGCTGTGGGCGGCGATCGCCAGTGGTAGCAACGGTTCCGGCATGACCCAGGGCGCCATGAGGAACGGATCCTCCCGGATCGAGAGGGTGTCGCCGGTTTCCGCGTGGGCCAGTTTGGTGACGGCGCAGATGTCGCCGGCCAGGCAGTGGTCGACAGTGCTCAGCGTGCGGCCGAGCGGGCTGGCTAGCGTGCCGGTGCGCTCGTCGACGTCGTGGTCCGGGTGGCCGCGGTCTGCCAGGCCGTGACCGCACACGTGAATGGCAAGGTCAGGGCGCAGCGTGCCGGAAAACACGCGTACCAACGAGACGCGGCCCACGTAGCTATCCGTGGTCGTCTTGATGACCTCGGCGACCAGCGGTCCAGCTGGGTCGGCCGCAGCGAGTTCCGGGGCGATGCCGCCGTCCGGGCGGGTGAGGAAGGGCATCACGTGCTCATGGGGAGCCGGGAAGGCGCCCGAGAGGACGTCAAGGAGCTCAGCGGCGCCGAGGCCGGTGGGTGCGGCGGCGGCCAGCACCGGGAAGAAAGCGCCGCGGGCGACGGCCTTTTCCAGGTCGTCCATCAGCAGCTTGGTGTCGAGTGAAGCGCCGCCAAGGTAGCTGTCCATCAGCGACTCGTCTTCGCTCTCGGCGATGATTCCCTCGATGAGCGCGGCCCTTTCGGCTTCGAACTCGGGACGCTCACCCTCCGGGGTCAGCAGGCCGGTCAGGCCCTCCTGCTCGGACGGCATGAACAACGCGAGGACGCTCTCGCCGAAAGCCTCCTGGCACGCGATGAGCGTCGCTCGGAAATCGGCGCGCGGCTGGTCGAGCTTGGTGATGACGATTGCGCGCGGCATGTCGACCGCGGCGCACTCGTACCAAAGCATCCGGGTAGCGCCATCGACGGGATCGACGGCGCTGACGACGAACAGGGCGGCATCGGCGGCGCGCAAACCAGCGCGCAGCTCGCCGACGAAATCGGCGTATCCCGGGGTGTCGATCAGGTTGATCTTCACGTCCCCCACGACAACGGGGGCGAGGGCGAGGCTCACGCTGCGCTGCTGGCGATGGGCGGCTGGGTCGTAGTCACAGACCGTCGTTCCGGCGGTGACCGAGCCGGCTCGGGGGATCGTGTCGGTCGCGGCGAGAAGCATCTCCGCGAGGCTGGTCTTTCCGGCGCCCGAATGCCCGACTAGCACCACGTTGCGCACTGTGCTGAATGCTGGCGCCGACCCGGCGCCCGTATCCGTGCCTTTGGCGCTCACCCGCCCTGTCTGACTCATGTGATCTCACCCGGCCTTGATGATTTCGCCGCAGCGTCGTTGCTCCGACGTGCTCGTCACCTTTCTCCGCGCACCGGAGGTCCGCAAGAGCCGAATGGCCCGAACTCGCGCAGATCCGACCCAATCCCGGCCAAGTCCAGCCACTTCCAGCTCGTTGGCGAGCCCCCAACGGCGCGACACAAGGCGTCGACATAGTTGCGTCCGATGTATCGGTGCGATAGATCAGTTATGGTGAATGTCGCGTGTAGGCGTCGGCGGAAGCCTCACGCGGAGGGCGCCGGCCACAGGGAGAGGGCACATGCTCGCATCACAGGCTAGGCCGCAGATCCAGCGGATCCTCGATCCGCTGGGGCGCCGGCTGGCCCGGTCCGGATTGTCGCCTGACGTCGTGACGGTCGTGGGCACCCTGGGCGTGTCCGGCTGCGCGCTGGCGTTCTTCAGCCGCGGCGTTTTCTTCTGGGGCACGCTCGCCATCACCCTCTTCGTCTTCAGCGACATGCTTGACGGCCTGATCGCTCGCGCGCGGGGTACCAGCAGTCGCTGGGGCGCGTTCCTCGACTCCTCGTGCGACCGCGTCGCCGACTCGGCGATTTTCGGCAGTCTCGCCATCTGGTACGCGGGCCAGGGCAATTCGCTTCCGCTGGCCGGCGCCGCGATTTACGCGCTGGCCGCCGGCGGGGTTATCTCTTACGTGAAGGCGCGCGCCGAAGGCCTTGGCTTCGACTGCAACACCGGCTTCGCCGAGCGCGGGGAGCGGTTGCTCATCGTGCTTGTGGCGGCTGCGTTGACCGGGCTCGGCGTCGCCTGGCTGCTGCCGGCCGCGCTGTGGTTCCTGTGCGCCGCGACGACGATCACCGTCGGCCAGCGTTTGCGTTACGTCTACGAGCAGGCCAGTGAGGCCGAACCAAAGCCGCCGCGGCCCGCTCGCCGCCCGGTTCGGCGGGTCGGCACCCGGGTGCGCCATCGCGGCGGCGAACACGCCGGAGTCAGCTAAGCCGCGGATCACGACCGGTCCGCGGTGGGCGGCTAGCGTCCGCCCTATGGATCGGCTTCTGACATTTGCTTATCGCGCGGGATGGGCGCTGGTGCGCGGCCTCCCGGAGTGGCTCACCGCTCGACTCTTCCAATTCGGCGCCGACCTCGCGTGGCGGCGGCAGGGCAAGGGCGTCAAACGCCTCACGGCCAATCTCGCTCGAGTGGTCGGGCCTGACGTGGATCTCGACGAGCTGACCCTCGCCGCATTGCGCTCGTACGCACGATATTGGCTGGAGGCGTTCAGACTGCCCGTCCTGACACCCGAACGCATCGTCGGGCGGATGCACGTCCGCGAGGAGCACAACCTGCGCGACGCCCACGCCGCCGGCCGCGGCACCATCCTGGTGCTGCCCCATATGGGCAATTGGGACCATGCCGGGGCGTGGCTGGTGCTCACGGGCATCCCGCTCACCACCGTCGCCGAGCGGCTGAAACCGGTCGAGATGTACGACATGTTCGTCGCCTTTCGCGAGGGCCTCGGCTTTGAAGTGCTGGCAGCGACAGGAGCGGCGAGACCGCCTTTCGAGGTGCTCGCCGATCGGCTGCGCGCGGGCGGAATGCTCTGCCTGCTGGCGGACCGCGACCTGACGCCCAGCGGCGTTCCCGTCACGTTCTTCGGTGCCGAGGCGACGATGCCGGCTGGTCCGGCGGCGCTTGCCCTGCTCACCGGCGCGGCGTTGATCCCGACGACGCTCTGGTACTCCGGCGATGCGTTGCACGGCGCCTGGGAGGCCCGCACGGCCGCAGCGGTGCCGCACACCGACATCCCGACCATGACCCAGGCGATGGCCGACGCCTTCGCCGCAGGTATCGCCGCCCATCCGGCGGACTGGCACATGCTGCAGCGACTCTGGAAAGACGACCTCGAGCCGCGGACTGAGCCGGCAATTGAGACCTCGGATCGAGCGGGTGTGTAGCAGGATCACAGCGTGCGCATAGGCCTGGCTTGTCCCTACTCCTGGGATGTGCCCGGCGGCGTGCAGGTTCACGTGCACGACCTGGCGGAAACCCTCCTCCGGCAGGGTCACGACGTATCCGTGATCACCCCGGTCGACGACGAGGACCTGCTTCCGCCGTACGCGGTCTCAGCCGGCAAGGCGATGTCCGTGCCGTACAACGGATCCGTCACGCGGATCCTGTTCGGCCCGCTGTCGGCTTCGCGCGTGCGCCGGTGGGTACGTGAGGGCAGCTTCGACGTGGTCCACGCTCACGAGCCCACCGCCCCGAGCGTCAGCCTGCTGGCCTGCCTCGCGGCCTCGGGACCCTTGGTGGCGACCTACCACACCAGCAACCCGCGCTCGCGAATCCTCACGATGCTGCAGGGGCCGTTGCAGCTCGCGCTGGAAAAGGTCTGGGCCAACATCGCGGTGTCGGAGGCGGCGCGGCGCACGGTCGTTGAGCATCTCGGGGTGGATGCCGTCTTGATCCCCAATGGGGTGGACGTCGCCGCCTTCGCAGCAGCGTCGCCGTTGCCCGAGCTGGCTTCGAGCCGGCCGACCATCGTGTTCGTCGGACGCATCGACGAGCCGCGCAAGGGGTTAGCGGTCCTGCTCGAAGCGCTGCCGATGATCGCTACCGCCGTCCCCGATGTGCGGCTGCTGGTCGCCGGCCCGGGTGACGTGAGCGAGGTCGAAGCCGAGCTGGACCCGGCCATCCGCGATCGCGTACACATGCTGGGCCTGGTCAGCGACGCCGACAAGCCGCGGGTCTTTCGATCGGCCGACGTGTACGTGGCTCCCAACACCGGCCAGGAGAGCTTCGGGATCGTCCTGCTCGAAGCCATGGCGGCGGGCACGCCGGTCGTTGCCAGCGACATCGACGCCTTCCGCCGAGTGCTGGACGATGGCCGGGCCGGCCGGCTCTTCGCGAACGAGAACCCCGCTTCGCTGGCTGAGGTCATGATCGAGGTGCTGACCTCGCCTGACATCCGGCGGGACCTCGCTGAGGCCGGAAGCAAGGTTGTCCAGCAGTACGACTGGTCGTCGGTCGCCGTCGAGATCGTCCAGGTGTACGAGACGGTCACCCAGGATCCGATGCTCCAGGACTAGCGGCATTCGCCCGAAATCTTGATCCCCTACGCTGCAACGCGTGACCTTGGTGATCGCGGTTGTCGCGATCGTGGTCGCGCTCGCCAGCTACCTGACGTGGATGGCCGGGCGGCTGGACCGGTTGGCGATCCGCGTCGAAGCGGCCGCGTCGGCGCTCGACGCCCAGCTCATACGTAGGGCGCTGGTCGCGTACGAACTCTCGGCGGACCCTGGTCACGGCGACCTGCAAGCAGCCGCGCGGCTGGCCCTGGACGAGCGGACCGGCGGCCTCGATCGCAGCTCCGTGGAAAGCGATCTGTCCCGCGAGTTGCGGGCCGCTCCCGAAGTCGCGGCCAACGACGAGATGGCGATCGCGGCACGCAAGGTGATGTTCGCCCGCCAGTTCCATAACGATGCGGTACGCGACCTGCTTGCGTTGCGGCAGCGGTGGGTCGTACGCGTGCTGCACCTCTACGGTCGTGCCCGGCCTCCCTCGTACGTCGAGTTCGATGCCGACGAGCCGACCGGGTGATCTCGTAAACTGATCTCGAAAGCTTCCGATTCCATCTCACGCGCGTGCAAGGCAGGAGCCCCTCGTGGCACAGACCCCGCCGGAGAACGGCGTCCCTACGACCATCGCAGCAGCGGCCACCGCCACCGGTACCGGTGGCGTGCGAGTCAAGCGCGGCATGGCCGAGATGCTCAAGGGCGGCGTGATCATGGACGTCGTTACCCCCGAGCAGGCCAAGATCGCTGAAGACGCCGGCGCCGTCGCGGTCATGGCCCTCGAGCGGGTACCGGCAGACATCCGCCGTGAGGGCGGGGTGGCGCGGATGAGCGACCCGGAGATGATCACCGGGATCATCGAGGCGGTCAGCATCCCCGTCATGGCGAAGGCCCGGATCGGCCACTTCGTCGAGGCCCAGGTGTTGCAGGCGCTCGGCGTCGACTACGTCGATGAGTCCGAAGTGCTCACTCCCGCCGACGAGGCCCACCACATCGACAAGTTCGCGTTCACCGTTCCGTTCGTCTGCGGGGCGACCGACCTCGGGGAGGCCCTGCGCCGGCTCGGCGAGGGCGCGGCGATGATCCGCAGCAAAGGCGAGGCCGGCACCGGCAATGTCGTCGAAGCCGTCCGTCACATGCGCTCCATCCGCAGCGGCATCCGGCGCCTCGCGAGCATGGAGCCCGAGGAGCTCTACGCAGCCGCCAAGGAGCTGCGGGCCCCTTACGCCCTGGTCGCCGAGGTGGCGCGCGAAGGCAAGCTTCCGGTCGTGCTTTTCACCGCCGGCGGCATCGCCACCCCGGCCGACGCCGCACTGATGATGCAGCTCGGCGCCGAGGGTGTCTTCGTCGGTTCGGGCATCTTCAAGTCCGGCGACCCGGCTCGACGTGCCCGGGCGATCGTCGAGGCCACCACGATGTTCGACGATCCTGACGTCCTGGCGAAGGTCTCGCGCGGGCTCGGCGAGGCGATGGTCGGCATCGAGATCCCGACCCTGCCGGAGGGTCAGCGCTACGCCGACCGCGGTTGGTGAGTTCGGCCGACTCGACCCGGCCCACGGTGGGCGTGCTGGCGCTCCAAGGTGACGTACGCGAGCATCTTGCTGCGCTGACAGCCGCAGGCGCTACGGCGGTAGCGGTCCGGCGCGCTGCTGAGTTGGCGGCTGTCGACGGCATCGTCATCCCGGGGGGCGAGTCGACGACCATTGGACGCTTGCTCGAGGTGTTCGGGCTGCTGGAGCCGCTGCGGGCCGCTGTGTCCAGCGGGCTGCCGGCGTTCGGTTCCTGCGCCGGGATGATCCTGCTCGCGTCCGAGATCCTCGACGGCCGGGATGATCAGCCGCTGCTCGGCGGGATGGACATCACGGTGCGTCGCAATGCCTTCGGACGGCAGGTGGATTCGTTCGAGACGGAGGTCATGGTGGACGGCATCGCGGGCGGTCCGGTCCACGCGGTCTTCATTCGGGCACCCGTCGTGGAACGCACCGGGGAGAACGTGCAGGTGCTTGCCGAGGTAGCAGGTCGTAGCGTCGCGGTGCGAGACACCCGGCGGCTCGCCACGGCTTTTCACCCAGAACTGTCCGGCGATGCCCGGTTGCATGCGATGTTTGTCCAGATGGTCAGGGAGAGTTCGATGAGCGGCGAGAAGCTGAGTGACCAGGCATGAGCGGCCATTCCAAGTGGGCGACGACCAAGCACAAGAAGGCGGTCGTCGACGCCAAGCGCAGCAAGCTGTTCGCCAAGCTGATCAAGACCATCGAGGTCGCGGCGCGTACCGGCGGCGGTGACATCGCCGGCAATCCGACGCTCGCCGATGCCGTCGCCAAGGCCAAGGGCCAGTCGGTGCCCAACGAAAACATCGACCGGGCGATCAAGCGTGGCTCCGGCGAGCTTGGCGATGCGGCCGCGTACGAGGAAATCACCTACGAGGCGTACGGGCCCGACGGGGTTGCGATCCTCGTCGAGTGCCTGACCGACAACCGCAACCGGGCGGCCTCTGACGTTCGGGTCGCGATCACCCGTAACGGCGGCCGCGTGGCCGATCCGGGCTCGGTCGCCTACCTCTTCCAGCGCAAGGGGATCGTGCTCGTCGACAAGGATGGTCTGGCCGAGGACGACGTCCTCGCTGCGGTGCTCGACGCCGGCGCCGAGGAGGTGAACGACCTCGGCGACACGTTCGAGGTCGTCGTCGAGGCCACCGACCTGCACGCGACTCGCACGGCCGTCACAGATGCCGGGTTCCCGTTGCAGTCCGCCGACATCGCCTGGATGCCCACCGTGTCCGTGCCGGTGGAGGAGGAGAGCGCGCGCAAGCTGCTGCGAATCGTCGACGCGCTCGAAGACCTCGACGACGTCCAGAATGTCTGGTTCAACGCCGACATCGCCGACGAGGTGATGGAGCTCGTCACCGCCTGATCTTGCGACACGCCGCCGCCGGTTGCGGGCGGTTGTCTTGCCCGCGCGTTAGCGTCGAACACGCGTTCGCCAGCGGAGGCAGACGGGGAGGTCGGCAGTGCGCGTGCTCGGTGTCGACCCCGGCCTGACCCGGTGTGGGCTTGGCGTCGTCGACAGCATCCGACCGGGGCAGGCGTCGCTGGTGGCGGTGGACGTGGTGCGTACCTCCGCCGGCGCTGACATCGGGCTTCGGCTGGGAACCATCGACAAGGCCATGGACCTGTGGCTCGACCTGTACAAGCCGGATGCCGTCGCCGTCGAGCGGGTCTTCAGCCAGTCCAATGTGCGCACGGTCATGGGTACGGCCCAGGCCGGGGGAGTCGCGATTGCCGCGGCGGCGCGGCGCGGGCTGCCGGTCGCGCTGCACACCCCCAGCGAGGTGAAGGCGGCGGTGACGGGGTCAGGCCGGGCCGACAAGGCCCAGGTGACGATGATGGTGACCAGGCTGCTCAAGCTCGACGCACGCCCTACCCCCGCCGATGCGGCCGACGCGCTCGCTATTGCCATTTGTCACCTCTGGCGCGGGGCCGCCCTCGCGCGTTACGCGGCTGCTCTGGGAGGCCAGTCATGATCGCCAGCGTGTCCGGCAAGGTGGCCGCCGTCGGCCCTGACGTGGCCATCGTCGAGATCGGCGGAATCGGGCTGGCCCTGTCCTGCACCCCGTCAACGCTCGCGGGATTGCGCGTGGGGGAGCAGGCGTCGCTGGCGACGGCTCTCGTCGTCCGCGAGACGGAGTTGACGCTCTACGGGTTCGTCGACGCTGACGAACGCGAGGTCTTCGAGGCGCTGCAAACCGCTGCCGGGGTCGGTCCGCGCCTCGCTCAGGCGGTGCTCGGGGTCCACCGTCCTGACGATGTTCGCCGAGCGGTCGCGACGGAAGATCTCAACGCCCTGTGCAAGGTCCCCGGCATCGGCAAGAAGGGCGCCGCGCGCATCGTGCTGGACCTCAAGGACCGGTTGGGTCCTGCGCAGGGAGCGGGAGTCCGCGGCACGGTCATCTCGCTTCCGAGCGCTCGCCTTCCCGCGTGGGAGGTGCAGCTGCGAGGTGCCCTGTCCGGCCTCGGCTATTCCGGTCGCGAGGTCGACGAAGCGCTTGCTGCCGTCGCCATGCAGGCTGCGGACGGGGAACATTCCGTCCAGGTATTGCTGCGATCCGCCCTGACCGCGCTGCGGCCGGCGTGACAAGCCCCGAGGTCGCGGCGGATCTCACCCCCGAGGAGATCGCGTACGAGGCGGGCCTGCGCCCCAGCAGCCTGGACGAGTTCATCGGCCAGCCCAAGGTGCGCGAGCAGCTTTCGATCGTCCTGGAGGGGGCGCTCTCGCGGGGGCGGCCGCCGGACCACGTTCTACTGTCCGGGCCGCCAGGTCTCGGGAAGACGACCTTGGCGATGATCGTGGCGTCCGAGCTGGGCGTCCCGCTGCGCCTGACGTCCGGTCCGGCGATCGAGCGGGCCGGCGACCTGGTCGCGATCCTGACCTCGCTGGGCCCCGGCGAGGTGCTGTTCATCGACGAGATTCATCGCATGGCGCGCCCCGCCGAGGAGTTGCTCTACTCGGCGATGGAGGACTTTCGGGTCGATGTCATCCTGGGCAAGGGGCCCGGTGCTACGGCGATCCCGCTCGACGTGGCGCCATTCACGCTGGTCGGCGCGACCACCCGGGCCGGACTGCTGACCGGCCCCATGCATGACAGGTTCGGGTTCATCGGCCACCTCGACTTCTACGATCAGTCCGAGCTCGAGCGGGTGCTGGCCCGCAGTGCCGCGCTGCTCGGCATCTCCGTGACCTCCGATGGCGCCTCGGAGGTGGCCTCCCGCTCGCGCGGCACGCCCCGGATCGCCAACCGCCTGCTGCGACGCGTACGCGATTACGCGGAGGTTCGCGCCGCGGGAGTCGTGACCCTGGCGGTCGCTGAGGCCGCGCTGAGTGTGTTCGACGTCGACAAGCGCGGTCTGGACCGGCTCGACCGGGCGGTGTTGACCGCGCTGGTGAAGTCGTTCGGCGGCGGGCCGGTCGGGCTCACGACGCTGGCCGTCGCGGTGGGCGAGGAAGCGGACACAGTGGAGGAGGTCGTAGAGCCGTATCTGCTCCGGGCCGGACTGCTGGCGCGCACCTCGCGAGGCCGGATGGCCACCCTGGCTGCGTTCGAGCATCTGGGGATCGAGCCTGCCCTGCCGGGTGCGGTGACCCGCTCCGGGGTGGCGGAAACGACACCCGGAACCGCCTCCCGCGGGCAGTGGCCGACGCTGTTCAACTGAACCAGGCGACGCTGCCATGAGGCGGCGGGACTTTCAGACACGGAAGTCTTCCGGGTTCGGTCAGCACCGTCGGCGGTCACACCTGCCTAGACTCGGCGGGTGACTTCAGCGCTGGTGTTCGCGGCAACCAACAGTAAGAGCAGCGGCGGCTCTGTGATCTTCCTGGTCATCCTCGTCGCGATGGTCGGATTCCTGTTTCTCAGCTCCCGTCGGCGCAAGGCGGCGAGCCAGTCGCTCCAGACGGGCTTGAACGTCGGCTCCAAGATCATGACGACCGCCGGCCTGTTCGCGACCGTGATCGCGATCGAGGACGACGGGGTCATCCTGGAGGTCGCCCCGGGCGTGTATTCCAAATACGCTCGGCAGGCGGTCTCGCGGGTGCTCGATGCGCCCGATGGGGCAGAGCCACTTGATGACGACGAGGACTCCGGCGATTCGGACACCTCGCCGCCGTCGATCGATCTGAACAAAGAGCCGCCCAATAACCCCTGACCAGCCTTTATGGGTTGGATAGGAACGTTCGCCGGACGCTGATCCGCTCCGCTCACTGAAATGCGGTAGGCGCCGGGCGATACTGCATTCGGGGGATGGCATCGTGGCCACCCCGGACGGCAATGGAGAGGGAAGACGAGTGGCGAAGCGCCAGTCCCGCGCACCTCGCGGCGCTGCGAACACCCGTCCCGTGTGGATCCGGCTTGGGGTGATCGCGGCCATCATCGTGGCGCTATACGCCAGCATGCTCATCAGCGGTCACACCACGCCGAAGCTCGGCCTCGACCTGCAGGGCGGCACCAGCGTCACGCTGAAGCCGAAGCTCGTCGATGCCAACGGAAAGCCGCTCGCCAATCAGAAGGTGAGCAGCGGCGCCATCAACCAGGCCGTCGACATCATTCGCCAGCGCGTCAACGGGCTGGGTGTCGCCGAAGCCGAAGTCGTCCGCGCCGGCAGCAACATCGAGATCTCGGTGCCAGGCAAGGGCCGAAACGCGGTCGTCGACCTGGTCGGGCAGACCGCCCAGCTCTCGTTCCGAATTCCTTACACCGAGGAAAATGCGACGGTCGCCGCGAGCCCGAGCCCGAGCCCGACGCCGAGCGCCTCCGCCAGCCCCAAGGCCAGTGCCAGTCCGACCCCGAGCGCCTCCGCGAAGGCCACACCGACCCCCTCGTCGAGCGTAAGTGGGGCCGGCGCCGTCACCGTCCCGTCTGCCTCGGCCAAGGATCCGACTGTTTCCTCGAAGGAGTCGTCCGCACAGCTCGGCCCGGCCGCCGCCCCTTCCGCCACCGCCCAGGTGTCGACGGCGGCGAGCGCCGCACCTTCCGCGAGTGCCTCCCCGACCGCGACCCCAGCCGCCGGCATGACGCCCACGCCCAACGCGACTGCGACCCTGCCCGCGTCGACGGCGCCGTGCGTCAGTGCGCCGGGAACCGGCGCCACCCCTCCGGCGTGCATCACCGCTCAGCTGGCGAAGCAGGCCTGCGGCAAGTACGACATCCACGGCTCCAACGTGAGCACTGCCCGTCCTACGGACTGGCTCGTCGCCTGTGACCGCACCTTGCCGGTCAAGTACATCCTGCGTCCCGCCAGCCTGTCGGGCACTGCGGTGAGCGGCGCCAGCGCCACGATCCAGACTGGGGTCAACGGCACCAGCACAGGCCAGTGGATCGTCAACGTGAGCTTCACGGGCAAGGGCCAGAGCCAGTGGACCGACCTGACGGACCAGATCTCGAAGACCAGCGGCTGTCCTACCAGCCGCGCTCCCCAGTGCCAGCTGGCGGTGGTCCTCGACGGGGTCGTCCAGTCGGCGCCGGTCATCGAGGGCCGAATTCCGGGCTCCGCCGAGATCAGCGGCAGCTTCACCCAGAGTTCGGCGCAGGACCTGGCCAACGTCCTCAAGTTCGGCGCGCTGCCGATCGCGTTCGACAAGTCCGAAGCGGTGTCTGTTTCGGCAACGCTCGGCAAGGCGTCCCTCAACGCAGGCCTCCTGGCAGGCGCAATTGGCCTCGGCCTGGTGGTGATCTACTCGTTCTTCTACTACCGGGCCATGGGCGTGGTGACCGTCGCGTCGCTGCTGGTGTCCATCGTGGTGACCTTCGGCTGCATCGTCATGCTGGGCCAGATCATCAACTTCACGCTGACCCTGGCCGGCATCGCGGGCCTGATCGTGGCTGTCGGTATTACTGCGGACTCGTTTGTCGTTTTCTATGAACGACTGAAGGACGAAGTCCACGAGGGCCGGACCGTCCGCACGAGCGTTGAGCGCAGTTGGGTACGTGCCCGGCGCACCATCCTGTCGGCGGACACCGTCTCGTTCCTGGCGGCCGCGGCGCTGTACTGGCTGTCGATCGGTTCGGTGCGCGGCTTCGCGTTCACGCTGGGCCTGTCGACGCTGCTGGACCTGCTCGTCGTCTTCTTGTTCACCAAGCCCATGGTCACCCTGCTCGTGCGCAAGCCGCTGTTCTCCACCAGTCGCTACAGCGGGCTTTCTGCTCGGGCGATGGGCATGGATGTGGCGGCGACGGGGCCCGCGTCACGCGCCCGGCTCGCCAAGCGCGCCCCGGCCGGGTCGGCAACCGCGATGCCCAGCAACCAACCCGCGAAATCGGATCCCTCCGCCGCGGACCGCGAGGGGAGCTGACGATGTCGCTGGTCACGAGGCTCTATCACGGTGAGGTTTCCTACGACTTCATGCGCCGCCGGCGGCGCTGGTACACGATCAGCGCGGTCTTTGTCGCTATCAGCCTCGCCAGCATCCTGATCCGCGGCTTCCATTTCGGAATCGACTTCAAGGGCGGGGCCGAGTTCGACTTCCCGGCCCACGGTCACACCGTGACCCAAGCCCGTGCGGTGCTGGACCGCACCAACATCCAGGTCGAGGTCGCCCAATCGATAGGCGCATCGCCCCCGCAGATCCGCATCCAGACAAAGCCGCTCGACGAGACCCAGATCAAGACCGTCACTAGCGCGCTTACCAGCCGATTCGACCTCAACCCCAACGAGATCAACACCACCACCGTGGGTTCGTCGTGGGGCTCGTCGGTGACCACAAAAGCGGTCGAGGGGCTGCTCGTCTTCCTCGTCGCGGTCATCCTGTACATCTCAGTCCGCTTCGAGCCGAAGATGGCTGCCGCCGCGATCGTGGCGCTGCTGCACGACCTTTTGATCACGGCCGGGATCTATTCACTGGTCGGGTTCGAGGTGACCCCAGCGACTATCATTGCCGTTCTGACCATCCTGGGTTTCTCGCTCTACGACACGGTCGTGGTTTTCGACAAGGTCCGGGAAAATACTGCCGGCATCGCGGTCACCGCCCGCAAGACCTACACGCAGGCTGCGAACGACGCGGTCAACCAGACCCTGATGCGGTCGATCAACACGTCGGTGATCGCGCTCCTGCCGGTCGCGTCGCTGCTGTTCATCGGCGCCGGACTGCTCGGCGCGGGGACGCTCAAGGACCTGGCACTGGCCCAGCTGGTCGGGCTCGCCTCGGGTGCCTACTCCTCGATCTTCATCGCGACCCCGCTGCTGGTCGACTTCAAGGAACGCGAGCCGGGCATGAAGGCCCTCTCCGCGAAGGTAGCGCGCTCGCAGGCGGCGATTTCGGCACGTGAGGCGCGTAGTGAACGCACCACGCGGGCTGCCGGCGGATCGGCGGCGGGTTCCACCGTCGTTCTGGAGAAAGAGACCGATGCGGACGCAGATGCACGCGACGGATCCGATGGGCAGGTGACGCCGGCTCCCGTACGCGCCGGGGTGGCCGCCGGGTCGCCGCCGCGCCGCCCGACCAAGCGGGGCAAGCCCGGACGCCCGAGCGGCAAGAAACGCCGGTGAACGGGGGCCCCGGGGCCAGCGAGACCGTTCCCCCTATGGGAGGCGCCCGCGACGCGGCCCGGGGTGTGCTGCGCTCGCTGGTGCGCGACGTTCCGGATTTCCCGCTGCCGGGCGTGCTGTTCAAGGACATCGGACCCGTGTTGGGTGACGCCGCGGGGCTTCGTTTGGTCGTCGCGGCGCTCACGGAACTGCTGCAGGAAAGTGGGGCCAACCGGGTTGCCGGCATCGAGGCCCGCGGCTTTCTGCTCGCGTCACCTGTGGGCGTGGCGGCCGGGGTCGGGGTGGTGCCGGTGCGCAAGGCCGGGAAGCTGCCCGGGGCCACCCGTCGCGTCGATTACGCCCTCGAATACGGGACGGCGACGCTGGAAATCCAGGCCGACGCGGTCGGTCCGGGCGACCGGGTGCTCATCATCGACGACGTGTTGGCGACCGGCGGCACCGCCCTTGCCGCCGCCGAGCTGCTGGCTTCGGCAGGAGCCGTGATCAGTGGTCTCGCTGTGATGCTGGAACTTTCCCACCTGGGCGGACGCGTCCGGGTCGCCCCGCTGGAGGTCCAACCACTCCTGGTGCTCTGACGCACGCAAGTCAGCCCGGGATCCTGGATCCTGGATCCCGGTCACCGGGCGGCTGTGGCGCGGCCCTCAGTCACGCACACGGGGGGAACGCCGGGACGGCCTTGGGGGTTACCGTATGGAGTAGAGACGGGGGCTTCGCGCCTCCGCGACCCCGAAAGGAGCCGCGAGTGTCTGACGCTCCGAGCCCCGCCCCGGCCCGTACAGCGGCGCCGGCGATGGAGTTCGGCTCAGATGACGCGGCCCTCGATCATTCGGGGGAGCCGGCTGCAGTAGCTGCTGAGAGCTCCGTCGCGACGGCCGCCCCTGAGGACGGTGTCGAGGCCCCGGCCGAGAGCAACGGCTACGAGGACTTCCTGCCCCCGCTGTTTCGCCGCCCGGAGCACCTGGACGTGGCCACCCCGGTCGTCCCCAGGTTGGGACATGAAACCGGTCCGGCCGCCAGCAGGCGGGTTCGTAACCGGCTTGCGCGCCTGACCCCGGGGCGTCCCTCGTCGCCATCCGCCGTCGAGCCGATCCTGCGGGCGTTGCGCGCTGCCCACCCCAAGGCCGAAGTCGGGCTGGTCAAGCGGGCCTACGAGTTCGCGGAGCAGGCCCACGACGGGCAGACGCGGCGCAGCGGAGACCCGTACATCACGCATCCACTAGCGGTCGCCGGAATCCTCGCTGATCTCGGGATGGACGCGCCCACTCTCGCTGCGGCTCTGCTGCACGACACGGTGGAAGACACCGACGTCGGCATCGAGAAGATCACCCGCCAGTTCGGCGAACTGGTCGGGATCATCGTCGACGGCGTCACCAAGCTGGACCGGGTCAAGACCCCCGACCGGGCCGATGCGGCCGAGGCTGCCCGGGCGGCGCAGAGCGAGACGATCCGCAAGATGGTCGTCGCGATGGCGCGCGACCCTAGGGTGCTGGTCGTCAAGCTCGCCGACCGGCTGCACAACATGCGCACGTTGCGTTTCCTGCCGCCGCACAAGCAGGAGCGCAAGGCACGCGAGACGCTGGAGATCTACGCCCCGCTGGCCCACCGGCTCGGCATGAATACCGTCAAGTGGGAGCTGGAGGATCTCGCGTTCGCGACCCTCTATCCCAAGCGCTACGAGGAGATCGTGCGCCTCGTCAGCGAGCGGCAGCCGAGCCGCGACACGTATCTGTCGCGGGTGACCGCCCAGGTGACCAACCAACTGCGTGATGCCAAGCTCAAGTCGACGGTCAGCGGTCGGCCCAAGCACTACTACTCGATCTACCAGAAGATGATCGTCCGCGGCCGCGACTTCGCCGACATCTTCGACCTGGTGGGCGTTCGGGTGCTGGTGGATTCGGTACGCGATTGCTACGCCGCGCTGGGCACGATCCATGCGAACTGGCAGCCGGTGCCGGGCCGCTTCAAGGACTACATCGCGATGCCCAAGTTCAACATGTACCAGTCGCTGCACACCACGGTCATCGGCCCGGAGGGCAAGCCGGTCGAGTTGCAGATCCGCACGTTCACCATGCATCACCGCGCCGAGTACGGCATCGCCGCCCACTGGAAGTACAAGGAAGGCGCCAACGGCGGAAAGCAGCCGGCGTCCGACGTCAACCGTCCGACCAGCCTGCTCCCGGACAAGGGCGATCAGCTCGCCTGGCTGCGCCAGATGCTCGACTGGCAGCGCGAAACGAGCGACCCGGGCGAGTTCCTCGACAGCCTGCGCTTCGACCTGCAGGGCAGCGAGGTTTTCGTCTTCACCCCCAAGGGCGACGTCGTCAGCCTGCCGTCCGGCTCGACCCCGGTGGATTACGCCTATGCGGTGCACACCGAGGTCGGCCACCGATGTATCGGCGCACGTATCAACGGGCGGCTGGTGCCGCTCGAGAGCCCCCTCGACAACGGCGACACCGTCGAGATCTTCACCTCGAAGTCGCCGACCGCCGGTCCGAGCCGCGACTGGATGTCTTTCGTACGCTCGGGCCGCGCGCGCAGCAAGATCCGCCAGTGGTTCGCCAAAGAGCGTCGTGAAGACGCGATCGAAGAGGGCCGCGACGCCATCCTGCGAGCCCTGCGCAAGCAGAACCTTCCGCTGCAGCGTCTCCTGGCGGGCGAGTCACTGCCGACGCTGGCCAAGGAGATGCGCTTCGCCGACGTTTCAGCGCTGTATGCGGCGGTAGGCGAGGGCCACGTCGGCGCGCAGACCGTCGTCCACCGTCTCGTTCAGGCTTTCGGCGGACCGGAAGGTGCGGTCGAGGACATCGCCGAGACGGCGCTGCCCAGCACCAAGCGGACGCTTCCGAGCGCCGATCCCGGCGTCATCGTCACGGGGGCCAGCGACGTATGGGTGAAACTCGCTCGCTGCTGCACCCCGATGCCCGGCGATCCGATCCTGGGCTTCGTCACGCGAGGCAAGGGCGTTTCCGTCCACCGCGGCGACTGCCCTAACGTCAACGCGCTCACCAGCGGCGGCGAACGTCTCGTCGAGGTCGAGTGGGCGCCGTCGTCGGCCTCGGTCTTCCTCGTCGCGATCCAGGTCGAGGCGCTGGACCGCACCCGCCTGCTGTCCGACGTCACGCGCGTGCTGTCAGATCACCACGTCAACATCCTGTCGGCGTCGGTCACGACCACCCGCGACCGCGTTGCCGTGAGCCGGTTCACGTTCGAGATGGGCGAGACCAAGCATCTCGGCCACCTGCTCGGCGCGGTCCGCGCCATCGAGGGCGTGTACGACTGCTATCGCGTGCTGTCCGCGTCCAACTAGCGCTTGACCAGCGCAGGCCTCCCCAACACCCAACCCCCGCAACATCCGACCCAGAGGAGTGCAGATCATGTCGTACGAGGTGACCGCGACCGATGACGAGTGGCGCAGCAATCTTGGCCCCGACCGGTTCGCGGTGCTGCGTCAAGCCGCCACCGAGCCCCCCTTCACGGGCAAATACACGCACGACAAGACCTCCGGCATCTACCGGTGCGGTGCCTGCGGGGCGGTGCTGTTCTCCAGCGACAGCAAGTTCGACTCCGGCTCCGGGTGGCCGAGCTTCTACGAGCCGATGACCAGCGAGTCCCTGGAGCTGGTGTCGGACCGGACCCACGGAATGGTCCGCACCGAGGTGCGCTGCGCCCGCTGCGGCAGCCACCTGGGCCACGTCTTCGATGACGGTCCCGCCCCGACCGGACAGCGTTTCTGCATGAACTCCATCGCCCTGGACCTCGAGCCGGAGGCAACCGCCCCGTAGTCGTGCCGTCCACTCGCGGCGCCGTCCACTAGCGTCGGCTGTGTGAGCGATCCCGTCGGCGATCTCCCGATCCAGATGTTGCACGACCGTGTTCTCGTCAAGCTCGACAAGGAGGCCGGCGAGCGGCGTTCGGGCGCTGGCATCGTCATTCCGGCGACGGCGGCGCTCGGCAAGCGGCTGTCGTGGGGTGAGGTGGTCGCGGCCGGGGGAAGTGCGCGCAGCGTCAAGCTCGGCGACCGAGTGCTCTTCGATCCGGAGGAGAAGGCCGAGGTTGAACTGCGCGGGGTGAGCTACACGCTGCTGCGCGAGCGCGACCTGCACGCCGTCGCCGCCGAGCGCCTCAGCACCGAGGGCACCGGGCTCTACCTGTAACGAAGATCAACGCTTCACTGATCATGACTTGAGGGGGTTTCTGGCCCCGAAGTCATGATCGTTGCAGCGTTGATCTTGGAGGGTCAGGCGGGGCGGACGACGTCCAGCCGCACCAGCGGGAGGCGGCGGTCGGTGCGCGACTGGTAGTCGTTGTAGTACGGCCGATCCGCCGTGAGACCGGCCCAGACGCTCGCGTACTCGTCGCCGTCGAGGATCTGCGGCGTCGACCAGTAGAGCGCATGCTGACGACGAACCAGCACCTCGGGGTTGGCCTCGAGGTCGGAGAGGTTCAGATACCAGGACGGGTGTTGCGGCGCGCCTGAGAACGAGCCGACGACGATGGGCCGCCCCTGCTCGTCCGCCCAGAACGGCAGGGCGACCTTGTGCTCGTTGCCGCTGCGGCGCCCGATCGTGCGAAGCACCACGTGGTGCATTCCCGCGATGACCCAGGCCGCGTCATCGTCGCTGGCCTCCATCGCCGCCACGTGGCCCCGGCTGATCGCGGGGATCTCATCGCGGGTCGGCTCAACGAAACTCTCGTTCTGCTGCGTCACGGAGGGGCACGTTACCTCGACTCGTACGCCGTCTCCGCGGCCAGGGGCGCCGCATCCAGGGCGGCGCAGCTCGGACGGACGACGTCGGGCGCCGGTGGCTCCGGCTGGGTGGGCGTGCGTACCGGATTGCGGATCGTCAGGGCCGCCAGCACTCCAGCGGCTGCGGCCAGCGCCGCGCAGATCACGGCAGCGTGGTCAAAGCCAGTGTTGAAGGACGCCGGGTTGCGGTAGTCGTTGCCGGAGATGCCCGCGAGGGCAGGAAGGACGGCGACGGCGAGTAGTCCGGCGGTGCGCGCCACATCGTTGTTGACGCCCGAAGCGATGCCCGCGTGTTCACCCGGCACCGTCGACAGGGCCGCGGCCGTCAAGGGCGCCACGATCGTCGAGAGGCCGAGCCCGACCACGATGGCCGCCGGGAGCACCGTGGTGAGGTAATTGCCGTCGCTGCCCACCCGGGTCAGCAACAGCATCCCGACGGCCAGCAGCAGCGGCCCTACCGACATCTGCAGCCGCGGCCCGATGCGGGCGGCGAGCGCGCCGGAACGGGCCGACAGCAGCAGCATGAGCACGGTCAGGGGCAGTAACGAGATTCCGGACGCCAGGGGCGAGTAGCCGGCGACAGTCTGCAGTTGCACCGGGACGAGGAAGAGAAACGCAGCAAGCGCCCCGTACATCGCGAAGGTCACCGCGTTGGCGGCGTCGAACTGTCCGGAACGAAAGAGTCCGAGTGGCAGCATCGGATTCTTCCGCCTGGATTCCAGCAGCAGGAAACCGGCCATCATGAGTACCGCGGCGAAGAGTGCCAAGATCGGGCCGCTCTTCCAGTGACCGGCCGGGCCCTCGATGAGTCCGTACGTCAGCCCGGCGAGCGCGACGGCCGCGAGCACGCCGCCGGCCCAGTCGACCGAACCCTCAGCATTCTCGTCACGGCTCTCCGGCACGTGACGGGCGCTCACCATCAAGACCGCCGCCGCCAGCGGGAGGTTGATCAGGAAGATCCAGCGCCAGGAGCTGACGTTGAGCAGCCAGCCGCCGACGAACGGGCCGATCGCGCTGGCTACGCCGGTCAGGCCGGACCACGCGCCGATAACCCGACCGCGGTCGCTGCGGGCGAACGAGGTCTGCAGGAGGGCAAGGCTGCCCGGCGTGAGCAGCGCGCCTCCGACCCCCTGCAGCCCGCGGGCCAGAATCAGCAGCGGCGCGTTGGGTGCCAGGGCACACAACGCGCTCGCCACAGCGAACCACATGACACCGATCGTGAAGATCTTGCGCCGGCCGTATCGGTCCCCCAACCCGCCTCCGAGCAGCAGAAACGCCGCCAGAGTGAGCGTGTAGCTGGTGATGACCCACTGCAGGCTGCTCAGTCCCACGGACAGATCGCGGCCGATACGCGGCAGGGCGATGTTGACCACCGTGCCGTCGAGCTGCGCCATGCCCGACCCGAGCACGGTGGCGACGAGTACCCAGCGCCCCCGCGGGGTGCCGAGCCGAAGCGTCTCCACAATGCGCATCAAACCCCGAAAGGCGGCTCAACCGCTGCTGTCATCCGGCTGAGGCCGTCTCCCGCGTGTCACGTGCGGGCGTGTCGCGAAGACGTCCATAGGTTAGGTCCAGTGTCCGCCAACGCTGTGCCCGAGTATGCGGGCGTCCCCCGGCGGGCGGGGTCCCGGAGGCTGCGGGCCTGGCAGACGGCCGCGCTGGCCGCGTACACCAGCGACAAACCGGTGGACTACCTGCTTCACGCGACGCCCGGAGCCGGAAAGACCTCGTTCGCGCTGACCGTCGCCGCTCATCTGCAGGCCGGTCGGGTCATCGATCGGATCGTCGTCGTCTGCCCGACCGACCACCTGCGTAACCAGTGGGCGCAGGCCGCCGCGGCCGCCGGGATCGCCCTCGACGCCAACCTGCCGAACTCCGTCGGGCCCGTACGCGCCGATGTGGCCGGCTACGTCACGACCTACGCCCAGGTAGCTCAGAAGCCGCTGCTGCACCGGCGCCGGGTCGAGGCGCGCCGCACCCTGGTCATCCTGGACGAGGTGCATCATGCGGGCGACGGGCTGACGTGGGGTGAGGCGGCGGCGGAGGCCTTTGAGCCCGCCCGCCGACGCCTCTGCCTGACCGGTACCCCGTTTCGCTCCCGCGCAGACGAGCGGATCCCCTTTGTCCGGTACGAAACTGCGCAGACCGATGATGGGCAGCCCGGATTACGGTCGATAGCGGACTTTTCGTACGGTTACCGGCAGGCGCTGGCGGACGGCGTGGTGCGCCCGGTGGTCTTCGCGGCCTACAGCGGCACGTCGCGCTGGCGTACCAGCGCCGGCGATGTCGTCGCCGCGGCGTTGTCCGAACCGCTCACAGCTGACGTCGAGGCCCAAGCCTGGCGCACGGCCCTGGATCCGGGTGGGCGCTGGGTGCCCCATGTCATCGCCGCCATGGACGACCGGGTGAGCCAGCTACGGGCAGGCGGGATGACGGATGCGGCGGGCCTGGTGCTGGCCAGTGACCAGGAGACCGCCCGGGCCTACGCAAAGATCGCCAAGGACGTGACGGGGGAGAAGCCTTACCTGATCACCTCGGACGATCCAAAGGCCTCGGCCAAGATCGCGGAGTTCTCCTCGTCATCAGCCCGGCTGGCGGTGTGCGTCAGGATGATCTCCGAGGGCGTCGACATCCCGCGCGCGGCCTGCCTGGCGTGGCTCACGTCGTATCGGACCCCGCTGTTCTTCGCGCAGGCCGTCGGCCGCGTCGTGCGCGCCCGCCGGCCGGGGGAGACCGCGACCGTCTTTCTGCCCGCCGTGCGGCCGCTGCTGACGCTCGCCGCCGAGTTGGAATCCGAGCGCGACCGGGTGGTGCGGCTACGGCTCCTGCAGGACGACGGCGAGCTGGACGCCATGCCCGACGGCATCGAACGGCTGACCGGGCTGAACGAGTGGGAAGCCATCGATGCGGAGGCGTCGTTCGCTCACGTGCTCTCGGGGGGTCGGGCGGTCACCGCGGAGCCGCTTGATGACGACGGGGTCGAGCTTGATGACGGGCTGCCTGGACTGCTGACCCCGGAGCAGACTGCCGCGCTGCTGGCTCGCCGCGATCAGGAGCTGCACAAGCGGCTACGGGTGCGCCGCGAGAGCCAGGGTCCTGACCTGTTCGGCGGCGGGGGCACTGCGGATCAGGCAGAAGTGAGCTGGCAGGACGCCGGCGGCCTGCGACGCGAGGTAAATGCCCTGGTAGCGCGCGTCGCCGCGGCTACCGGCATGCCTCACGCTGTCGTGCACTCGCAGGTGCGGCAGGCTGTGCCCGGGCCGGCGTCGTCGGCGGCGACGGCCGAGCTGCTCGCCCGCCGGCGCGACCACCTGCTGGAGCGAATCAGTGGGCCGCGCTGACTGGCTGATGGAAATTTCTCAAGGTTCGAAACTCGAATCGGCGTGTTGTGGCAACACGCCGTCAGAAGCGGTCGTGTCGAACGAACCTTGTGAAATTTCTGCAGCTACCGCGCGCTAGGTGAGCGCCCGCCGGGTGAGCCACCTGCGCGATGAGCGCGGCGCGCAGCCCCGCGCCATTAGGTACGCGACCCGAGACGGCTGTACCGAACGACGAAAGCGAAATGGGGTCGGCCGGCCTGCCGCGTGGGTCGCGTGGGTCGCGTACTCAGGGCTTGGTGACGGTGACTTTCTCCAGGTAAATCGACTTGTTCGGGGCTCCGTCGCCCTGGGCGTTCGCACTGTCGTTGCCCACCGCCAACAACTTGTCGAGCACGTCCAGGCCCTTGGTGATGTGGCCGGCCACCGTGTACTGGGCCGGCAGTTGGCTGTCCTTGTCAACGAGGAAGAACTGGCTACCCGTCGTGTGGGACGCCGACGTCTTGGCCATCGCGAAGGTGCCGCGGGTGTACGTGGCGCCCGTCAGGTTTTCCTCGGCGATCGTGAAACCGATCTGCCCGGCCCCGGTGGCTGTCGGGTCGCCGCATTGCAGGACCGTGAGCGAAGGGTCGGCGGCGGACCGGTGGCACTTGCTCCCGTCGTAGAAGTGGTCGGCTGCAAGGAACGACAGCAGGTTGACCGTGTGCGGCGCCTTCGCGGCTTCCAGCGCGATCGTGATGGGGCCACACGAGGTGGTGATCGCCATCGTGTACGTGGCTTTGGTGTCGATCGTGAGCTTCGGCTCTGCTTTGAAGGTCCTGGTGGCCGTCGCAAGGGTCTCGGTCGGGCCGTTGCAGGCCACCGTCGACGTTGAATCGTTACCGCTCACAGCGACCGCTATCCCTACGCCGACACCGGCCAAAACCAGCGCCCCGACTAGGACGCCCGCGACAATCCTGCGACGGCGGGCACGCTGCTGCTCGCGCTGGGCGCGGCGGACGGCCCGGGCGCGGGCCAGTTGCTGGTCGCGGTTGGAGGGCACGGTCAGGACCTTTCGTCGGAGATGCCGTGTCAGGTGGGTCATTTGGGCGAGTTTTTGGGCGAGTTCTCGGGCCAGTTTCTTGGGCAATGGTGTCACGTGAAGGTGTGTGGACCCTGACCATGGATCCCGCGCGGCGCGCGTGCCGGTAGCCTCGGCGACGTGCTGGTCCGTCGAATCGTCGCTCGTGCCTTCGAGACCAATTGCTTCGTCGTCGCCCCCGCGGCGGGCGAGGAATGCGTGATCATCGACCCGGGGGTCGGGGTCGAGGACGCCGTTGATGCCGTGCTCCGCGAGGAGCGCCTCAAGCCAACGGCCGTCCTGCTCTCCCACGGCCACCTGGACCATGTCTTCGCCGTTGTGCCGGTCTGCGGCGCCAAGGGAATTCCCGCGCTGATTCACCCGAGCGACCGCGAAATGATGGCGGACCCGGGCAAGTCCTTCGGCATGCCCGCCGGCACGCCGATCTTCGGCCGGGTGAATTTCGGCGAGCCCGAGGACGTCCGCATGTTGACCGACGGCGAGACGTTGCGGCTGGCGGGCCTGGAACTCGCCGTGGACCACACTCCGGGACACACGCTGGGCTCGGTCACTTTCCGCGCCGAAGATCGCCTCTTCTCGGGCGACCTGCTCTTTCGGGGCAGTGTCGGCCGTACCGATCTGCCGGGGGGCTCCTTCGAGCAGTTGCTGGCATCCATCGCCCGCACGGTGTTGCCGCTGCCCGACGAGACCCGGGTGCACTGCGGGCACATGGACGACACCACCGTCGGCTTGGAGCGCGCCACCAACCCCTTCTTGACTGGTTTGGCTGCCGAGATCGTGCCCGGGCCGGTCACCCGCGGCCTCTAGCGCGGCGCGAACCTCATGGCAGCTTTCAGCGCGCCCAAAGGCACGTACGACATCCTCCCGGCCGACTCCGGCAGGTGGACCGCCGTACGCAACAGCCTGCTCGAGCCGGCGCGGCTGGCCGGCTACAGCTACATCGAGACCCCGGTCTTTGAGGAGACCGCGCTTTTCGAGCGCGGAGTCGGCGAGTCGACCGACGTCGTCTCGAAGGAGATGTACACCTTCCCGGACAAGGCGAACCGGTCGCTGACGCTGCGCCCGGAAGGGACGGCCGGGGTCGTCCGCGCGGTCACCGAGCACCGGTTGCACCAGGGTCAGTTGCCACTGAAGGTCTGGTACGCGGGGCCGATGTTTCGCTACGAGCAGCCGCAGTCCGGTCGTTTCCGGCAGTTCCAGCAGATCGGCGTTGAGGCGCTGGGCGTGGACGATCCGGCGCTGGATGCGGAGGTCGTCGCGCTCGGCAGCCACGCGTTTCGCGGCATCGGGCTGGGCCGCGTCGAACTGCTGCTGACCAGCCTCGGCGACAAGCAGTGCCGGCCCGGGTACACCGAGAAGCTCCGGGCGTTCTTGCGCGCGATCCCGAGCTTCGACGAGGCCACCCGCCAGCGGATCGAGCGCAACCCACTGCGCGTACTCGACGACAAGCGTCCCGAGGTCGCGGCGCTGGTCGCAGATGCCCCGCTGATGGTCGACGCACTGTGTTCCGATTGCCAGGCCCACTATGACGCGGTACGCGTTCACCTCGCCGCTATCGGGATCGCCTGGACGGAAGCCCCGCGGCTGGTCCGCGGCCTGGACTACTACCAGCGGACCACCTTCGAGTGGCAGCACTCCGGGCTCGGCGCGCAGAGCGCGGTCGGTGGTGGGGGGCGCTACGACGGGCTCTCGGAGTCCATCGGCGGACCGCCGCTGCCCGGGGTCGGATGGGCGATGGGCTTGGAGCGGATCGGGCTGGCGCTGGAGGCCGAGGGCGTCGTCCCGAACGTCCCTGCGCGGGTGGCGGTCTACATCGTGGCGATCGGCGGCGAGGCGAAGAGCGTCGGCGTGCGGCTGGTCAACGCGTTGCGTGCCGAGCGGGTTGCTTCTGACATTGCGTACGGGGATCGCAAGCTCGGCGGGGCCATGAAGGCGGCTGCGCGCTCCGGAGCACACACGGC
Source organism: Mycobacteriales bacterium (assembly GCA_038245655.1). Taxonomy (GTDB): domain Bacteria; phylum Actinomycetota; class Actinomycetes; order Frankiales; family Frankiaceae; genus DATAZK01. Next base: position 69,376 of record JBBRSE010000012.1, on the reverse strand, counting down.
CGTCGTCATCGGCGAACGCGATCTCGCAGACGAGGTGGCGCAGGTCAAGGATCTGGCAAGCGGCGAGCAGCGAGCAGTCCCATTGGAATCTTTGATCGAGGAGCTGGTTCGGTGATCCGCAGCCATGAGGCGGGCAGCTTGCGCGCCGACATTGCGGGCACGCTCGTCACGCTCGCCGGTTGGGTGGCGTCGCGGCGCGACCACGGAGGGGTCGTCTTCATCGATCTGCGCGACGGGTCCGGCGTGGTGCAGTGCGTCCTTCGCGAAGGCACCGGCGGTGAGCTGCGCAGCGAGTTCTGCCTGAAGGTCGTCGGTGAGGTCAGCCGCCGTCCGGCGGGCAACGAGAACCCCGAGCTCGCCACGGGTGAGGTCGAGATCGTCGTGACCTCGTACGACGTGCTGTCGACCAGCGACGCGCTCCCGTTTCCGCTCGACGAGCATGCGCCCGACGTCAGTGAGGAGCGCCGGCTGCAGTACCGCTACCTCGACCTGCGACGCGCTCCAGTGGCCGACGCGCTCAAGATGCGCTCGCGGATCACGACGGCAGCCCGGCGGGTGATGGACGCGCGCGACTTCCTGGACGTCGAGACCCCGTACCTGACCCGCTCCACGCCCGAGGGCGCACGCGACTTCCTGGTGCCCGTACGGCTGCAGCCCGGCAGCTGGTACGCGCTTCCACAGTCGCCGCAGCTGTTCAAGCAGCTGCTCATGGTGAGCGGTCTGGAGCGCTACTACCAGTTCGCGCGCTGCTTCCGCGACGAGGACTTCCGCGCCGACCGTCAGCCCGAGTTCACCCAGCTCGACATCGAGATGTCCTTCTGCGAGCAGGACGACATCATCGAGCTCGGCGAGCAGATCCTCTCGGCGATCTGGCGCGATGTGATGGGCGTCGAGCTGGTCACGCCGTTCCCGCGGATGACCTTTGGCGACGCGATGCGGCGTTACGGTTCCGACAAGCCGGACACCCGGTTCGCGATGGAGCTGGTAGACCTCACCGATTACTTCAAGGGCACCGACTTCAAGATCTTCGCGAGCTCCGAACACGTCGGGGCCGTCGTCGTGCCGGGCGGGGCGGAGTACTCGCGCCGCCAGCTGGACGGCTGGAACGAGTGGTCACGCAGTCGCGGCGGCAAGGGTGTCGCGTACGTACTCGTCGACCGCAACGGCAACCCCGGCGGCGGGATCGCCAAGAACCTGCACGAGGAAGAGCTCAAGGGCCTCCTCGCGGCGACGGGTGCTTCGCCCGGGGCTGCCATCTTCTTCCAGGCGGGGCCACGTGGTGCGACGCTCGAGGCCCTGGGCGCTTTGCGGCTGGCCGCCGCCCGCGACCGCGGGGTGGCGCCGGACACCGGCTGGGACTTCCTGTGGGTAACCGACCCGCCGATGTTCGAGCCGGCCGGGGACGGTTCGGGCTGGACCCCCGTCCACCATCCCTTCACCCGCCCGCGCAAGGAGGACGAGGCGATCCTGTCCGAGCGACCCGGTGAGGCCCTGGCGATTGCGTACGACGTCGTGCTGAACGGCACCGAGATCGGCGGCGGCTCGCTGCGTATTCACGAGCGTGAACTGCAGGAAAAGGTCTTCCAGGTGCTGGGGCTCAGCGGGGACGAGGTGCGCTCGCAGTTCGGCTTCCTGCTCGACGCGTTCAAGTACGGTCCGCCGCCCCACGGCGGCATCGCGTTCGGCTGGGACCGGGTGGCGATGATCGCGTCCGGCGGCACCTCGATCCGCGACGTGATCGCCTTCCCGAAGACGGCCAGCGGCGGCGACCCGCTCACCGGTGCGCCGACGCCTATCACCGTCGCGCAACGCAAGGAAGCCGGGATCGACTTCATCCCCAAAGCGCCCGCTGACCCCCGAACGCTTCAATGATCATGAGTTGAGGGCACAAATGGCGCCGAAGTCATGACCATTGCAGCGTTGATCATGGCGACGGCGTGCGGGAGCGGCGCTCGTGAGGAATAGTGGCGCCCATGCAAAGCACCATGCAGGACGTCCCCCTCACGCTCGGTTTCCTGCTTCGGCACGGGCTGGCGAACTTCAGCAATAGCAAGGTCGTCACGTGTCTGGGTGAAACCAGCCGTGAGACGACCTTCAGAGAGATCGGGGAGCAGTCGGCGCAGCTGGCTCACGCGCTGACCGAGCTTGGCATCCGCGACGGCGATCGGGTCGCGACATTCCAGTGGAACAACGCCGAGCACCTGGTCAGCTACCTGGCGATTCCGAGCATGGGTGCGGTGCTGCACACCCTCAACGTGAGGCTCTTCCCGGAGCAGGTGGCGTACGTCGCCAACCACGCCGAGGACCGCGTGATCATCGTCGATGGCTCGGTCGTCCCGCTGCTGGCGAAGGCGCTGCCGGACATGAAGACCGTCGAACACGTGCTGGTTCATGGTGGCGACGGCGCCGAGCTCGCCGACATGGGTCCGACGATCTCGCGGTACGAGGACGTCGTCGGCAACCAACCCACCAGCTACGACTGGCGTACCGATCTGGACGAGCGGTCGGCTGCCGCTATGTGCTACACCAGCGGCACCACCGGCAACCCTAAGGGTGTCGTCTACTCCCACCGCTCGGTTTACCTGCACTCGATGGCCGCGTGCATGGGCAGCGCTTTCGGCATCGGTGAGAGCGACCGGGTGCTCCCCGTCGTGCCGATGTTCCACGCCAACGCTTGGGGCCTGGCGTACGCAGCCTGGCTGGCCGGGGCCGACCTGATCATGCCGGACCGCTACCTGCAGGCCGAGTACCTGTGCCCGTTCATGCAGGCCGAGAAGCCGTCCATCGTGGCGGGCGTACCGACGGTTTGGTCGGCCGTCCTGCGTTACGCCGTCGACAATAGGCTCGACGTCTCGTACTTGAAGACGGTCGTCTGCGGCGGGTCAGCGGTGCCGCTTTCGCTGATGAAGGGCTTCCAGCAGGAACTCGGCGTCCGTGTCGTGCAGGCCTGGGGGATGACCGAAACGAGCCCGCTGGCTGCCATCGCGCACCCGCCGGCGGGCGTGACAGGTGACGAGGAATGGACCTACCGCTCGCGTACCGGACGGGTCTTCCCGGGCGTCGAGTGCCGCATCGTCAGCGACTCCGGCAAGGAGATGGCTGCCGACGGCGAGGCGGTGGGGGAGTTCGAGGTCCGCGGCCCGTGGGTGACCGCGTCGTACTACCTGGGCGACGATCCGGAGCGTTTCAGCCCCGACGGCTGGCTGCGTACCGGCGACGTCGGAACCCTAGATGAGCTGGGATTCATGCAGATCACCGACCGCAGCAAGGACGTCATCAAGTCCGGCGGCGAGTGGATCAGCAGCGTCGACCTGGAAAACACGCTGATGGGCGCCGAGGGTGTGCTCGAAGCTGCTGTGATCGCCGTGCCTGACGATCGCTGGTCGGAGCGCCCGCTGGCTGCTGTCGTACGCGCGCAGGGCTCTAACGTCACCGCCGAGGAGCTACGCGAGCGGCTGGCTTCCACCCTGGCTCGCTGGCAACTGCCCGAGCGCTGGGCGTTCATCGACGAGGTACCGAAGACGTCGGTGGGCAAGTTCGACAAGAAAGTGCTCAGGAAGCGCTACGCCGACGGTGAGCTCGATGTCGAGGAACTGTCGCCGCCGCCGGGTTCAAGTAGCTGACCGAGCTAAACGAGTTTCGCGCGCTGCCCGATGGGGGACCGCGCAGGCGACGGATGCGTTACATCCGTCGTCGGCATTGGGTCTACCAGGAGTAGACTTCCGGCATGGCCGACACCACCACTGTCAAGGTCCAAACGAGTACCCGTGACCTGCTCCTTAAGCTCGGGGCATCCCGGCGCCAGAGTGCTGACCAGGTCATCTTGGCCGCGCTGGCAGCGATGCAGCGTGACGAACGCCGCCAGCTTGCTGCCGCAGAAGCGCGTGTTATCAAGGACGACCCGGCCGACCTGGCTGAAATCCGGTCAATCCAGGAGGACATGGCCGCGCTGCATGAGGGGTGAGGTCTACCGGTTGCCAGGGCGCGGCAAGGGCCACGAGCAAAAGGGACGCCGGTACGCCGTCGTGGTGCAGCCGGACTGGCTGACGCTCAGCACGTGGATCGTCGCCTTCACCAGCACCAGCGCCCGCGAGACCAGCTTTCGGCCGCCGGTGGCCATCGGCGGTTTGCAGACGCTGGTCATGTGCGACCAGCTCGCCAGCGTGGATCTCCGGCGCCTCACCGAGCCGGTCGGCTTCCTGACCATCGAGGAGATGCAGCGGGTCGACGAAGCTCTCGCGTTGGTTCTGGATCTGTAGCCGAATAGTTGGATGGCGTGATCTCCAGCGGTGAGCTCGAGGTCGAGGAGCTGTCGCCGCCGGCTAGCGGTGGCAGCTGAGCGACCGAGCTTGTGTCGCCAGCAGCCGCACGGGTGGACTCCTCAACCGGTTCCATGCAAACGCGCCTAGCGTCCCGGCATGACTCGTTACGTGATCGACGCCCCCACCTTGCTTCACGTCGTCGCCAACGATGTCCGGATCAGTCCGAGGCATCAGATCGTCGCCCCGAATCTCATCCGATCCCAAGCGCTATCCCTGCTTCTCGAGGCCGTGCGGCAGGGTGACCTCTCCGAGGATTTGGCACTTGCGCACATGAGCGCCTCACCGAGCTGAAGATGCGGCTGCTCGGTGACCGAATGTCGCGCCGCACCGCCTGGAAGATCGCGCGCGAGCAGGGCTGGGAAACGACGTACGACGCGGAGTACATCGCCGTCACCAAGCTTCAGGCCGACGCACTGGTCACCGTCAACCCCGCATTCGCAGCGAAGGCCAAGGACCTCGTGACGCTGGCACCCCTCGAAGCGCTCAGTGCGGACCAAGACTGACCGGATGTCGAACGACGTGCGGCGGACCGAGGCTCCCGAGGCTCCCGAGGCCGTTCGTGCCGTCGAGTCCCGGTCAGCGGGGTCATGGGCACGTCGGGGACGATTTCGCCAGCTGATCATGCTCGTTCAATCGCACGGCTGCCCGCATGGGATCTCCTTGCGGGCGGTCATGACGTGTCGGCGTACATAGCGGCCTCTTATCGGCACCTTCTTCGGCCTATTCACGGACCTGATTTCGGACTATGCTGCCCGGCGTGCGCAGTCTCACTGTGACCGAGGTCAAGGCTCGTCTAAACGAGCTAATCGACGACGCTGAGTCGACCCATGAGCAGATCATGATCACCAAGCATGGCCGGCCCGTTGCGGTGATCATGGCCGCCGAGGATCTGGAGTCGCTGCAAGAGACGGTGTATTGGCTCTCGCGGCCCGGAATCCGGGAATCGATCGCCGAAGCTGAGGCGGACATCGAAGCCGGTCGCACGATCGGTAGTGACGAGCTGCGTCGACAGCTCGGCCTTCCGGCGCGGTGAGCTATCGGATCGAGTGGTCAGGCCCCGCCCAGCGGGACCTGGCTCGGCTGCCAAACCGTGCCGCCGTGGCGGTCTTGGTGTACGTCGATGAACGCCTGGCTGAGAATCCCCAGCGGCTGAGTAAGCCGCTGGAGGGTGATCTGCGGGGCATGCGCACAGCCCGCAATGGCGACTACCGGATTCTGCTGCGCCTCGACGACGATCCCCAAACCGTCTGGATACTCCACGTCGACCACCGTGCGCACGTGTATCGACCGCGGTGACCGAGTAGACGACGCCGCGTCGAAGGCAGAGAAACGCCTCGTCGTGGGCGACAGGCGAGAACGCGATTCGGCGCGGCCGGCTATCCCAACCGCATGCGCCGTAAGCCGTTTGGCTGGGAACCCGCCGCCCGGCCCGTCCGTCCGTTAACGGGGGGCCGGCCACCCTGCGACTGCTGTCGCCGCAGCGGCAAGCAAGCTCGCCGAAAGTGAGCTACCAGTGCGGCTGTAGACCTCGCGCTCGCCGACTTTTTCTTTGTAAGACCATGTGAACGCTATGAGAGGCGCTACCTTCAATACTCGCAGATCGAGGTTTGGCCGGGGGAAGTCACATGGTGCAGACGTTCGACGCCTACGTCGTTGAAGAGCTGGTCGCCGAGGGTGTGGCGGCGACCGTGTGGCGCGCGATGCAGCCCGAGCTCGGGCGGCGAGTGGCCATCAAGGCGCTGACGCCGGCGATGAGCGTCGATGCTTCTGCGGTCGCTCTTTTGCGGCTGGAGGCCCGTCGGCTGACAGAGCTCGACTGCCCGCACATCGTGGCCGTCTACGACTTTGTGGAGGACTCGGAGCCCGCCTATCTCGTCACTGAATGGGTCGACGGCGAGACCCTGCGGGAGATGCTCGACCGTGTCAAGACGCTCACGCCGGAGCAATCGCTCGGAGTGCTGCGTGGGGCTCTGATGGGCCTGGACTATGCGCATCAGCGTCAGCTCGTCCACGGTGATGTGTCACCCGGAAATCTGATCGTCGACCGGAGCGGCACCACCAAGCTCATTGACTTCGGCCTAGCGGCGCCCGTCGGCGAGACAGGCGTCTCGGGGACGCCCGCCTACCTGAGTCCGGAAGTGGCCTCGGGGCAGCCGCTGCTGCCCGCCAGCGATGTGTATTCGGCGGCAGCGGTGCTCTTCCAGTTGCTTACCGGCAGTCCGGTCTTCGCAGGCACGGACGCCGTGAGTGTCGTTCGGGCACATCGCGACGAGGTGGCGCCCGCGTTGGAAGGGCACGGACTGCAGCTCAAGGAACTCCTTGCGCGCGCGCTGGCCAAAGACCCGGCCTCGCGACCGGTCGACGCCGGCGCCTTCCTCATGGAGCTTGAGGGCGCCGCCGCGGAGCGATTCGGTGTCGGCTGGATGTCGAAGGCGTCGGTGGCGTCGCTGGTCGGCATGGGCGGGGTGGGCGCAGCCGCTGGCATGACTGCGACAGTCGCGGCCGGCAGCGCGGCGGGTACGTCAGCGGCAGCCACCACGACGATTACCGGTGAAACGCTCGCCGCGTCCGCTGCTGCGGATACCGGAACGGCATTGCCTGTCGCGCATGCCGCTCGTGGCGCGGGCCGGGCAGCCCGGCTCGGACACGTCATGGGGGTTCATCCGGTCGTGACCGGGCTGGTTGCCGTGGTTGCCGTAGCCGCCGTTGCGACAACGACCGTCGTGGCGACGAGTTCGTCCAAGCCGAAGCCGGCGCCGGAGGCAGTGCTCTTGGCATCGGCGCCGCAAGGGAAATTCGTGCTCAGCGGCATTGCCCTCTCGGAGGCGAACGCTAAGCAGAAGGCGACCCGCACCAAGGCAGGACCGTTCGACATCTCCATCACCCAGAAGTGCACCGCGAAGGTCTGCACATCCGTGTTGTTGGACGGCAAGACGAAGCGCCCTTTCACCTACGACGGGACGTACTTCCTGTCGACCACTGACACCTCCAGTCGGGTGCTGTGCCCGGATAAGAAGACCGGCAAAACCACACCTGGAGACGATGCGCTGCTCCACGAGAAGCGGGTCTGGAAGTTGAAGGTGACACGGCGCGCGCCGGACACGGCGGATGGTCCCGGCCGTGCGATTGAGCTCGGCGGAACCGAAACCCTGACCCAGACCGCCAACGACTTCCACGGCAGATGCGTCGACGGAGGCACCTTGATTTATCACTTCACCTGGACAGCGAAAGCCGTCTAGACATCCGGCCCGGTCAGCGCCCGTACCGTCGCACGTGATGACTCTGTTCGATGACGGACGCACCCTGTCCGAGCCCGCCCCGGTGGCGCCGCTCGCGGCCCGCATGCGCCCGCGCTCGCTCGATGAGGTGGTCGGCCATCAGGGGCTGATCGGCCCGGGTGGTGCGCTGCGGCGGCTGGCCGAGGGCGGCAGCGCCACCAGCCTGATCCTGGTAGGACCGCCGGGTAGTGGCAAAACGACCATTGCTCACCTGCTCGCCGCCGACCGGCGCTACCGCGAGCTTTCGGCGGTCAACGCGACGGTCAAGGACGTGCGCGCCGTCATCGAAGACGCACGTTCGGCGCTGGCCAACGGCGGCGCACGCACCCTGCTCTTCCTCGACGAGGTGCACCGCTTCTCCAAGGCACAGCAGGATGTCCTGCTACCGGCGGTCGAGAACGGTTGGCTCGCACTGGTGGCTGCCACGACGGAGAACCCGTTCTTCTCCGTCATCTCGCCGCTGCTGTCACGCTCGCTGCTGCTGCGGCTCGACGCATTGAGCGCCGACGACCTCCGCGAGGTCATCCATCGTGCACTGGCCGATCCGCGCGGCTTCGGTGGCCGGCTGGCGCTCAGCCCGCAAGCCGAGGACCACCTGATCACGATGGCGGCCGGAGACGCCCGCCGAGCGCTGACCGCGCTGGAGGCCGCCGGGGTCGACGAAGGCACTCTTGACCTTGCCACCCTTGAAAAGGCCGTCGATCGTGCCGCGGTCCGCTACGACCGCGACGGCGACCAGCACTACGACGTGGCGAGCGCGTTCATCAAGTCCATGCGCGGCGGCGACGTCGATGCTGCGCTGCACTACTTGGCCCGCATGGTCGAGGCGGGGGAGGACCCGCGGTTCATCGCGCGGCGGATCGTCATCCTGGCGAGCGAGGACATCGGGATGGCCGACCCGACAGCCCTGCAGGTCGCGATCGCGGCCTCGCGGGCGCTGGAGTTCGTCGGTCTGCCGGAGGCCCGCCTCGCCCTCGCCCAGTCGGTCATCCACTGCAGCCTGGCTCCCAAATCCAACGCCGTGATCGTGGCGTACGAGAAGGCGGCGACCGACGTACGCGCCGGCCTGACCGGCCCGGTGCCGCCCCACCTGCGCGACGCCCACTACCCCGGCGCCGCCAAACTCGGCTCCGGCAAGGGCTACCGCTACCCACACGACTTCCCGGGCGGCGTCGTAGCGCAGCAATATGCGCCGGATGCCATCGCCGATCGCACCTACTACGAGCCGACCGAGCGCGAACCACGGGCGGGGGCCCGGGCCGCCGAGATGCGTCGGGTGTTGCGCGGCGACGAGCAGCCTGAGGATGAGCCCGCCGGGTAGGGTTTGCCGACGCCTTGCACAGGCACGCAGGGGCATGAGCTTGATCGTGAGCAGCAGCAGAAAGAGGGCACAGATGTCGGCCGGGGCAGTCGCAGGTCTGATCGCGGCAGGCGCGTTCCTGATCCTGGCGCTTTTCGGTTGTTACGCGCTCGCCAAGCTAGCGCGCATCTTCGACGAGGTCGCCGATCGGGTACGCCAGACCGACCGCACCATCGACGAGGGCACCGATCGCATCCGCCAGGCGGGTACCACCGTCGATGAGGTCAACACGGCGCTGGCCTCGGTCAACGTGGAGCTCGCCAAGGTCGAGCAGATCACCACCCACGTCGAATCCATCACCGGCAACATGTCGGCGCTCACCTCGGTCTTCGCAGCCACCCTCGGTGGGCCGGTTATCAAGGTCGCCGCCTTCTCCTACGGCGTGCGCCGGGCGACGGCGAAGCGTACGAGCGCCGACATCGAATCGCGGGTCAAGTCACAGCTGAAGGCCGAGAAGGCAGCGTCCAAAGCGGCGCGCAAGGGCCTCACGTCGTGAGCAGGCGAATCTTCTACATCGCGCTCGGGGCCACCGTGGGCGTCCTCGTCGTGCGCCGGCTGTCGGCGGCCGCCGAGTCGCTGCAGCCGGACAACGTCGCACGCCGGCTCGCGGTGTCGCTGCAGGGCTTTGTCGAGGACGTGCGCTCCGGGATGGCGGAGCGCGAGGGCGAATTGCGGTCAGCGCTAGGCGTCGGTGAGTCGCCTGAGAAAGGCTGACGACCGATGAAGACCGTTGAGATCCGGCGCCGGTTCCTTGCGCATTTCGAGGCGCTCGGTCACCTCGTCGTTCCCAGCGCCAGCCTGGTTTCCGAAGATCCCACTCTGCTGCTGGTCAACGCCGGCATGGTGCCCTTCAAGCCCTACTTCCTGGGGGACCTGCCGCCCCCCGCGAAGCGTGCGACCAGCGTGCAGAAGGTCGTCCGCACGGTCGACATCGAGAATGTCGGCAAGACCAGCCGTCACGCGTCGTTCTTCCAGATGTGCGGCAATTTCAGCTTCGGCGACTACTTCAAAGAAGGCGCCATCCCGATGGCGTGGGACCTGCTGACCTCGGTCGACAAAGGCTACGGCTTCGATCCTGAGCGCCTTTGGGCGACGGTCTACCTCGACGATGACGAGGCGTACGACCTCTGGCGCCAGATCCTGCCCGCCGAGCGCATCCAGCGCCGCGGCAAGGAGGACAACTACTGGTCGATGGGCGTCCCCGGTCCCTGCGGCCCGTGCAGCGAGATCTACTTCGACCGTGGCCCCGAGCATGGCGCAGACGGTGGCCCGGAGGCCGATGAGGAGCGCTACCTCGAGGTCTGGAACCTCGTATTCATGCAGTACGAGCGTGGCCCCGGCCCGGGCTACGAGTACCCGATCCTGCGCGATCTGCCGGCCAAGAACATCGACACCGGCCTTGGCCTCGAGCGGATGGCGACCATCCTGCAGGGCGTCGAAAACCTGTACGAGATCGACATCAGCCGCCCGGTGCTGGATCTGGCTGCCGCGCTCGCCGGGGTTCGTTACGGCGCTGATCCGGCCGCCGACGTCTCGCTGCGGATCGTGGCCGACCACATGCGTACCGGAGCAATGCTGGTCGCCGACGGCGTCTCGCCGACCAACGAGGGCCGCGGATACGTGTTGCGACGCCTCCTGCGCCGGGCCCTTTCAGGCATGCACAAGCTCGGCGCGCGTGACCCGGTCGCACTGGAACTGCTCGAGAGCGTTCGCAAGGTGATGGGGCCGATCTACCCCGACCTTGACGCGCCCATCGTCGCCTCGATCATCGCGGGCGAGGAAGAGGCGTTCCGTTCGACCCTCACGCGCGGCCTGGCCCTCTTCGACACCGCCGTCGCCGAGACGAAATCGGGCGGCAGCTCGCAGCTGAACGGCGCGCGGGCCTTTGCGCTGCACGACACTTACGGCTTCCCGTACGAGCTCACCGTCGAGTTGGCCGCCGATGCCGGGCTGTCGATCGACGAGGCCGAGTTCAAGCGGCTCATGGACCAGCAGCGCAGGGCCGCCAAAGCCGACCGCGCCGAGCGGAGGATCGGCAACCGCGACGTGTCGGCCTACCGGCCGGTGCTCGAGCGCAGCGGGACGACCGTCTTCACCGGCTACGAGGAGCTGGTACGCGAGTCGACGGTGACCGCGCTGCTCGACCTCGACAGTGCGGCGCTACTCCCGGCGGCGACCGAAGGCGACGAGCTGGGAGTCGTCCTCGACATCACCCCCTTCTACGCCGAGTCCGGTGGCCAGGAGAGCGACCACGGCCGGCTGGTCTTCCCCGGCGGCACAGCCGACGTGATCGACGTGCAGACGCCGGTCGCGGGCCTGATCGTGCATCGGGTACGCGTGCGCAGCGGCGAACTCCTCGCCGGGGTCACCGTCTCGGCCGAGGTCGACCGTTCGCGGCGGGCCGCCGTCTCACGGGCGCATACCGCGACCCACCTGGTCCACCGCGCGTTCCGGGTAGCCCTGGGGGAGACCGCGACGCAGGCGGGCTCGCTCAACGCACCAGGCCGGTTGCGTTTTGACTTCCATTCCCCGACCGCGGTGCCCGCGTCCGTCGTGCGCGATGTCGAGGAAGAGATCAACGAGGTACTGCTGCGCGACCTGCCGGTCAGCGCGTTCATCACGACCCAGGCCGAAGCGCGCCGGCTCGGTGCCATGGCGCTCTTCGGCGAGAAGTACGGCGATGCCGTCCGCGTCGTCGACATCGGCGACCACGAAGCGCCGTACGCCCGCGAGCTGTGCGGGGGCACCCACGTCGCGCGCTCGGCCCAGCTCGGCGCCGTAACGCTGCTGTCGGAGTCGTCGGTGGCGGCGGGTACGCGCCGGGTGGAGGGCCTGGTCGGACTCGACGCCTTCCGTCATCTCGCCCGCGAGCGCGTACTGCTCAACCAGGTGGCGTCGGCGGTCAAGGCGACGCGTTCGGAGGAAGTGCCGGAGCGGGTCAACGACGTCGTGACGCGCCTGCGCGAGGCCGAGCGTCAGCTCGAGGGCCTGCGCGCTGACGTCGTGCTCGCCAGCGCGGCCGCACTTGTCGATTCGGCACGCGACATCAACGGCGTGGCGCTCGTGACCGCGCAGGCGCCCGACGCCACCGGAGCCAAGGACGTACGCACCCTGGCGCTCGATATTCGCGGCCGGCTGGGGGAGCGCGCCGCGGTGGTCGTCGTGGCCGCCGCCACCGACGGCAAGGTGCCCCACGTGGTTGCCATCACCCCGGCGGCGCGGGAGCGTGGACTGTCGGCACGCGAGTTGCGGGGCGCTCTGGATGCTCACATCGGGCCCGGCGGCGGCGGCAAGGACGACCTGGCGCAGGGGGCCGGCAGCGACGCCGGTGGGCTCCCGGCGGCCTTCGCGGCGCTCGAGGCGGCGGTCGCCGGCCAGGGCCGGTGATTCGCGGCGTGCGGATCGGAGTTGACGTGGGCAGCGTGCGGGTAGGTGTGGCCGCCAGCGACCCAGACGCCCGGATGGCCTTTCCGGTGACCGCCGTGCAGCGCAAACGCGACGGCGGCGAACTGGACGAGCTGGCGGCGATCATCGCTGAGCGCGAGGCCGTCGAAGTCATCGTTGGCCTGCCTCGTACGCTCGCCGGCCGGGAAGGTCCGGCGGTCGATGCCGCACGCAGCTACGCTGCTGCCCTATCGAAACGCATCGAACCGGTCTGCGTCATTCTGATCGACGAGCGGCTCACCACCGTCGTCGCCGATCAGGCACTGCGCGCGTCGCGACCCCGATCTTCGGTACGCGAGCGGCGAGCCGCCATCGACGCCGCTGCGGCGGCAGGCATCCTGCAGTCATATCTCGATTCACGCCGGGGGAACGCCACGGAGGACCCGCATGAGTGATCCGCTTTCCGGGCTACTGGGCTCCGGGGAGAGTCAGTACCAACCTCCCCGCCGGCCGGTGCCCTCGCCGCGCCGCAAGCCCGCCGGCTTCGCTCGCCTGTTCCTGGCGATCATCGTCATGGCCGGCCTCGCGGCGGGTGTCGTGTTCGGCGGCAAGGCGATCATCGGCGACCTGACGTCCAGCAAGAAGGTCATTGACTACACCGGCAAGGGCACCGGCACCGTCGATGTCACCATCACCAGCGGCCAGAGTGCCCAGGCGATCGGCAACACCCTCGTCGCAAAGCAGGTGGTCAAGAGCGTAGAAGCCTTCACGAAGGCGGCGAATGGCGACCCCGAGCGGGCGGCGAAGATCCAGCCCGGCGACTACGCGCTGCGCTCTCACATGAGCGGCGCCGCTGCGTTCAACCTGCTTTTCGATCCGAAGGCGCGCAACGAGCAGCGCTTCACGATCGCGGAGGGCCTGGACCTGCGGCAGGCGCTGCCGATCATCGCCAAAGCGACGGGCCTGAAGATCGCCGATCTGAACTACGCGGCCAACCATCCCGCCCTGCTCGGCCTCCCGACGTGGGCGGCCGGCGTCAAGAATGCGGAAGGCTTCCTGTTCCCCGCGACCTACGCGCCGCGGCGGGGCGCGAGTGCGGTCGCCGTGCTGCGGTCGATGACGGCCCGGTTCGCCGTCGAAGCCGACCGCCTGCAACTCGTCGCCAAGGCGCAGACGCAGGGGGTGACCCCGCTGCAGGCGGTCACGCTGGCCTCCATCGTGGAGAAAGAGGTCAACCAGAGCGCGGATCAGACCAAGGCTGCGGCCGTGCTCTACAACCGGCTGCATGACACCGGTAACTTCCCGACGCTCGGCATGGACTCCACCGTCCGCTACGCGGTGAACAACTTTGACAAGCCGCTTACGCAGAGCCAGCTCGACACCAACAGCCCGTACAACACCCGCAAGTTCCCCGGGATCCCGCCCGGCCCGATCGGCAACCCCGGTGAAGCCACGCTGAAGGCGGTGCTCGCACCGTCCCAAGGTGACTACACGTACTTCATCTACCTGCCCAAGGAGAAGAAGACCTTCTTTACCGCGAGCACCAGCGAGTTCAACAGTCTGCAGCAGCAGTACAACGCCGAGATCGGCGGCGGCTGAGTGTGGGCAGCGGTTCTCGGCTCGCCGATCGCCCATAGCCTTTCTCCGATCCTGCACCGGGCGGCCTACGCTCACCTGGGCCTGTCCGATTGGAGCTACGAGGCCCTCGAATGCCGCGCCCCTGAGCTGCCGGCGGTGATCGATCGCGCTCGCGCTGCCACGGACTTCGGCGGCTACTCGCTGACGATGCCGTTGAAGGTCGCGGTGCTCTCACTACTTGACGAGCTCGAGCCGGTGGCCGAGCGGGTGGCGGCGGTGAACACCGTCGTTTCCCGGGGCGGCGGGCTCCATGGCGCGAATACGGATGTGGCGGGCATCGTGGACGCTCTGAGGGAGGCAGGAGTCCCGGCGCCGCGCCGCCCCGTCGTGCTCGGCGGCGGGGGTTCGGCGCTGGCGGCCATCGCGGCGCTCGCCCAGCTCGGAGCGGCCGGCGTACGCGTCGTCCTGCGCGATCCTGCCAAGGCCGGCGACCTGCGTACCGTCGGTGCCCGTTGCGATGTCGAGCTGTCGGTGGCGTCCTTTGAGCCGGCGGCGATCCGCGCGGCCGATCTCATCATCAGTACGGCTCCCGCGAACGCCTCCGACGCGCTGCTCGGGCTGGTGGCTGGTTGGCCGGCCGAGTGCGCGCTTTTCGACCTGGTGTACGCGCCCTGGCCCACTCCGCTCGCTGAGCGCGCGCTCGCCGCGGGAGCGCAGGTCGTCGGCGGCCTGGACCTGCTGGTGCACCAAGCAGTCGGGCAGGTCGCTCTCATGACGGGTCACAAGGTCGAGGTGGCCGTCCTGCGGGGCGCCCTCGCGCGTACCTAGCGGGCGTCAGAAACCCCGAGCTGGTCGCTAAACCGGCAGCGAAGCGACCAACTCGGGGTTTTCGACGCAGATTGCCCCTTACGGCGCAGCGTGCGTGCCGCCAAACGGTCAAGCGCGGGTTCGCGAATGCCGATGCCCGATACGTCCGTCGTTCGCTCGACATCCGTCGTCCCGGTTGCACGCCAGCCGGTGCGAAGCTTTTCGTGGAGGTGGCCCCGCGATGCCAATGCCCGCCGACTCAGCCGGCAACGGTGCCGTGCACCCGTCGGTCGCGCACCCCGAGGCCCACGTGATCGAGCCGCCGATTAGTCACGGAGCCCGGCTGGACGCGTTACTGAAAGAGCTGATGAGGCGGGTGCCGGAGTTGGAAGCGGCCGCCGTGGTCACGGCCGACGGGCTGCCGATGTCGTCGGCCCTCCCGATGGGCATGGACGAGGACCGGGTCGCGGCGATGAGCGCCGCGCTGCTCTCACTGGGCGAGCGGGCCGCTGAAGGCCTCGGCCGCGGCGGGCTCTCGCAGGTTCACATCCAGGGCGAGCACGGGGGTGTCTGGCTGCTTGCCGCCGGTGACGACGCCGTACTGGTCGGTGTTTCGAGCGCCGACGCCAAAGCGGGGCTCGTCCTCTACGAACTGCGTCGCGCAACGGCGGCGGTGGGCACCGCCTTGGCTGCCGATGAGCTTGCCGAGTATGCCGAGCGCATGGTAACGGCCGCGCAAGCCGCGGCACCGGCGTCAGCGCTGCCTGCGGCGCGACCAGGGTCGACCGTCAACCCGGCGGCTCCTGCGGGCGCGTCCCCGGCCTCCAGCTGGCCTTCTAACAGCTCGGTGAGCTGGGCATGAGACTCGACGGAAGCCTCGAGGACTTCGAACTGCCGGACGTCCTGCAGCTGCTCGCCCAAACCCGCAAGTCCGGCGCGCTGCACTTGCACGCGACGGGCGACGAGCGACGCGGGCTCATCCGGGTCGGCACCGGAGCGGTGAACGGCGCTTCCTCCGACCTGCGCCGCCATGCGCTGGCCCGCCGGTTGATCGGCACCGGGCTGGTCAGTGACGAAGCGCTGAACGGCGCCGCCGAAGATGTGCGCGCCGGTGCCCCGAGCCTGGTCAGGGCGCTGCTCGACCGGGCCGCCGTCGAGCATGACGACGTGACGCGGTTGGCCGCGGATCAGGCGACCGACGCCGTCTGCGAGCTGCTCCGCTGGTCGAGCGGAACCTTCAGCTTTGTCGTCGGCGAGCAGGACCCGGACTCCCTCGAGCTGGGCCTGCGCGCCGAGGAACTGGTCGCCGAGGGGCAGCGTCGCATGCAGGTGTGGCCCACGCTGACGGCCCACATCCCCTCTCCGGACTCGGTGCTCCGTCTCGCGACGGCGCCGTCGTTCGACCCGAGTTGCACCCGCGAGGAGTGGGGGCTGCTGGCGCTCGTCGATGGCAGCCGGAGCGTGAGCGAGATCGTTGCCCTGCTCGGGCGTAGCGAGTTCGGCGTCGCGGGGGCACTGGCGGCACTCGTTGAACGCGGCTTGCTGACGGTGAGCGCCGACGGCTCCGGCCTCGCCGACCTGCAGCGCAGGCAGGACATCATCGCTGCAATGGAGGGGCACCGAACGAGCCCGCCAGCCCCCGAAGCGCACGAGGTCTCCGCTCCCAGCGCACCGTTGGAGGCGCCGGCCGCAGAGGTTCCGCATGCCCGCGCCGAGACATCGGTCGCCGAGCCCGCTTCGTTCAGCGAAGACTTCGCGAGCCCGGCCGCCACGCCGGGGAGCATCACCTCGCAGACGCGCTCCTACGAGCAGCCGCTGACGCAGGGAAGTGCGGCGCTCGATCCCGCGCATGACATCTCCTACGCGCCGGCCTACGAGCCCGAACACCAGCAGGGGTCGTACCAGCCGCCGCAGGTACCGGTGTCCGAGCCGCCGCGCGCGGGCCCGGAGTCGACCGCCCGCGGCCTGGACTCGGCCGTCACCAAGAGCCTCGTGCTGCGGCTCATTGCCGGCGTTCGGGGGCTGTAGGCGTGCAAAATCGATCAGCGAGCCGGACGCTGCGCCGGCGCGGCCGGGGGCATGCCGTCAAGATCGTCATCACCGGTCCCTTCGGCGCCGGCAAGACGACGCTCATCCGCACGATCAGCGAGATCACCGTCCTGTCGACCGAGCGCGAGCTTTCGTCGGCCTCCGAGGCGCGGGCCGACAAGGCGCAGACCACGGTGGCGATGGACTTCGGTCGCATCGGCATCGACTCCGATCTGGTGCTTTACCTGTTCGGAACGCCGGGGCAGGACCGCTTCGAATTCATGTGGGAGGTGCTGGGTGAGGGAATGCTCGGCTACGTCCTGCTGCTCGACGCATCCAGGCCGGAGTCCGTACCCGAGTCGCTGACCATCCTCGCCGCATTCCGCAAGATGGCACCGGTGCCGTACGTGGTCGCCATCAACCGCAGCGACGGACTCTCGCCGGACGAGGAGGCGCAACTGCGCGCCGAGCTCGACCTGGACATCACGATCCCGGTCGTGGCCTGCGACGCGACCGACAAGTCGTCGGTGAAGACGGTCCTGCTGGCGCTGCTGCAGGCCGTTCTCGAAAGCATCGAGCGCGAATCAGCGGTCAGGGCTTAGGCGAAAGCCGGGCGCGCGATGATGAGCCCGCTGCAGCTGTTACGTCGACGTTGGCGACGGCGCGGCGGCACGCGTCGCCTTCCCGTCGTCCAGCAGGCCGCGAATGTCCCCACCTCGATCCCGGCGCCGCACCCCGGACCGCATGTTGTCTTGCAATTTCAGGACGGAACACGCGAGGTCGTCGACCCGCGATCGACCGAGGGCCGGGCCCTGGTGGCGCTCGCCGACGAGATGCACGTAGGGCCTGCGTGATCAGTAGCCCGAACAGGCCGGACACCTTCACCCGAATGGCATTCCTGCCGACATCTTCATGGTGAAGCAGCTCGGAGACATCCTGCTCGAGGGCGGGCTGGTCGATCGCGGGCAACTCACGAAAGCCGTCGAAGAGCAGCAGCGTCTCGGCCGCAGCCTCGGCCGGGTCCTGGTCGATCTCGGGATGGTCACCGAATCCCAGCTGGTCGCCGCTCTGGCGCAGCAGATCGGCCTGCCGTTCGTCGACCTGTCGGAATTTCCGGTCGACGGCAGCGCCGTTGCCAGCATCGCCCCGGCCGTTGCGCGCCGACACATGGCGTTGCCGATCGGCTACGAGGACGGCCGGCTGCTGGTCGCCATGGCCGACCCGGCGAACGTCTTCGCCGTCGATGACATCCGCTCGCTGACCGGCCGTGACGTCAAGCCCGTCGTCGCGACCAAAGCCGATCTCATATCGGCCATCAACCGCTTCCACCGCAGCGATGAAGCCCTCGACGAGCTCACCCACACCCTCCAGAACAACGAGGAGGACGACGCCCTCGCCCGGGTCAAGGAGATCGTCGACGACGCGCCGATCGTCAAGTTCGTCAACCTGCTCATTTCCCAGGCGATCGCTGACCGGGCGTCGGACATCCACATCGAACCCGGCGAGAAAGAGCTGCGGGTCCGCTTCCGCATTGACGGCGTGCTGCACGACATCATGCGGTCACCGCGCTCCATCCAGGCCGGCGTGACCAGCCGCTTGAAGATCATGGCCGACATGGACATCGCGGAGCGGCGCGTTCCGCAGGACGGCCGGCTTTCCGTGACGACCGGCGGCAAGAAGATCGACCTTCGTGTCGCCAGCCTCCCGGTGGTCTGGGGCGAGAAGATCGTCATGCGAATCCTGGACAACTCGACCGCGATGTTGACGCTGGCCGACCTGGGATTTCAGGCGGACAACTTCGACCGGTGGAAGCAGTCGTACACCAAGCCGTACGGAATGCTTCTGGTCACCGGCCCGACTGGATCCGGTAAGTCCACGACCCTCTACGCGACCCTGAACATCGTCAGCCGCCCCGAGGTCAACGTCATCACCGTCGAGGACCCGGTCGAGTACCGGATCCCCGGCATCAACCAGGTGCAGGCCAACCCCCGAGCGGGCCTGACGTTCGCCAAGGCGTTGCGCTCGATCCTGCGATCGGACCCGGACATCGTCCTGCTCGGTGAGATCCGCGACCACGAGACCGCACAGATCGCCATCGAGGCGGCCCTGACCGGTCACCTCGTGCTCTCGACGCTGCACACCAACGACGCCCCCAGCGCCGTGAACCGGCTCATCGAGATGGGCATCGAGCCCTTCCTGGTGGGTTCCGCGCTCGACTGCGTACTCGCCCAGCGCCTTGCTCGCCGGCTGTGCCCGAAGTGCAAGGAGGCGTACACCCCGACTCGCGAGATGCTCGCCGCCTCACGCTGGAACTGGCAGCAGGACGAGCTGCCGACAGTCTTTCGCGCTATCGGATGCTCGGCCTGCTCGAACACCGGCTACAAGGGCCGGCTGGCGCTGCACGAGGTCATGCCGGTCGACGAGGAGATAGAACGGTTGGCGGTGGGCCGCGCATCGGCCGATGCCATCGGTTCGGCCGCTCGCGCAAGAGGCATGACCACGCTGCGCGACGACGGGCTGGGCAAGGTCCTGCAGGGCCTCACGTCCATCGAGGAGATCCTGCGCGTCGTCGTGTAACCCGACGGGGGAGCGGGGTGACCGGTCAGGCGCCGCGGATCGCCTGAGCGAGCCAACCACGCTGCGCCTCGAGTGCCGTCTGCGTTTCCTTGAGCAGCTCGGCATCGCCGGCTTTCTCGGCCCGGTCGATGCGTCGTTCCAGCTTCGCGATGGACTCGTTCAGGCGCACGACGAGCGGATTGTCCGACGGATCCGGCCTGAACTTGGCCTGCTCCACCGCGCGAATACGCTCTTCCACCGCCGTCAGCCGGCGATCGAGCGTCGACGAAGAATCGCGGGGGGCGGGCGGAAGCGCATCCCAGCGGCGCTGGATGTCGCGCAACCGCTTGCGGGCTCCCACCGCATCCGAGGATGGGTCCAGCACCTCCGCCTCGGTGACGAGTGCCTCACGCGCTTCCAGGGCCACTTTGAACGAGGTGTCCCGTTCGGAACGCGATGCCGACCGGGCGGCGAAGAAAGCATCTTGGGCAGCCCGAAAACGCCCCCACAGCTCGGCTTCCGCGCCCTTCGGGGCTCCGCCGGCGGCCTTCCACTCCGTCATCAGATCGCGGAAACGCGCCGAGGTCGGGCCCCAACTGGTCGATTCGGCCAGTTTCTCGGCCTCCGCGACGAGTTCTGACTTGCGTGCTTGGGCCGACTTGCGCTTCTCCTCGACCTCGACGAAGTGGACCCGACGCCGGCGCTGAACCGAGCTGCGAGCGGCCGCCAGCCGGGTCCAGAGCGCGTCATCGGTCTTGCGGTCCAGCCGAGCGAACGCCTTCCAACGCTCGACCACCTCGCGCATCTGCTCATCTGCGTGGCGCCAGTCGGCGCTCTCGGCGAGGGTTTCCGCCTCGACGATCAGCGCTTCCTTGACCGCGACGGCGTCAGCTCGGGCGGCGGCCTTCTGCTCGGCAACCTCACCCTGGCGCGCGGCGGCCAACTCGGTGATGACAGCGAGCCGCGCATCCAGTGCCGGCAGATCCCCTACGGCCGCAGCTGTGGCGAGCTCACCGCGCAGCCGGGCGGCGGAGGTGGCGGCCCGCGAAGGATCGGCGGCCACACGCTTTTCCAGGATGGCAACTTCGGCGGCCAGGTCTTCGTACTTGCGGCCGAAGTAGGCCAGGCCCTCTTCCGGCGAACCGGCCAGCCACGAGCCGACGACACGCTCACCGTCGGGGGTCTGCACGTAAACCGTGCCGTCCTCGTCGACGCGGCCGAATGCGCTGGACGCTTTCGCCGACGGGTGTTCCACGACGCGGAACGCTACCGTGACCGGCGTCGGCGTGCCCAGCAGCCACACAGCGGGCTCTGACCAAAGTCCCCGGCGATTGGCAGCGATCTGGCGCACCATAGGTGGTATGAGTCGATCGTCAACCTCTCTGCGGGACCCCCAACGGTCGGTTGTCGCCTCGTTGCTGGCGCCGGTCGTCATCGTCGCGGTGGCCGGCGTCATCGGGTGGATCCTGCTCGAAACGGTGAAGTGGCTCGTCGTCACGCTGCTCTTTGCTTTCGGAGTGGCGCTGATCGTCGTGCCGTTCGCCGCCGGTCGCCGGATTCTCGGCGCCAGTGTCGGAGCCGACCGCCGGCATCGCACCGTGCAGCTCGCCACGGCCGCACTGCTCGGCGCTTCGCTGATCGTGCTCGCTGTCGTCGTTTCCCACCACGGCTGGTTGCTGATCGTGGTGCCGGCGGCGATCGTGCTGATCGGGCGCCTCACCGGACGGTTCAGCGCCAGGCGTTGATGGCTGGGCTCATTCCCGTGCTGGGGTTTAGAATCTGCTGAGCCGCGGCCAGGTGTGCGCGAAACCCGGATGCAGGGGCAGCTGCACGACGTCGGATTCGGGTACCCAGCGCAGCGCGATGCTCTCGCGCGTCATCGCCCGCACCTCGAGCTCGCGGCCGGCGACGGCAAGCACGGTTGTGTACGACCATCCGCCGTGGTCATCGACCCACGAGCCGGTGATCTCGACCTGATCCACGTCGATCCCCGACTCCTCGACCGCCTCGCGCAGCGCGGCCTGCTCCACCGTCTCATGGCTGTCGCGAGCACCCCCGGGAAGTCCCCAGGTGTCGCCGTGGTGGCTCCAGGTTGCCCGGTGCTGCAAGAGCACGAAGGGGGGCCCGGCGGCCGGGATGTGGCGTAGGAGCAGGCCTGCCGCGCCGTAGCGCCCCCAGTGATGGTGGCCGGCGGCGCAGCCGATCCAGCCGTCGCCATCGGTGTGCATGGATCCATCTTGGCTGATCGCGTCAGGTGACCCGTCCCGGGTCCGCGGAGAACCTCAAATGGCGTCCCGAGAGCATCAGCTCGCGCAACCGTGACATCGCGTCCCAGACGTCGACGTGACGGGTGTAGAGGGGGGCCGGACCAAGCCTGATGGTGCCGCCAGCGGTCGACCCGCTTTCGTCGGGTCCGGTCTGGCGGCGGTAGTCCGGCACTACTTTGGCGTCTTCGATCAGGGCTCGGCAGATCCGCCGCGCGTCAGGATGCGCGAGGTTGACGTGACCCCCGCGTTGAGCCGGATCCCGCGGGCTGGCCAGCTGGAAGCCGAGCGGTGTCAGCCAGGCATCGGAAAGGTGCACGATGAGGCTGGTCAGGGCGGCGCTCTTCGCGGCGAGTGTGTCGATGCCGGCTTCGGCGATCAGCCGGGCGCCCACCTCGACGAGCGGCAGCCCCAGGATGGGCGGGGTACCCGCGGCGAAACGGGTGATTCCCGTCGACGGCGAATACGGCTCGTCGGTGGCGAACTGGTCCTGCTGGGAGAACCAGCCCCAAATCGGCGAGAGCAGCTTGGGTTGCAGCTCGCGTCGCACGTAGAGATACGCGGGCGCCCCCGGGCCGGCGTTCAGGTATTTGTACGTGCAGCCGACCGCCAACTCCGCGCCTGACCCTTCGAGGTCGAGTGGCACAGAACCCGCCGAATGCGACAGATCCCAGAGCACCCGGACGCCGTGTTCGGATGCGAGTGCGGTGACCGCCGCAAGATCGCGTCTTAGCCCTGACGCGTACTCGACATGTGACAGGCACAGCAACGCCACGTCGGGGGTCAGCGCCGCCGCGAGCGTGTGGTCGGCCCCGCTGACGAGCGGCAGGTCGATCAGCCGTAGCTGCATCCTCAGCATCCGGGCCAGACCCTCGAGGACGAAGCGGTCGGTGGGGAAGTTGGCGGTTGTCGTCACCAGCACCTGACGACGCGGATCCCGCTGGTGGGCATCCGTAGCCGCGGCAGCCGCGAGTTTGAAGAGGTTCACGGTCGTGGAATCGCCGACGAGCACCTCGCCAGGACGGGCTCCGAGTACGGCCTCGGCGAGCACGTCACCGACCCGGGCCGGCTCGTCGATCCACTGCGACCAGGCGCCGACGAGCTGGCCGCCCCATTCTTCGTCGACGGTCGTACGCAGGCGCTGCGCGGAAGCCACCGGAAGCCGGCCGAGCGAATTGCCGTCCAGGTAGATGACCGACGGATCCGTGATCACGAAGCGAGCGCGAAAGCGGGCGAGCGGATCGGCGGCATCGAGGGCAGCCGCCGCCTCCCGGCTGACGCCCGAGCCGGCATCCGAGCCATCCACGAGGCGCGAGGTTACGCGGGCTGCGGTCAATCCACCGCGATCGCTCCTGCTGGCAGCATGAAGGCATGGTCGTTTCGGTCGCTGCCTTTCTTGGTTTGGAGCCAGACCCGAAACCGGCGATTCGCGACGGCCTGCGGTGGCGCCTCAACGTCGACCCGGGTTTGCTGAACTCGGCCGGCACTCTCTGGGGAGGGGTCGGGCTCTCGGCTTTCGTGGCAGCGGCAGAGCGGGCCGTCGATCGGCGCTGCGTGTGGGCGACCGTCCAGTACGTGGCACCGATCCGGGCCGGCGCGGATGTCCAGATGGAGATCGAGATCGGGGCCGAGGGCGTGGCTCTCGCCCAGGCCACCGGCCGCGCGACCGTGGACGGCCGATTGGCGTTGCTCGCCATGGGCACCTTCGGTGGGGATGGTCCGAACAATCTGCAGTTCTCCGAGCCGCCGGGCATCCCAGGCCCGGACGAGTGCGAGGAGCGCAGCATGCCGGCGCCGTGGGGCGGGGGAATGCTCGACCGGATCGAGCAGCGCACCCTGCCGGGCATGGCGCTGCCGGACCCCGACGGTCGTCCCGGCAGCGGCCGCACGATGCTGTGGATGCGCTTGCGCGATGAGAATGAGGGCGAGCTACAAGACGTCGTGCAAGAGGTGGGCGCGCTGGCCGTGCTGGCGGATCTGGCGCCCAGCGGCATCAGCGAGGCGATCGGGCGACCGACCTTCGGGACGAGCCTCGACAACAGCATCCGCGCCGCCCGGGTGCCTGACCCGGCGCAGAGCGGATGGGTGCTGATGGACATCACGGTCGAGGCGGTGGTCGGCCGGGTCTCTCAGGTCTCGGCGCGCATGTTCGACGAGGGCGGCCGACTGCTGGCCGTCGCCGGGCAGTCGGCGCGGCTACGGCGACCAGCGCGCAGGGCCGCTACTTCGGGACGTCCAACTGGTCGTAGGTGACGCCGGTGAGTCCCTCGGACACGTCCCACAGCCGGCGCGCGTTCGCCTCGTTCAGCGCCTGCTTCGAACGGCCTACGGGCTGCGCACCCTTGCCGCGGCTGCCGAAGAGTCCGTCGGGGCCGTAGAACTGCCCGCTCACCGCATCGGCCGAGGTCGCGGCGCAGAGGGTGGGCAGGGCGCCGTCGGCGTCCGACTGTCCGAAGAGCACGTTGCCGAACCCGGCGAGCCGCACCATGATCCGGTTGCCGCTCATCTTGGCGCCCGCCGTCTGCAAGTTGGTGGAGGCGTAGCCCGGGTGAGCCGCAAGGCTGGTGAGTTCGGCTCCGGCAGCGGCCGCTCGGCGTCCGAGCTCGCTGGCGAAGAGCAGGTTGGCGAGCTTCGACTGGCCGTACGCCTTCCACTTCCCGTAGCGACGCTCGCCCTGCAGGTCATTGAAGTTGATCCGGCCGATGCGGTGGACCTCGCTGCTCACGGTGACGACCCGGGCGGCGGGCGCCGCCAGCAGTTGGCCGAGGAGGCGACCGGTCAGCGCGAAATGGCCGAGATGATTGGTGCCGAACTGCATCTCGAAGCCGTCCCCGGTCTGACGTTGGGGGAGCGCCATGACGCCCGCGTTGTTGACCAGGAGGTGGACAGGAGCGGTGACGCCCTCGGCAAACACCTTGATCGAGTCCAGGCTGGCCAGGTCGAGCGGGCGTACTTCCGCGCTGGCACCAGGGGCCGCCTGCTGGAGCCGCTCGAGGGCCTGGGCGCCGCGGGTGGCGTCGCGGCACGCCATCACCACATGAGCACCGTGAGCGGCCAGCTGTAGCGCGGTCTGGTAGCCGAGTCCGCTGTTGGCTCCGGTAACGATGGCGGTCTGGCCTTCGGTGCTGCTCATATCGTTGATCGTCCAATGCGGCATTCGTTCAGCCTGCCACGCAGGTATCGGAATCGGGCTGCGCGCTGAGGCCGCGCGTACGCTGCGCCCGTGCCCGTCCCACTCGACGAATACCCGATCCACCAAGCGCCGGTGTCGATGGCGTACTTCGCTACGAGTGATCGAAACGTCTATGACCGGTGCATCTTGCACTGCTACCAGCGCGACGGAGAGCGCCAGCTGATTGCCGGGCTCGGCGTCTACCCGCACCTTGGCGTCATCGACGCGTATGTGACGTTGCGGATCGGTTCCCGGCAACTCGTCGTCCGCGCGTCGGATGCCCTTGGCGAGGACCGGATGACGCAGGCCGTCGGACCGATCCGGATTGAAGTCGTCGAGCCGCTGAAGAAGCTGCGGCTCATCTGCCAGGACACCAACCTCGGCCTCTCCTGCGACCTCACTTTCCGCGGCGCCGTACCGGCGACTGACGAGCCGCGCCACATCACCCGCATCGGGCATCAGACCATCCTCAACGCGCAACGTTTCATCCAGACCGGCTCGTTCACCGGGGTCATCCGCGCCGACGATGAGGAGATCCGGGTCGACGACGATTCGTGGGTCGGCGCCCGTGACCGCTCGTGGGGCATCCGCCCGGTCGGCGAGGGACTGCCGCGCGACGCTCCCACCGCACCGGTGAACCGCGGCGAAGGCCACTGGCACATCTGGGTTCCGCTACGTTTCAGGGACTTCTCGATCGTCGTGATCGTGCAGGAACTTCCCGACGGCACCCGCGTACTCAACGAGGCCGTACGCATCTGGCCGGAGGAGACAGGTCGGGCGCCCGAGCAGCTCGGCTGGCCTGACGTGGAGATCCACTACCGTCCCGGCACCCGGCATCCGGAATCGGCGGTGCTGCACCTCATGCAGCGCGGTCGCCGCCCCGTGACGGTCGAGCTGAAGACCCGCGGCTTCATCCCCCTTCACGTCGGAGCCGGCTACGGCGGTGACCCGGACTGGGTCCACGGCGCCTGGAAGGGCGCCGGCTGGGTCGACGGTGCGAGCTACGACCACGGCGACCCTTCCGTTGCGGCGCGCATCCCCTTCGGCGTCATCGACCACGTGGCCGAGGCGACGTACACCGGCTCCGACGGCATCAAGGTGCGCGGGTCGGGCGTCTTCGAGCACGGCACGTTCGGCCGCCATGACCCGTCGGGCTTCCTGACGTACGAGGACGTCTGGCGATAACCCAGTAATCGTCGCTAAGCCCGCTAAGCGACGATTACTGGGTTATCGCGGGTCGCGGACGTGCGCGCCGACCTCCCCGGCCTGACAACGCGTCAGGTCGTCAGGTAACAATGCGTCTATGCGGCTTGCTTACACGGACGAACAAGAGGCGATGCGGCTCGAGCTGCGCGAGTACTACGCGAAACTGCTGGATCCCGACACGCGGGCCGCGCTTCACACCGACAGCCAGGGTCCGGTGATGCGCCGGGTCGTCAAGCAGATGGCCGCTGACGGCTGGCTGGGGATCGGCTGGCCGAAGGAGTACGGCGGCCAGGGCAAGAGCGCGATCGAGCAGTTCATCTTCTTCGACGAGACGATGCGTGCCGGCGCCCCGATCCCGATGCTGACCATCAACACGGTCGGCCCGACGATCATGCACAACGGCAACGAGGAGCAGAAGGCGCGCTTTCTGCCGAAGATCCTGTCCGGTGACCTGCACTTCTGTATCGGCTACAGCGAGCCGGGCGCGGGCACCGACCTGGCCAGTTTGCGTACGAGAGCGGTGCGTGACGGGGATGACTACGTCATCAACGGCGCCAAGCTCTGGACCAGCCTCGCGGCGACCTCCGACTACTGCTGGCTCGCCGTACGTACCGACCCTGACGCCAAGAAGCACCGCGGGCTGTCGATCATCTGCGTGCCCATGGACTCCCCGGGCATCAGCCTCACGCCCCTGCGGCTGGTCGGCGAAAGCATGATCTACGCCGTTCACTACGACGATGTACGCGTCTCGGCGGACAACCTGATCGGCGGCGAAAACAACGGCTGGCGGCTCATCACCGGCCAGCTCAACACCGAGCGGGTGTCGCTGTGCAGCCCCGGCATGGTCGACAAGATGCTCCACGAGGTCATCAAGTGGGCGAAGGAGACCAAACTGCCTGACGGGCGCCGGGTCATCGACCAGCCCTGGGTGCAGACCAACCTCGCCAAGGCTTACGCGGGCTTTGAGTTCCTGCGCCTGATCAACTGGAAGGTCGCCTGGCAGGCGACGCAGGACATTCTCGACGTCGCGGATGCCAGCACCACGAAGGTCTTCGGCACCGAGCACTATCTCGACGCCGTCCGGCTGCTTATGGAGGTTGTCGGCGAACCGGCCTATCTGACGGAGGATTCTCCGGGCTCGGTCCTCGCCAGCCGGCTCGAGTCGATGTACCGCGGGGTCGTCATCCTCACCTTCGGGGGTGGGGTCAATGAGGTTCAGCGTGACCTGATCTCCGCCTTTGGCCTCGGCATGCCGCTCGCCAAGCGCTGAGCCGCTGCCCACCGCTTCCTAGCCGCTCCCGCTGCTTGCCGTACCTGACTGGAGATTTGCACATGGACTTCAAGCCCACCGACGAGCAGGTCGAGATCCAAGGCCTGAGCGCCCGCATCCTGGAGGACACGCTCACCCAGGAGCGCCTTCGGGAAATTGAGGCGAGCGACGAGCCCGGCTTCGACCGCAAGCTCTGGGCGGCGCTCGCTGAGTCGGGGCTGCTCGGCGTCGCCATCCCCGAAGAGCTCGGCGGTCTTGGCCTGGGGGTGATGGAGGCGGCCCAGATCCTTGAGCAGGTCGGGCGCACGGTAGCGCCGGTGCCGCTCATCTCGCTGCTGCCTGCGACCGTGATGCTCAGTCGTTACGCGGCCGCGACCCCGGAGGCGGCCGCCGTGCTGACCGCTGTCGCGCGCGGTGAACACGTCTTGACGGTGGCTCTCGTCGAAGCTCTGGGCGATCCGCTGGTGCCGAGCACGGTGGCCCGGCGTGAAGGCCCCGGCTGGGTGCTCGACGGGGTGAAGATCTGCGTCCCCGGTGGCCTCTACGCGGATTCGTTCCTCGTCTCGGCCACCATCGCCGGCGGGACCGACACGGGCGTCTTCCTGGTGAAGGCCGACGCGGCGGGGCTTCGCCGGGTGGCGCAGCCGACGATGACGTACGCCCCCGAGGCGTCCCTGACGCTGGACGGGGTCACCGTCCGCGACGACGCGCTGATCGGCCCTGCTGACGGCAGCGCGCTCGCCTTCCTGGTGGAGCTCGCCATTTCGGCGACCTGCTCGGCGATGGTCGGAGTCTCATCGACCGCGGTGAAGCTGACCGCTGAATACACCAAGAGCCGCGAACAGTTCGGCCACCCGATCGCACTCTTCCAGGCGGTCGGTCAGCGCGCCGCAGACGCTTTCATCGACACGCAGGCGATCCGGCTCACCGCGTTGCAGGCCGCCTGGCTGCTGGCGCAGGAGTTGCCCGCGGAGCGCGAGGTTGCCGTTGCGAAATACTTCGCGGCAGAGGGTGGGCAGCGCGTCGCCCGCGCAGCGCAACACCTGCACGGTGGCATGGGCGTCGACCGGGAGTACCCGCTGCACCGCTACTACCTCTGGGCCAAGCACCTTGAGCTGACACTTGGGAGCGGCACCCGCCAGATCACCCGGCTCGGGCAGTTGCTCGCGCAATAGCCGCTCCGCGTGCTCAGGCGCGCAGATGCTTTTCGAAGAAGCGGAAGATGCGCTGCCACGCGTCCTCGGCGCTCGGGTGGTGGTAGTTCAGCCCGGCGACCTTCACGAGCGGGCTGAACGGCCCGACGTTGAAGCGATTGAGGAAGCTATGCCCCGCGTCCGGATACTCCTTGACGTCCGCGTCCACCCCCGCCTTCGCCAAGCCCGCTTCCAGCTCGGCCGCGGCCCCTTTGAGGATGCGGTCACGCTTGCCGAAACTGGCGACGATCGGGCAGGCGCCGCCAAGGACCTCGTCCAGGTTTTTCGGCAGCTGCCCGTAGTTGACGGATGACGCGTCAAATCCACGGGCGGCTGCCAGCAAGGCGAATCCGCCGCCCATGCAGAACCCGATGACGCCGGTGCGGCCGTTGTTGGCAGGCTGCTCGAGGAGCCACGTGCGGGCGCTCTCGATGTCGTCGAACGCCTGCCCCTCGCCGGCGAACAGCGCGCTGAACGTCGCCTTGACGCAGCGCACCGTGCCGCCGCGGCTGTAGATGTCCGGGACAAGCGCCAGATAGCCGGCGGCGGCCAGATGGTCGGCGTTGACTCGCGTATCGACGCCGAGGCCCATCGCGTCGTGGATGACGACGACGCCCGGCCAGGGGCCATCGCCGATCGGAGGGACGGCGAGGTAAGCGCCCAGCTCGGCGCCATCGCTTGCGGTGAGCGTGATGTCGGGCATGTCGTGACGCTACCGGGCGGGCTATGGGCGTCCGCAGGTGCTGCTACTCGTCGAGCTCGGCCAGTTCGACCTCGACCCGCTCGAGTTCGGCGCGCAGCGTCTCTACGCGCGTACGCGCCTGGTCGCGGCACACGTCAATGGCCACCTGCAGATCACGGCGCAGGCTCGGGTCGTCGAGCCGGTCGGCGAAGGCGCGGATAGCCGCGAGGTTGAGCGGTCGCGCCGCCGAACGACGTCCGGAACGGGTGCTCTCATACGTCCAGCCCTGGGCGCCATAGCGCACCGTCACGCTGAGCCCGCCGGCACGTGCGGGGCGCCGGGAGGTGGCCTTGGTCGAGGCGGGCGGGGTGGCCGGAGTGGCAGGCGTCGCGGCGGCCTTGGGTTGGACCGGCTCGGCAGCCGGCAGGGCGGGAGCGGCTGCCGGCTCCGGCACTGCGACGAGGCGGGCCGGGCTGGCGGGCTGGGACGCGGGAGGCTCGGAGTGTGCCGGCTGCGACGTCCGCGCCGCTTTAGCAGGTCGCGTGGGGGCAGGCGTGAGCCCCTCGTACGGCTGCACCCGGGCAGCGGGCCTTTCGGCGTCCGCCAGCGGCAGCGGGGTCGCAGTCGCCCGACCCCGTACGGGCATGGCCAGCTCGGTGGGGGAGAACGGCACGACGTCGTCGCGAAGGCGTACCGAGATGAACTCGCCTTCGGCCGGCTCGCCGAAGCTGACGACCGCAACCGAAGTACCTGCGGAGCCGAGCGCGGTGTCGACTAGCAGGGTTACCCGCGGCCTCTTGCCGGAGTCAAGACGCTCGCGCAGCAGGGCGACATCGGCCTCGGAGAGGGCGGACGGTCCGGGGGTGGAGCGGGAACGGGCTCGTGCGCGCGGCGGCATGCCCTCATCGTAGGAAGCGGGAGAGCCATTGGGTGACAGTCGCGCCATCGATACCCTTGCGTAGCGAGTGATCTGCGTCCTCCGCGGTGCTGATCACGATGTCCGGCGCCGGCGCGGACGGCCCCTGCGCGCCATCCAGTGCCGCCTGCAGTTGCCGTGCGGATCCGAAGGAATCGCGCGTGCCCTGCACGACCAGGACGGGTACGCCGGCGCCCAGTAGCTCGGGCAGCCGGCTTGGCGCGGGCCGCTCCGGAGGCCGCGGTGGCTGCAAGGGAAACGCGAGCGCGATGACCCCCCGCGCGCCGAGTGCTCCGGCAGTCCGGCAAGCGACCCGACCCCCACTGCTGCGGCCACCGAGCAGCAGAGGGAGGGTTGGGTCCGCGATGGCCCCGCGGGCCGCGGCCACGACCGCTGTGAGCGCGAAGTCAAGCTGCGCAGCCGGGGCGGGTGCGCGGCGGCCGGCTACCCGGTAGGGCTGCTCGGCCAGGCCCACGGCGGCGCCGTCGCGCCGTGCCAGGTTCGCCACCAGGAGCAGGTCGGGTGCCGAGGTGCCGCCACCGGCGCCATGGCCGAGCAGCAAGAGTGCACGCGGTTCGGTAGGGAGCCCGAGGTGCCATGTCACGCGGGCCGGGCCGAACGGGGTGACGACGTCCACGCGCCCCCGTCTCCTCGCTCGTGCTGCGTTGGGCGTGCGTGGTTGCGGACGGGAGCGCGGCGCTTCCGATTTCCAGACTTCCCTGTCCGGAGACCGGCCGCGGCGCTCGACTCGCTGAACGAAAACGCTACGCTCTCACTACCCAGCGTGGACGACGCGTGCGGTTTTCGGTGCAAACCCGAGAGTCAGGGGGTGGCGTGAAGGACGCCGGCACCGACCCCGAGGAAGAGTTGCCGACTGCGATCTACGGTGGGTTAAGGGTCTACGACTCTGCGGAGTCAGTAGCTGAGGCCCGCCGTGTGGTGGTGCGCCAGCTCAGTTCGTGGGGGCTCGCCGAGCTGGCCGACGACACGCGGCTCGTTGTGAGCGAGTTGTTGACCAACGCGGCGTTGCACGCGCGACCACCCATCCGGATGCGCCTGGGGCGGCTGCAGGCGGGTGTCCGGGTTGAGGTCAGCGACGGTTCGTCGGAATTGCCGCTGTCCATCCGAGCCGGCCCGGACGTCATGACGGGGCGCGGTTGGTCGCTCGTGCGGGCGCTGTGTCGAGACTGGGGGGTGGACAGTCGCGACCACGGCAAGGTCGTCTGGGCGACCCTGACCCTTGCGGGCGCGCAGCCGACGGCCGAGAAGCCGACGGGAGACTCGGTCGCTGACAGTCGCACGGTCGACGCGGAGTTGCTCCAGCTGAGCGATGAGGGACACGCCGAGCCGGGAGCGACTCGCTACGAAGTGCGTCTCGGCGATGTCCCAACTCCCTTGCTCATCGCCGCCAAAGCGCACATTGACGCGCTCCTTCGCGAATTCGCCCTCATGGCCAGTGGCGCGGTCGCGGGCAAGCGCCTCGTCCCTGCCGAATTGACCACGCTGATGGCGCAGGTGGTCGGGAACTTTGCCGAGGCCCGGCAGTCCATCAAGAAGCAGGCGTTGCAGGCGGCCGAGCGGTACGACCCCCGAACCGTGCTCACGCTCAACCTTCCGGTGACCGCAGCTGAGGCTGGGGTCGCCTACCTTGCGGCCCTGGACGAGGTCGACGCGTATTGCCGGGCTGAGCGGATGCTGACGCTTGAGACGCCACCCGCCCACCGCGTCTTTCGGCGCTGGTACGTCGAAGAGCTGGTCGCTGGACTGCGCCGCGCGAGCGACCGTGGCACCCCGGAGGCCGCTCACCAGCCGGAGACCTTCGAGAGTCGGCTCCTTCGCGAGTACGAGCAGCTGAGCCACGCCTATGACGGGCTCAGGCCGGTGGCCGGCAGCCACGCGGCCGCCCGCGTCACAGACCCCCGGAAGAGTTAGCCCCCCGCGGCGACCCGTCCGGTGAAGAAGGACGTCTGCGCCTTGGACCCCGCCAGATCGACGCTGAAGTGCATGTGGTCGACGTGGCAGGCGGTCGGGTCGGTGCCGCAGGTGTAGGGCTTGGGCTGGTAGTCGCTCCAGACGCCGTAAATCTGCTTGTTCCAGATGACGTACATGAGGCCCATCCGGGTGGCGATGGCGCGCTTGTTGCCATACTGGTCGGTGGCAAACAGCCACGACAGCAAGGCTTTTCCGTCCGCGCGCATGGTCAGGTTGCGGTAGTCCATGCCCCAGTCCAGCGCGCGACCTTCGGCATGTTCGCTGACCGTCCCGTCGCAGGGCCGGGTGATACCGGTGAAGACGGTGAGCCCGCCGACCTGGCTGCCGTAGGTCGCGAGCAGCAGGCTGCGCAGCGCGATCGGGCCCGGCTTGTCGTAGGAGTTGGTCTTGACGCACTTCCTCGCCGCCGGCTGGTACGGCGCGACCCCCTCGATCGCCGCGCTGAACGCACGGGTGGTCGGCGTCTTCGCCGCGGCCGGCGGGGTCGCCGGAGCGCAGGCGGCCGCGAGGGTCAGGGCGGCGGCGAGGGTCACACAGGCGCGTAGGAGGCGCGTAGGTCGGGTCAGGTTCCACGGCTTCATCCAGTAGTCGTCGGCGCCCGGCGGCGTTGGACTGAATGCCTCAGCCGCAATTGCCGCCAATTGGCCCATCCAGCGCTGGCTATTCCGCCATGTCAACCAGCCGACTTTGAGCGGTCACTGGCCTGCCGGGTGACCGATGTTTACCTTGCCGGACACGCACTAAGGGCTTGTGACGAATTAACTTAGTCGGGTTCGGGTGTGTCGTGGCGGTTGGGGTTGAGGGAATAGTTCCATTCGCCGTGGAAGGTGTGGCGGGTCAGGATCCCTGTGGTTTCGAGGGTTTTCATGTCTTGGTCGGGGATTTTGACGCCCGTGGGGTATTCGGTGGTGTCGAGTTCGGCGTGGATGGTCAGCCCGGTTTGGGTGGTGGTGGCGGCGATGGTTTCGACGATGACTTCGTGGCTGGTCAACGGCCGGCCGCGCCAGTTCATGGAGATGTGGGAGAACAGCCGGTGTTCGATTTTGTTCCATTTGCTGGTGCCGGGTGGGAGGTGGCAGACGGTGATGGTCAGGCCGGTGGCGGCGGCGAGGGAAGCGAGTTCGGTTTTCCAGAGCCGGGTGCGGTAGCCGCCCGAGCCGCCGCCGTCGGCGCAGATCAGCAGCCTGGATGCGTGCGGGTGCAGGGATGATCCGATCTGTTGCCACCAGCGGCTGATGGTGTTGACCGCGAAGGAGGCGGTGTCGTGGTCGGTGCCGACCGACACCCAGCCGGTGTTGGTGGCGACGTCATAAACGCCGTAGGGGTTGGCTTTGCCGAGTGTCTTGTCGATGAAGTCGTGGACCTTGACGTGTTCGGGGTGGCCGGCCGGGTGCCATTCCCGGCCGGCGTTCTTGAACTCACCGACCAGTTCCTTTTTCTTGGTGTCCACCGACACCACCGCGTCACCACCGGCGATGTGGGCCTGGGCCTGGTCGTTGAGGTAGCCGAACTGGGCGTCGCGGTCGGGGTGCTGAGCACCCTCGGACGTCTTGGCGTTGGCCTGCAGGCTGTAGCCGGCTTCCCGCAGCAATCGGCGCACGATCTGCTCGCTGACCTGATGACCCTGCTGCTGCAAGGCTTTCGCCAGGGTCCGTAGCGACTTCGACGTCCACCGCAACGGCGACATCGGATCACCACGGGTGACCGGGTCGACCAGCTTGTCCAGCGCCTGCACCAGCCCGGCATCGGTCGCTTCGGCGCGTTTGCGCCCACCCCCGGGCTGACGCGAACGCGGATAGCACGCCGCGCCAGGATCCTCCAGTTCCGCCCGCCCGCGCCGCACCGTGTCACCCGCGACGCCTGCCGCCCGAGCCACCACCGCCACCCCGCCCGAGCCCAACTCGCGCGCCTCCGCACCCAGCCACAACCGGCGTTGCCGCTCGTTCAGATGCGGCTTGAGAACCTCGAACCGACTGGCGAGAGACTCCACAGCATCGGCCACAGCACAAACGGTAACCGCTCCGCACCCATAAACGAAGTTATTTCGTCACAATCCCTAAGGGGGATTCGGGGACATCGCACCGGGCGATTCGCGTGCCGGCACAACCCGAAAGGCGGGCCGACATGGCTCTCACCACCACTGGTCTCACCAACGGCGGCATCACCACGCACTTCCGCTTCCAGTACGACGACTCGCTCGCACTGTCCGCGTCGAATCCGACCGGCAGCGAGCCCGCTCGTAGCAATGCGGTCATTGCCGCCTGCGAGGACGACCTCACCTGGATGTCGGGATTGTTCGGCGGCATCGGCCTGAACAACATCTCCGTGCACGTGTTGAACGACGGCGGAGGCGCGGACTGGAATGGCAACGCCGGGGCGACAACCGTTGAAATCAAGGCGCAATTCGCCAGCTACTCGGCCTCGCCGGACATCATTCGCTACCTGCTGGTCGCTGAGCTCACCGAAACCATGATGTCGCTCAGAACAGCGGATGGTTTCAGGGCTCGGACGAACGCAGCAAGGGCGAGGCACTCTCGCGCTTTCTCGGCGCACAGTTTCTTGCTGCTCACGGACTGCTCGATCCCGGTATCCGAAGCGATTTCGCCGTGGCCGGCCGCTGGCTGAACAGCGCTCGCGAGGACTTCGTCAACGCCGCACCGGACGACAACAAGCCAGACGCGGTGAACGGGTGCACGACGCTCTTCGTCTACTTCTTGTTCAGTCAACTCGGCTATAGCGTGACGGACATCATCGGGGCGGGCGCCGCGACGCTGGGCGGGGTCTACCGCAACCTGACGGGCGACGACACCGATCCCTTCCCGTACTTCAAGAAGACGCTCGATGACGCCTTCCCCTCCACCACGAGCTCCCGTGTGTCCGGGCCCAATCCGGACGATCCGTTCCCGCTGGCGACGGCGACGTTTGCGCTCGCCGATTTCGGCACGGCCCGGGGCTGGATGGTCGACCGTCATCCGCGGTTCCTGGCGGATACGACGGGCGATGGCCGGGCCGACATTGTCGGTTTCGGTGACGCCGGCGTGTACCGGTCGCTCGCCCAGGCCGATGGTTCGTTCGGGCCACAGCAGTTCGTCGTCGCGAATTTCGGGACGCAACAGGGCTGGATGGTCGACCGTCATCCGCGGCTGCTCGCCGACCTGACCGGCGATGGACGGGCGGACGTCGTGGGTTTCGGCGATGCGGGGATCTACCGCTCGCTGGCCCAGACGGACGGGTCCTACGGACCGTTCGAGTGGATGGTGCCGAACCTTGGCTACACCGAGCTTGCCGGGGGGCTGGAGGGTTACGCGTCAGCCGCGCCTGCTGGCGGACACGTCGGGTGATGGCCGCGCGGAGATCGTGGGCTTCGGGGATGCCGGTGTCTATCTGGGGCAGCCTCCGGCGCACCTCGTGATCATCACGTATCCGCAACCGAAACCGGTCATCGAGCTCGATAGGAGAGCCGCCGTGACGATGCCGCTGCAGTCAGCGTCGGGCGTTATCCGGTCCAACGCTGGTAGCACGACAGCCAGCTGACTGGCGCGTGCCGGCCCCTACCGACAGGGGGCCGGCACGTCACCGGGCAGCAGCACACCAGGCGACAGCAGCCCGCCCGGATCGAGGGCCTGCTTGACCGAAAGCATGACCGCGATCTCCGCTGGAGTACGCGAGAGGCTGAGCCACTCCGCCTTCGCGCGGCCGATCCCGTGCTCGGAGCTGATCGTCCCGCCGCGCTCGGCGACCGCTCGAAGGACGGCTTCCTCGACAGCCGCCGCCGCGGGGAGCGCGCCGACCACGTTGACATGCAGGTTGCCTTCATTGAGGTGGCCCCAGATGTACGCGCGCGCCCCGGTAGCGGCCGCCGCGATGAGGCCGGGCAACGCCGCGAGCAGATCACCGAGCGCGCCAAGGGGCACCGCGACGTCAAGCTTCACCGGCACACCTGCCGCGTTTACGGCCTCGGTGTGACCCTCCCGGTACTGCCAGAGCGCCCGCTGGCCACCGGGATCGCCCGCCGTCGCGACGTTGGCGTCGACCACCTGCGGTGCCTGCGAGAGCGCCTCGATCAGTAGGTCCGAAGGATCCTGGCGAGCCGCACATTCGATCAGCAGGTACGCACCCGCGGCCGCCGCGAATGGGCGGGGGAGTCCTGCTGCGGCGCGTACCAACTCGACGCCTTCGTCGAACATCACCTCGGCGGCGCTGAGCACCGGTCCGACGTGTTCGCGAAGGGTGGCCAGGAGGGACACCGCCTCGTCGATCCCCCCAACCGCAACGAGAGCGACGCACCGGGCGGCTTCGGACGCCACCAATCGCAGGCGAGCCCGGGTGATAACCGCGAGCGTTCCCTCGCTGCCGGTGAACAGGGAGGTGAGGTCGTAGCCGGTGTTGTCCTTGGGTAACCCGCCGAGCCGGCTGACGATGCTGCCGTCCGCCAGCACCGCTTCAAGCCCGAGCACCTGCGCGCGCATGCTGCCGTAGCGAAGGACGCGGATGCCGCCGGCGTTCGTGGCGATGAGCCCACCGACGGTGGCGGTGTCGCGCGCCGCGAGGTCTACCCCGAAGTCGAGTCCAGCGGCCCGCGCGTGGGTTTGTAGAGCGGCGAGTCGTACGCCGGCGCCAGCGGTGACTTGCCCAGCCGCCGCATCGACCGGCTCCAGATCGGCGAGTCGGGTGAGGCTCACCAGCACCTCACCGCCGCCGGGTACGCCACCGCCGACCAGACCCGTATTGCCGCCCTGGATGACGACCGGCAGGCCGGCCTCGGCGCAGGCCAACAGCACGGCGGACACTTCGGCTGTCGCGGCGGGACGCACCACCAGGGCTGCCGGCGCACCGAACCGACCGGTCCAGTCGGTCTCGTACGAGCTTCGCAGCGACGGGTCGGAAAGGACGTGGTTCGCGCCGACGATCCGGGCCAGCGCGGCGACGAGTGCAGGGGGGGCCACGCTCACCCGAGCCTCATACGAGCCGCAGCCGCACGGTCACCGGCAGCGCGCGTAGCTGAGCGCAGGCGTCGTCGCTCAGCGGGCCCGCGACATCCGTCACGACATAGCCGTAATCGCCTGAGGTTGCCAGCAATTGGCCCACGATGTTGATCGAGTGCTCGGCCAGCAAACCGTCGACCGTGGCGAGGACGCCGGGGGTGTTGCTGTGCAGATACAGCAGGCGCTGGCTGCGCGGCGTCGGCGGGAGGGCCACGGGCGGCAGGTTGACCGAGAGGGTGGTCGCGCCGACCTCGAGGTAGTCACGCAGCTTGCCGGCGACGAAATGGCCGATGTCCTGCTGCGCCTCCTCCGTCGAGCCGCCCACATGTGGCGTGAGGATGACATTTTCCAGCCCGCGCAGCTCGGAGATGAACTCCTCACCGCGGGCGGCCGGCTCCTCCGGGAAGACGTCGATGGCCGCACCCGCAAGATGGCCCTCTTT
This sequence comes from Mycobacteriales bacterium, assembly GCA_038245655.1. Taxonomy (GTDB): domain Bacteria; phylum Actinomycetota; class Actinomycetes; order Frankiales; family Frankiaceae; genus DATAZK01. The sequence goes on along the minus strand of JBBRSE010000012.1, from coordinate 31,941 downwards.
GACCTGAGCGGCCAGCGCTCCGTGGTCGACCACGAAGCCGCGCGAGAGGTTCAGGAACAGGCTCCCCGGCCGCATCCGCGCGAACTCGCGGGCCCCGAAGAAGCCGCTGTTGCCCGGCCGGCCGTCGACGTGGAGCGTGACGACATCGGCCAGGTCGATCAGTTCATCGAGGCTGATGCAGCGCCGGGCATTCCCGAGCGCAAGCTTGTCGGCGGTGTCGTAGAACACGACCGACATCCCGAGCGCTTCGGCGAGCACGGAGAGCTGGCTTCCGATATTGCCGTAGCCGACGATGCCGATCGTGCGGCCGCGTATCTCGTGGCTGCCGGTGGCGGACTTGTCCCAGATGCCGCGATGCATCAACGAATTTTTGACGGTGAGCCGCCGGGTGAGCGCGATCAGCTCCGACAGCGCAAGCTCGACGACGCTGCGCGTGTTGGAGAACGGTGCGTTGAACACCGCGACCCCGCAGGCACTCGCCGCGCGCAGGTCGATCTGATTCGTGCCGATGCAGAATGCGCCGATCGCGAGCAGCTGCGGTGAGGCCTTCAAGACGCTTGCGGTGACGGTCGTCTTCGATCGGATGCCGAGGACGTCGACGCCCTCGAGCCGCCGGATCAGCTCATCTTCCGGGAGGGCCCGGGTGAGCTGCTCGACGTCGTAGCCCGCCGCTCGCAGCAAGGCGGCAGCGTCAGGATGGATGTCTTCGAGCAGGAGGGCTCGTAGGGGCACTGCCGAGGCCATGGGGTCCTTTCCGAGGCGTCCCTCCATGGTGCCAGTCACGTACTTGATCAACGCTGCAAGGATCATGGTCCCAGGCCAATTTCGGCCCTCAACTCATGATCATTGCAGCGTTGATCAAGGTCGGTGCGGGCGCGGGCCCTCCGCCGGCGGGCGGCTACAGGACGTCGGCCAAGTCGGCGGTCGCCAGCCCGAAGGCATCGGCGACGCCCCGGTAGGTGATCGCGCCGGCAACGACGTTGACCCCGGCGCGCAAGACCGGGTCACGCTCGATCGCCTCGCGTACGCCTAGGTTGGCCAGTCGCTCGACGTACGGCAGCGTCACGTTGGTCAGCGCCAGGGTCGACGTCGCCGGCACCGCGCCCGGCATGTTGGCCACGCAATAGAAAAGCGTTTCTTTCACGGGGAAAACCGGGTCCTGGTGGGTCGTCGGATGGGTGGACTCGAAGCAGCCCCCCTGGTCGACGGCGATGTCGACGAGCACGGCGCCCGGCCGCATGCGCGAGACCAGATCGTCCGACACGAGGGTCGGCGCCTTCGCCCCCGGGATCAGGACGGCGCCGATGACGACGTCGGACTCCAACGCTGCCCGTTCGATCTCGTGGACAGTGGAAAAGACGGTGGTCACCTGACCGCTGAAGACCCGGTCGGCTTCGCGCAGGCGGGCGACGTTCTTGTCCATCAAGGTGACGTCCGCCTGCAGTCCGAGGGCGATCAGCGCGGCGCTCATCCCCGACGTGCCGGCGCCGACGATGAGCACCTTCGCCGGCCGTACACCAGGAACGCCGCCGAGCAGCACCCCTCGACCACCCGCGTACTTCTCCAGGAAGTGCGCGGCCACCTGCGGCGCCATGCGGCCCGCGACCTCGCTCATGGGGGCGAGCAGGGGCAGCGACCCGTCGGCGGCCTGAACGGTCTCGTACGCGATCGCGGTCGTCCCACTCGACAGCAGAGCATCGGTGCAGGCTCGGCTAGCCGCCAGATGCAGGTAGGTGAAAAGGATCTGTCCGTTGCGCATCCGCGGGTACTCCTCCGCGATGGGCTCCTTGACCTTGAGGACAAGATCGGCGGCCCCCCAGACGTCATCGGCGGTGGCCACGAGGGTCGCTCCGGCGGAGGCGTACTCGTCGTCGGGTAACTGGGATCCGGCACCGGCACCGTGCTGCACGAGCACCTGATGGCCGGCATCGGTGAGCTCGCGTACTCCCGCCGGGGTGGCGGCGACCCGGAATTCATCCGGCTTGACCTCCGTCGGCACGCCGATCCGCATGATTCGCCTTCCGAGAGGTAGAAGAGCTATGAGGTCTGACTGCACTGGCAGTTCTTACAAGGATTTACTTACTGGACTACGGTATGGACAACGGGAATAGTCGTCTAGGGCGTCCTGATCTATGGGATCAGTCAAGTTCCTTTTGGACCACCCGCTGCGGATCAAACCTGCGGGCGGCATGACGAGGAGCCAGATGACGCAGAACGGTGGCGTCTCCTTCTGGTGGTCAGACCTTGGCGGGCCACCGTTACAGGAGCAGCGCCGCCCGCCGCTGATCGGTAGCGCTGTTGTCGACGTGTGCATCGTCGGGGGCGGTTACACCGGGCTGTGGCTGGCGTACTACCTGGCACACGCCGCGCCAGAGCTACGCATCCTGGTCCTGGAAGCCGAGTTCTGCGGTTATGGGGCGTCCGGGCGTAATGGCGGCTGGCTGAGCGCGCTGCTGCCCGGGCCGCCGCGGCGCTACGGTGCGGGCGTCGACGAGCTCAAGGCCGCGATGTGCTCCTCCATCGACGAGGTCGAGCGGGTCACCCGCATCGAAGGAATCGACGCCCAGATCGCGCGGGGCGGCGTGCTGTCGGTCGCACGCACCCCGGCGCAACTCGCTCGACTCAAGGCCCATGTCGACGACGAGCTCCGCACTCCCGGCGGCGACCGCGAGGTGGTGTTGCTCGACCGCGAGTCACTGCGTCAACGCATCGAGATTGCAGGAGCGCTGGGGGGCAGTTGGAGTCCGCACTGCGCCCGCATTCACCCGGCGCGCTTGGTGGCGGGGCTCGCGGCCGCCGCGGAGCGCGCCGGGGTGAGCATCCAAGAATCGACTTGCGTCACCGCCATCAGCAAGGGCCTCGTCGAGGCCGCTGGAGCCCGGATCAAGGCGCGCTGGGTGATTCGCGCGACGGAGGGCTATACGGCGAGCCTGCCGGGGCTGCGGCGCATGTTGGTGCCGATGAATTCGTCGATGATCGTGACGGCGCCGCTGCCTGAGTCGGCGTGGGATGAGATCGGTTGGGCGGCCAGCGAAACCCTCGGCGACACCGGCCACGCGTACTGCTACGCCCAGCGCACTGCCGACGGCCGGATCGCCATTGGCGGGCGGGGAGTGCCCTACCGATACGGCTCCCGTACCGACAACGACGGATCGACCCCCGTCGCAACGGTCGCCGATCTCACCGACCTGCTGCACACGCTCTTCCCGGCGACGCGCGGTGTCCCGATCGCCCATGCCTGGTCCGGAGTCCTTGGCGTGCCGCGCGATTGGTGTGCGAGCGTCGAATTGGACGCCGCCAGCGGCATCGGCTGGGCCGGTGGTTACGTCGGTGACGGGGTAACCACCAGCAACCTCGCCGGACGCACGCTCACCGACCTCATTCTCGGCCGCGACACCGAGCTCACCCGGCTGCCCTGGGTCGGAAGGCGTTTTCGGCGTTGGGAGCCAGAGCCGGCCCGCTGGCTCGGCGTCCACAGCCTCTACCGGGCGTACCGGATGGCGGATGCGCGCGAGGCTCGGGCGGGCGCCGACGGTACCCGGTCCGGCGCCACTTCCCGACTCGCCCGCTTGGCTGATGTGATTGCCGGGCGTAGCTAAGTCGCGAGAACCTGACCGCAACTATTGCAGCAGAAGGAGACCCCGTGCGCACCATCACGAACCTGGTGGGCGGCAAGCCCGCACCCGCGGCCGACGGCCGTACCGCAGACGTCATCAATCCGGCAACGTCCGGTGCTTTTGCGGCGGCCCCGGTCAGCGGTGCGGCTGACGTGGACAACGCCATGAAGGCAGCAGCCGACGCCTTTCCGGGGTGGCGCGACACCACCCCGTCGCAGCGCCAGCTCGCGATGTTCCGGTTCGCCGACGCCATCGAGGCCCATGGCGATGAATTGGTCGCCCTGGAGGCTGAGAACACCGGCAAGCCGCTCGCGCTCACGGCCAGCGAAGAAATCCCGCCGATGGTGGACCAGATGCGCTTCTTCGCCGGCGCCGCGCGGATGCTCGATGGGCGTTCGGCGGGGGAGTACATGCAGGGGATGACGTCCTACGTTCGGCGCGAACCCATCGGTGTCGTCGCCCAAGTCACGCCGTGGAACTACCCGATGATGATGGCGGTCTGGAAGTTCGCGCCGGCCATCTCCGCGGGCAACACGGTCGTCCTCAAGCCCAGCGACACAACGCCCGTCACGACCGTTCGCATGGCCGAGATCGCGGCCGAATTCTTCCCGCCGGGCGTCTTCAACGTCATCTGCGGTGACCGTGACACCGGCCGGCTGCTGGTGTCACACCCGACCCCGCAGCTGGTCTCCATAACCGGTTCGGTGCGCGCCGGCACCGAGGTCGCCACCGCCGCAGCGGCCGACCTCAAGCGCACTCACCTCGAGCTCGGCGGCAAGGCACCGGTCGTCGTGTTCGACGACGCCGATGTCGAGGCGGCTGCCACCGGGATCGCCGAAGCCGGCTACTTCAATGCGGGTCAGGACTGCACGGCGGCCACCCGCGTACTCGCGACACCCGGGATCTACGACGAGCTCGTCGCAGCGCTTGCCCGCCAGGCGCAGCAGACGCAGACCGGAATGCCTGACGACGCCGACGTTTCCTTCGGCCCGCTGAACAACCCGGCGCAGCTCGAGCGCGTCACCGGCTTTCTGTCGCGGCTGCCGGACACCTCGAAGATCCTGGCCGGCGGGACGCGTCCCAACGGGGCACTTGCCGCCGGTTACTTTCTCGAGGCGACGCTCGTGGCCGACGTCCGCCAGGGTGACGAGATTGCGACGGAGGAGGTCTTCGGCCCCGTCATCACGGTGCAGAAGGTGGCCGACGAGGCCGATGCGCTGCGGTGTGCCAACTCGGTGCGCTACGGGCTCGCCTCTTCGGTGTGGACCCGCGACCACGCGCGGGCGATGCGCATGTCCAAAGGTCTGGACTTCGGTTGCGTGTGGATCAACACCCACATCCCGATCGTCGCCGAGATGCCTCACGGCGGCTTCAAGCACTCGGGTTACGGCAAGGACCTCTCGCTCTACGGCTTCGAGGACTACACCCGCATCAAGCACGTCATGAGCGCCATCAGCTAGCCCAAGATCAATGCTCACATGACCATGGTTCGGGAGGGTTGCAAGCCCCCGGGACCATGGTCATGTGAGCGTTAGTGGGCTAGACGCTCGCCTGCTGAGCGGCGACGACCCTGGCGAGGTCGGCGTCGTCGAGATCGGGTACGAGCGTGGGGGAGTCGGCGTTGAGGATCTCGCCCCTGAAGAACTCCGGGCGCACGATCCGCCAGATGATCATCAGGACGACGCCGATCAGCAGCGAGCCGAAGCCCAGCAGGAAGACGCCGCCGATCCGCCAGTGTGGGCTGATCGGGATGAGCCACGACGTGTAGCTCTGGTCGCTCGCGAAGTTCCAGTCGTCCTTTGCGCTCCAGACCAATGCGAAGAGCAGCATGAGTCCGCCGGCGAGCGGCAGCAGTCCCTGGATGAAGAAGTTGCGCGGGCTGGAGAGCAGGTTGCGCCGGTAGTACCAGGCGCAGGCCACGCCGGTCAGCCCGTAGTAGAAGCCGACGCACACGCCGACGGCCGTCACCGAGTCGGCGATGACATTGCCGCCGGAGACGAAGTTCGTCGCGAGGTACAGCACGATCGACACGCCTCCCATGGCCAGCGTTGAGACCGTCGGGATCAGGTACTTCGGGTGCATCTTGGCGAAGCTCGACGGCAGTGCCTTGTACACCGCCATCGACAGGGTGGTGCGGGCAGTCGGCAGGATCGTGGTCTGCGTCGACGCGGCCGCCGAGGACAGCACCATAAGGATAAGCAGGTGAGTGAAGAAGCTTCCGACCCAGCTGCTCCCGAAGATCGCCTTGCCGAGGACGGACAGGACGTCGCCGGAGTTGTCCGGGTTACCGAGCCCGATGCCCTTTTCGCCGACGCCGGCGAAGATTTGCGCCGAGACCGTCACGAGTACGTAGATGAGGACCAGCAGCACGGTGGAGATGACCGCGGCGCGCCCTGGTGTGCGGGTGCTGTCCTTGGTCTCCTCGTTGACCGATACCGCGCTGTCCCAGCCCCAGTAGATGAAGAGCATCAGCAGCATCGCGCTGACGAACGTGGAGAACGAGCCAATGTGCAGCGGGTTGAACCACGACAACCGCGGACCGCTGGCGGTCGAAGGTGCTTTGCCGACCCAGAACCGGATGAGGGCAACGACCGACATCACGATCAGCATCGTGGCTTCGAGCCCGAGCAGCACCGTCTGGATCTTGGCTGAGAGTTCGATGCCTCGATAGCAGATCCACGTCATGAGCACGATGAACAGGACGCCGATCAGCAGCACCCAGCCGCTGGTCGGGTCTCCCCCGATGCCGTCGGCGCCGAAGAGCAGGAACACGTACTGGCCGGCCACCTGCGCGAGGCTCGCCATGACCAGCACGTCAGCAGCGACAATGCCCCAGCCGCCCATCCAGCCCGTCTTGGGACCGAAAGCACGCGTAGCCCAGGTGAAGGTCGTGCCGCAGTCAGGATCCGCCCTGTTCAGCTCCTTGTAGCCCATGGCGACCAGGAACGCGGGGACGAACGCCAGCGCCACGATGATCGGCGACTGCAGCCCGACAGCGGCGACTACCAGCCCCAGCGTCGCCGCGAGGCTGTACGCGGGCGCCGTGGACGCCACGCCGATCACCACCGTCGAGACCAGACCCAGCGCTCCACCCTTGAGCCCCTTGATGGGGGCGCGCTCCACGACGGCGTCGATCGGCGTCAGCGGATTGGGAGAGGGGGCACTCACCATGAAAGCTCCTCGTCGATGGGTTGATCGGGCAGGGCTGACGATCTGGTTGGCGGTCCCATCGTCGAACAGACTCACGTTCGGCGACTCTCGCAGAGTAGAACGTGCCGGACAAGGGATTCGCGCTTGAAACGAAGTCTTTACCGTGGATCGATGTGACGAATAGCCTGTGGGCAGCGGTAGCCGTCGCTGATCTCGCTGACGCTCCCGTACATTGCACCCGAGCCTTGCCCGTTGGTTCCATCATTTGCCTGGATTCCCTGGAGATGAGCACATGACCGCGACACCCGAAGACGTTCCGGCGACAGGGCAGGGCGATTCCGAGCGGGGATTGCAGGACGCGGCACGCGATCACCTTTGGATGCACTTCAGCCGGCTGTCCTCCTATCAACACGCCGATGTTCCGATGATCGTGCGCGGCGACGGTCCGTACGTCTACGACTCGCGGGGGAAGCGGTATCTGGACGGACTTTCGGGTCTTTTCGTGGTGCAGGTGGGTCACGGGCGGGTGGAGTTGGCAGAGGCGGCCAGCAAGCAGGCAAGTGAACTCGCGTTCTTCCCGCTCTGGTCGTACGCGCATCCCCAGGCCGCCGCGCTGGCAGAGCGCCTCGCCGATGCCGCACCGGGCGATCTGAACCGCATCTTCTTCACCACGGGAGGCGGAGAGGCGGTCGAGACGGCTTGGAAGCTGGCCCGCCAATTCTTCAAGGCCACCGGAAAACCGTTGAAGACAAAGGCAATCAGCCGCACGATCGCCTACCACGGCACCACCATGGGTGCGCTGTCGATCACCGGCATACCGGCAGCGAAACAGGAATTCGAGCCGCTGGTCCCCGGCGCGCTCAAGGTGCCGAACACGAACTTCTACCGCGCCCCCGAACACGGTGACGACCTCGTAGCGTTCGGACGCTGGGCAGCCGACTCCATCGAGCAGGCCATCCTTATGGAGGGCCCCGACACGGTGGCTGCCGTCTTCCTCGAGCCGGTGCAGAACAGCGGTGGCTGCTTCCCGCCGCCGCCGGGGTACTTCGCCCGCGTGCGTGAGATCTGCGACCAATACGACGTTTTGCTGGTTTCGGATGAGGTGATCTGTGCTTTCGGCCGGCTCGGGGAGATGTTCGCCTGCGACCGTTTCGGCTACCAGCCCGACATGATCACCTGCGCCAAGGGCATGACCAGCGGCTACTCGCCAATCGGTGCGCTGATCGCGAGCGAGCGTCTGGCGCAGCCGTTCCTCAAGGGCGAGGCCAGCTTCGCCCATGGCTTCACCTTTGGCGGCCATCCCGTTTCGGCCGCCGTAGCGATGGCGAACCTCGACATCTTCGCGCGCGAGCAGTTGCTCGACCACGTCCGCTCGAATCAGGACGGCTTCCGGGCGACCCTCGACAAGCTTTCCGACCTGCCGATCGTCGGCGATGTGCGCGGCGAGGGTTACTTCTACGGCATCGAGCTGGTCAAGGACAAGGCGACGAAGGAGACGTTCAACGACGACGAGTCCGAGCGCCTGCTGCGCGGTTTCCTGTCGCGCGCGCTCTTCGATGCCGGGCTCTATTGCCGGGCCGATGACCGCGGCGACCCGGTCGTGCAGCTGGCGCCGCCTCTCATCTGCGAGCAGAGCCATTTCGATGAGATCGAGCAGGTCTTGCGTAGCGTGCTTACCGAGGCCTGGACGCGGGTCTGACCCGACGCACTGCCGGAGGCCGCCGTGACCCGCAGCGTCACTCCCCGAGGGCCGGATGACACCGACAAGGCGTTGATCACGGCACTGCAGCACAACGGTCGGGAGTCGTATGCCGCGCTGGCCAAGATCGTCGGCCTCAGCGAGGCGGCGGTGCGCCAGCGGGTGCAGCGCCTGCTCGATGACGGCGTCGTGCAGATCGTCGGTGTCACCGATCCGATGGTGATGGGCTTTCAACGGTGGGCGATGATCGGCGTCGTCGTCGAAGGCGACGTTCGCAAGGTCAGCGACGCTCTGGTCAAGATCGACGAGATCGATTACGTGGTCCTCTGCGCCGGCTCGTTCGACCTGCTCATTGAGGTGGTCTGCGAGGACGACGACCGGTTGCTGGCGTTGCTGAACGACCACGTACGCACGATTGCGGGCGTTCGCTCCACCGAGACGTTCGTCTATCTGAAGCTGGCTAAGCAGACCTACGCCTGGGGCGCCCGCTAAGCCTGCCGCAGTGCCCTTAGGATCTCCGAGGCGCTGTCAGCGCGCCCGCTGGAGCGCACCGTGGAGAGGACATCGGCCCTGCCTTCGTACGTGCTACCCATACCGCCCGACCAGTTCGTCGTCCCGGATCGGCGCTACCTCCTCCAGCAGGCCCAGATGGCCGGATGGTGGGCCGGCTACGGCGGGCGATGGGCCAAAGCGCGGTGGAGACTGCGCGGGCTGCAGCGGGTCGGTGAATATCCGATCGTCGGCGGGCAGCCGCACATCCAGACGACCGACTGCGAAGTCGGCGACCGCTTCAAGGTCTGGTCGACGCACCGGCTCACGCTGATCGCCGGCTCCGGACGGATCCGCATCGGAAACGACTGCTTCATCAACGGCGGCAGCATCCTGTTCTCGATGAAGGAACTGGTGATCGAAGACGCGGTCGCCATCAGCAACGAGGTCTACATCACCGACTCCAACAGCCACGGGATGGAAGGCCGCGCCGTCTATGAGGCTCCCGTACGCATCGGCCGCGGAACCTGGGTCGGTGCCCGGGCGATGATCCTGCCGGGCGTGACGATCGGTCCGCGGGTCATGGTGGCGGCGGGGGCGGTGGTCACCCGTGACGTACCCGCGGACTCGCTCATTGCCGGGAATCCGGGTCGCGTCGTGCGCAAGCTCAACTACCCCGAAGGCTGCCTGCGTGCCTGGCACGACATCTGGTGCCGCTGCCCGTTGAAAGATCAGGTCAACGCCCAGCCGCAAGTCCCATGATCAACGCTCACATGATCATGGTTTGGCGTCCGCTGGAGGGCGATCCCTAGATCATGTGAGCGTTGAGCCGGGCGTGTTTGTCGGTGGCGCGTACTAGGTTCGCCAAGTGCTTCACCTGCATCGGGGAGAGCGCGCCGACGTGCTCGCCGGCGCGCTCAGTGAGCTGCTCCGCACCGGCGCGCAGGATCCGTTCGCGCCGGAGATCATCTGCGTACCGAGCCGTGGCGTCGAACGCTGGCTCACGCAGCAGCTCTCGCTGGTGCTCGGCGCGCAGCCGGGCGCGTACGACGGGATCTGCGCAAATGTGGAGTTCCCGTCGCCGGGGCGGCTGGTCGGTGAGGCCGTCGAGGCAGTCAGCGCAATTGTCGGCCGCAGTGATCCGTGGCGGCCCGGGCGCAGCGTCTGGCCGCTGCTCGAGCTGATCGAAGCCGATCCGGGGTTGCTTTCGGCCGCGTCGGACCCGGATCGCACCCAGCCGGTGAAGCCTGTCGCCGCACGCGCCGAGGGACGCTCCCGGCAATACGCGGCTGCGCGCCACGTAGCCGAGCTCTTTGACCGTTACGCGACCTACCGGCCGTCGATGATCGTCGACTGGGCGGCGGGCGATGACACTGACGGCGCCGGCGCCCCCTTGCCAAAGGATCTTCGCTGGCAGCCGATGATCTGGCGGCGGCTGCGTGAGCTGGTGGCGTTGCCCAGCCCGGCGGAGCGGCTGGTGGCGGCCTGCGAGCAATTGCGTTCCGATCCCACGGCGGCCCCGCTGCCCGGCCGCCTGTCGCTGTTCGGGCTCACCCGGTTGCCGCCGGGGCAGCTCGCCGTCCTCGCCGCGCTGGCAGAGCAGCGCGACATCCACCTGTGGTTGCTGCACCCCTGCCCCCCGCTGTGGGAGCGGGTGTCGAAGGCCGGTCCGCAGCCGACGCGTCGCCGCCTGGATACATCGGCGCGCCTTGTGGGGCATCCGCTGCTGCTGTCTCTGGGGCGGGATGTGCGGGAGTTGCAGCTGACGGTGGCGAGCGCGGGCGTCGCGGTCGTCGACGAGCACCACGCGCTTGCCGAGGCGGACTCGGGGACGCTGCCCATCACGCTGCCCAACACGCTGTCGCGCTTGCAGGAGACCCTGCGCGCGGATTTGCCGGTGGCGCCCCAGCAGCGGCCGCTGGTGCCTAGGGGCGATCGCAGCGTTCAGATCCACGCTTGCCACGGCCGGGCGCGCCAGGTTGACGTGGTTCGTGACGTGATCCTCGGGCTGCTGGCCGACGATCCGACGCTGGAACCGCGCGACGTGGTGGTGATGTGCCCGGACATCGAGACCTACGCGCCGCTGATCTCGGCGACGTTCGGGGTGGGGGCGCAGCCCGATGGCGCCGAAGCTTCCGGCGATAACGCTCCCGCATCGCCCGCCGGCTTGCTGCGGGTGCGGCTGGCCGACCGATCCCTGCGCCAGACCAATCCCATGATGAGCGTGGCTGCCACGCTGCTGGAGTTCGTGGACGGACGGATGACCGCGTCGGAGGTGCTCGACCTTGCGGGGTCGGCGCCAGTACGGCGGCGCTTCGGCTTCGACGATGACGATCTGAGCCGGTTGACGGACTGGGTGGCGGAATCCCAGATTCGCTGGGGACTCGACGCCGCGCACCGGGCTGCCTTCAAGCTCGACGCCTTCCCGCAAAACACGTGGGAGGCCGGGCTCGACCGGCTCCTGCTGGGCGTCGCGATGGCCGAAGGCCCGGCGGGCGGCGACGCCGCGGGGGAGCCTGCAGGTATCGGATGGGTCGGGCTCGCGTTGCCACTGGATGATGTCGACAGCACCGACATCGAGCTGGTGGGCCGCCTTGCCGAGCTCGTTCAGCGCCTGCGTGCGGCCGTCGACGCGTTGCGCGGCCCGCAGAGCCTCGCCGAGTGGATCGCCGCGCTCTCGGCCGCTCTGGAGTCGCTCGCCTCGACGTCAGCAGCTGAGCTCTGGCAAGCGGCGCAGCTACGCTCGGAGTTGGCTTCGGTGCTCGACGCGGCTGGCGACCGGGCGGGGCAGGTGAGCCTCACGCTCGCCGATCTGCGCAGCCTGCTGGCGGATCGGCTGCGTGGCAGGCCGACCCGAGCTAACTTTCGCACCGGCAGCTTGACCATGTGCACACTCGTGCCGATGCGCTCCGTCCCGCACCGGGTCGTCTGCCTGCTCGGTCTCGACGACGGGGCGTTTCCCCGCCAGCCCGCGATCGACGGCGACGACATCCTGCGGCGCGACCCGATGACTGGTGAGCGCGACGAGCGAAGTGAGGATCGCCAGCTGCTGCTCGACGCCATCCTGGCGGCCGGTGACCACTTGGTGATCACCTACAGCGGAGCCGACGAACGTACTAACGCGCGGCGCCCACCATCGGTCCCGGTGGGGGAGCTGCTCGACACGCTTGACGCGAGCTTCACGAGTGAAGGCACCGCCGGCCCACAGCCGGCCCGGGCGCAGCTGGTCGTCCACCATCCGTTGCAACCGTTCGACCCGAAGAACTTCTCGGCCTGGGCGCTCGGGGTTGACCGCGCGTTCAGCTTCGAGCCGGCCTCGCTGGCCGGCGCCAAGGCGCTCGTGTCTGCCCGCCGGCCCGCGCCGCCGTTCCTGGTCGCGGCCCTGGCTCCGGTCCCTCGTACGGATCTGGAGTTCGAGACGCTGCGGCAGTTCTTTGAGCATCCGATACGCGGTTTCCTGCGCCAGCGGCTCGGGGTGACCTTGCCTAGGCGTGCGGAGGAGGCCGCTGACCGGTTGCCCATCGAGCTCAATGCACTGGAGCGCTGGACGATCGGGCAGCGAATGCTGGACTCGCGGTTGTCGGGGGTTGACCAGGCCAGCTGCCGGCAAGCCGAGTGGCGCCGCGGCGCACTTCCCCCCGGTCGCCTCGGCGGGCGCGTACTCAACGATGTCGCGACCGAGGTGGATCAGGTCGTCGTCGAAGCCGAGGGGTTGCGGCAGAGTTCGCGGCAAACTTTTGATCTTGCGGTCGAGTTGCCGAGCGGCCGCCGGCTCACCGGGACTGTCAGCGGAGTCCACGACGCCACCCTCATCCATACGAGCTTCGGATCGGTCAATCAGAAGCGACGATTCCGTGCCTGGCTCGCGTTGATGCTGCTCGCGGCGGGTCGCCCGGATGAGCAATTCCGGGCGGTGGCGGTCGGCCGCAAGAGCCAGGTCAGGTTCGGACCGGTGAGCGGCACGGAGGCACTGCACTGGCTGTCCGACCTGGTGGCGCTCTACGAGGCCGGGCTTTGCGAGCCACTCCCGATCTCGTCGAAGGCGTCCTACGAATACGCGTGCGCTCGCCGGCGCGGCGCGGAGCCCGACGAGGCGGTCAAAGCCGCTGCCGTCGCTTGGGACGGGGGCCGATTCCCCGGCGAGAAGCAGGACCCTGAACACATCCACGTCTACGGGGTAGCGCTGGCATTTCCGACGCTGATCGCCGCTGCCCCGGCCAACGGTGACTCGGGAGACTGGGCGCAGGAGCCTTCCCGGTTCGGCATGCTTTCGCGGCGGTGGTGGGAGCCCCTGCTCGAAGCGGAGCAGCGGGGGCGCGGATGACCTTCGTGAGCGCCGCCGCCCCCAGCGACGTCCGGGGCGTGCCTCAGCCGTTCGACCCCTACGGCTCGCTTCCGTCTGGAACCACCGTTCTGGAAGCCAGTGCCGGCACCGGAAAAACGTTTACGATCGCCGCGCTCGTCACCCGGTTCGTCGCTGAAGACGAAGCGCCGCTCGACAAGATGTTGATCGTTACCTTTAGCCGAGCCGCGACCGGAGAGTTGCGCGTCCGCGTCCGCGAGCGCCTGACGTCTGCGGAGCGCGGACTCGCGGATCCCGTCGCCGCGCGGGCGGCCGTCGACGATCCCCTGCTTCAACTGCTGGCAAGTGCGCCCGACGCTGAGGTGACTGCTCGCCGGGGGCGGTTGACCCACGCGCTGGCGACCTTCGACTCAGCGACGATCGCCACCACCCACCAGTTCTGCGCCCAGGTGCTGGCCGGCCTCGGAGTCGGGGCGGATCTGGCCGACCTCGTGGGAGGAGACCGCTTCGTCGAGTCGCTCGATGATCTCGTCGTCGAGGTCGCCGAAGACCTTTACCTGCGCAAGTTCGCGGGCGCCCAGGTGGCTGACGATGCTCCGGTAATTCCGCCCGCCGAGGCGTTGAAGATCGCGGCAGACGCGGCGGTCAGGGAGCCCCTGGCCCGGCTGGAACCGGCTTCGGCGCCCGCCGACACCCATGCAGGGGTGCGCCGCGCGCTCGCGCAGGCGGTGCGCCAGGAGATGAGTCGGCGCAAGCGCATTCGGGGCGTGCGCAGCTACGACGACTTGCAGACCGACCTCGCTGCGGTGCTGGCAGCGGACGAGGCAGCGCGTGATCGCTTGCGGGAGCGCTTTCCCGTGGTGCTCATCGACGAGTTCCAAGACACTGATCCGGTGCAGTGGCAGATCGTGTCGCGCGCTTTTGTGGGACACGGCCGCCTGGTTCTCATCGGCGACCCGAAGCAGGCGATCTATGGCTTTCGAGGCGCCGATGTCACCGCCTACCTGAAGGCGGTGGAGGCGGCCGACACCGTCGCGACCCTGCCGTCCAACTGGCGGAGCGAGCAACGACTCCTCGACGGTTTCGACGCGATCTTCGCGGAGTGCACGTTCGGGAATCCGCGGATCGGCTATCGCCTCGTACACGCTGCGCGAGAGGAGTCGCGCCTGCGCGACGCCCCTGACGCGTCGCCGATTCGCCTGAGGTTGCTGGCCCGTGATCATGATGAGCCGCTGGCGGGCAAGGGGCAGTTGCGCGTTGATGCACCCCGCATTCGCGTGGCGTGTGACGTTGCCGCCGAGGTCGTGACGCTGCTCAGTTCGCCGGCCAAGATCCTGGATGCCCGACCTTTCCAGGCGCCCGATTGGCGCGCGATCGAGCCGGGTGACATCGCGGTGCTGGTGCGCACCAATAGCCAGGCGGCGCTGGTACGCGACAGGCTGCGCGAGCGTGCGGTGCCTGCGGTCATCGGCGGATCCTCGAGCGTGTTCACCGCACCCGTCGCACGAGAGTGGCTGATCTTCTTGGAAGCCCTCGAGCAGCCGCATCGTTCCGGGCGCGTACGAGCGGCTGCCATGACCTGCTTCCTGGCCTGGTCGGCCGAGCGGTTGGCGATGGCGAGCCCGGACGACACTGATGCGCTCGCCGGGCTGGTCCGCGGTTGGGCGACGGTGTTGGCGACGCGCGGTGTGGCGGCGCTGCAAGAGACGGTTACCGCTTCGCAGGGGCTGCCGGCGCGGCTGCTGACCGAGCCGGATGGTGAGCGTCGCCTGACCGATCTGCGTCATATCGGGGAGACGCTCCACGCGGCCGCTTCGTCGCAGAGCTTCGGGATCACGGCCATGGTGGCCTGGCTCCGGCGCCGGATCGACGAGGCCGACGAGGCCACCGACGGGGTGGATGAGCGCAGCCGTCGGCTGGATTCGGATGCCGATGCGGTCCAGGTCGTCACCATTCATCGCAGCAAGGGCCTGGAATTTCCGGTCGTCTTCGTGCCGTTCGCCTGGGACCAGTTCGTGCCCGTCACCGAGCGGCCGCGCTATCACGACGACGCCGGGCAGCGGGTGCTTGACGTCGGCGGGGGGCTCGGCGGAGCTGATCCGGCCGCCTTCAACGACGGGATCTATCGTCACCAATGCGAGGAGGCCGGCGAGCAGCTGCGGCTGTTCTACGTCGCCGTCACCCGCGCGCGTTCGCAGGCTGTGCTGTGGTGGGCGCCCGCGACCACCGCCGAATGTGCCCCGCTCAGCCGGTTGCTCTTTGGACGTGGCCCTGGATCTGAGGGCGGCGAGCCGGCGCTGTCGGTCAAGGTGCCTTCGGACGCCGATGCGCAGCGGCTCATGGGCGAGCTTGCCGCCCGGGCTCCAGGCCGCGTCAGCATCGAGAGCGTGACCGAGCCGCCGCCGGGCAGCTGGCAGGCAAGCTCCTATCCGCCCGACGCGCTCTCTGCGGCGCCGTTCGATCGCGAGCTCGACACGTGGTGGCGCCGCACGTCGTACTCGGGGCTCACCGCGGCCGCCCACGACGCCGGTGCGGGGCTCGCGCCCGACTTGCCATCAGTCGGCAGCGAGCCGGAGGAAGGCGTCCTTGACGATGAGCCGACCGAGGAGCCCGCTCTGACGCTCGGGCCGGGGGATCCGGGGGATCCGGACGCGGTCACGTCGCCGATGGCTCACCTGCCGGGCGGCACCTCGTTCGGCTCGCTCGTCCACGGTGTGCTCGAGACGGTCGACACCGAGGCCGGCGATCTGGCCGGGGAGATCTCGGTACGCATCAGCGAGCAGATGATGCGCTGGGGCCCGGCCGGCGGACGCTCTCCCGCGATCGATCAGGCTGAACTGGCCGCGGCCGTGGTCGCCGTCTACCACACCCCGCTCGGCTCGCTGGCCGGCAATCGGCGCCTGCGAGACATCGCGCGCAGCGATCGCCTGAGCGAGCTGTCGTTTGAGCTTCCGCTCAGCGGCGGTGATCAGCCCGGGAGTCGGTTGACGCTCGGGGAGCTCGGCCCGCTGCTACGTCGCCACCTCGGACGCCGGCAGCCGCAGGATCCCCTCGCAGCGTACAGCGACCGGCTGGCTGACCCGTTGCTTCGGAAGCAGCCGTTGCGGGGATTTCTCACCGGCAGCCTCGACGCGGTGCTGCGTGTCGGCGAGCCGGGTTCAGCGCGATACGTCGTCGTGGACTACAAGACCAACTGGCTGTCCACCGCCCCCGCCGGCTCGGGCCAGCTGACGGCCGCGGACTACACGCCTGACCGACTGGCGGCCGCCATGCTGTCGTCGGACTATCCGCTGCAGGCATTGCTGTATTCGGTGGCCTTGCACCGTTTCTTGCGTTGGCGCCAGCCCGGCTACGTGCCCGGGGACCATCTCGGCGGGGTGCTGTACCTGTACCTGCGCGGAATGTGCGGCGAGGCGACCCCGATCGTCGACGGGCAGCCCTGCGGCGTCTTTGCGTGGAAGCCGCCCGCTGAGCTGATTGTGGACTTGTCGAACGCGCTCGACAGCGGGCAGGTTTCGCGATGAGCGTGCTGCGGGGAATGAATATCGCGGATCCACGGTGGACGGATACGGCGGCCGGGCTGCTGGCGGACTTTCTGTCGGCGGGCGTGCTGTCAGCTGCCGACATCCACGTGTCGCGCCGGCTCGGGAAGCTGGGCGGCGAAGCTGACGAGAGCGTCCTGCTGGCCGTGGCGTTGACGGTGCGCGCGGCTCGGCTGGGGTCGGTGTGCCTCGAGCTGGCGAGTGCGCCGCTGCAGATCGTTCCTGACGAGGACGTCGTTCTGGAGTTCGTCGGCGCGGGCCCGCGAGTTGTCGCGTCAGTCGCGCAGGAGCCGACGGACTCGCTTCCTTGGCCCGATCCCGCAGCCTGGACGGCTGCCATCGAAGCCAGCCCGCTCGTTGAGGCGGGCCCAGTCCATCACGGCGGGCGCCCCCTGCAGCTCACCCGTGGGCTGCTCTACCTCGATCGCTATTGGCAGCAGGAACAGCTTGTCGCCCGCGAGTTGGCGGCTCGGGCTGAGCGCTCCGTGGCGGCGCCTCCCACAGTGGACAGTGAGCGCCTCGGGCTCGCGCTGGCCAGGCTCTTTCCCGGCAGCGCTGAGGGCGGGGCTGGTGCCGACCGGCAGCGGGAGGCGGCGGCGATGGCCGCCAGGCGCTGGCTCACCGTGTTGGGCGGTGGACCGGGAACGGGCAAGACCACGACGGTCGCGCGGATCCTGGCGCTGCTCGCCGATCAGCCCGGTCCGCGCCCGCACATCGCGTTGGCCGCGCCGACCGGCAAAGCCGCCGCGCGTCTCGCAGAGGCCGTACAGGATGCCGTCGCCAGTTTTCCGGAGCCGGATCGCGAGCGGCTCGGCGGCCTGACCGCGTCAACCCTGCATCGCCTGCTCGGTCGCCGGCCGGGATCGCTCAGCCGATTCCTGCACCACGCCGGCAACCGGCTGGCACACGACGTGGTGATCGTCGACGAGAGCTCGATGATCTCGCTGACCATGATGGCGCGCCTGCTTGATGCGGTACGTCCGGACGCTCGATTGGTCCTCGTAGGTGATCCCGAGCAGTTGGCCTCGGTCGAGGCCGGGGCGGTGCTCGCCGACATCGTCGACGCTGCTTCCGCCGGCGCGTCGGGTGCGGATCCAGCCCAGAGTGCGATCGTCGTGCTGGAGCGGCGGTGGCGCTTCGACGGCCGGATCGCTGAGCTGGCCGCGGCGATCAAAGCCGGTGACCCCGATACCGTCATGAGGCTGCTGCGGATGCCGTCGCAGGACGTCTCGTTCGTCGAGGCCGACGCCGGCCAGGGTAGCGCGGGCGGCGGGCGCGACCCCATCGGGGGCCTGCGCGATGACGTGGTCCGAGCAGCCCGCCTGTTGATCCAGGCGGCGCGCGACGGCGACGCTGCGACAGCGCTGAGACACCTGGGATCACACCGGCTGCTCTGTGCGCACCGACACGGGCCATACGGCGTCGATCGGTGGGGTCCGGAGTTGGAACGCTGGATCGACTCCGCCGTCGGCCTGCCGCGCGGGATGGGGGAGTGGTATCCGGGCAAGCCGCTGCTGGTTACCGCCAACGACTACGAGGTGAAGCTCTTCAACGGCGATACCGGGGTGGTGATCAGTGATGGTAAAGGTGGCGTAACGGCGGCATTCGGCCGGCCGTCGGACCCGCTGTGCATACGTCCGGCTCGCCTTGGCGCGGTGCAGACCATGCAGGCAATGACCATCCACCGCAGTCAGGGCTCCCAGTTCGAACGGGTGTCGGTGCTGCTGCCGGCGAAGGGATCGCCGCTGCTCACCCGCCAGTTGCTGTATACGGCGGTGACCCGGGCCGAGCGTCATGTCCGCGTCATCGCCACGGAGGCTGCCGTGCGGGCCGCCGTCACCACCCCGATCACCCGGGCAAGCGGTTTGCGCAACACGCTCGGGGCGCCCGCCCGCACCTGAAGACAGGCGGTTTGCCGACGGACCACGGTTGCCGAGGCCGAATTGTCGTACTCCCCTGCCATCCTGAGGCGTCATTGTTCGAGGGGTGGCGGGACGGAAATCTGATGGCTTACGAGGATCTGGTGCGATCACACGTGGAGCGGTGCCTGCAGGACATCTGGGATGTGCGGCAGCCGGAGCCGGACGGCGATGGTGACTATCCATTCCGCTCGGCATCGTCGGTGGGTTGGGTGCGGGTCGAGGCTCAACGGCCCGTGCTGGTGCGGGTTTTCGCTCACGCTGCCTACGGGGTGAAGCAGTCGGCGGGGCTGCTGAAGGAAATCAATGCGCTCAACATTCGGGCCCGCTTTGCGACAGTGTCCTGGGCCGCTGGTGTGGTTTCTGTCCAGAGCGCGCTGCCCGCCGAATCGGTGGACCGTGCGACGCTCCGGTTGGCCCTGGACACGGTCACTTCGGTCGCCGATGACATCAGCGTGCTGACGGTAGCGGTGTTCGGCGGACAAGTTCCCGCGCATTCTTGTGATGCCGGCGGTCTCAGTAGCGAGGGCTGAGGCGAATTTATCGGACGCTGGTCTGGACGCTTAAGATCACGAAGCGGGCACCGATGGCCCTGGCGCGCCCCTCGAGCTCACTGGCGGGGCCATAGACACCAACACCGATACGGCACTGATCGGCGATTGCCAGATCACCAAGCCCCACAAGCGTGACTCGTTATACCTATTCGCTGAGGCGCGGCTAGCTCAACAGGCATAGCTTGGGGCGTACGCGGCAGGTACGAATGACCAGCCGGTCCCTGTAACCGGCTGGTTCACCGATCCCGGAGGCACCACTCATGCAGCAGCTCACCGGACTCGATGCCGCATTCCTGGCGCTCGAGGGCCCGAGCATGTTCGGCCACGTCGGCAGCCTTTGCATCATCGATCCGACGACCGCGAAAGAGCCGATCACGCTGGAGAGGATGACCCGTGCGGTCGCCGCCCGGCTGCATCTGGTGCCGCCATTTCGGCGGCGGCTCGTTCAGGTGCCATTTGGCCTGGATCAGCCCTATTGGATCGACGACCCGGATTTCGATATCGAGTTCCACGTTCGCGAGCTCGCGCTTCCGGCTCCCGGGAATGATCGCCAGCTCGCCGACCAGGCGGCCCGCCTGCACTCCCGGCCGCTCGATCGCCAGCGTCCGCTGTGGGAGCTCTACCTGATCTCGGGACTGTCCGGCGGCCGGATGGCGATCTACACCAAGGTGCACCACGCCGCGATCGATGGCGTCTCGGGCAATGACATCCTCGGCGAGCTCCTCGACCTCACGCCGGAAGGGCGCGAGATCACCCCAGCTCACTGGCCGAGCGAGCAGGAGCCGAGCGCGGTCAACCTGCTGGCCAGGAGCGTTCTTTCGCTGGGCTTCCAGCCGGTACGCGCAGCCCGGCTGTCCCTGGAATTGCTTCGGTCGGCGCCCGGCCTGGTGCGTACGACCCGCCGTCCCCGGTTGCCTTTCATCGACCGCGACCGTGGCGCACTGCTCCAACGGCCCTCCCTGCGGGCGCCCAAGACCCCGTTCAATGCTCCGATCACACCGCACCGCCGCTTCGCGGGCCAGGCGCTGCCGCTCAGTCAGATCAAGGCCGTGAAGAACGCAGTCGGGCTCACCGTCAACGATGTGGTGCTGGCGCTGTCCACCGGGGCGCTGCGGCGCTGGCTCGAAGACCACGACGCGCTGCCCGATTCCCCGCTCGTCGCCGCGGTGCCGATCTCGGTGCGTACGAAAGAGGATGCCGGTTCGGCGGGCAACCGGGTCTCCGGGATGATGGCCCCGCTGCCGACGCAGCTGGCGGATCCGATGCAGCGGCTGCTCGCCGTGCATGAGGGCATGCGCGCTGCGAAGGAGCAGCATGGGGCGTTGCCCGCTGATCTGCTCTCGGACGTCACCCAGTTCGCCATCCCGGCGCTCGCCGGCCAGGCCGCGCGGCTCAACGAGCGGCTGCGGCTGCTCGAGCGGGCCAACCCCTTCAACCTGTTCGTTTCCAACGTTCCCGGACCTAACGTGCCGCTGTATTACGCGGGCGGCGAGCTGATCGCGTACTACCCGCTGAGCGCGATTGCCGACGGGCAGGGGCTCAACATCACCGTTGTCAGCTACCGCGACACGATGTTCTTCGGGCTGATCGCCTGCCGCGAGCTCGTACCCGATCTCGACAAGATGGCCGACTACCTCAAGCAAGAGCTCGACACCCTGCTCGCGGCCGTCGCGACCGAGGCGAAGCTGGCAAAGCGACCCGCCGCCAGGGCGCCCCGACGACTGAAGGAGACTGCTCGCCATGAACCCCGGTGACAAGGCGCCCGATTTTGAGCTTTCCGATCAGGATGGCAAGCAGCGCAAGCTCAGTGAATTGCTTGCGAGCGGGCCGGTGGTCCTGTTCTTCTACCCCGCGGCGATGACGCCAGGTTGCACGAAGGAGAGCTGCCACTTCCGTGACCTGTCGGCCGAGTTCGCCGCGGTCGGGGCGCAGATTGTGGGGATCAGCGCTGACACGGTCGACAAGCAGCAGCAGTTCGCGACCAAGCACTCGTTCGGCTATCCGTTGCTTTCGGACGCCGATCGGTCCGTCGCGACAGCGTTTGGGGTCAAGCGCGGCCGGATCAGCATGACGCCCGTGCAGCGGGCGACCTTCGTCATCAATGCCGACGGCACCATCCGTGACGTCATCAAGAGCGAGATCAAGATGGATGCGTACGCCGACCAGGCGCTGGAGTCACTGAAGGCGGGCTAGCGGCCTACGGGTTCAGGAAACGGCGCGCCGAAAGATTCCGGTGGCCCAGGTGAGGCTGAGCACACACAGCGGTACCAGGACGGCAAAGCCGAGCCCGACGGACGATGTGGTGACCGCGCCTCGGCCGAGCGAGCGCGCGGCTTCCACCAGGTAGTAGAGCGGGTTCAGGTGGGCGAGGACCCGCAGCCAGAGCGGACCGTACGAGATCGGCAGTAGCACGCCGGCCAGCAATAGCAGGGGCAGGTTGATCCCGTTGATCAGCGCGGCGAAGCTGCTGATCTCTTTTGCCACGAGGGCGATCGCGATCGAGAACGCGCCGAACGTGATCATGAGCAGCGATACGAGGACCGCAAGCACCAGCAGCCCGCCCCAGTGGATGTGGTAGCCGAACGCCCAGCCCACGATGAGCACCACCGCGTCGAAGACGAACATGCCGATGAGGCCGGCAATGATCGGGCCGAGCAGGATGGCTAGCCGGCTCGCAGGCGTGACCCGGAAACGCTCTATGAGGCCACTCTGCAGCTCGAAGATCGTGCCGAAGCCCATCGTGCTGCCGTTAATGAACGCCATCAGCGCGAGGATGCCCGGCAGGAAGACCGCCAGGACCTGGCCGTTGGACGGGTGTCCCGATGAGATGCCCTTGAGTAGCGGGGTGAACAGCGCCAGGTAGAGCACCGGGGTCGAGAAGCTGACGACCAGCCAGAGCGGGTTGCGCACGGTCTGGACGAGGCGGCGCTGGGTGAGCAGCCCGGTGTCGGTGAGGGTTTTGGGGACATTCATCAGTGGACCGCTATCGCAGAGTTGGAGGATTCGCCGTCGCGCAGCGAGCGTCCCGTCTGACGCAGGAACACGTCGTCGAGCGTCGGCTCGGACAGGCTCATGGACGCCAGGCCGATTTCGGCGCCATCCAGCAGCCGCAGCAGCCGTGGCAGTGCGGTCGGTCCGTCTTCGACGTAGAGCCGCAATGTGTTGCCTTCCTCGACGGAGGTCTCGCGGACGTACGGCTCCTGCCGGGCCAGCTCGGCAACCTTCTCGGGGGTGTGGTCGCGCAGCGTCAGGACGACCGAATCTCCCGCAACGCGCTGCTTGAGCTCGCGCGGGGTACCGCCGATGACGACCTGACCGTGGTCCATGATGACCAGCCGGTCGCACAGGGCGTCAGCTTCTTCGAGGTAGTGCGTGGTGAGAAAGACCGTCGTGCCGCGCTCGCGCAGACGGCGAATGTGTTCCCACAGGTTCGCGCGATTCTGCGGATCGAGCCCCGTCGTCGGCTCGTCGAGAAAGAGCACCTCCGGGTCGTGGACGATGCCCAGCGCGATGTCGAGGCGGCGGATCTGGCCGCCGGAATACGTCATCACCTTGCGGTCGGCGAAATCGCGAAGGTCGAGAACGTCCATCAGTTCGTCGGAGCGGGCGAGGACGTCCTGCTTGCTGCGGCCGTACAGCCTGCCCTGCAGCAGAAGGTTTTCGCGCCCGGTCGCGAGCGGAT
The DNA here is from genome assembly GCA_038245655.1 of Mycobacteriales bacterium. Classification (GTDB taxonomy): domain Bacteria; phylum Actinomycetota; class Actinomycetes; order Frankiales; family Frankiaceae; genus DATAZK01. Next base: position 8,986 of record JBBRSE010000012.1, on the reverse strand, counting down.
CCGTTCCGCCGAGCTGGCTGACGAACCCGGTATGAAAACGCACCTGTTCCGGCTGGCGGGCGACGTCGTAGCCAGCGACGGTCGCGTTGCCCTGATCGATCGGGAGCAGCGTGGTCAGCATCCGCAGCGTCGTCGTCTTGCCCGCTCCGTTGGGACCGAGGAACCCGAAGATCTCCCCGCGTCGAACGCTGATGCTGACGCCGCGAACCGCCTCGACCGGACCGCGGCGCGACTTGAAACTCTTCTTCAGATCCGTCGCCGTGATGACGTCGTGTGCGTCGCTCATGTGCCCCCTCTGGCGGAATCCGGCGTTTGGCCGGACCGGTTCACCTTGGAGTGCACTACAGAACAGAGGGCTACGCTAATCGTTATGCCGAGCGCGATACAACACTCAGCAATGGACGTGGTCCCCTTGGGCCGCCAGGGATTGCAGGTAGGCCGTCAAGGGCTGGGCTGCATGGGAATGTCAGAGTTTTACGGAGCTGGCGATGACACGGAGTCGATCGCCACCATCCAGCGAGCGATCGACCTGGGTGTCACGCTGCTCGATACCGCCGACGCGTACGGGCCGTTTACCAATGAGCAGCTCGTCGGACGAGCGATTGCCAGCCGCCGTGACCAGGTAGCTATCGCCACAAAGTTCGGCAACGTGCGCGATCCGGAGAACCCGCAGAATCGCAGCATCAATGGCCGGCCCGAGTACGTACGCCAGGCGTGCGACGCGTCCCTGCAGCGTCTCGGGGTCGACCATATCGACCTTTACTACCAGCACCGCGTCGACCCCGACACCCCGATCGAGGAGACCATCGGCGCGATGGCCGAACTCGTCGCCGCTGGAAAGGTGCGCTATCTCGGGCTCTCTGAGGCAGCCCCGGCCACGATCCGGCGCGCGCATGCGGTGCATCCGATCAGCGCGCTGCAAACCGAATACTCGATCTGGACCCGCGATCCGGAAGCGGAGATCCTGCCGACCGTTCGGGAGCTGGGCATCGGTTTCGTGCCGTACAGCCCCCTTGGGCGAGGATTCCTGACCGGTGCCGTGCGCTCGGTGGATCAGCTCGAAGAGAGTGACTTCCGACGCTTCAACCCGCGATTCCAGGGCGACAACCTCGAAGCCAACATCGCCATCGTGGAAGTTGTCGACGCGGTAGCTGCGGCCGGCGGCGCCACACCCGCTCAGGTGGCGCTCGCGTGGCTGTACGCGCAGGGTGCCGATCTCGTACCGATTCCGGGGACCAAGCGGCGCAAGTTTCTGGAGGAGAACATCGCTGCGCTCGGTGTGATGCTCAGTGCGGACGATCTGACCAAGCTCGATGCCCTCGCTGCACCGGCCAGTGACCGCTATCCGGACATGACGCCAGTCAACCGCTAGATACCTGTGCGGATCCGCCTGCAGCTGCACGCCGGAAAGGCAAGCGTGGCCATAGATCGGGGGGCTACACGCATTCCTGAGGCGGGGCAACGCAGCCCGAGGATCATGTCGGAGCCTTTGCTGACGAGGTGGGCTTCGCAGTAGGTGTCGCACTTTGCGGTAGCGCCTCAATGCGGATCGCAGGTGGACCGATGAAATGCATGGTCGCGTCGAATTGCGGGAGCACCTGGCAGACCCATGCGGCAAATTCCGCACCGGAGCCGCGGAAGGAGTTGTGATGGTCGAAACCGTCAGGGTGATAGCACGACGCCATGGCTGCCTTGTCGAGCCGGTCGGTGCCGCGGGCTAGCCGCTTGATGACGTCGGTGATCTCTTCGCGGGCGAGCAAGTCTTCAACGGTGATGGTCATGCGTACTTCTACGTCGGCCGCTTCGCGGGGCGGATCGGGGGGTGCTGATGGAAATTGCTCAAGGTCTGAGTTTCGCTACGGCGTGTCGCGGCAACACGCCGAGTTTTGAAGGGCAGCCGCTCGAACCTTCAGCAATTTCTGTCAGGGAAACGGGTCGCCAGTCTCCGCGGGACGGTCCGGATTGCTGCACCACTGCGACCAGGAGCCGGCGTAGAGCCGGGCACCGGTGATCCCAGCTGCTTCGAGCGCGAGCAACGTGTGGCAGGCCGTGACGCCGGAGCCGCAGTAGACGACCGGTGCCTCGACACCTGCGTACAGCCGGCGAAGCTGTGGCGCCGCGAGGAAGCGACCGCTCTCGTCGAGATTGGCCTGCCAGGGAGCGTTGCGGGCGCCGGGGATGTGCCCCGCTCGGGGGTCAATGGGCTCGACTTCGCCGCGGTAGCGCTCGGGTGCGCGGGCGTCGAGGAGAGGGCTGACCGTACGGATTTCGTCGATCTCGGCGAAGTGTTCCGTCGGCCACGGGACTGCTGTGAATGAGTTCGGCGGGCGGGTGTGCGTCCCGGTCTTCAGGTCGCCAGGCCAAGCCTGCAAGCCGCCGTCGAGCAGCGCCGCCGGCTGGCCCAGCCTGCGCAGCAGCCACACCAGCCGGCTGGCCAACGACCCGCCGTTGTCGTCGTAGGCGACGACGGGCGTCTCATCTCCGATGCCGGCCTGCGAGAGGCCGTCCGCGAACCGCTCGGGAGTGGGCATCGGATGGCGGCCAAGCTCGGCGGAGGGCGGGTCGGCCAGCACGTCGTCGAGGTCCAGCCACACGGCGCTTGGCAGGTGGCCGGCTTGGTAGGCGTCCCGCCCGGAGCGTCCGTCGAGGTAGTGGCGAACGTCAACGAGCGCGACCTCACTGAGGTGGGCGGCGAGCCAGCCCGCCGAGACAAAAGGGCCGAACGAGTCAGGCATGCTCGCCAGTCTGCCGGTTACTTCTTTTCGTACGTGATCCCAGACTCCTCGAGGTCCCACGTAGCGGGGGTCGCGCCCTCGGCGCGCAGCTCGCGCTTGAGTACGCGTCCAACCGGGCTGCGCGGGAGCTCGGCGCGGAATTCGATGTAGCGGGGAAGCGCGAAGTAGGGGAGCTGGTCGACGCACCAGCGAAAGAGCTCCTCTTCCGTCAGGGTCACGCCTTCCTTGCGAAGCGCGGTGACCTTGAGGTCGTCCTCGGTGAGCTCGCTTGCGACCGCGTGGACGGCGACGTCAGCCAGCCCGCCATGACCCATCAGGATCCGCTCCACCTCGAAGCTGGCGATGTTCTCGCCGCGTCGCCGCAGGTAATCGGCCTTGCGGTCGATGAAATACAGGTAGTCGTCCTCGTCGATCTGCCCGATGTCGCCGGTGTGGTACCACCAGTTGCGGCTGGTCTCGACAGTGACTTCGGGGCGACCCCAGTAGCCCTCGAACATCACGTGAGGACGCTTGGGCCGCAGCACGATCTCGCCCTGGGTGCCGCGGGGAAGGGCGTTGTCGTCGTCGTCGAAGATGCGGCAGTCGAAGTACTCGTCGTTGATGATCCCGGCAGCGCGCGGCCGATTGCGTACGCCGGGAGGCTGCCAGGAGACCAGGCTTGCCTCGGTTACGCCGTACGCGCCGCTGAACGTGTTGATCCCGAAACGGGCGCGGATGACGTCGTCGACCTCGGGTGGCAGGGGAGCGGCACCCATCAGGCGCAGGCTCGTGTTGGCCTCGGGCGCCCCGGATTTGGGCATCTCCGGGCGGTCGACGTCGTGGGCGAGTAGGTAAGCCATCGTGCCGAGCGTGGAGATCATGGTGGCGCCCGTGCGGTTCATTTCCGGCCAGAAATTCGAGACCGAGAAGCGCCGGTAGATCGCACCGCGGCCACCGAAGATCAGGGTGCCGACAACGGCCGTGACCAGGGCGTTGAAGTGGAACATCGGCAGCGGGGTCCAGACGACGTCCTCGGCGGTGCGCTCCCAGCAGTAGCCGATCTGCTCGGCGAGGGCGGCGTGGTAGGTGTGCGTAAGCATGCAACCCTTGGACAGGCCGGTGGTCCCGCCGGTGTAGACAAACGTCGCAAGCGCCGAAGGACGCACCTCGGTGGCAGGGCTCGTCGCTGCGGCAAGCGCGTCTTCCCAGCTGTGGTTGGCGACGTTCGGCAGGGGTCCGGCATCGCCGAGGCAGATCACGTGTTCCAGCGTCGGCAGCTCGCTGCCGATGGCGTTCACCCGCTCGAGCAGGTCGTCGGCGACGATCAGCACCCGCGCGCCGGAATCAGCCAGCTGATGGCGTAGATAGGCGCCCTTGTAAGCCGTGTTGACCGGAACCGAGACCGCGCCCACCCAGATCGTCGCCCACCAGGCGAGCAGCATCTCCGGCGAGTTCTCGAGCAACGTGGCGACGCGATCGCCCGGCTTCACTCCGAGCTCCCGGAGCGTGGTGGCGAGCCGGCTGGACGCATCGACCACCCCGGCGGTGGTGAACGTCGTGCCGCAGACGTCGAGGTAGTCCGAATGCGGATCGGAGGCGAGGCGGGCGAGCAGAAGCTCGGTCACGGTCTGCTGGCTGGACGGCCGCCAGACGTCGTCAGTCACGGTCAAGGGTTCGGTGATCGGCTCCGCCTGCTCGTGTCAGCATGTTCATCTTTTATCAAATCCGCCGGTCGCGCCGGTGGGCAGATCAGGGCGAAGTGGCGGAGGCGGTTGGCGTCGGCTGCCCCGCCGACGATTTCGTGCCGGTGGGGACGTTCGTGTCGGTGGTGTGCGGCCGTTTGGTGCCGCTGCTGGCGATGAGGATGGCCGTCGTCGCCAGGACGACGAGCAGCAAGACGCCGAGGCTCGTGATGAGCAGGGTTCGGTTGGTGACGGGCCGTACCTCGCCAGGAGTGGCTTGCTCGCCGACGCTAGGCCGGCGCCCGGCTTTCAACGCCATTTCAGCTCAAATCCCATAGCAGCAGAGCCTAAGTGCTGCAGATGTGGGCGCGGGTTGGGCGGTTGGATGCGCCCAGCACGGCGGTGCCGCCGTCGATCTGACGGTGGGCCGCGGGCGGACCGCGAGCAACACGGCGATCGCCCGGATCCAGTTCAACGGGGTCTTTCTCGATAACAAGGCCGGCCACACCAACGTGCTGATCGACGCATTCTGCTGGTTCGGCGAGCAGGACGAAGGTCCCGGGGTCAAGGACGGCCGACATCGGGTGCTTGCCCTCCAAAGCGCCTAGCTTCGAGGAGAGCCACGGGTGTGGCTCGTTCCTGATGGGAGTCCCCGGTGCGCGCTTTTCGTCTTTGCGCGGCGCTCGAGGGCACGGCAGAACGTGGGCTTCCCACGGTTGTCCGATGATTGCGAGCCTGCGCGCCGCCGCAGCGCAGGCGTCCGACGGCGGTCTGCTACCGGACGGCCTCGCCATTCGCGTAGCGCATCTGACGAAGGCGTTCGGCGCGGTGACCGCCGTCAACGACGTGAGCTTCGAAGTTCCCCCGGGCCAGACGTTCGCGCTGCTGGGGCCGCATGGCTCGGGAAAGTCGACCATGGTGCGGATGCTGTGCACGCTCACCAGGCCGACCGCCGGTGTGGTGCGGGTGAAGGGGTTTGACGTCGTTACCCGTCCGCGTGAGGTGCGCCGCCGGATCGGGCTCGTCTTGCACGATCAGCCCACTGACACCGACATGACGGCCGAGGAGAGCCTGCGCTTCCATGCGGTCCTTTACGGAGTCGAACCCGACGACATGGAGCGCCGGATCGACATCCTGCTGGAGCAGGTCGGACTGTCCGAGCGCGCCGGCGAGCGGACGTCGGGATTCGGCCGGGTTTCGGCCAAGCGGCACGAGATCGCCCGGGCGCTGTTGAACGCGCCGGACGTGCTCTTCCTCGACGAGCCGACCGACGGTTGGGATGCGGTTGAGCGCATGCAACTCTGGACCGACGTGCGACGCCTGTCCGAGGAGATGGGCCTCACGATCTTCGTCACCACCCGCTACCCGGATGAGGCGCAGTGCGCCGATCGCATCGCGATTCTCGACAAGGGACGCATTGTCACGACGGGGAGCGCGTCCGAGCTCAAGGCAATCTTCGCGACGACCATGGTGAACATCGCGACAGCCGATGACGCCCGTGCTTTCACCGATCTTACTGACAGTGGGTTCGACGTGACGTCGATCCCCGAGGGCTTGCGGATCGACTCGGGGAAGCTGCCTGGTGGGCTCGCGGGCATCATCGCAGGCACCGCGGTGCCGATTCGGCAGATGCATGTCCACCAGCCGAGCCTGGAAGACGTGCTCGCTGATTGCTCCGGTCGTGTCGTGCAATCGAACCCCGGAGAGCGGTATCTGGCGCCGGCAGCACCGCAGCAACGAAGCGAGGAAACCGACGCATAAGTCGCCACTTCGATGTGGCGGGTGCGAACCTGATCCGGTGGGCACTCACCCCGAGGTCGATGGGCTACGTCCGGCCTACGTTCTTCACGAGCACCACAAGCCCCGCCACCACTTCGATCTCCGACTCGAAGAGCGGGGTGTGCTCCGCTGCTGGGCCGTGCCGCGCGGAATGCCCGACGAGGCGGGGCAGGATCGGTTAGCCGTAGCGGTGCCTGACCACGAATTGAAGCATCGCTTCTATGAGGACGCGAACAAGAGCATCGCCGACCGCGGCTGGTGGGAGGAGCACGATCGCAACCCGCGCCGGCTGCTCTTCACGTTGCATGGCCAGCACGGCGCGCGCCGCTACGCGCTGATCCAGACCTCTCGCGATTGGCTGCTGCATCTGACCAAGGAGCAGCCACCAAGATCGACGCTCACATGATGTTGGTACTGACGGCGTGTCGGCCTCCAAACCATGATCATGTGAGCGTCGATCATGAGCCGCGGCCGCAAGAAAAGTGCGCCCAACTCGGCGAGCCGTCACACGCTGCGCTGTAGTGCCGTTACACACTGTGCCGGTGCGGTCCGGCTAGTCCAACTCCCCAGCGGCTTCGTCCGAGGTGGCCTCATGAGCACTACTGAGCTCGTGAACTTCATGCACGCACACAGTTTCCACGCCTGGTCCGATGACGATCGGACCATCCACGTGGTCATCCCCTGGGTGCGCCGCGAGGAGGACGGATCGCTGCTGACCGGTCACGACGTCGAGGTCGTGCCTGCCACCATGGCCGACGTGCAAAACCTGCTCACTCGCTGAGCGTCGGCTACGACCGCACGACGAACGCGTCGAGCGGCACGTCTGCGGCCGTCGAAGCGGCGGTCTTCGTACCGAGGACCTGCAACGTGAGAGTGTGGCGCCCAGCCGTCAACGTCCCCGACGCCATGACGTCCTGCTGCCACTTCTGCGTCGACGAGTAGAGGTCGATGGTGGCGCGGTCGACCCCGTCGAGCAGCACCCGCGCGCGACCGTACGCGGGCCCCCTGGCAGCGATCCAGTCGATGCTGACACCCGTGAAAACCAGGCTGACGGTTCTGTTGGTGACCTTGTTCAGCCGCAGGTTGCCGCCGCCGGCCGCCGAATTCGCGAGGTTTCGCCAGTCGTTGAGTACGACCTTGGTGGCGCTCTCCTGAGTGACGGTCGTCCCCACTTTGAAGGCGTCGACGACGACTCCCGCGGCCGTCGATGAGGCGTTCATCGTTGCGGTCACCTGGATCGTCACCGCGTGAGCCGCATTGGTCAGGCCGCTGAAGGTCTTCGTCGAGCCGGCAGCGGCGGCGGCGTACAGATCGATCGTGGCAAGCGTTTTTCCATCGACGCTGACGATCGCCTTACCCCGATCCGGGCCCTGCCTGGTCAACCACGAGAAGGACGTGCCGGTGAACGCGAACGCCGCCTTGTCACCGGAAATCGTGCTGATCCGGTAGGTGCCGCCATTGGCGGACGAGTCGCTCACGCTGCTCCAACCGCCGTAGGTCACCGCATTGGAATTCTCCTGCACCGTCGTCACCGTCAGCGGAACCCGGGGTGTCACCGGGGCGGACGGGGTCGACGGCGCGCTCGTGGCGACGGAGTTAGCAGCCGTGACGGTGAACGTGTACGGCGTGCCGTTGATCAGCCCGGTGACCGGTGCGGTCGTCGGGGCGGCGGCGCCGGTCATCGTCCCCGCCACCGTGACCTGGGTGCCGCCGGGGGAGGCAGTGACGGTGTACGACGTCGACGTGGCACCGGCAGGCGCGGTCCAGGACACGTTCGCCGAGGCGTTACCTGCCGTCGCCGTCACCTTCGTCGGCGGACCGGGCGGGACAGCCGGGATGATCGGCGCGCTCGCGGCTGAGGCAGCGCTCGCGCCGACGGTGTTCGAAGCGGTGACCTTGAACGTGTACGAGGTGCCGTTCGTCAGCTTGCTCACGGTGACCTGGGTGGCCGGGGAAGCGCCGTTGCTGCCGGTGATCGTGTAGTCGGCCTTCGCGGGCGTCGAGATGACCCGGTATTTCGTCGCGGGCGGACCGGAGGGAGTCCACGAGATGGTGGCCGTCGTGTTGCCCGCCGCGGCCGTCACCTGCTGGGGAGGGGAGGGCGCTCCGGGAATGACGGGGTCACTTGCGGTCGAGGCCGCGCTGGTGCCGGTCGCATTGTTCGCGCTGACAGTGAAGGTGTAGGCGAGGCCGTTGGTGAGTCCGGTGACCGTCGTATGCGTCGGTGCGGGGCCTGGTGAGGGCGTGACCGCCGTAGTCGAGCCCCCGGGATCCGCGGTCACGGTGTAGCCGGTGGCGGGCGCACCCGGGGCCGGCGTCCACGTGACGTCAACGGCGCCGTCCCGAGGCGTCGTCACGACGTCAGTGGGCACGCCCGGGGGACCCGGGGTGACCGGTGCGCTGGGGAGCGACGCCTTTCCCGGCCCGAGGTCTGAGGTACCCGTCACGGTGAAGCGGTACGCCGTGCCGTTGTCGAGCCCGGTCACCAGGACGGTGGTGGCCGGAGGCGTTTGGCCGTCCGGTCCGGCGGGGCCGGCGGGAACGTCGACCACAGCGCCGCCGGGGGAGACGGCCACCGCATAGCCGGACGCAGGCCCGCCGGTCGTCGGAGCCGTCCAGGACACCTGCGCCGACGAATCGGCGGGCACCGCGCGCACGGCCGACGGCGCTCCCGGCGGCGGGCCCACTTCGACCGGATCGCTCGGGTCCGATGGCGGACTCGTTCCTGCGACGTTCGTTGCGGTCACCCTGAAGCTGTAGGACGTGCCGGCCGTCAGCCCCGCGACAGGTGCGCTGTTGGCACCGGCCGGG
>JBBRSE010000011.1:0-105006 GCA_038245655.1 Mycobacteriales bacterium | reverse complement strand
CGCACTTCGACCCCGGACTCACCGAGGCGACGCTGAACCAGACATGGCATCCAACCGTCCACCGGGACTCCTTGCGGCTTCCCCGGCGGCCCCTGATCGGCGGCCCGTGAACCGGTGGAAGGTCACCCGCATATCCCAGCGCTCTTGGAGACGATCTCCGAGGGCGCGGACACCGAGCCGAAGTCGACGCCGTGACAGACGGCGCGATCAAGGAACTGGCCGCACGCATCGGCGTGCGGGAGGCGTGCGAGGCTGTCGGCGCCGCGCAGGCCGGCTACTACCGACGCAACCGGCAATCTCCTGCGCCGGAAAGGGCAGCCGGCACGATGCACCGGGAACGGATCCAGCCGCGTGCCCTCAACGTCGAGGAGCGGCAGGCGATCCTCGACGTGCTGCACTCCGAGCGGTTCGTCGACATGGCGCCGGCGCAGGTGTGGGCGGTCCTGCTCGACGAAGGTGTGTATCTCGGGTCGCAGTCGACGTTCTACCGGCTGCTGCGCCAGGCCGGTGAGGTCCGCGAGCGGCGGGCACAGGCCACGCATCCAGCGAAAGTGAAACCCGAACTCGTCGCCACTGCGCCGAATGCCGTGTGGTCATGGGACATCACGAAGCTGCGCGGCCCAGCGAAGTGGACCTACTTCCACCTCTACGTGATCTTGGATATCTACTCGCGTTACGTGGTCGGGTGGATGGTCGCGACCCGTGAATCGGCCGCGCTGGCTGAGGTCCTGATCAAACAGACCTGCGCCAAGCAAGGCATCGGCCGACGGCAGCTGACCATCCACGCCGACCGCGGCAGTTCGATGACGTCGAAGCCGGTCGCGTTCCTGCTCGCCGACCTCGGCGTCACCCAGTCCCACAGCCGACCGCACGTCTCCGACGACAATCCCTATTCGGAGTCGCAGTTCAAGACGCTGAAGTACCGACCCGACTTCCCGCCGATGTTCGAGTCGATCGAGGCCGCCCGGCTGCACTGCCGAACGTTCTTCGCTTGGTACAACGATGATCATCGCCACTCCGGGCTCGGACTTCATACAGCGGCCGACGTCCACCACGGCCGGGCCGGCGCCGTCCGAGAGCAACGCGCCGTCGTCCTCACAGCCGCCTACGCGACTCATCCCGAACGGTTCGTCCGCAAGCCACCGGTGCCACCGAAACTTCCCGTGGCCGCGTGGATCAACAAGCCCGACGACACGGAGGCAGCTGCTCAATAAATTCCGCTGAACGGTGCCTCATCCAGGTTGACATGTTCCGCCATCGCGCGATCACCGCAGGTCGAAGGCCGACCAATAGCGACACACCCAGTAAGCGGTGGTGACCACCGTCGCCCTGACGGCCGTCGGAGAACGTCAACTGACCTCCACCTCCAGCGTCGTCCCCGCATTTCTGGCGGTCGTGGCCCGTTTTGACTTGCTGTCTGTCTACCTGCTGATGGGGGAATACCGCGACAACGGCGACCGGCGCCTATTGGCCATGTGCGGGGCGTACGTAATGCTTTTCTATGTTTGGAGTTTTCTTTCACGAGCCGCCAGGATCGAAGGGGCGCCGTCAACGACCTCGGCGATCCAGATCATGCAGAGGGTGCGTTCCTCCGCGTCGGGAAGGCCCAACGTGGACCGGCCTCAGCCAACGCACCGCCGCCGTGGCGAGCGGGCGGCGCTGCGCCTCAGCGGCGGACTCCTGGGCGCGAGCCTAAACGGGGCCTGGGACGGCCACCAACCCACCGCGCGCTGCGGAAACTGATCTTGCGGATGACGGAGAGAATCCGACGTGGGGTCACCGCCGGATGCAAGGTGAGCTCGCCAGCCTGGGATATCCCATTGCCCTTTCCACCGTGTGGGAAATACTCACCAAAGCCGGAGTGGGTCCCGCGCCGAGGCGGTCCGGAACCGGTGGGGTACCAAACTCGACGCAGTGCCCCTGAACAGGCAAAATCGAGTTTTCGAGCGGCGCAGGTGCCGCTCACCGAGGACGACCTGCCGGGGTACGCCGGAAGGCTTTTCGATCACCACCTCGCGCACCCGGAAGTGCTGCGAATCGCCATGTGGCGGCAGCTGGAATGACCCGACGTCGGCCCCGACGCCTCACAGACCTACGCCAACAAGCTCACCGCAATGTCCGGCGTACCGGTGGGAGGCATGGCACCGCTCAACACCCTTGTCCTCGTCATCGGGCTGACCCAGTCATGGCTGCTAACCACCGGTGATCTGCTTCGCGGGGAAGGCGGCAACCCGGCCTCGCGCGCCCGCTTGAGCCAGCACTGAAAGGCCATCGTGGCCGCCGCCGAACGGCTGATCGCGCCGCTGGCGTGACGGCTGTTCGGAGCCCCGGAGGACGAGTCGCATCATCCCTTTCGGGTCGCCCAATCCCTGAATAAAACACTGCTCTTCCAGGCGGCGCGAGGACTTTCGGCACTAGCGGCTCCTGGTGGGGGCTGACAACGTCAGCCGCAATTCACCCCACATGGAGGTTTCGTATGAAGGCTCTCGTCTACCACGGTCCTGGTAACAAAAGCTGGGATGATGTTCCAGATCCGCGGATAGTCGATGAGACAGATGCCATCGTCAGAGTCGATGTCACCACCATCTGCGGCACCGATCTGCATATCCTCAAGGGCGATTTGCCAGACACTCCCGAAGGTCGAGTTCTCGGCCATGAGGCCGTCGGCACCGTTGAGGCTGTGGGCAAAGCCGTCACCTCAATCACACCAGGCGACAGGGTGCTGGTGTCCTGTGTCAGCGCGTGTGGCCGCTGTCGTTACTGCCGCGAAAGCGTCTTTGGGCAATGCCTCGGTGGTGGTGGCTGGATCCTCGGTTACAAGATCGACGGGACCCAGGCGGAATACGTGCGAGTCCCTTTCGCTGACACATCTACCTATGTCGTTCCCGCCGGGATGGACGACGAGGCAGTACTGATGCTCGCTGACATCTTGCCGACCGCATACGAGGTTGGCGTAATCAACGGCCAGGTCCGCCCTGGAGACACGGTGGCGGTCGTTGGCGCCGGCCCGATCGGCTTGTCTGCCATCCTTGCCGCTCAGCTCTACGGCCCGGCGCACATCGTCGCCATCGACCTCGCTGACACCCGGCTGGAAGCAGCGAAGGGGTTCGGAGCCGACGTCACCATCAACCCGTCCCGCGAGGATGCGGCCGAACGCCTCGCCAGCCTCACCGACGGTCTGGGCGCCGACGTCGCCATCGAGGCAGTGGGCATCCCTGCCACTTTCGAGATGTGCTGCCGGCTGATACGAGCCGGCGGCCACGTCGCAAACGTGGGCGTGCATGGCGAGCCAGCGACGCTCCACCTGGAAGACATCTGGACCCGCAATGTCACCATCACCACGGGTCTGGTCGACACCTGGTCCACGCCGACACTGCTGAAGCTGGTCCGCTCCGGGCAACTAACACCCCAGAAGTTCGTCACCCACCGCTTCGGACTGGCAGAAATCATCGACGCTTACGACGTTTTCGGCCGTTCCGCTGCGACGGGTGCCTTGAAGATCGCGTTGAGCAGATGAGGGATGGCAGCTCCGTTCCTTGGCGACTCGCGACGTAGCCAGGTCCTGAACCGGGTCTTTCGACCCTTACGGGCGAAGAACTGCCGGGTGGACAGTGGCGACTGAGCCGACTGGATTCGAGACCCGCCCGATGGGATTCACCGCGCCAACGCGATGTCCCCGTAGGCGCGTCGAATGAAGGTTTTATCAGGCCCGAACGCCGGACAAGTTCCGCCAAGGGCCCGTGTGGTTCCTTCGCTCGACAGCATCGCCGCCGGCGATGCGGAGCGTGGATTGGGACCTGCTCGACGGCAATTTCGCCAACTTTTCGACGGAGTGCGTCATGGCCAATTTGGTCAGCAATCTCATCGCGACGAACGCGGCTTACGGCGAACGCCCTGCGCTGCGCATGGACGACTATGTCATGTCGTATCGGGAGCTGACCGATGCCGCGGGTCTGGTGGCTGCCGCCCTTCGACGCGACGGCTTGGTGCCAGGCGATCGGGTGGGTCTGGTCTTGCCGAATGTGCCGGCGTTCCCGGTGATCTTCTATGGCGCGCTGCTCGCTGGTTGCGTCCCCGTCCCGATGAACCCCTTGCTGAAACAGCACGAGATCGAGTTCTACCTGGGCGATTCGCAAACGCGGCTGTTGTTCGTGTGGGACGGCGCTGGGGACGCTGCGGCATGCGCGGCGGAGACGGTCGGTGCGCGGGTAGTGACGGTGACGGCGATGGGTCTCGATCCGCAGCAGCTCTGCGATCTCGCGCCGGTCGTCACCCCGGCGCCGCGGGCCGACGATGACACGGCGATCATTCTGTACACCTCGGGAACCACTGGGACGCCGAAGGGCGCCGAGCTGACACACGCCAACCTGGCCCTCAATGCCCGGCTCACCGTCACCACCCTGATCAGAGTGAGCGCCCAGGATGTCGTCATGGGCTGCCTGCCCCTCTTCCACGTCTTTGGATTGACCTGTGCGCTGAACGCGGCGGTCGAGTCGGGTGCCTGCCTGACCCTGATACCGCGGTTCGATCCGGTGAAGGCACTGGAGGTAATTGCGCGCGACGGGGTCACCGTCTTTGAGGGCGTGCCGACGATGTACGCGGCGATGCTGCACGTACCGGATCGCGCCCAGTATGACGTCTCGACGCTGCGGGTCTGCGTCTCCGGGGGCTCGGCGATGCCTGTGGAGGTCATGGGCTCATTCGAGGCGGCCTTCGGTTGCATCGTGCTCGAGGGCTACGGGTTGTCCGAGACCTCCCCGGTGGCGTCCTTCAATCACCCCGACGCCCAACGCAAGGCGGGTTCGATCGGAACGCCGGTGGTCGGGGTGCAAATGCGGCTCGTCGACGACTGGGGGACCGAAACGCTGCCAGGCGAGGTCGGGGAGATCGTGATCCGAGGCGAGAACGTCATGAAGGGCTACTGGGGGCGGCCGAAGGAAACCGAAGCGGCCATTCCCGACGGCTGGTTACGCACCGGTGACCTCGCCACCGTTGACGACGACGGGTACTACTTCATCGTCGACCGGAAGAAGGATCTGATCATTCGCGGTGGTTACAACATCTATCCTCGCGAGATCGAGGAGACCCTCTATGCCCATCCTGCGGTCGCCGCGGCGGCGGTCATCGGCATTGAGCACGAACTACTGGGCGAAGAAGTCGGCGCCGCCGTGGTGCTGCGACCTGGGGCCACGGCAGACGTCATCGAGCTGCGCGATTTCGTTAAGGAACGGGTCGCCGCATACAAGTATCCACGCCACATCTGGTTGGTCAGCGAGCTCCCGATGGGAGCGACCGGGAAGATCCTGCGCCGCGAAGTGAGCCCGCCCGAGTCTCCGGCGAGCTGATGAGCAAGCCGACTATCGAGCCGACTTTCGGCGGTCACCTGGACGAGGTCGCCGATGCGGTCGCCGGGCTGGACATGTTGCTCACCGACGCGGCACTGGGGCCGGCGCGGCGGATGACGGTGCCGGCCGGGACTGCCCTGCGTTTGGCCAGGGCGCTCGCACTACACCCGGCAACCGTGGCAGCGAGGGGACGTTCACTGCTGGGTGAGCTCGCCAAGATCGGTTTCGGCCGTTCCAGCGTCAGCCCGGGCAAGAAAGACAAGAGATTCACCGACCCGACGTGGGTCGAGAATGGCGTGTTGCACCGGGCGATGCAGGGTTACCTGGCCGTTTCGCTGGCTTGTGAGCAGTTGATCGTCGATGCGGACCTGAATTGGCGGGATCTTGAGCAGCTGCAGCTTTCGGTCTCCAACGTTCTCGCCGCGCTCGCCCCGAGTAACAATCCATTCCTGAACCCGCTGGGCTGGAAGACTTTCATCGAGACCGGTGGACGCAGCACCGTGCGCGGCCTTCGAAGGATGGCTTCGGATCTGGCGACCTCACCGCGCGTGCCCTCGATGGTCGAACCCGATGCGTTCAGGGTGGGAGTCGACCTTGCGGTAACGCCGGGAAGCGTGGTGTTTCAGACCCCCGTATTCGAGCTGATCCAGTATCAACCGCAGACCTCCACGGTGCGCAGCGTGCCGCTGTTGGTCATCCCTCCGACGATCAACAAGTACTACATCACCGACCTCGCACCTGGCCGCAGCATCGTTGAATACCTGGTGGCCAGCGGCCAACAAGTGTTCATGATGTCTTGGCGTAACCCGGGCGCCCCGCAGGCAGATTGGGGCCTCGATACCTACGGCCAAGCTGTCATCGACGCGATGGACGAGGTGCGGCGAATTACCTCCACTGACCACATCGCGCTGATGGCGTTCTGTTCCGGCGGCATCATCGCGGCGATGGTGCTGGCGCACCTCGCCGCTATTGGACAGGCCGGCCGGGTGGTCGCAGCCGGTTTGGCGGTGACCGTCCTGGATCAGGCGAAGGCCGGGACCACAAGCGCTTTCCTTGACCACCGCAGCGCCACGGACGCCATTGCGGCGTCCGCGCGCAAGGGCTATCTGGACGGCGCGTCGATGGCGGAGGTATTCGCGTGGCTGCGCCCGAACGATCTGATCTGGAACTACTGGGTCAACAACTACCTCCAAGGCAAAGCGCCGCCGGCATTCGACATCTTGTACTGGAATGCCGACACCACGCGGATGCCCGCCGCCTTGCACCGCGACTTCATCGAAATGGCGGCGGAAAACTCACTGATCACCCGCGGGGCGGCCACGATGCTCGGTACGCCGGTCGATCTGGCCGCAGTCACGGCGGATTCATACGTGATCGCAGGCATCGCCGACCATCTTTGCAAGTGGCAGTCGTGCTATGCCACGACCCAGTTGCTCGGCGGCGAGACCCGGTTCGTGTTGTCCACCAGCGGCCATATCGCGTCGCTCATCAACCCGCCGGGAAACAAGAAGGCAACGTGGCGCTCGGCCACCGAGACACCACGTGATCCCGAGCAGTGGCTGGCGGACGCGACGACCGACCAGGGTTCCTGGTGGCCCGACTTCGTCGCCTGGCTGCAGAAGCGGACGGGTGACGAGGTGACCGCCCCCGACGCGCTCGGCGGCGGCCGGCCAATTCTGAGCCCCGCGCCGGGAACGTATGTCTTCGAAAAATGAGTCCGACCCGATCCCGATCCAGACCCAGACGCTGCGGGTCGGCGGGCGCTGGCTGCATGTCTCGGTGCGCCAGGGTGACGGGTCTCGGCCTCCACTGCTGCTCTTCAACGGTATTGGTGCCGCTCTTGAGCTACTGCAACCCTTCGTCGATGCGTTTGATGTCACATGTGGCGTGATCCGGTTCGATGTGCCCGGAACCGGTCAGTCGCCTGACCCGAAGTTGCCCTACAACCTATCGCTGTTGAGCCTCACTGCGGCTCGGCTGCTCGACCAGCTCGGGCACCTGGGGGAGGTCGACGTGCTGGGCTTCTCTTGGGGCGGGGGCGTCGCCCAGCACTTCGCGCTGCAGCACCGTCGCCGCTGCCGGCGGTTGGTGCTGGTAGCGACCGGGACCGGTGCTCTGATGGTGCCAGCCCACCCGCGCGTGCTCGCCCGGATGTCCACCCCCCGCAGGTACCGAAACCCGGAATATGCGCGCCGCATCGCGGGTGAGATCTACGGCGGCACCATGCGGAAGGATCCCCAACGGGGAGCCGAGATCCTGAACAGCGCGCTCCGGTTAGCACACACCCGGGGCTACTACTACCAGCTCGCGGCCGCGGCCGGCTGGAGCAGCCTGCCGTTCTTACCAATGATCCGACAGCCCACCCTGGTGATCAGCGGCGACGATGATCCGATCATCCCGCAAATCAACGCCAAGATCATGAGCAGCCTGATCCCTCACGCCCAGCTGCACCTTTACGCCGGTGGCCATCTCGCGCTGCTCACCGAAGCCGAGGAGCTTGCGCAGGTGGTCGAACGTTTCCTGGACGCCCCGCAATCACCTATTCGATAAGGTTTTTCGGGGTTCGGTAGAGGGCGGCTCCGGCGGTGACGTCGGCCCCTGCGGCGACGGTGCCCAGCGGCAAGTCGCTGCAGCCCGCCGGGCTGCTGGGTAGAGTCCCGCCGTGTCCGTTCAGCCGCCGTCGGGCACAGTGACGTTCCTGTTCACCGACATTGAGGATGCGACTCGACTCTGGGAGTCGATGCCGGCGGACATGACCGCGGCGACGGCGGCCCACGACGCCATCGTCCGCTCGGCGATCGAGCGCCATGGCGGCCACGTTTTCTCCTCCGGTGGCGACGGCTTTGGCGCCGCGTTCTCGTCGGCGGTGGACGCGGTGACGGCAGCGGTCGAGTCGCAGCGGGAACTGGGCGGGGACGACGCCATTCCGTTTGCCGTCCGGATGGGGCTCCACACGGGCGAGGCTGCTGAGCGCGACCGTCACTACCACGGCACAGACGTGAACCGAGCCGCGCGGTTGATGGCCCTCGCCCACGTTGGCCAGGTCCTTGTGTCCGACACGGCCGAGGTCTTGGTACGCGGCCGGGTCGCCCTGCGGCCTCTGGGCGAGCACCTCTTGCGCGGGCTCCGCGGAAGGGTCGCGGTGTTCCAGGTGATGGCTGACGGCCTCCCGTCGTCATTCCCCGTGTTGCGCAGCGTCGAGCACTTCGCCGGCAACCTTCCCGGCCAGGGCAGCTCGCTCGTCGGGCGCGAGGCGGAGGTCGACGAGGTCGCCGAGCTGGTGCGGTCCCATCGCCTGGTCACCCTGACCGGGCTCGGTGGTGTCGGCAAGACCCGTTTGTCCGTCGAGGTCGGCGCCGAACTCGCCGGGGAGTTCGACGACGGGGTCTGGATCGTCGAACTGGCCGGGGTCGGTGACCCGGGCGCCGTACCCGCTGCGCTCGCGACGGTGCTGGGCATTACGCCGCAGAGCGACGTACCGCTGATCGACACCGTCGCCGACACGGTCGCCGGACAACGGATGCTGCTCGTCGTCGACAACTGTGAGCACGTACGGGGTTCGGCCGCCGCCGCGATCGAGGCGATCCTCGCGCGAGCCGGTCACGCCAAGGTCCTCGCGACTTCGCGCGAAGCCGTCGGCGTGCCTGGCGAGTCGGTCAGCACGGTGCCTCCGCTGGCGACCGAAGGCGGCGTGACCTCCGATGCCGTCACCCTTTTCGTCGAGCGGGCTCGGTCGGTCCGCCACAACTTCGTGCTCCAGGATTCGCAGACCGTGGTGGCCGTGACAGAGATCTGCGAGACGCTAGACGGGCTGCCGCTCGGGATCGAACTGGCCGCGGCGCGCATGGCGGCGATGAGCGCGATCGAGGTCAGGGACCGGCTTGCCAACCGGTTCCGGCTGCTGCAGCGCAACGCGCCCGGACCGGAGCGGCAGCTCACGCTGCGCCACGCCGTCGAGTGGTCCTATGACCTGCTGACTCATGAGGAACGGTCGTTGCTGCGCACCTCATCGGTATTCGCCGGCGGCTTCGACCTGGCGACGATCTGTGCGGTTGCCAGCGATGCCGACGAGATCGACGTGCTGCGCCACCTCGACTCCCTCGTACGCAAGTCGCTGGTCGTGGCCGATCACTCCGCCTCGACGACGCGCTACACGCTGTACGAGACCATCCGGCAGTTCGCCGAGGATCGGCTCGTCGATGCCGGCGATCGTGAGAGCACTCGAGACGTCCACGCCGCCCAATTCGCACGCCGGGCCGTCGAACGGTGGGATGCATGGGAAGGGCCCGGGTGGCGCGCCGCCGTCGACTGGGTGGAGGTCGAGCTCGGCAATCTTCGGGCCGGGTTCCGGTGGAGCGCCGAGCGCGGACAGCTGGAAGTGGCGACCGACATCGCCGCACACGCCGCGCTCATGGGCTTCTCCGTGCAACTCTTCGAGACGCTCGGGTGGGCGGAGGAACTGCTCGACGCAGCGTCGGCGGCCGACGTACCGCGACTACCTCGCCTGTACACGGCGGCCGGCTATGCGTGCTTTATCGGGCGACCTGACGCGGCCCGTCGTCATGCTCACCGCGCCAGCGAATTGGCGGTCGACGAGCGCTACGACCCGTGCGAGCCGGGCTACTCGACGTTCATCGAAGCACTTGGTCAGGTTTACTGCGGCGACCTCGACCGCTACCTCGAACTGACCGGCGAGGTGGCGGAGCGCTACGGCAACGAGCGCGGGTACGGCCTGGCGTCGTACGTCGACGGGCTGCAGTCGGCGGGTCGCGTCGAGGAAGCCCTCGCGCTCACCGAGCAGTCGGTCGCCGTCGCTCGCAGGCTCGGCAACCCGTACTGGATCTCCTACGCCCTCTGGATCGCTGGCATGGCCTTCTCGCGGTCCGATTCGCGACGGGCGCTGGCAGCGTGGGACGAGGGTGTCGCCTTCGTACGCGAGCACCGGGTGCACTTCTTCGAGGGCTTCCTCGCCCGCGATGCCGCACGGCTGCACACGTCCGACGGCGAGCCAGAGGCGGCGCTGACGCTGTTCAGGGACGCCATCGCGTCCTTCCATCGGGCTGGCAACGTCCCGCAGCTGATCATCACGCTCGCGAGCGTTCCTGCACTGTTGGAACGGCTCGAGCGTTTCGAGCCGGCCGCAACGCTCCTCGGCGCGATGTCGCAGCACGAGTCGAGCTTCCATCACGTCCCCGAGTTAGCCGATCTCGAAGGCCGGCTCGCCAGGAGACTCGAGGCCAAGCGGACCAGGCAACTCCTCGCCAATGGCGCCACCTTGAGCCTTGACGACGCCGCCGGCTACGCCCGCCGCCAGATCGACGTCGCCCGACGCGACCCGACGCGGCGCGTCCGAGAGGCGCCTCCGGGCGGCCTGAGCCGGCGCGAGCTCGAGGTGCTCCGCCTCCTCGCCGGTGGCCGGACGTCGCCGGAAATTGCCAGCGAGCTGTTTATTTCGACCCGGACAGCCGAGCACCACATCCAGAACATCTACCTGAAGATCGACGTCTCCAACCGGGCCTCGGCGACCCGCTGGGCCGTCAGTCGCGGTGTCGTCACCGGCTGAATTCGTCCGCTGATCTCGACTTTCAGCCCGCTACCCACTCCACCCATCGCAAATGGGTAGTTCTGCCGATGCCGCAGCTAGCGGCCTTCTCGATCATTGCGCCATGCCCGCCGACCGGCGGGCGACGGGATGGGTCCGACGTGATCCATGACGAGAAGGGGATCGTGATGATCCTGGCAACCACGACGGTCGAGGACGTTGACCGCTTCCTGCAGGTGTTCGGTACCAAGGGCGCCGACAAGCGCGCGCTGCACGGCTCGAAGGGCGCGACGGTGTTCCGCGACCCGACCGAGGCGAACCGCGTGTGGGCGCTGTTCGAGTGGGACGAGCAGGGCTGGGCAGCGTTCGTGTCCGACCCCGAGGTCCCGCCGATCCTGAAGGAAGCCGGCCACCTGAGCAAGCCCGACGCGGCCGCGTTCCTCGGTCAGTACGAAGCGTAGGAGCCGGCGATGACCAGCACCCTCGATCGCTCGGCCCGGGTCGGGCTCATCACCGACCAGACCGGCGCCCTGTCGTTCATGGGTATCGCCAACGTCAACGTGACCCGGATGGCCATCGACGACATCAACGCGATGGGCGGGCTGCTCGGCCGTCCCATCGAGCTGTTCATCGAGGACAGCGCGACCGATGACGACGTGGCGGGGGCGGCGGCGGCCCGGCTCGTCGAAGCCGATGTCGACGTCGTCATCGGCGGCATCTACAGCTCGACCCGGCAGGCCATCAAGGTGCCGGTCGTGGACGAAGCCGGGAAGCTGTACCTGTACCCGGAGCAGTACGAGGGCCAGGAGTGCCACCCGCTCATCTTCTGCACCGGGCCTGTCCCGGCTCAGCAGATCGATCCGTTCTTCCCCTGGCTGATGCAGGAGACGGGGGCCACGACCTTCTACCTGCCCTCGGCCGACTACATCTGGCCTCACACGCTGAACAAGAAGGTCCGCGAGGTCGTGACGGCTCGGGGCGGTGAAATCGTGGGAGAGCAGTACTTCCCGCTCGATCACGTCAACTACGAGGCCGTGGTGGCCGACATCATGGCGACCGGCGCCGATGTCGTCTTCAACACGATCGTGCCGCCCGGTCTCACGCCGTTCCTAGACCAGCTGTACAAGGCCGGGTTCATGGCGCGCGGAGGACAGGTGGTGTGCACGTACTTCGACGAGAACTTCCTGAACCTCGTGCCGGCCGAGCAGGTCGAGGGACTCTTCGGCTGCCTTGACTACTACCGGGACGTGCAGGACCCGTTCAGTCTCGACCTCCTGAACCGATACGAGGCCCGGTATCCGGGCAGCGCGATGTTCACGGCCGGCTCGGCGTGTACCGGCACTTACCGCGCGCTGAAGATGTGGGAATCCGCGGTGAACGAGGCGGGCTCGCTCAAGCAGCACGAGGTCATTGCGGCCCTTGACCACGCCCGCATTTCCCAGGGCCCCGGGGGCCCGGCCGAGATGGTGCCCGGTCAGCACCACGTGCGGATGAACATGTACATCGCTCGGTCCGAGGGCGGCACGTTCAAGGTGGCCCGAAACCTCGGCCGCATCGACCCTAAGGAGTGCGAGGTCCCGCTGCGCTGAGCTCGGCACGCGGCGGAGCCCAGCTCAGGCGGCAGCGCCGGCACCGGCATCGACCGGTTGCCGGCGCTGCCGCTTCAGCACTAGGCTCGGCACGCCTTGGGGAGGCCGCAATGGACCAGCTGGAAACCCTGGAGTTCGCGATCGGCGAGCTGCATCGGGAGGTGGCAGCACTCGTAGCCACCGACCTGGACGCCGTCACCAATTGCGAACCCTGGACGGTCCGCCGGCTGGCGAGCCACGCGTTGAACAACCAGCTGCTCTGGGCCGGGCTCGTGACGGGAGAGGCAACCGTTTCCTTCGAGGACACAATGGGCGCGGTCGCCTACGACGGTGACCTCGCGCGGTACGCCGACGAGGTCTCGGAGCGAGCCCTGGCGCTGTGGGCGAGGACGGGTGTGCTGGACGCCGTGCACGCCACCCCCTTCGGAGATCTCCCCGGCTCCGTCGTCGTCAACTTTCCGACCATCGACGCCTTGTGTCACGCCTGGGACCTGTCGGCGAGCCTGGGCCGCTCCCTCCAGTTTCCGGCGGCGTCGATCCCCGCGGTGACGGCCGTGGTCGAGGCGACCTGTACCGACGCTGTCCGGGCGCTTGGCCTGATCAAAGACGTCGCCCCCACAGCACCCGATGTCAGCGCAACGGACCGCCTGATGGCCCGGGCCGGCCGGTTCCAGGGGTTATGAGCCCGGTCGCCGGTTGTCGGGCTTCCTCGCGCTGCTGTCCGGCAGGTAGGTCTGCGGCAGCGGCGGGCCAGGCGGGTACGAGCACTTGTGCGAGGTGTTGGCCGATCCCGGGTACGCGGAGCACGAATCGTTGCTGAGATGGGTAGGAGGCACTTTCGCGCCGGAGGTGTTCGACCTTTCCGAATAGGACGAGTTGCTCGATCTGGTCGACCGGCAGACCAGGCAGCGCAGGAGGTAACAACGTGGCCGAGGACCGTCCATCTGAGCTGCTCGTGATTGCCTCTAGCAAGGCGTGGGTCTGCGCCACGTGCTCAGCCCAGTTCATACGAGGCGACTTCTTGACCATGGACGACGCTGGTCCGCTCTGCCTGGACTGCGCCGACTTCGGTCACCTGGAATTCCTGCCGCGCGGGGACGCGGCACTGACCCGCCGAGCGCGACGGGCCAGTCAGCTGTCGGCAGTCGTGGTGCAGTGGAGCCGGGCGCGCCAGCGATACGAGCGGCAGGGTGTCCTCGCGGAGCCCGCCGCTATCGCAGAGGCCGAGCAGCAGTGCCTGGCTGACGGTGATCTTCGGGAGCGACGCCGCCAGCGCGACGCCGAGCGTCGTGTCATCGAGGATGAGCAACTCGTCGGCGAACTCGCCGCCGCCGTCCGGGCGCAGTTCCCCGGTTGCCCAACGGAGCGGGCGCTTCGCATTGCACGTCACGCTGGAGCCCGTAGTAGTGGACGGGTCGGGCGGACCAGCGCCGGCCGGGCACTGAATCCGGAAGCGGTGCAGCTGGCCGTCGTCGCTGCGGTCCGGCACGAGGACACCGAATACGAGCGCATGCTCATGAACGCCGTTCCCCGCACGGATGCGCGCGCACTCGTCCGTGCGGACATCGATCGAGTCGTCCAGGCCTGGGCATCGCCCTCGTCGGTATAAGGCCCCGAATCTTCCGCGGAAGATTCCGCAAGCGACCCTTTGACTTGCGCACGTTGGCGGACACTCCATCGGCTGGATCCCGTACTTCCTCTGGCGCGCCGAGCGCACCCACCGGCGCCATGGCGGCTGGACGCAGGCGACCTTCCCGGCCGGCTACGAGGGGCCGACCGATGGCTTTCGCCGCCATTTCCTGTCTTGCTTCATCAGCGACCGGATCGCGGTGAAGCCGCTCGACGAGTTCGACACCAGCACCGTGTGCTGGGAGTCGGACTTCCCGCACTCCGATAGCAACTGGCCCAATGCCCACGGAGGAGCTGGCGAAGCTGTTCGGTGACGCCGGCGTCGACGCCCGCGCAAGCGGTGCACCACTGCGGCGCTGCGGGCCGAGGCACCCGACGTCGACACCGTCACCCGCGTAGGCCGTATCGCTGACGATTCCGACCTGGTTGCCTGGAGCGCCATCGCCGAGCGTGGCCGCTAGGCCGCCGCGCGCCAGCGTCAGCGGCAGCCCGTATCCAACGGGGGCTGTCTTTTGCGATGAGGTGTCAGCTCACGTGATCTCGATGTCGTCCCACTCGACGTTGGTGCACATGCGGTGAAACTCCGGCCCGTACCAGGGGGCGTTCATCTGCAGCCGGCCGAACTCGTTGACGTAGTAGTTCTTCTCCGGCGCGCCCTCTTCTTGCAGCAGGAGCAGCGGCGCCGCCTCGGCGTCGAGCGCCTTGTTGTAGCGCTCGTAGACGTCAGCCTTGACCTCGATGGTGGACTTGCCGCCCTCGATCATCTGCACCATCAGCTGGGCGACGTATCCGGACCAGATCTGGTACCAGATCGGCAGGCCGGTCCCGCCTGACAGGGGCTGCGAGTTGGGGCCGTACAGCATGAACATGTTCGGGAAGTTCGGCACCATCATGCTCAGGTACGCGCGCGGGCCGTCCTTGGACCAGAAGTCGTGAACGCTCACCCCGCCCTTGCCGAGGTAGTCAGCGGGCCACAGGTATTTGGCGATCTCGAACCCGGTGGCTGTGATGAGGACGTCGATCTCGCGGACCGTGCCATCGGCCGACTCGACACCCTTCGGGGTGAGGCGGGCGATGGGATCGGTGACGAGTTCGACGTTGTCGCGGGTGAGCGCCTTGTACCAGCCGTTGTCGACGACCGGGCGCCGCGAGAACGGCGCGTAGTCGGGGATCAGCTTGTCGATCAGGTCTTGGCGGCCGTCGGTCTGGGCCTTGATGTAAAGCGTGAGGTCATCACGCATCTTGTCGTTGATCGGGTTGACGTGACCCCCCTGCGCTTTCCATTCCTCGTCGAGCATGAGAAACCGGTGGGTCTGGAAGAGCGCGGCGATGGCCATGTAGCGCCACCAGTTCCAATAACCCGGGAAATTGTCGAGCAGCCAGCGGATCTCGGGCTCGACGGGCTCGCCGTACTTCGGCCGCGGGCTGATCCACTGCGGGGTGCGCTGGAAGACGAAGACCTGTTCCGCCTCCCCGGCGATCGGCGCGAGTAACTGAACGCCGGTGGAGCCGTTGCCCACGATTGCGACGCGCTTGCCGGTCGCGTCGAAATCCGCCGGCCACCGGGCGGGGTGCAGCATCGGCCCCTCGAAGCTCTCCGCGCCTTCGAAATTCGGGAAGTTTGGGTTGGTGAATGCCCCGACCGCGTTGACCAGGATATTGGCCTCGTACGTCTCGATTCCGTCCGGGGAGTCCGCCTCGATCACCCAGACGCTGCGGCTCTCGTCGAACGTGGCCTTCTTGACGTTGCGGCCGAATTTGAGATTCTTGGCCAGCCCGTACTTCTCCGCGATGTGATTGAGGTACTTGCGCACCTCCGCGCCCCGGCCGAAGTACTCGCTCCACGGATAGTTCTTCTCGAAGGCGAACTCGTAGGTGATCGAGATGGTGTCGACCCGCACGTCAGGGTAGCGATTGACGCTCCAGGTGCCGCCGGCCTCGGGCTGGCGGTCCAGGATCAGGTACGGGATGCCTAGCAGCTCGAGCTGCAGTCCCATCGCCAGGCCGCTCCAACCGGCGCCGACGACGACGACCTTGAATCCCTCGGGCAGTGGCGGCTTGCTGTCGGTCCAGTCCGCGGTCCACGGAAACTTCTTGAACGCGGCCAGATCGCGACGAGCCTCGAACTCCAGATCGGCCATCTCCTCGGCGGTCGCCATGTTCATCAGGCGCCGCAGCTCCGGCTCGGGCGGCTCGGTGGCCATGCCGGGGCCGGCGTTGGTCTCCAGCCAGGCAACCGCCTTTGAGATCAGCAGCTCGCGCTGTGCCTCGTCCAGATTGATCGCCGTCGGCAGCCCCTCCAGCTCCGGGTCACTCGTCGCCTGGAAGAGCGCGACCCGCACCGCGTTCAGATCGGCAAGCTCGACCGCGCGCCGGATGAATGCCGAATCGACCGTGGGTGTCAACGCGCGTTCCTTTCGATGCAGCACGCTCCGCCGCTCACAAGGACGGAGGTATGCCGCCAGACTAGGCGTTCGTATATACGAACGCGAGGTCGTAGTCTCGAACACGCTCTTCTACGCGGAGCCGTGCGTCAAGGACGCCCCCGCAGCCCAACGGATGTGTTGGCCTTCACCGGCCCGCAGCCCGTCGCCCTGCTGAGCTTCGACGAGGACTGATCGGCAGGCTGGCTACGCCGCCACGACCAGTACGGCAGCGGGTTGTGGGTCGTGTTGGAGCAGGACGTTGACGGCGTAGTGCAGGTCGAGTTTGTCGTGGACGAGGGGTGGCAGGGTGCCGGGCCCGACGGTGGCGGTGTGGATGGTGAGGCGGATGCCGTCGGCGTGGACGAGGGTGTGGTGGCGGGCGCAGAGCCAGATGAGGTTTGGTCGGCCGCGTTGGGTCGCTGCCAGTGCCAGCGGGGTCCATGTGACGCCGAGGCACCGGCGACCCGAGCTCGCGCAGGGGGTGGCTTAGCGACAAGCCAGGTTCGCGAGGTCGGTAAGTCCGCCTCGGATCCATTCGATGACGTGGTGGGCGTGGAGGCGTCGACGTCGGGTGCAGGTCGGGTAGCGGCAGCGGTGTCCGTCGATGGTGGTGAGCAGGTCGCGTAGGTGCTGGTCGGGTTCGCGGCGTCGGCGTCCGGCGTCCGGTGTCCGGCGTCGAAGCGTGTGAGGTCGGCGGGTTGTAGGGGCGTCGAACTCGCCGACATAGGCTAGCAACCGGGCTTCGCCGGCGGCGATGCGTCCGCCCCAGGTCGTGAGGGTGTCAGCACATCTTCCGCGGAAGATTCAGCCGGCGAGGGGGCGGCGGAGGCAGGGCGATCGTGGGCAGCGGGGTCACTGATCTCAAGTGTCGAACACTGGTTCGACCCACCGACAGCAGGAGTGGCTCAGGTTGGCGCGCTGAGTCTCAGTTCTTGGCTGTAGGGATGACGGCCGCGAGTGGACGTAGCGGAGTCCGCGGCTGTCCGATCGGAACGTAGGACGGGCCGAAGGCCGGCGGCGGACCGGCATGCGGCGTTTGCCCGCCGATCGCGTTCAGACCGGGAAGCCTCAGTTGAGCGTTGTTCGGACGCGCATACGCGAAGCGCGCGTGGTCCACGCGGCCAGTGGGATCGGCGGCCAGCGGGGAGACCTTGGCTGCGGGCAGCGTTGACGTTCCGCCCGAAGTGAGCAGGTTGCCAACCCCGATCCCGACGGCAGCGACGGCGACGACGCCCACAATGGCGAGCACGGGGCGAGACATACTTCATCAACGAGCGTGATCACGATTCGTCACGGCCGGATCGCCAGGCGTATCGAACGAGCGCATCACAGGTGCGCTGGCCAGGGGCTGCCCAGACACTGCGCAAAATTGAGGTTGCCTTTAGACAGGTCGCGATATATCGTTACTGTCATGAACAGAGAGTTCATTGAATGACAGGAGCAAGTCGCATGATGCGAAACCACGAAGATCGGGCCGAATTCCGATCGCACACCGAACGACGCAACACCCAGGGTGCCGACATCGCGGAAGGTCGCGGCCGCCGGCGCCACCACCCCGAAGGTCCTGGTCCCCGCGCAGGAGGTCGTCGACTCGGCGGCCGTCCGCACCGCGGCGAAAGCCGTGGCCGAGGCCGGGCGCAGCGCGGCGACATCCGCGCCGCCTCCCTGCTGCTGCTCGCCGATGCCCCGATGCACGGCTACCAGCTGATGCAGGCGATCGCCGAGCGTACTAACGGCGCCTGGCGCCCGAGTCCCGGCGCCATCTATCCGACCATCGCCCAGCTCGAAGACGAGAGTCTGGTGACCATCACACCCGATGCGGGCCGCAAGCTGGTCACCCTCACCGATGCCGGTCGCGAGTATCTCGCGGCGAACGCCGAAACCATGACCGATCCCTTCACGGAGATCACCAAACAGGCCGGCGGAAACCATGACCTGCGCGGGTCGGTCGAGCGCGTACGCGATGCCGCCCGAGCGGTCGGAATGAGTGGGACCGAGGCACAGATCGCCGCCGCTCAGCAAGTCCTGGGCCAGACGCGGCGCTCGCTCTACCTGATCCTCGCCGAGGACCCCCAGCAGGCGCCGGACGAGCCGGCGGAGCCGACCTCCTGACGCCGGCAGAGTGACGAGATGACGGCGGCCCGCAGCGATGCGGGCCGCCGTTGTTTGCTGCTGGCGGAAACCCGGCGGCTGGTGCCTGACTCCCCGCTACGCGTCGCCTTCAGCCTTACGTAAGGGTAGCGGGGGCGCCGCGCAGCAGATCGTTAGCCGCTGAAAGGTCCGCGCAGGGCGGCCCATTGCAAAAAAATGATCGTCTTGGCATCGGCGATGCGACCGTCGTAGAGCATCTTGAGCGCCGTGCGGAACGCCAGCTCGATAACCTCGATGTCTTCGCCTTCGGCGGCCACCCCGCCACCCGCGCCGGTGCGATCCGCCGGTTGGTACGGCGCCGCATAGAAGTGCAGGCTTTCGGTGATTGAGCCGGGGCTCATGTAGACGTCGAAGACGTGCTCGACCTCATCCACGGCGACCCCGAGCTCCTCCTCGGCCTCGCGACGGATTGCGGTCAGCGCATCGTCGTCGTCGAGCAGGCCGGCAGCGGTCTCGATGAGCAAGCCGTCGGGGTGGCCGTTGACGTAGACCGGGAAGCGGAATTGACGGGTCAGCAGCACCGTCTCGCGATCACGGTCGTAAAGCAGGATCGTCGCGCCGTTGCCGCGGTCGTACGACATCGGGGTTGCCGGACAGTTCGCGTCCGGTGAGATCAAGGCCGACGCGTCCGCGGCGGTCAGGTACGTCGGCGCCGGGCTGATCACTCAAAAATGCGCCGTGGGTTGGCGATCAACATGGCGTCGATCTGCTCCTCGGAGACCCCGTGCTCACGCACATACGGGAGCACCTCGTCGGCGATGTGCAGGTAATTCCACTGGGGGACCATCGCCAGCACGTTCGGGTCGAGCCAGTCGATGTAGCAAGACGCGTCCTGTGACAGCACCATCTGGTCGGCGTAGCCGCGCCGGCACATCTCAATGAGGGTGTCGGCCCGGGCTTCGAACGTCGTGTCCAGGTTGATGCCGAAGCGGTCCATGCCGAGGATGAATCCGGTGTCCGCGAGGGACGCGAGGTGGTCGCAGTCGGTCGTGTCACCGCTGTGGCCGAGCACTACGCGATTCGGGGCCACGCCCTCCTCGTCACAAAGCACCCGTTTTGCCTCGAGGCCCGCCTGCGTGCCGGGATGGGTGTGGACGGTGATCGGCACGCCCGTCTGGTGATGCGCCTTCGCGACAGCTCGCATCACGCGTTCGACGCCCGAGGTCAGGCCCTCGCTGTCAATCGCGCATTTGAGCATCCCGGCCTTGACGCCGGTGCCTGCGATGCCTTCGGTGATGTCGGCCACGAACATGTCGACCATCGGGTCGGGCAGGTCGGCCCCGACGGCGGCGTTGAGCGCCGGACCGCGGTAGTGGAAGAAGAAGGGCACGCTGTCGTAGGTGTAAAGCCCCGTAGCCACAACGATGTTGAGCTCCGGAACCTGCTCGGCGACGCGCTGAATCCGAGGGATGTAGCGACCGAGCCCGACGACGGTCGGGTCGACGACCGTCCGTACCCCCTGCGCGGCAAGGGCCTGCAGCTTGCCGACCGCGTCAGCGACCCGGGCGTCCTCGTCCCCCCACTCGGAGGGGTAGTTCTGCTGGACGTCAGGCGTCAGCACGAAGATGTGCTCGTGCATGTACGTCCGACCGAGCGCCGCCGAATCGACCGGCCCGCGGGCCGTGGCGACGGTGCTCATGGCTTCAGTTCCCGTTTCATGATCTTGCCGGTGGGGCCCTTGGGTAGCTCGCCGATGATGCGGACCTCGCGCGGATACTTGTAGGCCGCGAGCCGTTCCTTCGTATACGCGATCACCTCGTCGGTCGACACCTGAGCGCCCTGTTGGACCACGATGTAGGCGAGGACTTCCTCACCCAGCTTGTCGTCGGGCTTGCCGATGACGGCGGCCTCCGCGATCCCCGGGTGGGTGTAGAGCACTTCCTCGACCTCGCGCGGGTAGACGTTGTAGCCGCCCCGGATGACCAGATCCTTCATGCGGTCGACGATGAAGAAGAAACCGTCCTCGTCCATGTAGGCAAGGTCTCCGGTGTGGAACCAGCCGCCGCGAAACGCGGCTGCCGTCGCCTCCGGGTTCTTGTAGTAGCCCTTCATCACGTTGTGGCCGCGGATGACGATCTCGCCGACGTGTTCCTCTCCCGTCGGGAGGGGCTTGCCGTCCTCGTCGACGACACGCACCTGCACTCCCCAGATCGGCTTGCCGATCGACAGGACTTTGCGCACTTCGGCGCTTTCGTTGAACGTCGTCGTGCTGGCGGTCTCCGAAAGGCCGTAACCCTCGAGGATCACGACCCCGGGGAACTTCTCCTCGAACGTCCTGATGATGTCTCCCGGGATCGGTGCGCCGCCGGAGACTCCGACCCGCATCGCGGACAGGTCGCGCTTGGACGTATCCGCCTGCAGTAGCGCGAAATACATCGTCGGTACGCCCGAGAAGATCGTGCAGTGGTGCTTTTCCAACGCATCGAGCACCGGTTCCATCTCGAAGCGGGGGACGAGGACGATCGTGCCCCGGTAGCGCACGGTCACGTTGAGGACGCTGGACAGTCCGAAGACATGAAACAGCGGCAGGACGGCGAGGCCGATGTCGTCGTCCGCAAAGCCGAAGAGTTCGCCGGCGACCGTGCAGTTCATGTATAGCTGAAAGTGCGTGAGCTCAGCGCCTTTGGGCTTTCCGGTGGTGCCGCTGGTGTAGATGATCACTGCGGTGTCATCCGCACTGGTCGGCGCGATCTCGCCGGTGTCGTCGGCGAAGTACAGCTCATCGAAGTGCTTGCTGCCCGCCGGCCGCTGATCGCTTCCCGGAAGGTTGACCACGTAGGTCGTGACCCCCTCGGCCGCCTGCGCGCCCTTCATGGACTCCTCGGCGAACAGCTCAAAGGTGACCAGGACCTTCGACTCCGAGTCCTTCAGGTGATAGGTGACCTCAGGCGCCTTCAGCAGCGGGTTGAGCGGGACCATGACCAGGCCCGCCTTGAGAATCCCGTAGTAGGTGAACAGGAATTGCGGCACGTTGGGCAGTTGCACCGCGACCTTGTCCCCGGGCGCAAGTCCGAGCCCCATCAAGCTGGTGGCCACCCGGCCGGAGATCTCGTCGACCTGGGCGTAGCTGAAGGACAGCTCCCCGATGTGGCAAAGGGGCTTTTCCGGCTCAGATGCACGCGATTCGCGCAACATCGTCGCGAGGTTGAAGCTCACAGGCGCTCCTTAGTGACGCGTGACATGAGTCACGTCTACCCCGCGGGACGGTACCTGCACCAGGATCGCAGCGGAGCCGGAATTCAGGAACCGAGGTCCAGGACCGCCAGGCCCTGCGGATTGACGCCCGCGGCCACCGATAGCTTGACCGCGAAACCTAGCGCCACCTGCGGGTCTGCGCCGACCAAATCGACAACGTGCACCCTTACACCGCAGTGCACCCCGTCTGGAAGGCGGCAATCACCGAGCAGATGCGATGCTTGAGACCCGCGAACTTCTTTCAGGAGGACTTGAGTGACCGTTTCTGCCGGCGATCGCATTCCCGACGTTGAGCTGCGAATCATGGGTGAGGAAGGCCCCGTTGCGGTGCGCTCCACTGACGTGCTCGGCAAGGGCAAGGTCGTGCTGTTCGCTGTCCCCGGCGCGTTCACCCCGGGCTGCTCGCGTATCCACCTTCCGGGCTTTGTCGAGCAGGCCCAGGCTGTCACCGATAAGGGCGTCGACACCATCGCGTGCATCGCCGTCAACGACGCCTTCGTCATGGACGCGTGGGGCAAGGACCAGGGCGTCGGCGACTCCATCAAGATGCTGGCCGACGGCAACGGTGACTTCGCCAAAGCCATGGACCTGGTCATGGACGGCGTCGGAATCGGCCTCGGCCTGCGCTCGCGGCGCTACGCCGCCATCATCGAAGACGGCGTCATCACGAGCCTCGACGTTGAGCCTGGACGCACCATCGAGGTCAGCTCCTGCGCAGCGGTGCTGACCCGGCTCTAAAGAGCAACTAGCGGGCGTCCGCCGTCCGCGTTACGGGTCGCAGGGCGGGCAGGACGGCGTCGACGATGCGCGCGGCGAGCTTGCGGTCCAAGGGCTCGCCGCTGAGGAAGAGCCGGTAGTAGACCGGCCCGAAAAGCAGGTCGTGGGTGAGGCTGATATCCACGCCTTGGCGGATCTCCCCGCGGTCGACGCCGCGCTGGATGAGGCGTTCCACCTCGCCGAGCCGCAGCGCCACCACCAGCTCGCGGAAGGCCCGCGCGAGGTCGGAGTCTGTCGCAAGCTCGGAGGCCAATCCCCGCATGACCGATCCCATGAGGGTCTTGCCGAGAATGCGGATGGCCCCTTGCAAGAGCGCGATGAGTTCCGCTCGGGTGTCTTCGAGCTCCGGTACCGACACCATGGTTTGCACCATGTCGATGAGCACCGCTAACGCAAGCTCGTCCTTGGACCGCCACCGCCGGTAAATCGTGGTCTTGGCGACGCCTGCTCGGGCTGCCACTCCTTCGACGGTCAGCTCGCGGACACCGCACTTGGAAAGCAGCTCACGCGTCGCGCCAAGGATGGCTGCTTCGGTACGACTTCCCCGCGCCGACCCCCGCCCCGCGGTGGACGTCATGAGGATCACACTCCGAAACGTAGCGTCGCGTTAACTGGGGATTCACCCTACTAGGGCACCGTACTAGTCGGCCAATACGTGAAGCGAGGTCGGCCTGAACGATACGCAACGTATCGTTATTCTCGGCCATTGAATTGAAGTCAACCGGCTTTACGCCGACGACATATATGAAGCCACCAACGAGGGGAACCTCCATGTCCACCACCGAAGCACGTACCGCGCGCGCCATCACCGAGCTCAAGACCGCGTACTTCTGGTCCATCAACCAGGCCACCGAGGCCGGCCGGTCGGGGCTCGTCCAAGAGCTGACCGACGCTTACCAGTGTGAGGCCCGCGAGATCGTGGCCCAGCGCCAAGCCGCCTGATCTCCTGCTGGAAGTTCGACTAATGGGGCCCCCAGCGGCGCCTCTCACGTCGAGGGTGCCCGATCCCTATCGCGCGAAAGACAGGGCTCTGCTGGGGCGAGCGGCGGCGAGAACAGGTAACCCTGGACGAGCGCTGGCCCGCGGGGCCGGGACGCTAGTCGCCGGCGGCGACCGGAACCTTCTGATGCCCGTTACGCCAAGGTTTCGCCCGGCGCTCCCGTGAGGTCGAGGCTGAGCTGCCAGAGCCGGCGGCGAACCTGCGGGTCGTAAGCCGACGCATGGGCCCGGGCATCTTGCAGCCGATCGAAAAAGCGTCCGGTGACAGCCGCTAGGTCCGGCGCCGTAATGAGACGGCGAGTGGCCGCTTCACCCGCCTCGAGCGTGTCGACACTGCGGCCGTACTCCGCGATGACCATCTTGGTCGGCATCAGGCTGGAGGGATGGACGCTGTTCACCGTGATCTGGTCGGCGGGCAGGCGCTCGGCGAGTGTGAAGCCGCTGGTGATCTGGGCCAGCTTGCTCAGGCCGTACGCGCGGCTTCCGGAGTAGTCACGCTCGATCATCGGGTCGTCGAAGTCGATCGGATGCTGCCCCAGCGAGGCGACGTGGATGATGCGGGCGGAACCGGCCGCGCGCAGCAAGGGCAGCAGCCGCAGGGATAGGTCGAAGCCCGCGAGGTAGTTCACGGCGAAGCGCAGTTCGATGCCGTCGGCGCTGACTTGGCGCTCGCGCCCGGCGGGTTCTCCCGAACCGATACCTGCATTGCTGACGAACGCGTCGAGCCGGTCCGTTACGGCGGCCACCTGCTGGCTGAGCTTGCGTACCTGGGCGAGGTCGCCGAGTTCGGCCAGCACCGTCACGGGACGCGTCAGTCCAAGCCCGGCGATCTCGCTTGCGGTGGTTTCCAGCTTGGCGGGATCGCGACCGTGCAGGATGAGCCCCGCGCCCTGCGCCGCCAGGTGGTCGGCCAGCGCCCGGCCGAGACCATCGGTCGCACCGGTGATGAAGACCGTGCGGTCTGCGGGTGGGGTCATGCCTCTTGCTTACCGGACGGTAAAGGAAAGCATGGAAGGAAACACAGAACGAAGCGTGCTCTCTAGAGGATGTAAAGCATCTCCTGGTAGGTCGGAAGCGGCCAGAGGTCGTCCGCCACGAAGCCCTCAAGGTCATCGGCGGCGGAACGGACGGTGGCCATCGCGGGCAGCAGTTCGTCCTTGGCGTGTTGGGCCTCACCGAGCGGGGTCTTGTCCTCATCGTGGTGCAGGGCGGCACGCAGCGTTGCGAGACCGGTTCGCAGCGCCGTGATGTCGGTGGACACGATGTCCAACGTGGCACGGTCGCCGTCGATCCCGATTGTCTGCAGCGCCGCGACGTTCTGGGCCAGCTCGGTCTGGTAGCGCAGCGCCGCCGGGAGGATGACCGTCGAGCCGATCTCCAGGGTCGTGCGCGCCTCGACGCCGATGCTGAGCGCGTACTGCTCGAGCGCGATCTCGTAGCGGCTGTGCATCTCGCGGTGGTTGAAGACGCCGTAGTGGCTGAAGAGCTCCATCGCATCGTCGGTGATGAGCTGCGGGAGGGCGTCCAGCGTGGTGCGCAGGTTCGGCAGCCCGCGGGCGGCGGCTTCGGTATGCCAGTCTTCGGAGTAGCCGTCGCCGTTGAACACCACCGGCCCGTGGAGCGTGATGATGTCCTCGAGCACCTTCTGCACGGCGACGTTGAAATCGGTGCCGTCGGAGATGAGTCCCTCGAGCTCGGACGCGATGTAGTCCAGCGCCTCGGCCAGCATCGTGTTGATGGTGACCATCGGCCCCGCGATCGACTGCAGCGAGCCGGGCGCGCGGAACTCGAACCGGTTGCCGGTGAAGGCAAAGGGGCTGGTGCGGTTACGGTCGCCCGGGTCGGTCGGCAGGATCGGGAGCGTATCGACGCCGATCTGCAGGCTGCCCTTGTCCTTCGAGGAGGTCGCGCCGCCCTTGGCGATCTGGTCGAAGACGTCGGCCAGCTGGTCACCGAGGAAGATCGAGATGATGGCCGGGGGAGCCTCGTTGGCGCCGAGGCGGTGGTCGTTGGTGGCGGAGGCCACCGAGGAGCGCAGCAGGCCGGCGTACTTGTGAGTGCCCCGGATGACCGCCGCGCAGAAGATGAGGAACTGCGCGTTGTCGTGGGGGTTGTCGCCCGGCAGCAGCAGGTTGCCTTCGGAGGTGTTACCGAGCGAGAAGTTGACGTGCTTGCCGGACCCGTTGATGCCCTCGAAGGGCTTCTCGTGGAAGAGGCATTCCATGCCGTGCTTGTTGGCGATGCGCTTCAGCGTCACCATCAGCAACTGCTGGTGGTCAGCAGCGACATTGGACCGCTCGAAGACCGGGGCGATCTCGAACTGGCCGGGGGCCACCTCGTTGTGCCGCGTCTTGGCGGGGATGCCGAGCTTGAAGAGCTCACGCTCGCAGTCGAGCATGAAGGCGAGGACGCGCTCGGGGATGGCCCCGAAGTAGTGGTCGTCGAACTCCTGGCCCTTCGGGGGCTTGGCGCCGAACAGCGTGCGACCTGAGTTCAGGAGGTCGGTGCGGTTGAGGAAGAAGCTCTTGTCGATCAGGAAGTACTCCTGCTCGGCACCCGCGAAAGACACGACAGCGTCAGGGTTTTCATGCCCGAACAGGCGCAGCACGCGCTCGGCCTGCTTGGCCATCGCCTGCTGCGAGCGCAGCAACGGCGTCTTGTTGTCCAGGGCATCGCCGGTCATCGAGACGAAGACCGTGGGGATGCAGAGCGTGCTGCCGTTCGGGTTCTCTAGGACGTACGCGGGGCTGGTGACGTCCCAGCCGGTGTAGCCGCGGGCCTCGAACGTCGCGCGCAGGCCGCCGTTGGGGAAGCTGGACGCGTCCGGCTCGCCCTGGGTCAGCGTCTTGCCGGCGAACTCGGCGATCGAGCCGCCATCACCGCTGGGCTCGAGGAAGCTGTCGTGCTTCTCCGCTGTGAATCCGGTCAGCGGGTAGAAGACGTGGGCGTAATGCGTCGCGCCCTTCTCCATGGCCCAGTCCTTCATGGCCACCACGACGGCGTCGGCGACGCTCGGGTCGAGCGGCTTGGAGTGCTCGATGGTGGCGATCACGGACTTGTAGATGGCCTTCGGGAGCCGCTTTTGCATGACGGCCTTGCTGAAGACGTTTTCCCCGAAAATTTCTCCTGGGACCTCCGCCGGCGCGAACGAGGCTGCCGGCGGCTGGTACGCCTTCACGGCGTTGATGGCCTCCAGGCGAGCACTGCTTCCACGCATCGGTGACTCCTTGAGATCGCTTGTCAACAACAGGTGAACGCGCGGGCGACTGGCGCCGCTTTCGTCGTCGTAAAATTAGGCGAGTTAGGTGCCAGTCACGTTTCGGCCGCTTGAAAGGTGCGACGTCACGCGCTGTGAAGTGTCGGGATTCCGCTGTGAAATGCCAGATTCGCGAGGTTTCGCGGCGAGTCTTGTGAAGACGTTCTGGTTAACAAGTCGCACTCACCACGCCGCGCCGCGAGAAGTTCAGCCCGGGTGATCTACGGCAAGCTCACCGCTTCGCCGAATACTTCGATACGGTCCGGGCCAATGCGGCGCTCGGCCTCCCGAGTGCGATCGAGCTGCTGTCGTCGATCAGAATCCCCTCGCAGGTGGACCCGTCTTCGCAGGCCGCAGCCGCGGCCCGCGCGGGAGCTGGCTGAGAGGGATGGGCATGCCGATTTTCGAGGCCTACCAGAACACGCGGGCCCGGATCGGCGACCTGCTGATGAACGTTGACGACGCTGGGCTGGGCCGGGTCGTCCCGGCCTGCCCGGCGTGGCAGGTGAGTGACGTGCTGAAGCACCTGGTGGCCACGCCCGCCGCCCTTGCGAAAGGCCGCCTGCCGGAGGGCGAGCTCAACGCGTGGCTGGCGGGGTTGATGGCTGAGCGATCACCAGAGCCCGTCGAGGCACTGCTTGCCGAGTGGGAGGCGCTCGATCCGATCCTCGAGATCATGCTCAAAGGGCCGGCATCGGTGCTTTTCGCCGACGTGGCGGTCCACGAGCACGATCTGCGCGGCGCGCTCGAAGAGCCGGATCACGAGGCGCTCGAGACGCCGACGCTGCTGCCCTTTGTGACAAGGACGTTCGGCGACCTGCTGCTGGCCGCCGACCTCGCCCCGGTGGCGGTCATGGCCGGGGAGGGCAGCTGGGCGACCCACGACGGCACGCCCGGCTGGACGTTGCTCGTCGAACCGTGGGAGGCGGTGCGCGCGCTCAGCAGCAGGCGCACTGCCGATGAGCTACGACAGTTGCCGTCGCTCGGCGACCCGGAGCCCTATTTGCCCGTCCTGCATGCCCATCTGCCGCTGCCTGCAGCGTCGCTCCGCGAGCGGTAGCGGGATGACTGCTCACTTGCTCGCGCTCTGCTTCGACGCGAACGATCCGCTCCGTCTCGCGCGCTTCTGGGCCGGCGTCCTGGGCTGGGAGATGGTCGACGACCCCCACGACGGTTTCGCGCTGCTGCCGAGCGATGACACCGGGTTTCGGATGCGATTCCTTCCAACTCAGGAGCAGAAGTCCGGCCAGAACCAGATGCACTTCGATCTGACGAGCACGTCCCTCGAGGAGCAGCAGCAGACGGTGGCAAGGTCGCTCGGACTCGGCGCCCGCCACATCGACATCGGTCAACGCCCCGAGGAGGGGCATGTGGTGCTCGCCGACCCCGAAGGCAACGAGTTCTGCGTCATCGAGGCGGGCAACAACTTCCTTGCGGACTGCGGATTCATCGGCGCGCTCGCGTGCGACGGTTCGCAGCAGGTCGGCTACTTCTGGAGCGAAGCGCTGGGCTGGCCGTTGGTTTGGGACCAGGACCAGGAGACCGCGATCCGCTCGCCGCACGGCGGTCCGAAGATCACGTGGGGCGGTCCGCCGTTGAAGCCCAAGACTGGGAAGTACCGGCTGCATTTCGACCTTGCTCCACCCGCCAACGGCGATCAGCAAGCGGAGGTCGACCGGCTCGTCTCCCTCGGGGCGACCCGAATCGACATCGCTCAGGGTGACGTCGGCCGGGTGGTGCTGGCCGATCTCGACGGCCATGAGTTCTGTGTGTTGACCCCCCGATAACGCGACCAGACCGAGTGTGGATCAGGCGAGCGCCAGCTGCGGGTTCGGGCAGGCCTTCGAGGTCACCTGGGTAAAGGCCGGAAGCGTGATCGCATCACGCTTCTTGGTGAAGTCGAGTGCTTCGGCGAAGTTCTTCGCGTTGGCGTCCCGGGCCGTCATGGGCTTCAAGCCCCAGCGCCACTCGATCATCCGCAGGATCGAGCAATGCTCGTACGGCCCGGCGGTCTCGATCTTCTGGGGCGCGTAGGGACCTAGCGCGATCGCCGGCACGCGAAAGCCGAGCTGCTTGTAGTTCGGGTGGGGACCGGGGTTGGGATTGACGTTGTTGTCGATGCACGTCGGCGGCACGACGTGGTCGTAGAAACCGCCGTTCTCGTCGAAGTTGATGATGAAGACCATCCGCTCCCACTGCGGGCTCTTGCGCAGGGCGTCGTACACCTGCGCGACGTAGCTTTCGCCGGCCTCGATGTCGCCGTGCGGGTGGTAGTCGTTCGACGTACCCAGGAACTCCGAGCGCGTCGTGTAGTCCGGGTCGATGAACGTCACGTTGGGCAGCGTTCCGGCCGCTGCCTCCGCGAAGAACTTGTCCTTGGGGTAGGTGATGGAGTCGTACTTCTTGGAGGCGAAGAGCTCGGTCATCGGCTCGCCCCACGTGTAGTAACCCGAGGTGAGGTTCGCTTCCTTCAACCGGTCGAAGATGGCGAGCTCGAGGTTGGATGGCCGCGGGCTTCCGGCACCGGGGAACAAGCCCGTCGCGTCGACGTCGGTGGCCGCACACAGCTGGTAGAAGCGGTTCGGCCAGGTGGCGTCCATCAGCGAGCAGTGATAGCTGTCAAAAAGCGTGTAGTTCTTGGCGAGCGCGCCGAGGATCGGAACCTGCGCTTGCTCGTAGTAGCCGATGGGAAACGTGTCACCGGTGAACTGAGTCTTGAGCCAGCCGTCGAGCTTGCCGCCGTTGTACTGCGTCACCATCGATTGCCAGGTGTGGGCGGGATCCTTGTCGCCGCACGCCTGGGTGTTGGAGCCGAGGGCATGAGTGGCTGCCGTGCCGCCCTTGAAGCCCGGAAAGGTGAGGCCCGCCTGCTTGCCGTTCACCCCGGGCATCCAGCCGAGCAGGTGGTCGAAGGAGCGGTTCTCCATCATCAGGACCACGACCGTGTCGAACGGCGCCTTCGAGGGTTCCGTCACGCCACCGACGCTCTTGGCGGTGCTCTTCGAGGCGGACGACTTCGGCGAGGGACTGCTCTTGGGTCCCGTGCTTGACGAGCCGCAGCCTTCCAGGGCTACGAGGGCTGCCGTCCCGGCGGCTCCAGCGATGAGCCCGCGGCGGGTCAACGGCGTCATGTAGGTGCTCCTGTCTGGTGAACAACTGCAGTGCTTCTCATTGGTGCCTTCATGGGTATAGCGCGTCGTTCGCGTCAGCGCGGCCAGTCCGCGCTGACTCGCGGCTTGGTTGGGGCAATGGTCAGGGTTTGTGGCGCATTGCGGACAGCAGAATCAGCGCCCCCGCCAGCGTCGTCCAGGCGGTGAACGGCCACGCCGCGAGCCGTTCGATGGCGGCTCGCCCGACCCCGGCGCCCGATCCGGCTCCGGTGAGCAGAGTTCCGATGACGGACGCGGCGCCGAGCAGCAGGGTCAGCGCGCTGATCCGCGGGTGGCCGCAGGTCCGTAGCGCGAGCCCCGCAGCGACCATGCCCAGGCCGGCGGCCCCGAGGTGCAGGGTCGCGGCGATGGCATGCCACGGTTTGCCGGTGTCCTCCGGGAAGCCGGCGACAAAGGGCAGCGCGGCGCCCGACACCACCAGCAGGGTGGACGACGCCGTGACCCAGCGGCTCGTCGGAAGCAGTCGACGAAGCAGCAGCGCTCCACCGGCGACCTGGACGGCCAGCACGACCAGTCCGGCGTTGAGCAGCAGGTGCCGCGGTGAGCAGACGATGATTCCGGACCCACCGCGATAGGTCCCGCAGGACGTCGCGCCGAGGTCGCTGATCCAACTGCCTTTCAGGCTGTACGGCCGTGAGCCTTTCCAGCCCTGCTGCACCAGGAATTGGGCGAGGAAGAACTGCGCCGACGTGAGCCACAGGAGGCCGCCGGCGATCAGCCTGGCGCGCGCCGCACTGCTCGTCGGCCGTGACATCACCGGCGTCGGCGCCGTCACCTGATGAGGGTGTGCAGCTGCTGGCGGATGGCGCTCTGAACGGCCGCCGGATCGTCGTCGTCGAAGTGCAGCGCGGCGCGGATGAACGGGTTGAAGAAGCGCCATCCGAAAGCGAAGGCGAGCGCGCCCGCGGTTTGTCGCCGGGCGCGCTCGTCGCCGGGATCGGCGCCCGGAGCGAGGGCCGGCAGCTCGTCGAGGGTGGAGTGACGCCGGTAGCTCGCCGCATCGCGATCGGGGACGCCGGTCAGCAGGGTCCACGCGAGCAGCCGCAGGTAGGGCCCGGTGTCGAAGCTGTCGCCGAGCAGCTCGCCCAGCGCGTTCGCGTAGTCAGGCTCGGCTCCGAGGTGGTCCTTCCACCGCTCGGCATAGCGCATGAGCAACCGGTCCAGGAGT
The DNA here is from genome assembly GCA_038245655.1 of Mycobacteriales bacterium. GTDB lineage: Bacteria > Actinomycetota > Actinomycetes > Frankiales > Frankiaceae > DATAZK01. Next base: position 73,759 of record JBBRSE010000011.1, on the reverse strand, counting down.
ACGTCCTTGGTGCCGAAGTGGCGGTAGACCAGCCCGTAGGTGACACCCGCGTCCCGCGCGATCGCGCGCAGCGAGACGTCGGCCGGACCGGCCGCGGCGAACAGTCGCTCGGAGGCATCGAGGACGGCGTCGGTGACCTCGTCCCGGCCAGTCGGGCGGGCGGCGGATACCGGGGATGCAGACATGTCGGGCTGCCTCCTTTACAGGTGTAGCCAATGGCTACACGATAGCCCCAGGGACCCAGAATCAGCTCAATCGTAAGGAGCACCTTCGCGTGCGATTCTCCCGCTAAAACCCAGTAATCGTCGCTATCCGCGCGGATAGCGACGATTACTGGGCTTTAGCCGGGTCAGAGGGAGGACTTCTCCAGGACGTGGACGCCACAGGCCGAGCCAAGACCGATGACGTGCGCCAGGCCGGTCTTCGCGCCCTGGATCTGGCGGTCGCCGGCCTCACCGCGCAGGTGATGGCAGACCTCCCAGATGTTGGCGATGCCGGTCGCGGCGATCGGGTGGCCCTTGGACTCAAGGCCGCCCGACACGTTGACCGGGGTCTTGCCGTCACGCCAGGTGGCGCCGGACTCGAAGAAGTCAGCGGCCCCGCCCTGCTCGCAGAGCATGAGGTTGTCGTAGTGGACGAGTTCGGCCGTCGCGAAGCAGTCGTGCAGCTCGACGAGGTCGAGGTCGGCGGGGGAGATGCCGGCCTGCTCGTACGCCTGCTCCGCCGCCCGGCGGGTCAGCGTGTTGACGTTGGGCAGGACCTGACAGGCCTCTTCCCACGGGTCGCTGGTGAGGATTGACGCCGAGATTTTGACCGCCCGGCGCTGCTGCTCCAGGGAGAGCGTCTTCAGCTTCGAGTCGCTGACGACTACGGCTGCCGCTGCACCATCGCAGTTGGCTGAGCACATCGGGCGCGTGTTGGGGTAAGCGATCATGATGTCGTTCATGATCTGGTCCAGCGTGAAGCGCTTCTGGTAGGCCGCCAGCGGGTTCAGCGTGGAGTGAGCGTGGTTCTTCTCGCTGATGCGGGCGAAGAGTTCGAAGCTGGTGCCGCCGTACTTGTGGCCGTACTCCATCCCGATCTGCGCGAAGACGCCCGGCATGGTCTGGGTACCGATGCGACCGTCGGTGGCCGCGACCGCCCCTAACCGGCCGGACGGCGTCCAGTTCGGGTTCTGCGCACCGAGCGAACCGCCGGCCAGCAGGCCCGCGCCCGACAGCTTCTCGACTCCGAAGGCAAGCCCCATGTCGCACTCGCCGGCTTTCACCGCCATGACGGCCACACGAAGCGCTGTGGCTCCCGTCGCGCAGGCGTTGGAAACGTTGAAGACCGGGATACCGGTCTGGCCGACCTGCTTCTGCAGCTGTTGACCGATACCGGCGGCGGCGCCCATGAGATGGCCGGCGGCAAGCACCCCGATGTCCTTCATCGTGACGCCGGCGTCTGCGAGCGCGGCAAGCACGGCCTCTGACGCGAGGTCGACCGGGTCCTTGTCGAAGTGCTTGCCGAACTTGGTCATGTGGATCCCGAGGATCCAGACGCTCTCGCTCATGTCGTGCCTCTCTCGGCCGTTTCGGCCTGTCACAGCCTCAGCGCGGGGTGGATCAGGCGGGCTCGAAACCGAAGCCGACGGCTTCGATGCCTTCCGCATCAGGGCCGAGCGAATACGTCGCCAGCTTGACCTGCATGCCGAGCGTCACGTGCTCCGGATCAGGCGGACAGTTGATGACGTTGCCCTGCACGCTGGTGCCTTTGCAATCGACGATCGCGGGTACGAAGGGCACCCGGATACCTGGCGCTGCCAGCGAGACGATCGTGAAGGCCCGCACCTCGCCCTCGGTCGCTACTTCGGCCGTGGTGAAAGCGACGCCTCCGCAAGAGGCACATGCATTACGACGATCGAAGTACCTCGCGCCGCAGGTGGCGCACTCGTGAGCCACGAGATGCGGACTATCGCCCAGCACGAGGTAATCGACCAGCGGTATCTGGCTGGGCACGTCCAAGGTCTACCAAGCCGCGACACGAACAGTCAAACGGGGCCGAACCCGCGATCAGCGAACATTTTCCGGCATCCTGCATGGGAGATCTGGGTCACAGCTGGGTAGGAGGCACTCGTGGACATGCGTGTGAGCTCCCCAGCGCCAGCCGTGCGGCGCCAGCAGCCCATCCGGTCAGCGAGCCGATTGACGATCGCTGAAGGTGCCATCGTCTTGATTGCGCTCCACGCCCTGGTGGGCACCGGCATCGGCGCGATCGCCGGATCCGTGCTTGCCGGATTGCTGCTCGGCCTTTTCACCGGCATATGTGCGGTGGCCGCGATCCTGCTCATCTCGGGCGCGGATCTGGGCGGCGAGCCGACCAGGGCCGCGCGGCGCCAGATGCCACGCCAGCGCTAGCCCCAGAGGCACCTTATTTGGCCCAATATCTGGTACAACGACACGATTTGTCCGCCGCCATGGTGAACCGAAACGCCTGCCGGGGCGAATACCTGATGTGTCGTTCAGCGCCCAGTCGGTCCTCACGCAGACTAGACGTGTGACGTCCGCGCCCCAGCCCGTTTCTGGGACCCCCGCAGGACCGGATCCGGACGTGCTCATGCGGCGCTTGGTCTCAGGCGACCAGCAGGCTCTCGGAGAGATTTACGACGCTTACGGCAGCCGTTGCTATTCCCTGGCAAACCGGCTCCTTGGTGATTCGAACCTGGCACAGGACGCCGTCCAGGAGGCGCTGCTCGCACTCTGGCGGGCGCCGGAGCGCTTCGACACCACACGTGGGAGCCTCGCGACTTTTCTGCTGACCTTGACTCATCGCCGCGCTGTCGACGTCCTTCGCCGCGAGGCGCTTCAGCGCCGCGGGAGGGTCGCGACCGACGAGGGGCTCGACTTGATGCCCTCCGGCGACCCCGGCACGGCAGAGCAAGCGGAAGCGCGCGTGCAGGGGGCCGAGGTGCGCGAGGCCTTGAAGGAGTTGCCACCCGTGCAGCGCGAGGCCTTGTTGCTCGCGTATTTCCAGGGCTACACGCAGCGTGAGATCTCGTCGATCACCGGCGCGCCGCTCGGCACAGTGAAGACGCGCATGCTCGCCGGCGTCCGCGCCTTGCGGGTTCATCTCGGGCCCCGCTACAGCAGCCTCGGTGGTGCTGGATGAGCGACCACGACGATTTCGAAGGGCTGGCCGCGGGCTATGCCTTGCACGCGCTCGAGCCCGAGGACGAGCAGCGCCTCGCCGTGCACCTCATGACGTGCCGGAGCTGCGCGCGCCTCGTCGCTGATACGGCTGCCCTGGGTGCTGCGTTCGCCGAGCTCATCGCCGAGGCCGCCGAGCCGCCGCCTGCCGAATTGCGCGACCGGATCCTGGCGGCAGCTGCCGCTGAGCCTCGCGAGTTGACCTCTTCGCCTCAGCAGCCCCGGGCGTTCGGCAGCCATCCTGACGACCGGCCTCCCGTCACGGTCACCGTCGCCCCGCAGCGCCGACCCGTCGCACGAGTGCGTCGAATGCAGCTGCGCGGGAAGATCGCGGTCGGTGTGTTGGCTGCTGCCGTCGGGATCGGGATCGCCATCCCGGTGACCTGGGCCGTTTCCGACAGCGGGCGCCCGAGCGTGACCAACTCGGCTCTGGCCCAGTGGCTGCTCGAGCCGAATGCCCGTGAGGTCACGCTGCGCTCGTCGAGTGGCAGCGCGGTCGCCAAGGCGGTCATGACCGACAAGGGTGTTTTCCTGCTCGCCGACGGGCTCCCCGTGAACGACCGGTCAAGAAGCATTTACGTGCTCTGGGCCGGTAACGGCAATGGCGCGCGGGCTGCCATCGCCACCTTTGACGTGCGCGGCGGCTCGGCGGTGCAGCTGACCGCGACGAGGCTGCCGATGAAGTCGTCCGACATCAGCAACGTGGCGATCTCCTATGAGCCCGGCCGCAAGGCCCCGTCGAATCCGTCGGATGTGGTGCTCAGCGGCATAGCCGCCTGAGCCGCCTGAAGCTCCCGCCGCTGGCCGCTGGCTCGCTAGCCCGGCTGGCGGCGGGTTGTTTGGTCTTGGACCGTCGATTGTGAACAATCTGCGTTGAACGCAGCAAGATCGAGGCGGATCACGCAACTGAAAACGACGATCCTGGATATCATCCTCTTGTGACCCGAACCCTGGTGGACGTTGATCCGGACCTGCTGGCCGCTGCCAGTGAGGTCTTGGGTACGCGGACCAAGAAGGACACCGTCACGGCCGCCTTGCGCGCGGCGGTCGCGGCGGATGCACATCGGCGTGAGATCCAGAAGCTGCGGGCCGGCGTGTGGGCAGATCCCAATGCTTTGCAGGCTGCACGCGGCGATGCATGGAAGCGGTGAGCGTCGCCCCCTCCCCGTTGCTGGTGGATACGAGCGTGTGGGCACGGGTTGCAAGCCGGCCGGCGGTCGCGGACGCGTTAGCGGCCAAATTCACCTCTGGTCATGAGTTGTGTACGTGCCCGCTGGTCGACCTCGAGTTGTTGCACTCGGCCCGCGGGCCAAAGGAGTACGACGAGTGGGCTAGGACCCGAGTCCAGGCATATCGGAGCCTGCCGCTGACGCCGGATGCCGGTCAGCGAGCGCTGGAGGTGCAGCGGCTACTCGCGCATCGCGGGCTTCATCGGGTCGCGAAGCTGCCTGATCTGCTGATCGCAGCGATAGCGGAGGGCGCAGCTGCGGTCGTGCTGCACTACGACGCCGACTACGATCACATCGCCGCAACAACGGGCCAACCCACTGAGTGGATTGTCGCTCGCGGAACCGTCGATTGAGTGCACGCCACCACGGCCAGCGACACGTTCACTCTCGCGGCGGCAGCGGGATGAAACCGCTGGTGCGCCGCACGTATTCGGTGTAGCCCGGCCGGCGTTCGGCCATGCCCTTCTCGAGCGTGGGCTTCCCGGTTCCGTTGGCCAGGGTGTACGTCATGGCGAGGGTCGACAGGATGGTCAGCGCACCTTGCCACTGCTGCGCGGCGATCAGGTAGAGGCCCCACCAGACGCACGCGTCACCGAAGTAGTTGGGGTGACGCGTGTAATGCCAGAGCCCGCGGTCCATCACCTGGCCCTTGGATGCGGGGTCGGCCTTGAAGCGGGCCAGCTGCGAGTCGCCGACCGCTTCGAAGAAGAGCCCGACGGCAAAGACGGCCGTACCCACCCAGGTCAGTACGCCGGTGGACCCGCGCTCGTACATGGCGACCTGGACGGGCAGCGAGACGAACCACATCACGACGCCTTGTGTCAGGTAGACCATGCGCAGCGCGTACAGCGTCGGGCTGCCCGGCGCGCGGGAAAGCAGTTCGGCGTAGCGCGGATCCTCGCCCTTGCCCCAATTGCGGCGGCCGATATGGACCGCGAGTCGCACTCCCCACGCCGTCGTCAAAAGCGCGATCAGCACCCGGCGCGTGACGTCGCCGTGCCCGCTGGACGCCACGAGCGAGGTGAGCGCGATGACGGCGAAGCCGAGCCCCCACGTCACGTCGACCACGCTGTGGTGTCCGCGCCAGAGCGCCACCGCAAACGTGATGCCGAGGGCTACCGCGACCGCTGCGAGCGTGATCGGTAGGCCCTCGAGAAACCGGCCGGTGGAAAACCCGTCAGTCGGCATATGCCCCTCGGGTCGCCGGCATTCCGCTGGCTCCGGCGGAGCCCGGCTTCACGGCGAGGATCTGGTCGACGCCCATTCGGCCCTCCTGGAACGCCAGCGCACCGCCTACGAAGTACAGCCGCCAGACGCGCGCGACCTCCTCGCCGACCAGCGCGACCGCGTCACTCCAGCGTGCTTCGAACGTCGCGTACCAGGCCGCGACCGTGCGTACGTAATGCTCGCGCATCGCGTGGACGTCACGGATTTCGAATCCGGCGTCTTCGAGGAGGTCGACGGTCTGACCGACGGGTCGCATATGCATGTCAGGAGCAATGTAGGACTCGATGAACGCGCCGCCACCGGGCGCCGCGCCGTGGCGCGACATCTGCTGGAGCACGAGCCGGCCTTCGGGTCGCAGCTGGCGATACAGCTGTCCCGCGTACGTCGGATAGTTCTCGGCGCCGACGTGTTCGCCCATCTCGAGCGAGACGACCGCGTCGTAGGGTCCGTCGCTCACGTCGCGATAGTCCTGCAGCCGGAATTCCGCGACGCCGTCGAGACCTTCGGCCGCTGCGCGCTGCGAAGCAAACGCCCGCTGCTCGCGGGAGAGCGTGACCCCGGTGACGGTTACGCCGTAGTGCTGCGCCGCGTGCAGGGACAGCGAACCCCAGCCGCACCCGACGTCGAGCAGGCGCTGACCGGGCTTCAGCGCGAGCTTTCGGCAGACCAGGTCGAACTTGTCGCGCTGCGCGTCGCAGAGCGTGTAGTCCGGATCGTCCGAGGTCCAGTAGCCGCAGGAGTACGACATCCGGGGGTCGAGTACGAGCGCGTAGAAGTCGTTCGACAGGTCGTAGTGGTGAGAGATCGCCGACCGGTCCCGCAGCCGGGTGTGCAGCCGGCCGGACAGCTTCGCCTGCGAGGCGGGAGCGGGCAGCCGCAGACCGACGACGCCGAGCCGGAAGGCCGTACGGACGGCGCGGGCGACGGCTCGTGGCGGCAACCGGCGGCTGGTGATCCCGCCGGATCGGACCGTTTCCCAGACCGTCGCGAGCGCGGTCTGCAGGTCGCCGTCGACGTCGAGCTCACCGGTGACGTACGCCTGGGCGAGCCCGAGCTCACCCGGCGCCCACAGCAGCCGGCGCAGGGCCGCGGGGGAGCGCAGGATCGCTACCGGCGTTCCGGCGGGACCGCTCTCGCTTCCGTCCCAGGCACGCAGCCGGAAGGGCAGCTCGCCGCCGAACAGCGGCGCGACGAGCCCGGCCAGCTGATCGGCAACGCCGCCGGCGGCGGGCGCGGTGGGCGCAGGCGCGGCGGGGCGCTCGGAGAGCAGTGTCATGGCGGATCCCTTGCTTGGCGAAGCTATTTGGCGAAAACGTATTGGTAGACGTCCAGGTAGCCGGAGCGAAAGCCCGCCTCGGAGTACGCGAGGTAGAGGCTCCACATGCGGCGGAAGGTTGCGTCGAACCCGAGCGCCTCGACGGCAGCCGGATCCGCTTCGAACGTTTCCCGCCACAGGGCCAGGGTCTGGGCGTAGTGCAGTCCGAAGGAATGGCGGTCGCGAACCGTCATGGTGGTGTGCTTGGCGACGCTGCGCTCGATCGCTTGTACCGAAGGGATCAGCCCACCCGGAAAGATGTACTTCTGGATCCAGGTGAACGTGTCTCGCGAGGCCTGCATCCGGTCATCAGGCATCGTGATCGCCTGCAGCCCCACCTTGCCGCCCGGGCGCAGCCGCTCGTCGAGGGTGCGGAAGTAGACGGGCCAGAATTCGGCGCCGACCGCCTCGATCATCTCGACGCTCACGACGGCGTCGTACTCACCCCGGATGTTGCGGTAGTCGCAGAGTTGGATGTCGACGCGGTCGGCCACCCCGGCCTCGGCGACACGCTGCAGGGCCAGCTCGCGCTGCTGCTCGGACAGCGTGATCGAGGTGACAATCGCGCCTCGCTGGGCGGCCCGCAGCGCGAGCTCACCCCATCCGGTGCCGATCTCCAGCAGCGTCATGCCGGGTCCGGTACCCACACCGTCCAGCAGCCGCTCGATCTTGTGAGCCTGGCCGACAGCGAGGTCCGCGTGGTTGGCGGCCGGGGCGACCCGGTTCGCCCACGGGGTCTGTTCGAACAGCGCCGAAGAGTACGAGAGGCTCGGGTCCAGGAACAACGCGAACAGCTCGTTCGACAGGTCGTAGTGGTGGGCGATGTTGCGCTGGCTCGCGGCCGTGGTGCCGCGGTGCAGGTGGGGCTGGTGCTGTACGAAAATGTCGCGCAGCCGCTGCAGTCGCGGGGGAATGAGCGTCGCCATTTCGTGAGCGAAGACGGTCAGCAGACCCGCAAGATCATCGGCGGTCCAGTCGCCCGCCATGTATGCCTCGCCGAAGCCGATCAAGCCGCTTGTGCCGATGCGACGGTAGAACGCCTGCGGGTTCACCAGCTTCATCACCGGGTCGCCGGGACGGCCGCCGCCGAAGGGTCGCCCCTCTGACGCGATGACCTGCAGAGGCAGGCGTTGGACGATGCTGATGAAGAGCTTTTCGGCGACGCGTGCCTTGAGCGCAGAATCGGGCACCTTGGCGATGTCCGGCCAGCGCACGCTGTCGACGGCGAGTTCTCGGCGGGCCGAGCGCGGCGTGACGATACGACCCGTCGGTGCGGTGATCTTGCGTTCGTCGGTGGGGGCGGTCACGCGTGCTCCTTTACGGGGTCGTCGGTGGTGGTGTCTTTTGGCAGCCTCGTGTCGCGCGAGACGATCGGGAGGCCGCGAACGTAGAGCTTGATGCCTTGCCAGCGGATGCGGGCGGAGACGGCGAAGGTGGTCCAGGGTCGCCCCAGCAGCAGGCGAATGAGCGCGGTTCCGTGCGCTGGATGCCGCCGGCCGCTGACGCTCGCGACGAACGGGGCGCCGTGCGGGGGATGCAGCGTAATGCTCAGCGCCAGCCGGTCAGCCGGCTCGGGCAGGCTCATCGTGTAATGGCCCGCCACCTCGTAGAACGGCGAGACATAGAACTCTTTGGCGGTCTGCGCGCGGTCATGCTCGTCGGTGCGCAGCAGGTAACGGTGGCGGCCGCCGTACGTGTTGTGCACTTCGGCGATGACACAGTTCAGCGCCCCATCGGGATCGTGGCACCAGTAGACGGTCAAGGGGTTGAAGGCGTGGCCTAGCACTCGTGCGTTGGTCAGCATGTGGATACTGCCGCCGCGCAGGTCGACGCCTTGTTCGGCGAGGTAGCCGTCGATGTCCGCGCGCATCGCCGGACCGGGATCGAAGCCGGCAAACGGACGCAGCAGCCGCGGAAGAGTCGGAAGCGCATCGAGATCGACGAGCCACTGGTAGCTACGGTAGGTGAAGGCATTGCGCACCGGTGTCGTACGCAGGTGGCGAATGCGCGTGTCGTAAAGCGCCGGGGCCGTCACCATGCGCCACCCAGCGCTTGCGCTGCGGCGAGGCCGGAGCGTGCGCCGTCCTCGTGAAAGCCCCAGCCGTGCCAGGCCCCCGCGAGGGCGAAACTCGGTGTGTTGAGCTCCGGCAGGAGCCGCTGGGCAGCCACCGACTCCGGGCTGTAAATCGGATGCTCGTAGACCATTTCCGCCAGCACCTTGCGCGGGTCGACGCGCGAGCGGGAGCCGAGGGAGACGACGTAGCGGGTGTCGGTCGGCAGCCGCTGCAATCGGGTCATGTCGTAGCTCACCAAGACGCTCTGGGCATCGTCAAGGCAGGACGTCATGCGGTAGTTCCAGGAGGCCTTGGCGCGCTGTGCGGCCGGCAGGACGCTGGCGTCGGTGTGCAGCAGGGTCTCGTTGGGGGAGTAGCGGAACGCCCCCAAGACTTCGCGCTCGGCGGGGGTGGGATCGGCCAGCAGCGCCAGTGCCTGGTCCGGGTGCGTCGCGACGACGACCGCGTCGTACTGGATCGCGATGTCAGAGTCGTCGGTGATCTCAACCCCGCTGCCGGCCAGGCGCCGGACCGCGCGCACCGGCGTCGCCGTGAGAACAGCCGAGAGCTCCTTCGTCACCCGCTCGACGTAGGTACGCGAGCCGCCGACCACTGTGCGCCACGTGGGCGAACCGGAAACGGAGAGGTAGCCGTGGTTGGCGAGGAAGGTGAACAGGTAGCGCGCCGGGTACTGGCCGGCCGTGGCCGGGGCGCAGGACCAGACCGCTGCGACGAGCGGCGTGATGAAGTGGCGAACGAAGTACGGCGAGTAGTGGCCGGCGGCCAGGAAGTCAGCGAGCGGCTGGTCGTCGTCCCCGGTCTCCAGCAGTTGGCGGGCGGCCCGGTGAAAGCGCGGAACCTCGGTCAGCATGTGCAGGTAACGGCCACGCAGCAGCGACCGGGGCTGGGCGAACAGGCCGCCGAGGCCACTGGCGCCCGCATATTCGAGCCCGCATCCGGCGCACGAGACCGACATGCTCATCTCGGTGTCCTGCGTAGCGACGCCGAGCTCGGCAAACAGTCGCAGCAACGTGGGGTACGCCTTGGCGTTGTGGACGATGAAGCCCGAATCGATCGCGAGCGTCGGTCCGATCTCGGGTCCTTCGTGACCGCCGCGCGAAGTGCCATGGTCGACGATGTCGTGGGTGTGGGAGTGCCCGCCAAGGCGCGGTTCTGATTCGTAGAGCGTGACGTTGGCGCTGCGCTGGAGCACGTACGCGGCCGTGAGACCGGCAATCCCGCTACCGACGACGGCGATCTGGCGCCGGTCGCCGGCCGACCCGTTCGCCCTGTCGGCATGGGGCATGCCGACCTCCCCCCGAGTCCGGGCCGCGCCCGACTGGGCGGCCTCGTCACCTGAACATTCGGTCGGCAGAGCAAATTGGATCTCCTCGTGTGACACATACCACGGGCCGATTGGGTGGTTTCAGGCTTTCGACAGCCCGCTAGAGGCCAAGGCCTGATCGACGAAGAGGCGTATATCCGGCGAGCGCACGTGAGCGACGTGGCCGCCGTCGAACCAGTAGATCGACGGCTCTTCCCACAGCCGCCACAGCTGCGCGGCCTGCTGCAGGGGCCGCAGGATGCGGTCGCCACGTCCGGCGTAGATGAAGCGGCGCTGGGCAGCGGTGCGCGGGACAGCGATCGCCGGGGACACAACCCGGTGGACCTCCCGCATTTCGGTCATGAACCGCTCGTACCAGTCGGTTCGCCGCAGCCGTCCGGGCGTCTGGGACGCAAAGACAGCGGGGAAGTCGACCGCCGGGATGCCGGCGATCAGGCAGGCAAGCGGCTCCTCGAGCGCTCCGACGAGCGCGGTGACGTACCCGCCGAGAGAGACCCCGTAAAGGCCGATGGGCTGCTCGTCCTGCGCACGGATCCAGCCCAGCAACCCGCGTACGTCAGCCGCCGCCTGCGTCAGGCCGTGCACGTTGTCGAGGGCGTCGATGGTCGGCATGCTGCGCGGCACCAGACCGCCCTCGGGACGGCGTGGCCCGTGCAGCGGCAGGACCGGCATCACGACGTTGACCCCGAGTTCCTCGTGCAGGCGGGCCGCGTCGAACATCCGCGCATCGGTGCTCAGCCACCCCATGAAGGCGCCGTGCAGCAGCACCAGCCACGGCCGCGGCGTCGGATGGCGCAGGACGCGCGCCACCGCGACGCTGTTACGGGAGTAGCCCGCCCACCGCTCGGCGCCCGGCTCGTCGGCGGCGGGCGCGTAGCTGCTCTGCCACCGCAGGATCTGCCAGGTGCTACCGATGGCCGTTTGCCGGCTTATCGCGGGCTCGGCGGCCGGCGGATCCTGATGGAACGCTGCGGGGTCAGCGAGCCAGCCCTGCTCGCGGTAGTAGCCGATCGCGGCGAGCATCTCCGCCTCGATACGCGGGAGTTGCTCTCCGGCATTGGCCATGCCGAAAAGGCGGGCGAAACCCAATGCCATCTCATCCGTCGCGGCACCAGCGAGCAGGCGCGGCGAGCGCAATCGCGGTGGGGCAGTACCCGCGCCCTGCCAGGCCTCTCTCAATCGGCGTGCGCCACCAGGCCCGGCGAGGCGCAGCCCCGTCCGCACCGGGCGCAGCAGATCGCCCGCGGTCCTTCGCGGAGTGGGGTAGTCGTCGCCAGTGCGCCCGGTCACCGTCGATGATGCGGTCACGGTCGCTCCTTCGGTCCACGGGACGTCGAATGCGTCCGGCATGAGACCGACATTGTGTTCCGCACCGCCTCGCCGCTGAGGCATACCCAGAGAAACCCGCAGAAACTCAGGTGCCCGGCTTGGCCTCCATGTCTGCGTAGGCGGTCATGGCCGTGACCTTGCCGCTTTCGTCGAAGCTCATGAGGTCCGTCGTGACCATCGAGATCGTGTCTTCCCCCACCGGCACGTCGACGCGGAACTGGAAGGCCGCCTCGTGGCCGACCACCGTCACCGGCCCGAGTCGGGTCGCGGTGATGTGGGTTCCGGCGAATCCGGCGTAGAACTCACGGATCGGCCCGTGACCGACTTTGGGCGCAGTGCCGAGGGGATCTTCGACCCTTGCATTGGGGTCGTAAAGGGCCACAATCGCGTCGCTGTCGCCCTTGCTGAGCAGCGCGATGTACTGGTCACAGACGGTGCAGATCTCATCGCGCGTAGCCATTCGGCTCTCCTCCTGATCGCGGGTGTCGGGACGATACAAACATTGTTGGGAACGCCTCACGCGAGCAGGATCGTTGAGGGGTCGCCGAATGAACGCGCCCGCCGGGCGGGTGGTCCGGGTTCGCGGCGTCACGCCGGACCAGACGTCAGGAGCAGATATGGCCACCGATGGGGGCAAGGGCGGCCGTGACCGGCCGAATGCCCGGGCGCGTGCGGCGCAACTGCGCGAGCAGCAGCGCAAGCAGGAAGCCCGCCGCCGGTTCTTACTCATCGGTGGAATCGTGGCTGTGGTCGTCGTCATCGTTGGGGTGATGGTCGGGATCTATGCGACGAAGAGCAAGAGCGACAAGAAGAACGCCACGGTGACCGCCGTTGCGCCTGCCGCTGCCGTTTCTCAGGTCACCGCCATATCCGCCAGTGACCTCGCCAAGGGCGACTCCACCAAGGTGACGGCGCTCCCCGCGAAGGTCACTGGTTCGGCGCTCACCTTCGACTCCAAGCCGGGGCTGCTGTACTTCGGCGCCGAGTACTGCCCCTACTGCGCCGTCGAACGCTGGCCTCTCGTCGTCGCCATGTCCCGGTTCGGGAAATGGTCAAACCTCGGGCAGACCACGTCCGCCAGTCAGGACGTCTTCCCCAGCACCCCGACCTTCAGCTTCGTCGGGGCGCGCTTCAGCAGCCAGTACCTCGGCTTCTCATCGGTCGAGACGGAGACCAACCAGCTGGTCAACGGCAACTACACCAAGCTGCAGACACCGACAGCCCAGCAGACGGAGCTGCTGACCAAGTACGACACCAAGGGCAGCATTCCGTTCGTGGACTACGGCAACAAGTTCGTCACCATCGGGGCCAGCTACGACCCGAGCGTGCTCAAGGGCAAGTCCTTCGACGAGATCGCCGCGGCCATCGCCGACCCGTCCTCGGCCATCGGCAAGAGCGTCCTCGGTGCCGCCAACGTCTTCACCGCGACGATCTGCGAGACGACCGGCGGCAAGCCCGGATCGGTATGCGACCTGCCGGACATCAAGAAGCTGCGGGGAACCCTCAATGCCCAGTGACGCCACAGATCCGGGCGGGTACGGCTGGCGGCCACCTCGCTGGGCCGCCCCGGTCACGCTTGTCATCTGCGTGTTCGGGATCGCCGTCGCCAGCTACCTGACCTACGCCCACTACACCGACGCCACCAATCTGGCCTGCTCCGACAGCGGGACCATCAATTGCGCCAAGGTGACGACTTCGGCGCAGTCGCGCTTCCTGGGGATGCCGGTCGCGGTGCTCGGGCTGGCGTACTTCGTCGCGATGACAGCGGCCTGCCTGCCGTTCGCGTGGCGGCGCCACGAGCGCATCGTGCGGCTCGGACGGCTGGCAGCGGCGGCCGGCGGCATCGCCATGGTGTTGTGGCTGGTCTACGCCGAGCTGTTCATCATCGACGCCATCTGCCTCTGGTGCACGGTCGTTCATGGGTTGTCGCTGCTGCTGTTCGTGGCCATCGCGTCCGCCAGCGTTGTCGGCTCCAGCAGCCCCGCGCTCGCCGAGGACTTCGAGGATTACTACGACGACGCTGACGACGCTGACGACGCTGACGACGAAGACGAGGCTGACCTGGCAGACCAGGCAGACGCGCAGGCAGGCAGGGTCGCCGGCGCCTGACCCGATCTTCAGAAGAGCGGCGGGCTCTTGCTACTGGCGCTCGCGCGCAATTGCAGGATCTGAATGTGCACGTCGCCGGCATCGCGTACGTACGTGAAGCGCTCGAGGGGCGTGTCGCGCTGGGCGGGCGTATCGAAGCGCAGCGTGCCGAACCACCGGCCGGCCGGCCCCATTTCCAGATCGACGACCGTGATCGACTGCAGGGCCACCGACGGTCGCCGCGTCGTCAGCAGGCCGTGAACCCGGTACAGCCGCCGATTGGTCACCACGAGCCGGTCATAGAACCAGGTCACGACATCGGCGGTGATCCAGACGAGGATCGCCCCAGCGGTAAGCGCGCGGATCCCGGTGTTTGCGTGGGCGCCGATCAGGTAGAGCGCAACGGCGAGGACCGCGACGAGGATGACGATCGTCCGGCGCCGGCGCTTCATCGGCGCCCGGATCGTGTCGGCCAGGACGGCGGCGGCGAAGATCAGTACCAGCCCCAGCGTGGGCCGCGAGATCATCATCCCGAGGCCGCTGCCGGTCCGGATGGCCTTCGGGATCAGCACTGCCTGATGCTGCCGCTCGTTAATCGCGATGTGCTCGTCTGGCGGCAGGTGACGCAACGGCAGGTTGTTAGCATTGCGCGCCCACGACCGCAGGCGGTCGATTACCGCCATGACACCGTCCCGATGGGCAGGATTGGGGCCCGAGCTGGTGCTTTCACTCGGAAATGCAGACCACAGAAGCCAACAAAGTAGCGTCAGTCAGTCGCCCCGAACGCCACATACCGTGCCGACACGCCGACCGGCGTGAGCTCGCAGAATCGAGCAAGGGTTTAGCCTTGGATCCGGTTACCGAACGTGGAAGGAGGGTCGCAGTTGGCTGCCAAGGCGGGAGTGCTAGTCGGTGGACTCGTGCTGATCATCCTCGTCGTCGGTGTCATGGGCGGCGATAGCTCGATTCACAGCTTCGGCGATCAGCTCTACACGTTCGTTCACTGGCTGGGCCACTGGATGGGCAAGCTGGGCCATTGGATCGGGGAAACGTGGAATTCCTTCTTCGGCGACCACCCGAAGAAGACCGCCTGAGGCCTTAGAGTTCGGCTAGTGAGTTCTGCTGGTCGCCGATGGCGAGTGCTGGCTGGGGTCGTCGGCGTCGCCGGCGCCCTGAGCACCGCCTGCGGGTCGAGCGCGTCGAAAGCATCGCCGGCCGGGCAGGTCGCCGCGAGTGTCAGCAGTTCGCCGAGCGTCGCACCCACCCGCAGTGCTTCCGCGTCGCCGACCCCGACGCCATCCCCGACCCCGACGATCGATCCCGGCACGCTCCCGCAGACGATGGACCGCCCGACGGTCGACGCCAACTTCGACGCTCGCCTGGCGCGCTACTGGCAGCACGTGCTCGCAGGTGCGGCTGGCCCGGCGGATGACTTCTACTTCCCCCGCGCCGCGTATCTGCAGCTGAAGACGCTCTCGAACGCCGGCGGCGACTTCGACACCCGGCTCTACCATGACTACCGCAACGACGTGATCGCCGATCACCGGCTGGTGACCAGCCTGGGCGCCGGCGCCACGATCCTCGGGGTCGACGTCCCGGAGGCATCGGTGCACTGGGTGCCGCCCGGCGTCGAAGCCAACAGCATCGGCTACTGGCAGGTCTCCTACCCCCGGCTGCGCTACGAGGTGGGTGGCCAGCAGTACTCCTACGCTTTCTCGTCGATGATCTCGTGGCGCGGCCAGTGGTACGTCGTTCATCTCGGACCCAACTGGCGACCGGGAGAGGGCGGCTGGATCTGCACGCCGCAGCCGCCGACCGCGTTGCCGATCTCGGCCGGCTGCTTGCGCGGGTAGGGCACCCATGGCGCGGCGCCGCTCGGACTCCGTGGCCGAGTTCAACGGCGTCGAGATCCGTGCCGACCCTGACAATCCCGACGGCCGGCTGATGCTGATCGACGGGGTCGACGCGTCCTACGTCGACCTGCAGGACGCGACCTACCTCGATTTCAGCTACGTGCGCCGGATGGGCGACCTGGTCGACGTGGCCTGGCCGGAGGGTCAGCCGGTTTCGGCGCTGCACATCGGCGGGGCGGGTGCGACGCTGCCGCGCTACATCCGGGCCACCCGTCCGCGCTCCCGCCAGGTCGTGTTCGAGATCGACGATCGGGTCCTGCGGCTTGCCCGGGAACACCTCGCTCTGCGCTCGAGCGCCCTGCTCAAGGTGCGTCACGAGGACGCCCGCCTCGGCCTCGCGCGCGTCGCCGACGCGAGCCAGGACCTTGTCGTCGGAGACGCCTTCGAAGGCACCCGGGTGCCCCGCCAGCTGGGCAGCGTCGAGGCAGCGCAGCAGATCGCGCGTGTGCTGCGCCCCGGCGGCCTCTATGTCATGAACGTGATCGATTCGCCGCCGCTCGCGTATGCCCGCGCCCAGATCACGACGCTGACGACTGTCTTCGCTCGCCTGGCGGCCATTGCCGATCCGGGTGTTCTGCGCGGCAGACGAACCGGGAACATCGTCTTCGTCGCAGGCCAGCATGAGCTGCCCGTTGCCGCGCTGGCGACCCGCGCGCGCCACTCGCCGGTGCCGGAGCGGGTCATGGACACCAAGGAGTGCACCCGCTTCGCCGGAGGTGCGCGCGCCCTGCGTGATGATTCCGGGGCCGCGCGAATCGCCGCGCTGCCGACCTTTCGGTGAGATCAGCCGCTGGCGGCGGAGCTGCGGCGGGTCGGCCGCGGGCCGGAGGTGGATCGACCCTTCAGCGACGGCGGCGGTACGACCGGGCCGATGTCCCCGTCGGGTGCCTCGTCCAGATCGACGATCACGGGCGCGTGGTCGCTCGGATCCTTGCCCTTGCGGGCCAGCCGGTCGGTGTACGCAGCCTTCAGGCGCGCGCTAAGGTCAGGCGTTGCGAGCAGCAGGTCGATGCGCATGCCGAGGTCCTGGTGGAACGCGCCCGCCCGGTAGTCCCAGTAGCTGAAGGCGGGCACGTCGGCGGGCCACCGCTCGCGTACCAGATCGACCAGCCCGAGCTCCTTCAGCCGGTCAAGGGCGGCCCGCTCGGGCTCCGTGACGTGAGTGGCGCCTTCGAAGACGGAGGTATCCCAGACGTCGACGTCGGTGGGGGCGATGTTGAAGTCACCAGCGACGACGAACGGACTCTTGGGTACGGCCGTCGCGACCTCCTCGGCCAGCGCGCCGAGCCAGGTCAGCTTGGCTTCGTACATCGGATCGTCAACCGTGCGGCCGTTCGGGACGTAGACGGACCAGGCGCGCAGCCCACCGCACGTCGCGCCGACCGCGCGGGCCTCCTCGCCGAGCGGTCCGGCCGACGGTCCGAGCCCCACCGTCACGTC
Source organism: Mycobacteriales bacterium (assembly GCA_038245655.1). Lineage (GTDB taxonomy): Bacteria > Actinomycetota > Actinomycetes > Frankiales > Frankiaceae > DATAZK01. Next base: position 56,634 of record JBBRSE010000011.1, on the reverse strand, counting down.
CGCCAAGCCGACCTTCGACAGGATCGCGACGCCGTTCCAGCGTCCCTGCCCGACGTGGGCGTAGCGGTAGTCGCGGCGGAAGAGGTCGTCGGCGAACAGCGCGTCGAAGTCGGCGTCACCGAGCTTGGTTTCCTGCAGGAAGGCGATGTCGGGGTGCGCGCGGTCCAACCAGTCGATCAGCCGGAATTGGCGGGCCTTGGCAGAGTTCACGTTCCAGGTAGCGAGCCGCACCCAGGTCAGACTAGTAGGCCCGGCAGGCGCCCGGCGTAGAGTTGTGCCCGTGACGTTCCGACTTACCTGCGAGCTGCGCTGAGCCGTGTGGCCTGCGCGGCAACCCTCCGTCCGCGGAGGGTTTTTTCGTGTCCGGACGATCCTGCATCGAGATTGAAGGCGGAGTAGTGACCAGCAACGCGCGGGCCGAGATGCATCCGGGCTACGACGCCCAGGAGAGCCAGCAGAAGTGGGTCGAGGTCTGGGACAAGCTGGATCTCTACCGCGCCTCGGGGCCGCGGATGGCGGGCCGGCCGAAGAAATACGTGCTGGACATGTTCCCGTACCCCTCCGGCGACCTGCATATGGGCCACGCCGAGGCGTTCTCCATCGGCGACGTCGTGGCGCGGTACTGGATGCTGCGTGGTTACGACGTGTTGCACCCGATCGGCTGGGACTCCTTCGGGCTGCCGGCCGAAAACGCGGCCATCAAGCGCGGCGAGCATCCGGCGGAGTGGACGTACACCAACATCGAGACGCAGGCGGCGTCGTTTCGCCGCTTCGGTACGAGCTTCGACTGGGGCCGGCGGTTGCACACCAGCGACCCCGAGTACTACCGCTGGACGCAGTGGCTGTTCATCCGCTTCATGGAGCGCGGGCTGGCGTACCGCAAGTCGTCGGCGGTCAACTGGTGCCCGTTCGACCAGACCGTGCTGGCCAACGAGCAGGTCGTCGATGGCCGGTGCGAGCGCTGCGGATACGAGGTCACCAAGCGCGAGCTGACCCAGTGGTACTTCAAGATCACCGATTACGCAGACCGGCTGCTGGACGACATGGTCCCGCTGGAAGGCCAGTGGCCCGAGCGCGTGCTGACGATGCAGCGCAACTGGATCGGCCGTTCGACCGGCGCCCATGTCGACTTCAAGGTCGGCGATAGGACCGTCACGGTCTACACGACCCGCCCGGACACGCTGTGCGGGGCGACGTTCTTCGTGGTCGCGGCGGATGCGGCGCTGGCGATCGAGTTGTGCGCGCCGGAGCAGCGGGCCGAGCTGGATGCGTATATCGAGCAGGTACGCAAATTGTCTGACATCGATCGCCAGACGACCGAGCGGCCGAAGACCGGCGTCAACCTGGGCGTTGTCGCCATCAACCCGGTGAACGGCGAGGAGCTGCCGGTCTACGCCGCCGATTACGTCCTCGCGGATTACGGCACTGGCGCGCTGATGGCCGTCCCGGCGCACGATCAGCGCGACCTGGACTTTGCGCGGGCCTTCGGGCTGCCCGTGCAGGTTGTGGTCGACACCGGACTGCCGGACCCGGCCGAGACGGGCATCGCGACCACGGGCGATGGCGTGCTGATCAACTCGGGCTCGCTGAACGGGTTGCGCAAGGCCGAAGCTATCGCCGACGTCACGGCTGAGCTGCTGGCGCGTGGACAGGGCAGCGCCGCTGTCAACTACCGGCTGCGCGACTGGCTGCTCTCGCGCCAGCGCTACTGGGGCTGCCCCATCCCGGTGATCCACTGCCCATCCTGTGGCCCGGTGCCCGTACCCGATGACCAGCTGCCGGTGACGCTGCCGGACATGCGCGGCGAGGAGCTGCATCCCAAGGGGCAGTCGCCGCTCGCGTCCAACCGCGCGTGGGTCGAGGTCCCGTGTCCGTCGTGCGGCGAGCCGGCCGAGCGCGACACCGACACCATGGACACGTTCGTCGACTCGTCCTGGTACTACCTGCGCTACTGCTCGCCGGGCAACGAGACGATGCCGTTCGATCCCGCCGAGGTACGCCAGTGGATGCCGGTTGCGCAGTACGTCGGCGGCGTGGAACACGCAATCCTGCACCTGCTGTACTCGCGGTTCTTCACCAAGGTCCTGCACGACATGGGGATGGTCGACTTCATCGAGCCCTTCACCGCCCTGCTGAATCAGGGATCGGTGATCAACCAGGGCAAGGCGATGTCGAAGTCGCTGGGCAACGGGGTCGACCTGGGCGTCGAGCTGGCGCAATTCGGGGTCGATGCCGTACGCCTGACGATGCTGTTCGCCGGGCCGCCGGAAGATGACATCGACTGGGCCGACATGTCGCCGGGCACCCACGGCAAGTTCCTGGGCCGGGTGTTTCGGGTGGTGCGTGACGGTGCCCGCGGTCCCGCCGGCGAGTTGCGCGAGCCGCTGGCTCGGCTGGTGGCTCACATCGTCGATGACTCCACGCGGCTGGCTGATTCCTACCGCTTCAACGTGGCGATCAGCCGGCTGCACGAGCTGACTAAGGCGCTGGGCCAGGCGGTGGAGGGCGGGGAGCCGGTACGCGCGGGTCTGGAAACGCTGGCGGTGCTGCTGGCGCCGTACGCACCCTTCATGGCCGAGGAATGCTGGTCGATGATGGGCCACGACGTCGCTTCTGGTGACAGCGTCCACGCGCAGCTGTGGCCGGTCGCGGATCCCGCGCTGCTGGTCGAGTCGGCAGTGACGTGTGTGGTGCAGGTCGCCGGCAAGGTGCGTGACCGGCTCGAGGTGGCGCCATCGATCGGTGAGGATGAGCTGCGCGAGCTGGCGCTGGCCAGCGAGGTCGTGCAGCGCTCGCTGGACGGTCGCCCGGTGGCGAAGGTGATCGTGCGCGCGCCGAAGCTGGTCAACGTCGTTCCTGGCTGAGCTGTCTGCGGTTGTGGACCGCTGCTCGGCGTCCACAGCCCTGCCTTCGGACACCCGGGCGGTGGGTGGCCGCTCGTAGCTTGCCGGAGTGCCTTCGGAAGAGACCGCGTCCCCCCCGGGCTGGACGCCTGGCGGTAGCGGGCGTCCTGAGGTCGAGGTAGGGCTCGATCGTTGGGGCCCGCTGGGCGATTTCGTACGCGATCGGTTGCCTCCGGCCGTCCGCGGCGCCCGGCTCGACCCTGGCGTGCGAGGTGCGCTGGCGCTCGCTGTGGTCGCGCTTGCCGCGGCGATCACGGCCGTCGTCCTTGCGTGGACGTCCGCGGCGCGTCCGGCGGCGGCTGCGCTGCGGGTGCCTGGCGTGGCCGTTCCGAGTCTCAGTTCGACCCCCTCGGGTGCGGAGTCGGCCATTGCTGCTGACGTCGAAGTGGACGTCGCGGGAAAGGTGCGGCGCCCGGGGCTGGTGAAGCTCGCGGCGGGCGCTCGGGTGGCAGACGCGCTGGCGGCGACCGGGGGAGTGTTACCCGGCGTGTCGACCGCTGGCTTTTCGCTGGCCCGCAAGCTGGTCGACGGCGAGCAGATCCTCGTCGGCCTCCCGCCACCGGCCGCGGTGAACGCGCCGTCGCCGGGCGCCGGCCCCACCTCGGCCGGACCCGTTGACCTGAACACGGCGACCGTTGCTGACCTGGACGGGTTGCCCGGCATCGGCCCGGTGCTGGCGCAGCGCATCCTCGACTGGCGGGCGGCGCACGGCAGCTTCGCGTCCGTCGACCAGTTGCGCGAGGTCTCCGGGCTCGGCGGCAAGAAGTTCGACACGCTCGCGCCGCTGGTGCGGGTATGAGCGTGCGGTCGCTCGGGCCGCCGGGCACCTTCGAGGCGGCTCCGAAGCCGCCTCCGGACTTGCGCCTGCTGTCGGTAGCGGTAGGCGCTTGGCTGGGCGTTCTGATGGCGAGCGTTTTCGTCGCGTCGGTGGCGTGGATCTTGGCCGCGTGCGTACTCGTGGCGGCGGGGCTGTTCCGGCGTCGAACTGCGCTCGCCGTGGGTCTGGTCATGCTGGCGGCCGGGCTCGCGGTCGCCGGAATCGGGAGGCACTCGCGGGCCAGTGGACCGCTCGCCGAGCTGGCCCGGCGCGGCGGCGTCGCTCAAGTTGAGCTGAGCCTCTCCAGCGACCCGCAGCCCCTGCCGCTCCAGCCGCACTCGCCGCCGGGCGTCGTCCTCCAGGCCCAGCTTCGCCTGCTGCACACGGGAGGTCGGCGGTGGCTGATGCGCCAGCCGGTACTGATCCTTGCCCCGCTGGCGAGTTGGGGTGGGCTGCTGCCGAGCACCCGGGTGGCGGCCTCGGCAGACGTCCAGCTTCCCAGCGGTAGCGACATTGCTGCCGTGCTGGTGATCCGCCGCAGTCCGGTGCTGATCCGCGGTCCATCGCCCCTGCAGCGCTGGGCCGGCCATATCCGATCGGGCCTGCGGCGGGCGTCGAGCGGACTCCCGACCGCAGAGCGCGGGTTGCTGCCCGGGCTGGTCGTCGGCGACACCAGCCGCATGCGTACCCAAGACATCGCCGATTTTCGAGCGAGCGGATTGACGCATCTCACAGCAGTCAGCGGGGCGAATGTGGCGATCGTGGTGGCCACCGTCTGCTGGCTGCTGCGCTGGACGCCACTCGGGATTCGGATGCGGGCGATCAGTAGCGCGCTTGCGTTGCTCGGGTTTGTGGTGCTGGCCCGACCGACGCCTAGCGTGGTTCGGGCTGCTGCCATGGGTCTGCTCGCGCTGGCCGCGATCGGTCTGGGTCGTCCGCGTTCACTGCTGCCGGCGCTGCTCGCGACGGTGACGGGGTTCGCCCTGTTCGCCCCGACACTGGCGGTCAGGCCAGGATTCGCGCTGTCAGTGCTGGCGACGCTTGCCCTGCTCGTCCTGGCGCCTGGCTGGACCGATCAGCTACGACACTGGCTGCCACGGCGGATCTCGTTCCTGGCGCAGGGGCTGGCCGCTCCGCTCGCCGCGCAGGTGGCGTGCGCGCCGATCATCGCTTCGATCAGCGGGGCGCTGAGCGTGTCGGCGGTGCCTGCCAACCTGCTGGCGCTGCCGGCCGTACCGCTGGCGACTGTGCTCGGGTTGCTCGCGGCTTTGCTTTCGCTCGTCTCGCCGGGTCTGGCGGCAGCGGTGGGCGCGGTGGCCGGCGTCCCTTGTTGGTGGCTAGTCCACGTCGCGCATGCTTGCGCACATCTGCCGATCGCCGGCCTCACCGTGCCCTCGGGTGCGGCAGGGCTGGTCTGCGTTGGGGTCATCACGGTGGCGACGGTGATGGCGGTCCGTCGTAGCGGTGGCAGGCGCATCGTGGCGCTGACGCTGGTCATCCTGACGGCCGCTGCTGTCGGGGGTCTTCATTGAGGCGCCCGGCATGCAAGCATGAGAGCCAATGAGCGCCAGCGCACCATCCCTAGGCCCACCGTTGCCGATCACCCTCATCAGCGGCAGCGACGACCTGCTGGTCACCCGGGCCATCGCCGTCGTCGTCGGGGCTGCCAGGGCCACCGATCCGCTGGCCGAGGTCACCGATTACCAGGCCGGCCAGTTCACCGCCGATGAAGCGCTGACCCTGCACAACCCGAGCCTTTTCGGAGGCTGGCGCGTCGTTGTGGTGCGCGCCATCCATGACCTGGGTGAGGAGGTGGGCGCCGCGTTGCTCGCGTTCGCGACGTCCCCGCTGCCCGAAGTCGCGCTGGTCCTGACGACAAGTGGCCGCGCCTCAGCGCTGGTCAATGCGCTGCGCAAGCTGAAGATCCCAGAGGTCAAGGCCGCGCCGATCACACAGGCGTGGAAGCGTGCGCAATTCGCCGGTCAGGAGGCGCGGCGCCTTGGCGGTCGCATCACCGACGATGCCGCGAAGGCGCTGGTCGAAGCCGTCGGCAGCGACCTGGGCGCCATCGCTGGCGCTGTGGAGCAGCTGATGGCGGGCGTCGGGCCGCGCGGGCTGATCAATGACGACGTGGTAGCGCAACACTTTCGCGGCCGAGCCGAGACCAGCGGCTTCACCATCGCCGATGCCGTACTGGCGGGGGAGTTGGATCGCGGGCTGACATTGCTGCGGCAATCGCTCGACGTCGGCACCCCGGCCGTCTTTATCCCATCGGCGCTGGCCAGCGGCTTGCGGGAGATCGCCCGGGTAAGCGCGATGAGTGATAGCCGGGGACAGTCGCGCGCCGACCTGGCCAAGGCGCTGCAGATGCCGGAATGGAAGCTCGACCGGGCGCAGAAGCTGGCCCTCAGCTGGCCCGACGAGGCACTCGGGCGGGCCATGGTCGCGGTGGCGGAGGCCGACCAGGGGGTCAAGGGCGGCGCCGTCGACCCGGTCTACGCCCTCGAAAAGGCGGTCTTCACCATCGTGCAGGCCCGCGAGGGACGCCACTAACGGAAAAAACTGATCTATCAGTTTTGTCGGACGTGTGCGGGTGGAGCTAGAGCGAGATGACCCGCTTCGCCATGGCCGACTTCTTGTTGGCGGCCTGGTTGGCGTGGATGACGCCCTTGCTCGCGGCCTTGTCGAGGGCGCGCGACGCGACCTGCAGGCGGGCCGCGGCCGTCTCGCGGTCGCCGGAGTCGGCAGCCTCGCGGAAGCTGCGGACGGCGGTCTTCAGGGAAGACTTGACCGACTTGTTACGCAGTCGCGCCTTCTCGTTGGTACGGATGCGCTTGATCTGCGACTTGATGTTGGCCACGCTGAGACGACTCCGAACGCACGTTATGGGGGCTCGCACGCGCTTTGGCGCATGCGTCGACACCCAACTTTACACGCCCGCGTTCACATGCTGAGCACGGTCGTCCGCCACCTGGCGTGACACCATATAGGTGGGCGGGAACCGCAGGATGCGGTGTCCTGCAAGCCATCTGGTCAAGAAGGGGTGAGGCGTGCCGGTCACCGACCAGGCGATGATTCGCAACTTCTGCATCATCGCCCACATCGACCACGGCAAGTCCACCCTGGCCGACCGCATGCTCGAGGTCACCGGTGTCATCGAAAAGCGCGACATGCGTGCCCAGTACCTCGACCGCATGGACATCGAACGCGAGCGCGGCATCACCATCAAGGCGCAGGCCGTGCGTCTGCCGTGGACCGCGCTCGACGACCAGATCTACACGCTCAACCTGATCGACACCCCAGGCCACGTCGACTTCACGTACGAGGTGAGCCGCAGCCTCGCCGCCTGCGAAGGCGCCGTCTTGCTGGTCGACGCGGCCCAGGGCATCGAGGCCCAGACCCTCGCCAACCTGTACCTGGCGGTCGAGGCCGGGCTGCACGTCATTCCGGTGCTCAACAAGATCGACCTGCCGGCCGCGCAACCGGGGAAGTTCGCCGCCGAAATCGCCTCGATCATCGGCTGCGAAGCCGCTGACGTGCTGCGCATCAGCGCCAAGACCGGCGTGGGCGTTCCGGAGCTGCTGGAAAAGATCGTTCACGAAGTGCCGCACCCGACGGGCAACCTCGACGCCCCGCCCCGCGCGTTGGTGTTCGACAGCGTCTACGACATCTATCGCGGCGTGATCACGTACGTACGCGTCGTCGACGGCACCCTCACTACCCACGAGAAGTGCCTGATGATGTCGACCGGCGCCTCCCACGAGGTGCTCGAGGTCGGCGTGATCAGCCCGGAGCCCACGAAGACCAGCCGGCTCTCCGCCGGCGAGGTCGGCTACGTCATCCCGGGCGTGAAGAACGTGCGCCAGGCCCGCGTCGGCGACACGATGACCAGCGCGGCGAGGCCCGCGACGCAGTCGCTCGGTGGCTACCGCGACCCGCGCCCCATGGTTTACAGCGGCTTGTATCCCATCGATGGTGACCAGTACCCCGACCTGCGTGACGCGCTCGATAAGTTGCAGCTCAACGACGCTTCGCTGACGTATGAGCCGGAGACCTCCGCGGCGCTCGGCTTCGGCTTTCGCTGCGGTTTCCTCGGCCTGCTGCACTTGGAGATCGTCCGGGAGCGCCTCGAGCGCGAGTTCGACCTCTCGCTGATCTCGACCGCACCCAACGTCGTCTACCGCGTCGTCATGGAAGACCGCTCCGAGGTCACCGTGACCAACCCCGCCGATTGGGTCGACGGCAAGATCTCCGAGATCTACGAGCCGATCGTCGATGCCATGGTGCTGCTGCCGAGCGAGTACATCGGCACGGTGATGGAGCTCTGCCAGGGCCGCCGCGGCACGTTGCGCGGGATGGAGTACCTGTCCGAGGACCGGGTCGAGCTCAAGTACACCCTGCCCCTCGGGGAGATCATCTTCGACTTCTTCGACCAGCTGAAGTCGCGCACCCGCGGCTACGCGAGCCTGGACTACGACCCCGCCGGTGAGCAGCCGTCGGAGCTAGTCAAGGTGGACATCCTGCTGCAGGGGGAGCCGGTCGACGCGTTCAGCGCGATCGTCCACAAGGACAAGGCCTTTGCGTACGGCACGTCGATGGCCTCCAAGCTGCGCGAGCTCATCCCGCGCCAGCAGTTCGAGGTGCCGATCCAGGCGGCCATCGGCAGCCGGGTCATCGCCCGCGAGAACATCCGCGCTATCCGCAAAGACGTGCTGGCCAAGTGCTACGGCGGTGACATCAGCCGCAAGCGCAAGCTGCTGGAGAAGCAAAAGGAAGGCAAGAAGCGCATGAAAATGGTGGGCCGGGTGGAGGTGCCGCAGGAGGCGTTCATCGCTGCCCTGCAGACCAGCCCGACCAGCTAGTGCCTTCGGCGCTTCCCGACGGCGAGCCGGCGCCGGATGACGGCGCCCTGCCAGCAGCAGCGCTCGCCGGTCTCGGATCCGGACCGTTCGGCCTCTACATCCACGTGCCGTACTGCGCGGTGCGCTGCGGCTACTGCGACTTCAACACTTACCTGCCCTCCGAGGTCGGCACCGGCGGCGACCCGCAGAGCTGGCTTGATGCGGCACGGGCCGAGATCGCGCTCGCGCGGCGCGTACTCGGCGCGGATGCTCCGCCGCTGGACACGATCTTCTTCGGGGGTGGGACCCCGACCCTGGTCGCGACCTCGGCCCTTGCCGCGCTCGTATCGGATGCCCGGGAAGCGTTCGGCATCGCGCCCGATGTCGAGGTGACAACCGAGGCAAACCCGGAGAGCGTCACCCCGCAGAGCCTGGTGGAGCTTCGGGCGGCCGGCATCAACCGCATCTCGTTCGGGATGCAGAGCGCGGCGCCTCACGTGCTGGCTGCCCTCGACCGCCGCCACACGCCGGGCCGGGTCACCGAGGCGGTCGGCTGGGCTCGCGCCGCCGGCTTCGAGCAGGTCAGCGTCGACCTGATCTACGGCGCTCCGGGCGAGACCGACGACGACTGGGCCGGGAGCGTACATACCGCTATCGCGTTGGAACCGAACCATGTGAGCGCGTACGCCCTCGTCGTCGAAGAGGGCACCCGGCTGGCGCGCCAGGTGCGCCGCGGTGAGGTACGGCCTCCCGACGACGACGCCCTGGCCGCGCGCTACGAGGTCGCCGACGGGCTGCTCTCCGCCGCTGGATATGGCTGGTACGAGGTGAGCAACTGGTCGCGCCCGGGAGCCGAATGCCGACACAATCTGGGCTATTGGCGCACGGGTAGCTGGTGGGGCGTTGGACCTGGGGCACACAGCTTCGTGGGGGACGCGGCCAGTGGCGTGCGCTGGTGGAACGTGCGCCAGCCAGCCGCGTACGTAGCCCGGATCGGGCCCGGTCAGAGCCCGGCGGCCGGACGCGAGCGGCTCGGTCCGCACGAGCGTCACTTCGAGCGCTTGATGCTGGAGGTCCGCCTTCGCACCGGCCTCGCTGTCGCCGACCTCGACGACGCCGAACGCGTACGCGCTGACGAATTGGCCGCCGAACACCTGCTCGAGCGCGCCGGCGCCAGCTACGTACTCACGCTGCGCGGGCGCCTGCTCGCCGACCTCGTCGTGCGCCGCCTCGCCGCCTGACCTTGATCAACGCTTCAATGATCATGACTTGAGCCCCAAATCGGGCCCGAAGCCATGATCATTGAAGCGTTGATCTTGAAGCTAGGTGCCGCAGATGGTGAAGCCGTAGTCGCGTAGGCCGGCGCCGACGTCGGAGAGTTCCCCCTGCCCCTGGGTGAGCAGGTCGTCGGCGGATTTCTGCAGTCCCCTGGCGGCGGCGGCAGCTGCTCGGCGCAGGGTCGCGATGGCGTCGCCTTCGCGGGAGAGCAGGTCGCCGAGGCGCTGACCGTCACCGTTCGGGCGCGACAGCTGCCGTAGCTGCGCCAGCTCCTTGTCGACGAGATCGGCCGAGGCGGTCAGGTAGCGCGCGGTCGCAGGCAGATTGCCTTTCGCCGGGGCCTTGAGCTTGGCCTGGGCGGCAGCTGTCGTCTTGCAGATCGCGTCGCCGCGGCTGACGTACGTATCCCGACTCGGCGAGCTCCCGCACCCGGCAACCACGAATGCCCCCGCGAGCAAGGCGATCGTGCGGTGGCGGGGCATCGGCTGAGCTTAGAGCGCCGAAAGGTTGAGGAAGCCGTCGCTGATCGCGGTCTCAGCAACCGGTTCCTCAACTTTGCGGTTGTGGACCCTTGCGCTGCCGCCTGGCTGCGTAGTGGCTCCGCAAGTCGGCGCGCTCTACACTTGGCACTCTGGGTGCCGGAGTGCCAAGAGCGCCGGTCCCAATCGTGTCTGGAGGTGCACCAGTGCTGGAAGAGCGCAGGCTGGATGTGCTTCGCGCGATCGTCGAGGGTTTCGTGCTGACGAATGAGCCGGTGGGTTCCCGGGCCGTGGCTGAGCGTCGCCAACTCAGGGTTTCGCCGGCGACGGTGCGCAACGACATGGCTGCCCTCGAGGAAGAGGGCTACATCGTCCAGCCGCACACCAGCGCCGGTCGGGTGCCGACTGACAAGGGCTACCGGCTCTTCGTCGACCGGCTGTCGACCGTCAAGCCGATGTCGGTGGCCGAGCGCAAGGCGATCGAGACGTTCCTGGAAGGGGCGGTCGACCTTGACGATGTCGTACGCCGGAGCGTGCGTTTGCTGGCTCAGCTGACGCGCCAGGTCGCCGTCGTGCAGTACCCGACGCTGTCGCGGGCGGAGGTTCGTCACGTCGAGGTCGTCGCGATGACCGCAACCCGCCTGCTGCTGGTGCTGATCACCGACCGCGGCCGCGTCGAGCAGCGCGTCGTCGAGCTTTCCGAGCCGATTGCCGACGACGACGTCTCTGACCTGCGCCGCATCCTCGGAGGGGCGCTGCACGGCTGCCGCCTCGTCGACGTGCCGGCGGCAGTGTCCGAACTGCCCGACACTTGCGCCCCCCACCTGCGGCGCATGCTTTCCGGGCTGGTCGCGGTCGTCCTGGAGGTGCTGGTTGAGCGTCCCGAGGAGCGCGTGATCCTCGCGGGGACGGCGAATCTCACCCGTTCGACCCTGGACTTCCCCCACACGCTTCGCCCCGTGCTCGAAGCGCTCGAGGAACAGGTGGTGCTCCTGCGGTTGTTGGGTTCTTCGAACGAGCCTGACACCGTGACGGTCCGCATCGGAGCGGAAAACGATGTCGAGGGGCTGCAGACGACCTCAATCGTTTCTGCGGACTACGGCTTCGGTGGTGTTGGCGTGCTGGGCCCGACCCGGATGGACTATCCGGCCAACATCGCCGCGGTGCGCGCCGTGGCACGCTATGTGGGGGAGCTGCTCGGCCCCTGATGGTGTGCCCCAGCTTCGTGACTCGACCCGAATTCATTCGACAAAATTGATCGGCAGGTTTGTGGCAACCGACTATTACGCCGTCCTCGGAGTGCATAAGGACGCCTCTCCCGAGGAGATAAAGAAGGCGTATCGCAAGTTGGCGCGCGCGTTGCATCCCGACGTCAACCCCTCCGAGGAGGAGCGTTTCAAAGAGGTCACCCGGGCCTACGAGGTGCTCTCCGACCCGGACAAGCGTCAGATCGTCGACCTCGGCGGCGACCCCCTCTCCCCGGGCGGCGGCGGCGGCGCCGGCAGCCCGTTCGGTGCCGGGTTCGGTGGCCTCGGCGACATCATGGACGCGTTCTTCGGCGGCGGCGCCGCGAGCCGTGGCCCGCGTACGCGAGCCCGTCCGGGAGCCGATGCGCTACTGCGCCTTGACCTCGAGCTGTCCGAAACCGCGTTCGGTGTCAAGCGGGAGATCACGGTGGATACGGCCGTGCTGTGCCAGACCTGCGAGGGCGAGGGCAGCGCGGCGGGCACCCATCCCGAGACGTGCAAGCAGTGCAAGGGCGCCGGTGAGATCCAGCAGGTCACCCGCTCGATCCTCGGCCAGATGGTCACCGCCCGGGCCTGCCCGCGCTGCGGTGGGTACGGCAGCGTCATCGCGAGCCCATGCCGCGAGTGCGGCGGCGAGGGACGCGTGCGCGGTCGCCGGACCCTCACGGTCAAGGTGCCTTCCGGCGTCGAGGACGGGATGCGGATCCGGCTCAACGGTGAGGGTGAGGTCGGCCCGGCCGGCGGCCAGCCCGGGGATCTGTACATCGAGATCCGCGAGCGTGAACACCCGCAGTTCGAGCGCGAGGGCGACGATCTGCATTGCCAGCTCAAGGTCGCGATGACGACGGCGGTGCTCGGCGCCATGCTCGATCTGGAGACGCTGGACAGCATCGAACACATCAGGGTGAATCCGGGCACCCAGCCCGGTGCGACGATCACGCTGAATGCCCGCGGCGTCCCGCACCTGCGCCGCGGCGGTCGGGGCGACCTGTATATCCACGTCAACGTGGAGATTCCGGCGCGCCTCGACGCCGAGCAGGAGAAGCTCGTCCGGGAGCTGGCCGCCCTGCGCGGCGAGGAAAACCCGGCGCCGGTCGCGGGCAGCACCAACGGATCGGGCAACGGCGCCGGCAACCGGGAGCGCCTTTTTGGCAAGCGTCGCGGCGGCCGTACCCGATGACTGACCAATGAGCATCGCGATGACCGCCCCCGCCACCGTCGCTTGAGCGCGCCCGTCTTCCTGTTGCGTCCGCTTCCGGACGCTGACCGGCTGACGCTCGACGGCCCGGAGGGGCGGCACGCGGCGACCGTGCGCCGGATGCGCTCCGGCGAGCGGGTCGATGTGACCGACGGCGCGGGGCGGGTCGCGGAATGCGTCGTCGTATCGGTCGGGCGTGACCGCCTCGAACTCGAGGTCCAGCGCAGCCTCCAATTCCCGGAGCCGAGCCCACGCATCGTCGTCGTGCAGGCCCTGATCAAGGGCGACCGCTCACAGCTGGCCGTCGACCTGCTGACGGAAGTCGGTGTCGACGAGATCGTGCCGTGGCAGGCCGAGCGATGCGTCGCCGCCTGGGTTCCGGAGCGTTCGGCGCGCAAGTGGGAGCAGGCGGCCGCCGAGGCAGCCAAGCAGTCGCGCCGGCCCCGCTGGCCGCTGGTGAGCCCGCTGGCCACAACCGCCGAGGTTGCCGAGCGAATGGCCGGAGCGGCGGGCGCGTACGTACTCCACGAGAGCGCGCCCGGGCCGCTGGTCGCACTACTGCCAGGCCTCCCGCGCCACGGTGAGCTGATCGTCGTTGTCGGGCCGGAAGGCGGTCTGACTGACGGTGAGAGCGCGGGCTTCGCAGCGTCCGGGGCGCTCGCCGTACGCCTCGGACCGGGCGTGTTACGAGCGAGTTCAGCCGGGTGCGCCGCCGCAGCGGTGTTGCTCGCGGCCAGCGGGCGGTGGGCTTAGGTGGATCAGCACTGTTTCTGTGGGGCCCGCGCCGATGCGACGGGTAACATGAGAGATCGATATGGCAGCTGACCAGCAGACCGGCAAGCGCAGCGTCACCAAGGTGATCGTGCCGGGCGCCCACGACATGGTGAGCCTGCTCGGCCAGCGTGACGAGCTGCTGCGAGTGATCGAGAAGGCGCTGTCCTCCGACATTCACGTCCGCGGCAACGAGATCACCATCACCGGCGACGAAGCCGAAAACGAGTTGGGCGCCAAGCTCTTCGAAGAGTTGATCGCGTTGCTCGAACACGGTGACGTATTGGACCCGCCCAAGGTGGAGCGGAGCCTGGCGATGCTGCGCGGCGGGGGAAACGACCGGCCGGCCGAAGTGTTGACGCTCAATATCCTCTCGAGCCGCGGCCGCACGATCCGTCCGAAGACGCTGAACCAGAAGCGCTATGTCGACGCGATCGACGGCCACACGATCGTCTTCGGCATCGGCCCGGCCGGTACCGGTAAGACCTACCTCGCGATGGCGAAGGCCGTCCAGGCGCTGCAGGCCAAGAAGGTCAACCGGATCCTGCTGACCCGCCCGGCCGTCGAGGCCGGGGAGCGGCTCGGCTTCCTGCCCGGCACGCTCTACGAGAAGATCGACCCCTACCTGCGGCCGCTGTATGACGCGCTGCACGACATGGTCGATCCCGACTCGATCCCGCGGCTCATGCAGAGCGGGGTGATCGAGGTTGCGCCGCTCGCGTACATGCGCGGCCGCACCCTCAACGACGCGTTCATCATTCTTGACGAGGCGCAGAACACCTCGCTCGAGCAGATGAAGATGTTCCTGACCCGGCTCGGCTTCGGCAGCAAGATCGTCGTGACCGGCGACATCACCCAGGTCGATCTGCCCAGCGGTACTCGAAGCGGCCTGCGGGTGGTTCGCGAGATCCTCGACGGCGTGCAAGACGTGCACTTCTCAACGCTCACCAGCGGCGATGTGGTGCGTCACCGGCTCGTCAGCGACATCGTCGATGCGTACGAGCGTTGGGACGCCTCTCACGAAGCGGCGAGCGGCCCGCGTCCGATGCAGCAGCGCAAGCGTCGGTGACCGGCCCCTTGAGTGCCGAATGAGCGTCTTCGTCGCCAATGACTCCGGCTCGGATGTCGATGAGATCGAGCTGGTCGCGCTGGCCCGCCACGTGCTGTCCACCATGGGCGTCTCGCCGCTCGCGGAGCTCTCGCTGATGCTCGTCGACGTCAAGCACATGGAGCGCCTCCACGAGGTCTACATGGGCGAGCCCGGGCCCACCGACGTGTTGGCGTTCCCGCAGGACGATCTCGACAGCGGGGCGCCGGTCACCGGGTCCGATGACGTGCCTGAGGCGCTGCTCGGCGATGTCGTGTTGTGCCCGCAGGTGGCCGAACGGCAGGCGCTCGCCGCGGGCCATTCGCCGACCCAGGAGCTTCACCTGCTGTGCACCCACGGGATCCTTCACCTGCTCGGCTACGACCATGCCGACGCCGAGGAGGAGCAGGAGATGATCGGGGTGCAGACCCGGCTGCTTGAGGCCTGGCGCGCCCGGCGCAGCGCCAGCTCTTGAGGCCGGCGGGTAGGCAGTGACCGGGTCCGACGCCGTGCTGCTGGTCGGCGCATTCGTCCTCGTCCTGATCGCCGCCGTCTTGGTGGCGATCGATGCTGCGCTCACCCGGGTGTCCCGGGTCGTCGTGGAGGAGTTCGTACGCGAGGGGCGAGGTGGAGCGGCTCGGCTCGCCAAGGTCGTCGCCGATCCCGCGCGTTACCTCAACCTGCTCCTGCTGCTGCGAGTCTTCGCCGAGATCGGCGCGGTGGCGCTGACGACCGTGTCGATGGTTCACGAGTTCGGCGCCGGGCTGTCCGCCGTCGGCGTCGCGACCCTGGCGATGGGCCTGATCTCCTACGTCATCCTGGGTGTCGCTGCCCGCACCCTGGGTCGCCAGCATGCGCCGCAGGTGGCGCTGCGGACCTCCTGGCTCACCCTTGCGTTGACCCGCATCTTCGGCCCGCTCCCGCAGCTGCTCATCCTGTTCGGTAACGCGATCACCCCCGGGCGCGGCTATCGCGAGGGGCCGTTCTCGACCGAGGCCGAGCTACGCGATCTGGTTGACCTGGCGGAGGAGCGCGGGGTGGTGCAGCGCAGCGAGCGCGACATGATCGCGTCCGTCTTCGAGCTCGGCGACACCCTCGCGCGCGAAGTCATGGTTCCGCGCACCGACATGGTCTGGATCGAACACACCAAGACTGTTTCGCAGGGGGTCGCGCTGGCACTCCGTAGCGGCTTCTCGCGCATCCCGGTGGTCGGCGACTCGGTGGACGACGTGGTCGGGGTCGCCTTCCTGAAGGACCTCGTGCGCCGCGAACACGACGGGTGGGACGAGCGCCCGGTCGAGTCGGCCATGCGACCGGCGTATTTCGTCCCGGAATCCAAGCCGGCGGATGATCTCCTGCGCGAGATGCAGGCCCGCCGCCAACACCTGGCCATCGTCATCGACGAGTACGGCGGTACGGCCGGCCTGGTGACGATCGAGGACGTCCTGGAGGAGATCGTCGGGGAGATCACCGACGAGTACGACCAGGAGGTGCCGCCGATCGAGTGGCTCGACGATCAGCGGGTTCGGGTTACCGCCCGCCTGCCGGTCGAGGATCTCGCCGAGCTCTTCAACATCGAACTGCCCAACGAAAACGAGGTCGAGACCGTCGGGGGGCTGCTCGCCAGCCTGCTCGGACGCGTCCCCATTCCGGGGGCGACCGCCCACGTGGCGGGCCTGGAACTGGTCGCCGAGAGCGCGGCCGGACGGCGCAACCGGATCGACACCGTGCTCGCCACCAGGGCGGCGCAGGACGAGGAGCCCGCGCAGGACACCGGCTGAGCTGCCCCAGAGACTGCCAGAATGGCTTCTCGTGACGAATGACGCGGCGCCCGTGCTGGATCCCGAAGACGCCAAGCTGGTGACGCTCGCCCGTTCCGCGCGGGTTCGGGCCCTGATCGGTGCTGGGTTGGCCGCCGAGGGCGCGGCGGTTCGAGATGAGACTGGGCGTACGTACGTGGCCGCGACCGTCGTCAAAGGCCCCCTGCGGCTGCCGGCGCTGCACCTCGCCGTCGCATCCGCGCTTGCCAGCGGCGCCCGCGGCTTCGAGGCGGCCGCCGTCGTGACGGATGAGCCGCAGCCGGCCGGCGCCGATGTGCTCGCGGCCATCGGCGATCCGAAGCTGGTCGTCGCCGGTGGCGACGGGGTTGTCCGATGGTGATGCTGCGCCTGCTCACGCCGGCGGAAGCGGACGCGATCGACGCCGAACACACTCCCGAGCAGAATGGTTACAGCTGGTTTGGCGCCCGCCGCCCTGGCGCGTTGCGTCGCCGCGTCGAATCGGGTCAGGACCTCGCGCCCGACCACGGGAACTTCGCGATCAGCGAAAATGTCGGCAGCGCGATCAGCGAAAATGTCGGCAGCGCGATCAGCGAAAATGTCGGCAGCGCGATCAGCGAAAATGTCGGCAGCGCGATCAGCGACGACGCCGGCCGGCTGCTGGGCGAGATCAGCTGGCGGCGCATCCAGACGGGGCCGACCCCCCACTCTTTCTGCTGGGAATTGGGGCTCTACGTGCTGCTGGCCGAGCGCGGGCGCGGCGCGGGCACCGAGGCCCAGCGGCTGATGGCGGCATACCTTTTCGACACGACGCTCGCCCAGCGCGTGCAGGCCTCGACCGACGTCACCAACCTCGCCGAGCAGCGCGCCCTGCAAAAAGCGGGTTTCACGCGCGAAGGGATTCTTCGCGGCATCCAGTTCCGGTTCGGGGAGTGGCACGACATGGTCAGTTACAGCAAGTTGCGCGGCGAGGCGTGAGCGGCTCTTCGAGCCAGCCGCAGGTGCACCGTTCGGGATTCGCGAGCCTTGTCGGGCGTCCCAACGCCGGCAAATCGACGCTGACCAACGCGCTCGTCGGCGGCAAGGTCGCGATCACCAGCAGCAAGCCGCAGACGACCCGCCACGCCATCCGCGGGCTGGTGCACCGGCCCGACGCGCAGCTGGTCATCGTCGATACTCCAGGTCTGCACAAGCCTCGCACTCTGCTCGGCGAGCGGCTCAACGCCGTTGTCCGCGAGACGCTGACCGAGGTCGACGCCGTCGGGTTCTGCGTGCCTGCCAACGAGACCGTCGGACCCGGCGACCGGTTTCTGGCGGCCGAGCTGTCCAGGCTCAAGCGCCCCGTGCTGGCGCTGGTCACCAAGGCGGACACCGTCGAGCGCGACCGGCTCGGGGAGCAATTGCTCGCCGTCAGCCAGCTCGGCGAGTGGGCTGAAATCGTGCCCGTCAGCGCCATCTCCGGCTATCAGGTCGAGCTCGTCGCCGAACTGCTCATCCAGCGTCTTCCCGAAGGCCCGAACCTCTATCCGGAAGGCGAGCTCACCGACGAGCCTGAGGCCACCCTCATCGCCGAGCTGATCCGCGAGGCCGCTCTTGAGGGGGTGCGCGATGAGCTGCCGCACAGCATCGCCGTCCTCGTCGAGGAGATGCTGCCCCGCGAAGGCCGTACCGACGGGATGATCGACATCTACGCGACGATCTACGTCGAACGCGACAGCCAGAAGCCCATCGTGCTCGGGCGGGGCGGCGCGCGCATGAAGGAGATCGGAACCCGCTCGCGTACGGCCATCTCCCGCCTGCTCGGCAGCCCGGTCTTCCTCGACCTGCACGTGAAAGTCGCCAAGGAGTGGCAGCGGGATCCGAAGCAGCTGCGCCGGTTGGGATTCTGACTCGAGATTGCTAGTTGCTGCGGGCGTGGGCGGCGGGCGGCAGGCGGCGCCGCGCGGCAGGATGGGCAAGGTGGCGGTCTACCGGGACGAGGCGGTGGTGCTGCGTGCCCAGCGTCTCGGTGAAGCCGATCGCATCGTCAGCCTGCTGACGCGCCGCCACGGGCGGGTGCGGGCCGTCGCCAAGGGCGTGCGCCGTACCAAATCGAAATTCGGGTCACGGCTCGAGCCCGGCACCCATGTCGATCTGCAGCTTTATGAGGGCCGGTCGCTTGACGTCGTCACGCAGGCCGAGACGCTGGCGCCGTATGGCGCGCTACTCGCCGGCGACTACGGGCGTCACACCGCCGGATCCGCGGTGCTGGAGACGGCGGAGCGGCTGTCCGCGGAGGAGCGCGAACCGTCGCTGCGCTTGTACCTGCTGCTGGTGGGTGCGATGCGCACGCTGGCCGAGGCGAGCCATGACGCGCCGCTGGTGGTGGATGCTTTCCTGCTGCGCGCGCTGGCGGCCAGCGGATATGAGATGGCGCTCGAGGCGTGTGCGCGCTGCGGTCAGTTGCCGGCGAACGGGGTTCATCGCGCACTGCTTGTCACCGCCGGGGGAGTGGTCTGCTCCGAGTGCCGGGGACCGGGAGCCGTGGTGCTCTCCGAACCGGCGGTGCGCCTGCTCTGCGCGCTCGCCGGCGGTGACTGGGCGTGCGCCGATGGGAGCGACGGGCGGGCCCGGCGCGAGGCGAGCGGGGTCGTCGCTGCGCACCTGCAGTGGCACCTAGAACATGGGCTGCGGTCACTTTCCCTGGTCGAGGGCCGGTGAGCGCTCGATCGTTCCGGCCGCCGCGGCCGCATCCCTCGGGCGCGGTGGTGCCCGACCTGCCCGCCTATCTCGTACCCAAGCACGTGGCGCTGGTGATGGACGGCAACGGCCGGTGGGCGACCGAGCGGGGCCTGCCGCGTACGCGCGGACATGAGGCGGGTGAGGACGCGCTGTTCGACTGCGTCGAGGGCGCCATCGAACTCGGGATCGGCTGGCTGTCGGCCTACGCGTTTTCCACCGAGAACTGGAAGCGCTCGCCCGAAGAGGTGGCCTTCCTCATGCGCTTCACCGAAGGGGTCATGCGGCGCCGTTTGGATGACATGGACGCGCTGGGGGTGCGGGTCCGGTGGGCGGGCCGGCGGCCCCGGCTCTGGCGGGCTGTGATCAATCGCCTGGAGGAGGCCGAGCGTCGCACCGTCAACAATGACCGGCTGACCCTGGTCATGTGTGTCAATTACGGCGGCCGCGCCGAGATCGCGGATGCCGCCGCGGCAATCGCGCGCGATGTCGCTGACGGCCGGCTTTCGCCGAAGAACGTCTCCGAGAAATTGCTGGCCAAGTATCTGGATGAGCCCGAGATGCCGGACGTCGATCTGTTCATCCGCACCAGCGGTGAGCAGCGGATCTCTAATTTTCTGCTCTGGCAATCGGCGTATGCGGAACTGATGTTTACCGACACCCGATGGCCGGACTTTGACCGTCGCCAGTTGTGGGATGCCTGCCTGACCTATGCCAAGCGGGAGCGTCGTTTCGGCACGGCTGACCTTCCCCTGACGGGCGCCCCTTAGCGAGTCACCCTAAATAGCTATTCGATCACTTTGGGTTAGGTCGATATCGTTCGAGGTAGATCATGATGCGAGACGGCTCCACCGGGGGGGTTGTCAAGCGTGGACAAAGGGGGCGGTGCGGTGCCGAACACCGCGATCGCAGGGGCCCCGATCCCGCGTCAATCTCACGCGTTCATGAGCCAGGACGCGCTGGAGCGCGTCGTTGCGCAGGTGTGGGAACAGCGGCTCGGCCTGTCGCTGCACCGGCTTCGCGGCCATCCGCCCGCCGGGTTCTCGGTCAGCGCGAGCATCCCACTGGTGGGCGCCGGATCAGCGGTTGCCATGCTGCGGGCGCCGTTTGAAGTTGCCGCCGCCGCCGCCGTCGGCCTGCTCGGGCTCCATCGCGACGAGGTCGCCCCGGGTGACGTTGATGACGCGTTCACCCAGTTGGTTGTCGCGGTCGGCCACGCGATCGGGGGCCTATTGTCCGGGCCGAACGCACTCGGGCCGGCATCGATCGTGCGGGGCGTCGGGCTGACGGCGGCCGCACCCGGATCGCCGACGATGGGCGAGGTCGCGCTGTACAGCGGTGCCGGGGCGATCCACCTGAGCGTGTGGGGTCGCTGGCCGGCACTCGCCGCCCGGGTGCGTTAGCCGCGCGACACCCGTATGGCGACCAGCGCAATCACGAGCGCGAACATCGCCAGCCGGATGACGCGGGCCTTCACGTCAGCCCGCGGCCACGACAGGTAGGCGAGCCAGGACGTCAGCGCGAAGAACAGACCGAGGAACACCAGGCCGATCGCCAGCGGCAGAAAGAAGCCGAGCAGTACGAGTACGAGCGGCGCGAACATGACCACCGGCCGCGGCAGCTGCGTCATCAACACCAGGGCTGGGGCGCTGACTCGCTCGACCGACCTGCGTAGGGGTGAGCTGGTCGGCGTGTAGAACGGGGCAGCGCGTGAACCGGCCGCTGCGCGGGACGCACCTTGCGGACGCCCGGCTCGCGGGCGCCCAGCAGCGGATTTGCGCGGCGGCTGCCGGCGACCGGACTTCTTCGAGCTCTTCGGTGACACAGTTCTCCCATGCCGGCTGGTGCGGTCCTCGTGGTGACCCGGTTCATCGTGCCCGAAGCGGGTCGGTCTGACTTCACGGCTAGTGCGTCACGTCTGCAGTCCGCCCTCGCCGCGCGCCCTGGCCACGTGCGTAGCCAACTCGCCCGTGCCCTCGACGATCCGGCGCGCTGGGTGCTGGTGAGCGAGTGGGAGGGGGTGGGCGCCTGGCGGCGCGCGCTGTCGGCGTACGACGTCCGGGTGGAGGCGGTGCCGCTGATGGCGCTCGCGGGAGCCGAGCCTTCGGTCTACGAGACGCCAGACGGGTAGCCTCGGCCACTGACCGCCGACCGCCAGCCGGATGGAGCACCACGTGGGTAGTCCCGATCGCCTTGACGCCATTGTCAGCCTGAGCAAGCGCCGCGGCCTGGTGTTCCCCTCCAGCGAGATCTACGGCGGACTGCGTGCCTCCTGGGACTACGGTCCGCTCGGCGTCGAGCTGAAGAACAACATCAAGCGCGAATGGTGGCGCTCGATGGTGCAGGGCCGCGATGACGTGGTTGGCCTGGATTCCAGTGTCATCCTCGCCCGCGAGGTCTGGGAAACGTCCGGCCATGTCGAAGCTTTCGTCGACCCGCTGGTGGAGTGCCAGGCCTGCCACAAGCGTTTCCGGGCTGACCACCTCGAAGAGGAAAAGGGCAAGCCGCTCGCGGAGATCGCGTGTCCCCACTGCGGGACGAAGGGCGCCTGGACCGAGCCGAAGCAGTTCAACGGCCTGCTGCGCACCCACCTCGGTGCCGTCGAGGGCGAAGCCGGCCTCGCGTACCTGCGCCCCGAGACCGCGCAGGGCATTTTCATCAACTTCGCCAACGTGATGTCCGCTGCTCGCCGCAAGCCGCCGTTCGGCATCGGGCAGATCGGCAAGAGTTTCCGCAACGAGATCACTCCCGGCAATTTCATCTTCCGCACGCGCGAGTTCGAGCAGATGGAGATGGAGTTCTTCGTCCCGCCGGGTACGGACGAGGACTGGCACCAGTACTGGATCGACGAGCGCTTCCGCTGGTACACCGACCTCGGAATGACCCCGGACAACCTGCGCCTGTTCGAGCACCCGAAGGAGAAACTCTCGCACTACTCCAAGCGCACCGTCGACGTGGAATACCGCTTCCGCTTCGCCGGCAGCGAGTGGGGCGAGCTCGAAGGCGTCGCCAACCGCACCGACTACGACCTCACGGTCCACAGCAAGCAGAGCGGCGTCGACCTGTCGTACTTCGATCAGGCCACGGGGGAGCGCTGGACTCCGTACGTCATCGAACCGGCAGCGGGTGTCGACCGGGCTGCGCTGGCCTTCCTGCTCGATGCCTACGCCGTCGACGAAGCGCCGAACACGAAGGGCGGGGTCGACAAGCGCACCGTGCTTCGCCTCGACCCACGACTGGCGCCGGTCAAGGCCGCCGTACTCCCGCTCTCGCGCGGTGGCGAGCTGTCACCGGTCGCGCGTGACGTCGCCGCGGATCTGCGCAAACGGTGGAACATCGACTTCGACGACGCCGGGGCGATCGGCCGGCGCTATCGCAGGCAGGACGAGATCGGGACGCCGTTCTCAGTGACCATCGACTTCGACACCCTCACCGATCAGGCGGTCACCGTGCGCGAGCGCGACTCGATGCGTCAGGATCGCATCGGGCTGGATGCCCTGCGCGGCTACCTTTTCGAGCGCCTCGAGCCGTAGGACAGCTGGCGGGGGGTCGGGCTAGCCGGGCAGGCCGGTGCGATACGCAACGACGAAGAAGTCGCGCCCGTACGGCTGCAGGTACGTGCCGACCGGGCGGTACTGCGTCGGCAGCGCCACGAGCTCGGTCGCCGGATTCGGGAACGTGAACGCGTCGACCCACATGGGGTTGATGTCGAGCTGCAGCGCCCGCACCGCGCCGGACTGGATGAGCGCCGTCGCGATGGCCCGCGGCGTGGCGAACGAGCTACCGGCCCAGAGCAGGTTGCCGTAACGGTCGATGCCGAGCCCTGATCGGGCGACCGCAAATCCGCCGCCCAGCGTTGCGCCCCAAGGCCCGTACTGGTCGACGTTGGCGGCCGGCTGACCGGCATCGACGAGCAGGCCGAGATTCTGGCGGATGCTGATGACACGCTTGCGAGCATTCGGAACTTGGGTGCCCCAGGCGCCGATGTCGGACGTGCCGTCGGCGTACGTCACCACCGACGCCAGGCCGGGCTGGATCGTGCTGACCGTTCGCCCGAGGACGGAGAAGCCGCCGAGCCCGAGCCCGAGCCGGAAACCGCCGTTGAACGCGGCCAGCAGAGTCGGCTTCTCGTTCTCGCCGATGGCTGGACCGGCAAGCCACCCCTCGCCCCCCGGGTCCTCGTAGCCGGCGTGCAGGACGAGCCGGGTCGTCGGCCCGTCCAGCCGCATGATGACGACGGTCGAGCCGACCATGGTCAGTGTCTGGGTCTGGACTTCGGCGCGGCCGCTGCGCGTCACGGCCGTCACCCACGCGCCCGGCGCGCCGCGCGGGGGCGCCAGCGTCGGGGTGGGTTTGGGGCTCGGGGTCGGGGTTTGACGGGGCGTCGGGCTGGCCGGGCTGCCCGTGGTTGCCGGGCTGGCCGCGCTCGGCTGCCCAGAACCGCTGGAACAGGCCCCGAGTACGGCGGCGAGAGCGAGCGCAGCAGCGACGCGCAACTGCGGACCTGGTCGCCTCATGACGTGGCGACTGTAGCCGGGTCGGGGCCGCCAGGGCGGGAGGCCAGATCGAGGTCGGGATCACCCGGCGGGTCGGGAACGTGGCGCAGCGCGCCGGGCCACCAGATCTTTGGGCCGATCTCCAGCGTCAGTGCCGGGACCAGCAGCGAGCGGACCACGAACGTATCGAGCAGCACACCGAGCGCCACCACGATGCCGAGTTGGGTGAGCTGGACGAGCGGGAGCACCCCAAGGACGGAGAAGGTGGCGGCCAGCACGATGCCCGCGCTCGTGATGACTCCCCCCGTCGTGGCGAGGCCGCGCAGGGTGCCGTAGCGGGTCCCGCCGCGTTGGGCCTCCTCGCGGACGCGCGACATCAGGAAGATGTTGTAGTCGATCCCCAGCGCCACCAGGAAGATGAACGCGAAAAGTGGCAGGGACGGGTCGCTTCCAGGGAAGTCGAAGATGACGTCGTACACGAGTGCCGCGAGGCCGAGCGCCGACAGGTACGAGAGCACGACGGTCGCCATCAGCAGGATGGGCGCGAAGATCGCCCGTAGCAGCAACGCCAGGATCAGCAGAACCACGCCGAGCACGATCGGGATGACCAGTTTGCGGTCGTGAACGCTGGCGTTGTTGACGTCGAGGGTCGTCGCCGTGTTGCCACCGACGAGTGCATCAGCTCCGGGGACGGCGCGCAGCCGATCGCGGAGCGCGCTGACGGCGTCGAACGCCTGCTGGCCTTCGGCATTCGTCAGGATGATGTCGATCTGCTGACGACCGTTCTGGCGACGATTCGATGGGGGACCGAACGCCGCGCCGGTGACCACGCCCGGCCCGCGGGAAGCGGCCAGCACCTGCGCGGTCTTGTCCGCGGCGGCGATGACGGTCGCCGGTTGGGACGCACCGGCCGGGAACGAGCGAGCGATGAGATGTTGGCCGTCCACGGATTCGGTCTTCGTGCGGTACGACTGGTCTTGGGTGAGCCCGGTCGACAGGTCGAGCAATCCGAAGCACAGCGCGATGAGCGTGACGCCCGTTCCGATCCAGATGCGCCGCGGATGGCGGCCGAGCCCCTTCGAGATCCTGGCCCAGGGCCCCTCGTCGGACAGCCCTTGCGTACCCGCTTTCGGGATGAACGGCCAGAAGAGCTTGCGGCCGAAGATCAGCAGAAGTGCGGGCAACAGGGTCAACTGAGCCGCCAGCGCGCAGAGCACTCCCACGGCACCCACCGGGCCGAGCCCGCGGTCACTGTTGAGCTCGCTGAACAGCAGGCAGAGCAGGCCGACGGTGACGGTGGCGCCGGAGGCGAGCAGGGCCGGTGCGGCCTGACGGATGGCGACGCCCATCGCCTCGTGGCGGTTCTCGTGGTGGTGCAGCTCCTCGCGATATCGCGCGATCAGCAGGAGCGCGTAGTCCGTCCCAGCCCCGAAGACCAGCACCGTCAGAATCCCGGCGCTCTGCCCGTTGACGACCAGGCCGGCCCTGCCGAGCAGGTAGACGATGCCCTGCGCGAGGCCGGCGGCGAATCCGACGGATACCAGCGGGATCAGCCAGAGCAGCAGGCTTCGATACGTCAGCAGCAGGATGATCGCGACGACGACCACGGTCGTGCCCAGCAGCTTTCCGCTGATGCCGCTGAACGCCTGCAGGGAGTCGCGCAAGTAGCCGCCCGGGCCGGTGAGGTCGGTGTCCAGTCCCGCCGGGAGGCCTTGGCGGGAGATGTCGCGGGTCGCATCGATGGTGTCGAGGAGCTTGTTGGCATCGGAGTTGGCCGCGACCTTGTAGCTGATCAGCGCCGCCTGCTTGTTGGGGCTGGGGATGACCGGGGGCGTCTGGCCGACGACCTGCTGGTCGGCGATGAGCGCGGTGCGGACCTTCGCGATCGCGGCCAGATCAGCCGGGGTCAGCCCTGACGCGCGGGCGTACACGACGACGATCGGGACCGAGTCGCCGCCGGGAAAGGCTTTGAGCTCGTTGAAGACCTTCGTCGACTCGGCTTTACCCGGAAGGAACGCGGCGGCGTCGTTCTTCTCGACGCTGCTGAGCTTGCCGGCGAGCGGTCCGGTGACGACCAGCAGCCCCAGCCAGAGGCCCAGCGACACCCACTTCAGCCATTTCAGTCGCGAGGCGGTCATGCCTTGAGAGTTGCAGGCTGAGTTGCAGGCTGGGGCAGCATGCCTTCATTTTGACCGGTTGGGCCGACCGCCGCCTGACGGCGCGCGAGAGCGCGGGTGCCGTTGTGGGCAAGTAGCCTGACGGGAGCGCGCGAGCTTACAAAGTTAGTGGATAGTTCCTGCACAAAGTCGAGTCGTTTGTCGGAGGAATCACATGGCGTCAAACACGAAGTACGTCTACGACTTCGCCGAAGGCAACCGCGATCTGAAGGATCTGCTCGGCGGCAAGGGCGCCAACCTCGCCGAGATGACCAACATTGGCCTGCCCGTTCCGCCCGGTTTCGTGATCACCACCGAGGCTTGCCGGGAGTACCTGCGCCACGGTTCCACGCCCGATGAGCTTGCCGCTGAGGTCACCGAGCACCTCGCGTCGCTCGAGAAGGCCATGGGCAAGGCGCTGGGCGACCCCGGAGACCCGCTTCTGGTCTCGGTGCGCTCGGGCGCGAAGTTCTCGATGCCGGGAATGATGGACACCGTCCTCAACATCGGGTTGAACGACGAGTCCGTCCAGGGCCTGGTGAAGCAGGCTGACAACGCGCGCTTCGCCTGGGACTCCTACCGCCGGCTGATTCAGATGTTCGGCAAAACGGTGCTCGGCGTCGACGGCGAGAGCTTCGAACACGCCTTGGACGAGGTGAAGCGCGCCAAGGGCACCACCAATGACCTCGACCTCGACGAGGACGACATTCGTACCCTCGTCACCACCTTCCAGAAGATCGTCCGTGACCACACCGGACGCGACTTCCCGCAAGACCCGCGCGAGCAGATGGACCTCGCCGTGCGCGCCGTCTTCGACTCCTGGAACGGTGACCGCGCCCGCCTCTACCGCCGGCAGGAGCGCATCCCCTCTGACCTCGGCACGGCGGTCAACATTGTCGCGATGGTCTTCGGCAACATCGGCATGACCTCGGGTACGGGTGTTGCGTTCACCCGCGACCCGGGCACTGGCGATCAGGGTGTGTACGGCGACTACCTGCAGAACGCCCAGGGCGAGGACGTCGTCGCCGGCATTCGTAACACCCTGCCGCTCGCTGACCTCGAGCAGCTGGACAAGCAGTGCTACGACCAGCTCATGGACAACATGGCGACGCTGGAGCACCACTACAAGGACCTCTGCGACATCGAGTTCACGATCGAGCGCGGCAAGCTCTGGATGCTGCAGACCCGGGTCGGCAAGCGCACAGCCGGGGCCGCGTTCCGGATCGCCACCCAACTCGTCGACGAGGGCCTCATCGACATGGACGAGGCGCTTACCCGGGTCACCGGCGCGCAGCTCGCCCAGTTGATGTTCCCACGGTTCGAGGACGGCTCGACCAGGCGGAAGCTGGCCAAGGGCATGAACGCCTCTCCGGGCGCCGCGGTGGGCAAGGCTGTGTTCGACACCTACACGGCGACCAAGTGGGCGCTCAGCGGAGAGCACGTCATCCTCATCCGCCGCGAGACCAATCCGGACGACCTGGCCGGCATGATCGCCGCCCAGGGCATCCTCACCAGCCGCGGCGGCAAGACGTCCCACGCCGCCGTCGTGGCCCGCGGCATGGGCAAGACCTGCGTCTGCGGCGCTGAGGAGCTCGACGTCGACACCAAGGGTCGCAAGATGACCGCCCCCGGCGGCGTCGTCGTCAAGGAGGGCGACGTCATCTCGATCGACGGCACGAGCGGTGACGTCTACCTCGGCGAGGTGGCGGTCGTCCCCTCGCCGGTCGTGCAGTACTTCGAGGGCCAGCTCGACCCCGAGTCCGCCGAGGCCGGCGATCTGGTCCGTGCCGTGCACCGGCTCATGGGCCACGCTGACGCCACGCGCCGGATGCGGGTGCGCGCAAACGCCGACACCTCTGAAGATGCTTTACGTGCGCGCCGGATGGGCGCCGAAGGCATTGGGCTGTGCCGCACGGAGCATATGTTCCTCGGTGACCGCAAGCAGTATGTCGAGCATCTCATCCTCGCGGAGACCGACGACGAGAAGAGGGACGCTCTCGATGCCTTGCTGCCGCTGCAGCGCAAGGACTTCGAGCGCATTCTCGAGTCCATGGACGGCCTTCCCGTCACCATTCGGCTGCTCGACCCGCCGCTTCACGAGTTCCTTCCCGACCGCACGGAGCTTGCCGTTCGCGTCGCGCTTGCTGAGGCCCGCGGCGAGACCGATGAAAACGACCTGCGCCTGCTGCAGGCCGTCAACCGACTTCACGAGCAGAACCCGATGCTGGGCCTTCGTGGCGTACGCCTGGGCCTGGTGATTCCGGGCCTGTTCGCCCTGCAGGTGCGGGCGATCGCCGAGGCGGCGTGCTTCCGGCAGCGGATGAAGGGCGATCCGCAGGCGGAGATCATGATCCCGCTGGTCGGCAGCGTGCAGGAGCTCGAGCTCATCCGTGACGAGGCTGCCGGGGTGCTGAAGTCGGTCGCCGATGCCCACGGCTGCACGCTCGCGTTCCCGTTCGGAACCATGATCGAGCTGCCGCGCGCCTGCCTCACCGCGGATGCGATTGCCGAGTCGGCGGAGTTCTTCTCCTTCGGCACCAACGACCTGACCCAGACGACCTGGGGCTTCAGCCGCGATGACGTCGAGGGCGGCTTCTTCTCCAACTACCTGGAGAAGGGCGTCTTCGGGGTGTCGCCGTTCGAGTCACTCGACCAGGAGGGCGTCGGCGCGCTCGTGCGCATCGCCGTGGAGAGGGGTCGCGCTACCCGGCCCGAAATCCACCTCGGCGTGTGCGGTGAACACGGCGGCGATCCGGACAGCATCCACTTCTTCAATGAGGTCGGCCTCGACTACGTTTCCTGCTCGCCTTTCCGGGTGCCTGTCGCGCGGCTCGAGGCTGGGCGTGCAAGCGTGCTCGAGGGAGCAACGGGCAGCGACACCCGCTGACCGCGACCGAAGGCGTTCCGCGCTTGGCTGACCCGCCGGAGAGCGAGCGCTGGGTTTCCGAGCCCGCCAAGGCCACCCCGGCCCAGCGGAGTCCGTACGAGCGCGATCGCGCTCGCGTGCTGCACTCGGCTGCCCTGCGCCGCCTCGCCGCCAAGACGCAGGTGGTCGGAGTCGACGAGGAACCCGAGGACGGGGTGCCGCGCACCCGGCTGACGCACTCGCTGGAGTGTGCTCAGATTGGCCGGGAGCTGGCGGCCCGGCTCGGTGCCGATCCTGACATGGTCGACGCCGCCTGCCTGGCTCATGATCTCGGCCATCCGCCGTTCGGTCACAACGGCGAGCTGGCGCTGGATCTTGCGGCCGGCGCTTGCGGTGGTTTCGAAGGCAACGCCCAGAGCTTGCGAGAGCTGACCCGGCTCGAGACCAAGATCGTCGGAGCTGGGCTGAACCTAACCCGCGGCACGCTTGATGCGGCGTGCAAGTACCCCTGGCCGCGCGGGGCACGTAATCAGGTCAAGTACGGCGTCTACGCCGACGACCTCCCGGTATTTCAGTGGATACGCGAAGGGGCCCCGGAACGCGTACGCAGCCTCGAGGCGCAGATCATGGACTGGGCAGACGATGTCGCGTACTCGGTGCATGACCTCGAAGATGGAATACGCGCCGGCCTCGTCGATCTTGGCCGGTTGGCCGACCCGGGGGAGCGGGCCGACCTGATCGCTTTCGCCAGAGAGCTCTACGGAAGTGGCGATGAGGTCGCCCTGCAGCGCCTTCGGGCCCAGCCGTGGTGGCCAGGGGCGGGCGGCTCGCCGCGTACCGCGACGGAGATGGCCGCCGTCAAATCGTTGACCAGCGAGCTCATCGCCAGACTGGTGCGCGCCGCCGCGGCGGCGACCCGGGCTGAGTACGGCGACGCGCCCCTCGCGCGCTACGCGGCCGCTCTCGTTGTCCCTCCCGAGGTGCGGGCCGAGTGTGCGGTGTTGAAGACCATCACGGCGCGCTGGGTCATCAGCCGCGCCGGCGCGCACGACCTGCAGTTGCGTCAACGTGAGTTGCTGACCGAGCTCGCCGAGGCGGTCGCTGCGGGTGCGCCCGAGACGCTTGAGCCGCTGCTGGCCGACGCCTGGACGGCCGCCAAGGACGCCGCCGGACGCCAGCGTGCGGTGGTCGATCAGGTGGCCCGGCTGACAGATCTGTCGGCGGAGCGCTGGCACGCCAGGCTCGTGCGTGACGGTTCTCCCCAGCCTCCCGCCACGCGCTGAAAGCCGTCATCTCACGGCATAGACTCTGGCCGCCGCCAGCGCTCCGATCGCGTGTCTTCCCGGGCGGTAGCGCAGGGAGGGGCCGCCCGTGGCCGGTCGCATCAGCGACGCGAGTATTAACGCGGTTCGCGAGCGAGTCTCGATCGAAGACGTCGTCGGTTCGCACGTGGCGCTGCGTCCCGCCGGAGCGGGCCGCTTGCGCGGGCTGTGCCCCTTTCACGACGAGAAGACCCCGTCGTTCAACGTCAATACGAGCATCGGCTACTTCCACTGCTTCGGTTGCGGCGAGGGCGGCGACACGATCGGATTCATCCAGAAGGTCGAGGGTCTGACCTTCCCGGAGGCGATCGAGCGGCTCGCCCGCCAGCTGGGCATCACGCTGACGTACGAGGGCGGCACGTCGGCGGTCAACCGCGAAACGGGCAAGCGGATGCGCCATCTCGAAGCCAACAAGGCCGCCGCCGCCTTCTACGTGGAGCAGCTGCGTACGGCCGACGCTCTTGCCGCCCGTGAGTTCCTTGCCCAGCGCGGGTTCGACGCAGCCGCTGCCGAGCGTTTCGGGGTCGGCTACGCTCCCGCCGGCTGGGACAGCCTTACGACCCACCTGCGCAGCAAGGGCTTCACCGTCGAGGAGCTGGTCGACTGCGGGCTGGCAAAGCAGAGCTCCCGGGGGACCCCGATCGACCGCTTTCATCGCCGGCTGCTCTGGCCGATCCGCGACCCCGGCGGCGATGTCGTCGGCTTCGGTGCCCGCCGGCTCTACGACGACGACCCGAGCCCGGCGAAATACCTCAACACGAGCGACACGCTGCTCTTTCACAAGTCGGGTGTGCTCTACGGGATGGACCTCGCGCGGCGTGCCATCGCGCAGCGCTACCAGGCGGTTGTGGTCGAGGGCTACACCGACGTGATGGCGTGTCACCTCGCGGGCGTCGAGACGGCTGTGGCGTCCTGTGGTACCGCGTTCGGCGAGGAACACGTGAAGCTGCTCCGGCGCCTGCTCCACGATCAGGACGCCCATCGCTCCGAAGTCATCTTCACTTTCGACGGCGACGCCGCCGGGCAGGCTGCGGCTCGCAAGGCGCTCGCGTTCGACCAGCATTTCGTCGCCCAGACGTTCGTGGCGATCGAGGCCGGCGGGCGGGATCCGTGCGAGCTGCGCCAGCAGGAGGGTGACGCCGCGGTGCGTGACTTGGTGGCCAACCGGGTGCCGCTGGTCGAGTTCGCCATCCGCAGTTCGCTGTCGGAGTACCACCTCGACACCGCCGAAGGTCAGATCGCGGCCCTTCGCTCCGCTGCGCCGCTCGTCGCCCAGATCAAGGACTGGGCGCTGCGCGACGAGTACGCCCGCCGCCTGTCCGGTTGGCTCGGCATGCCGAGTCCCGACCCGGTGCTGGAGCGCGTACGCGAGCTGGCCGGCGATCCGACGCGCACCAGCCGCGGGCCCGTACGCACTCGTAAGCCGACCGGGCAGGGCCGGCCCGACGAGCGGGCGCTCGGGGTCGAGCGTGAGGCCCTGAAGGCCGCGCTGCAGCGTCCCGGGCTCTGCGGTCCGGCGTTCGATGCCCTCGATCCCGATCACTTCACGCTGGCTGATCATCGGGCCGTCTTCGCTGCGCTCAACAAGGCCGGGGGCACTCAGACGGCGACGATCGCGTCGACCTGGGTCGGCATCGTGAGTGACGCGTGCGCCGACGACGAGGCGCGTCACTTGCTGCTCGAGCTTGCGGTCCAGCCGCTGCAATACGTCGGCGATGACGAGGCGAGTTACGTGAAGCAGATCGTGTCGCGTCTTCGCGAGTTCGACGTGACGCGCCGGATCGCCCAGCTCAAATCCCAGGTTCAGCGGATGAATCCGCTTGAGACGGAGGGTTACAACCGGGTGTTCGGCGAGCTGATGGCGTTGGAGGCCCTAAAGCGGCAGCTGCGAGCCGGTGATTAGGCCAAACCACGCCGTAGTCTGGCTGGAGATGCTGCAGATCACATCCGCCCGCCTGCCGCGAGACCAGGCTCTGACTGAGGAGATGACGAAACGCCAGTCATGACCCCAACCGTCTTGCCGCGCGAGGCCCAGGTTGATGAGATCAAAGACCTCATCGCCAAGGGCAAAGAGGCCGGCTTTGTCACCTCCGAAGACGTCAGCGCCGCCATGCAGGCTGCTGAGCTGCGTCCCGAGCAGATCGATAGCATCACCCAGGTCCTGACCGAAGAGGGTGTCGAGATTGTCGACACCACCTCCGAGAGCGACGAGGACGACGCCGAGAGCACGGCCGTTCGCCGCAAACAGGAAGAAGAGCTCGCTCTCAAGACTCCGACCTCCGACCCGGTACGGATGTACCTGAAGGAGATCGGGAAGGTGCCGCTGCTGACGGCGGAGGAAGAGGTCGACCTCGCGAAGCGCATCGAGGCCGGCCTCTTTGCGTCTGAGAAGGTGGCGACGACGACCAAAAAGGTCGCCGACAAGTTGCGCCGCGAGCTCGAGGCCATCGAACGCGACGGGCAGATCGCCAAGCGCAAGCTGGTCGAGGCCAACCTGCGGCTCGTCGTCTCGATCGCCAAGCGCTACGTCGGGCGCGGCATGCTCTTCCTGGACCTGATCCAGGAGGGCAACCTCGGCCTGATCCGTGCCGTCGAGAAGTTCGACTACACCAAGGGCTACAAGTTCTCGACGTACGCGACGTGGTGGATCCGCCAGGCCATCACCCGCGCGATCGCCGACCAGGCGCGCACCATCCGTATTCCGGTCCACATGGTCGAGACGATCAACAAGCTGATCCGCATTCAGCGCCAGCTGCTGCAGGACCTCGGACGCGAGCCGACGCCTGAAGAGATCGCTCACGAGATGGATCTGACGCCGGAGAAGGTGCGCGAGATCCTGAAGGTGTCCCAGGAGCCGGTGAGCCTGGAGACCCCGATCGGTGAGGAAGAGGACTCTCACCTCGGCGACTTCATCGAAGATTCCGACGCGGTCGTCCCGATCGACGCAGCGAGCTTTATCCTGCTTCAGGAGCAGCTCGACTCGGTGCTGCACACCCTTTCCGAGCGGGAGAAGAAAGTCATCCAGCTGCGCTTCGGGCTGACCGACGGCCATCCGCGCACGCTGGAAGAAGTCGGCCGCGAGTTCGGGGTCACCCGGGAGCGCATCCGCCAGATCGAGTCCAAGACGCTCTCCAAGCTGCGCCATCCGTCGCGCTCGCAGAAGCTTCGCGACTATTTGGAATAGTCGCTGCCGCGACGGTCTCGAACCCTTATCGGCGGCGTACGCGCTGGCCCGAAACGGACACGAAGGCCAGCCCCACGCCGCCGACTAGCAGGATGCCCAGCAGCTGCACCGGACCTACCTTGATCTTGCTCGACGACCCCGTCGGCTGACTCTGATCGGCGATGGGGTCGCTGGTCGCAGGTGCGGGTGTCGGGGCTGCTCCCGCGCCGGGAGCCGGGGTGATCGAGCCGGTCGTTGCGGCGCCACTCGAGCCGGTCACCGGAGCGGAGTCGACCCCGGATTGAGGCGTTGCGCGTTTCGGAGCGTGCAGCTTCACGGCGGCCAGGGCGTCGAGGCGGCCGGCGCCTGCTCCCATGAGCGGCTGCGTGGTCGCCAGGATGATCTTGCGTACGTCGTCCACCGTGCGTTTCGGGTCCTGGGACAGCAGCAGGGCAGCGGTACCCGAGACGAACGGCGCGGCCATCGAGGTGCCGGCGTCGGAGGCGTAGCCGCCGTCCTGCCAGGTCGAGACCACGCACACGTTCGGGTCGCAATTGCCGCCGATGGCATCGCCCCCGGGCGCCGCGAGGTCCACCCCCTTCCCGTGCTGGCTGTAGGACGCGATCTGCCCGTCGGGTGCCAGTGCGGCGACGGTGAGGGCGTCCCTGCCGTACGTGCTGACGGCGGTGGCCCGGCCGTTTCCAGCGGCGACGATGACGAGGTCCCCGGCCTGCTTTGCTGCGGTGACGGCAGCCGGCAGCACCCGGTCCGGGTCGGTGAGCGGGAACGTGCTCCCGAGCGAGACGTTGATGAGCCGGATCTTGTGGGCGATCGCGTAACGAATGCCGAGGGCCACGTCGGAGGCCTCTGCGGCGCAGCTGCCCGACCGGCCGGTGAGCACCCGGATCGGCAGCACGTGAGCCTGCGGCGCGACTCCGTAGTGGGCGGAGGCGACGATGCCAGACACATGGGTGCCGTGCGGGTCGCAGGTGTCGGGCTGGTCAGCGCCGGGCGTGCACTTCCCGCCGCTGCAGGTGACCCCCACCGAGACCCGGCCGCCGAAGTCGGGGTGCGAGCTATCCACCCAGGTGTCGAGGACGGCGACCGTCACGCCGCGTCCGCCTCCGGCCAGCTGCGCTGCTCCCGCCAAATCGGCGAGGCGATCCGACCAGGAGCCCGAGATGGAGACTGCGCCGAGCGGCGCCGTGGCCATGCCCGCCATCGCGATCACGGCAAGGACGACGGCCAACGCGCCAAACGCGAATGGACGGGCCGGCTGCGGGCTCACGGCTGGAGTTCGGCTCGCCAAACGTGCCCCCAGCCCCACGACCACATCCTCACCTACGTCTCGGCGAATCCGCCGCTGCTGACCGCGGTATCCACCACGAACCCGTGCATTCAGCCGTCCCAGCCGGTTTCCCCCCGACCAACGGCGCTCGAACCTCGCGGGTTGCGCTGGCGGGGGGTCATTCGACTCCACCCCTGCGCAAATTGGGACAAATGCTCCAGGAGATCGAGCAGTCGGCGGCCCTCGCTGGTCATTCGGTAGTCGCCGGCCTCGTCCACCTGCACCAGGCCCGCCTCGCGCAGCTCGCGTAAGCGCTGCGAGAGTCGGTCGTCCGTGAGACCCAAACGGCGGCCGAGCGTACGAAAGGATTGGGACGGGCCACGCAATTCCCAGAACGCTGCGAGCGTATGACGTCGGCTCAGCAGTTCGACGAGTGATTGCAGCGGCTCCAGATCGCCGGAGCCGCCAGGCGTCTCAGGCGGCACGGCCATCCGAAGCGGGGGCCGCCTGCGGGCTTCGCAGCAAAGCGCTCACGGCGATCTCGACCTCTCCCTGGACGGCCAGGTGACCATAGCCGCAATCGTGGCCGATCGACGATGAAGCCCTTGCCCCGCTTCTTACGGACGATCCCACTGGTCGCGGGGTCCGACCTCCGCTTTCGTCAGTGCTTCTCACCGACGGAAGAGGTGTGCCCGGGTCATTCAGGAGAAAACGGCAGCGTATGGGGCGTCACGCGACCGTGCGGCACTCCAGGCAGGTGCTGGTGCTCTGCCGACGCCGGGCTAGTGGGCGCCGAATCCGTTGGAGCTCGGCGCGGCCGAGAAGGCCAGGGTCTCGTCGGCGGACTTGCTGATGACCGAGCGCGCCCGGGTGGCAAGAGTGCCCGCTTGGGCAGCGACAATGCCTGCGGCGCCTTGCACGGCCGGGCGCTCTTTGACGGAGCGGAACGCGCGCACGAGCGACTCATATCGCTCGCGGCCGGCTCGGGCGCCGAGGACGTATCCGGTGGCGAAGCCGAGACCGAAAACCGCGCGTACAGCCATGGGGGAAACCTCCGACGGGACAGCTGTTGGGAACCTCCGGCAACCTGAGTGCGCTAGCATGACGAAGGCGCGTGAAGCGCTTCATCCCGCGTAGCTCAATTGGCAGAGCAGCCGGCTGTTAACCGGCAGGTTACAGGTTCGAGTCCCGTCGCGGGAGCCTTAAATCCCGGTCTGAAGCCGCTCAGCAGCTGCTTTCAGCCGGGAAACTCGCTGCCCTCACGGGCCGCGACGACGATCGCGTAGGGGCCGTCGGCGAGCAGTCGGTCGCCTTCGATGAGCGCCGCTTCGGTCGCCAGCGAGATCAACATTCCGTTGGTTTCGTCGAACTCGACGTCGGTGACCGCGCCGACCGCGTTGCCAAGCTCGGACAGCACCAGCCGGCCCATCGGCGACTGGCCTTCCAGCGGTCCGGCGGCAGCGTCGTCGTCGGTGACGACCACGGCGTCAGGTCCTATGCCGCTGATCTGTGCCCAGCCAATGGAACCCGCCCTGCGTCCCTTGCCGATCTGCAGCGCCGCGACGGCGGCGGGGTTGGCTGAAAGCAGGACGTCGCTGACCTCGCCTAGGGTCTCGGCGCTGGTACGGCTGACGACCCGCCGCCCCCGTAGTTCTGAAAGGTGCATCAGCCGCTCCCGAGCCGTGCGCGGAAACCGGTGACGGCGCTGCCGAAGCCGGCGAGGTCGTCGCG
Source organism: Mycobacteriales bacterium (assembly GCA_038245655.1). Lineage (GTDB taxonomy): Bacteria > Actinomycetota > Actinomycetes > Frankiales > Frankiaceae > DATAZK01. The sequence goes on along the minus strand of JBBRSE010000011.1, from coordinate 20,495 downwards.
GATGAATTCTTCGACGTCGGCCGGAACCATCAGTACGTCGCCGGACACCGCCAGGGTGGACGGTAGCGGCAGCAGGAGAGGAGCGCCCTCGGCACGCTGCAGATCGGGATTGCCGTCGAGCTCGTACCCGATGACCTCACCCTCGCTCATTTCGATGATGAGGTCACGCACGGTGCCGAGCTGCTTGCCGGCGTCGGTGAGGACGGCATTGCCGATGACGTTACGACCTTTCGAGTCGTTGACGACGGCATGCGCGCTTGCGTTTTCGCCGGCATCCAGCGCACCAGCGTCACTGATCATGACCGCGTCGCGCCCGACGGCGTGGACCTGGCTCATTGCCAGCGGGTGTTTCATCCGGCCGGCGAGGCGGCCGCGCTTGTTGAGGGTGAAGCCTACGACGCGCCCGAGATCGGGGACGTAGATGACGTCACGGGTCTCGGCGAGCGCTTCGCCACTCGACGTGGTGACGACAGGGAGGCCGACGAGCGAGGTCGCCCGCATCAGCAGCTGGGTCATGTTCCGCCTCCGCCGCGGCGCCCGGAGCGGCGCGTCGTCGCGACAATGCCGCCTGCCCTCTGCTTGCGCCGCCACACGACGAACCAGCCGAGGAGTAGGAGTAGCGCCACGATGACGATGATCACGATGACGAGAGTCACGTAGACATCATGCCCGCGAAGCGCGCTTTGACGCACCTGCGTCAGCTTGTGGCCGGGCCCCGCCACAGGTCGATGCCACCTTCGACCGCATGGGCGTCGATCTCAGAGAGCTCGTCGGACGTGAATTCCTGGTGCTCCAGGGCGGCGATGTTTTGCTCGAGCTGCCTGACCGACGAGGCTCCGATCAGCACTGAGGACACGCGACGGTCGCGGGCGGCCCAGGCGAGTGCCAGCTGTGCCAGCGACTGGCCACGACGCTCGGCGATGTCGTGCAGCGCCCGGATATGGGCCAGATTCTGATCGGTGAGCAGATCCTTCGACAGCGACGAATCTTCCGCCATCCGGGAATCGGCGGGTATGCCGTCGAGGTACCGATCGGTCAGCATCCCCTGCGCCAGCGGGGAGAACGCGATGCAGCCGGCGCCGACCTCATCGAGGGTATCGAGCAGCCCATTCTCGATCCAGCGATTCAGCATCGAGTACGACGGCTGGTGAATGAACAGCGGCGTGCCCAGCTCCTTGAGGATCCCCGCGGCCTGCGCCGCACGTTCCGGTGAATACGACGAGATGCCGGCGTAGAGCGCCCGGCCCGATCGCACCGCCGTATCCAAGGCACCCATCGTCTCCTCGAGCGGGGTGTCCGGATCGAAGCGGTGGGAGTAGAAGACGTCGACGTAGTCGACCCGCATCCGTTTCAACGACTGGTCCAGGCTCGACAGCAGGTATTTGCGAGAGCCGAATTCGCCGTAGGGGCCGGGCCACATGTCCCATCCGGCTTTCGTGGACAGGAAAAGCTCGTCCCGATACGGCCGGAAGTCCTGGGCCATCAGTTCGCCGAAATTACTCTCCGCCGAGCCGTAGGGGGGCCCGTAGTTATTGGCGAGGTCGATGTGGCAGACCCCGAGATCGAACGCGCGCCGCAGGATGGCCCGCTGCGTCTCCAGCGGCCGCTCGCCGCCGAAGTTGTGCCAGAGCCCGAGGGAGATCAGCGGGAGCTTGATCCCGCTGCGCCCGACCCGGCGATAGGTCATGTTTTCGTAGCGGTCTTCAGCGGCGACGTATGTCATGTGGGAGATCCTTCCAGGCGAATGTCGGTGAGCTCGGCGCAGACGGCAAGCAGCCCATCCTGCAGGTCTACCGAGTGCGCTGCCGGATGCGTGTCGCGAGGGCGCTGGTAGCGAATGTAGCTGCCGGTCACCCGTGCCTCGGGGTCGTCGCTCACCGCAAGCCACGCCTGAGTGACCGGCGCCAGGGCGAGGTCATCGGGCGCGCCTCGGCCGCTCATCTTGGTGGGCACCCAGCCGGGCTCGACCGCGTTAGACAGCACCTCGGGCCAGACCCGCGCGATGGCGAAGGCGAGGACGACATCCTGAAATTTGCTGTCGGCGTAGGCCTGCGCACCGTTCCAACGCCGGTGTGTCCACTGCAGGTCGCTGAGATCGGCGCTCGCGCTGCGGTGCATGCCGGAGCTGAGGTAGACGAGGCGGTCGGGTCGTTCGATGAGGGCGGTGAGCACGTACGGCGCCAGCACGTTGATCGCGAAGACCAGCGACTGACCATCGATCGTTGGGATTCGCTGTGGTTCGCGGTACCCGATGCCCGCGTTGTGGATGACCGCGTCGTACCTGCCGAGATCGTTTGTCTGGTGAGCCACCGAGCGCATCTGCTCGATCGACGCGAGGTCGCCGATGACGACCGCTTCAGCAGCGGGTAGCTCGGCGCGGGCGTCAGCCGCTCGCTGTGCATTGCGGGCGTGCAGCGTCACCTGGTGTCCCTCGTCGACCAGCAGCCGGGCTGCCATCAGGCCGAGCCCGTCCGTTGAACCGGTGATCAGGACGCGCGCCATTTGCTCTCCTGAGGCTCGATCAGTGACAGGGCTCGATGGGGGTGTTCCCAGTCTGCATTGGATGCGCTGATCACTGGGACACGCGGAGTCCGGCTCGCCGCCGTGCATGCGGCCGCACCACCTTGCTAGCGATCCTGGGTGGCGGTGTCAACGGGCTTCCCTGATCCGCCACTTGACTAGGTGCGGTGGACCAGCCAGGGCCCGCAGGGCTACGCCGCGGGGCCTGGGACGCACCGTCCCAGGCCCCGCAGCCCCCGCGCCAAGGGGGTTCGTCGCTAGCGGTTACTGAACGCCGCCATCCTCGTGCGTCACCCGAGCTGGGAAGTGGAATCCGCAGGACTCGCAGAAGTGAGCCTCCGGCTCGTGCGGCGTACCGCACAGGGCACAGTAGTGCGCCGCAGCGTCGTGCTCGACGGACGTCGGAGCCGATGGTGCGGCGCCCATCCAAGCCGGCTGTTGCGTGCCAAACGGCATGCCGGCCGCCGGCCGCTCACCTGGAGCCCCCGATGGGATCGGATACACGTTCGGCGGGTCAGCAAATGGCGGCATCGTCACCGATGGCGGGCCAACCGGCCCGCGGCCACGACGCTTGCGAACCATGAACAGCCCTCCTGCCCCACCGAGCAGGACCAGGACGCCTACCCCGATAAGGACGAACATCAGCATGTTGCTGGAGCTACTCGTCTTCTCGTTGGGGAAGTTCGTCGTCGCCAAGCGCATGTACTGCTGTGCCATCGCGTGGTCGGGCTCAAGCGCCAGAACCTGGTTGAACTCCTTGGCTGCCGCGTGGTAGCGGCCCGCGAAGTAGTCCGCCAGCCCGGCGCGGTAGGTATTGTCGGTCGTGCTCAGGGTGTTGGAGACGCTGTGACTGGACAGCATCTCGTGAATCGCACTTGTCGCCGTGATGAAGTTGAAAGCCTGGGTTTCCGCGCCAGGCGACCAGCTCACCGTGCCGACAACTCGGCCCTGCGAATCCACGACCGGTCCCCCGGACATGCCGGGGCTGGTGGCGGCGGAAATCTCGGTGAACGGAACCCCACTTACCGTCCGGGCTCCGCTGATCGTGCCGTCTTTCATCGACGGTGCGTTGCTGGTATCCACGGAATCGGTCACCGAGCCCGGGTATCCCAGCGCCACTACCAGCGACCCAGTGGCCGCCGTTGTGGGTACCACCTCCAACGCCGGCATTGGCGTGTCGGTCTGAACCTTCAGCAGCGCCACGTCACCTTGATCAAACGGCTTGAAGTCGGTAACGGTGGCCTGGATAGCCTTGGACACCTGAATGCCGGAGGCCGCCTTGGTCGGATAGACCCCGACAACCCGGTCCGGTAGAGAACCGCTGTCGTGGCCCTCGACCCTCCAGTTCGCGTAGCCGTAACGAATGAGCGCGGCGGCCGACGAGGCGGGGACGTAGCCCTGATCGACAGCTTCGAGCACCGCAGCCTGGATGATCAGGCCCTTCCCCCCGTACTGCATCGATTGGTTGTCGACGCAGTGGCCGGCGGTGACCAGAAAGCCATCAGGATTGGCGATGAACCCGGTGCAGGTGGTCGTCACGCTGAACTTGGGCGCGCTGCTGCCATCGGACGAAAGCAGATCTGAGACCGGGCCGTTCATCAGCCAGCCGGTCCACTGAGTCTGGATGAAGACGACACTCGGCTCTGCGATGGCTTCTGCCTGCTGCGCCGGTGTTGCCTGAGGTACGGCGGGGGCTTGAGCCAGCGCCGCCCCACTTGAGAAGAACGTCATGGATACCGCTGCGGCGAGCCCTAGCGCCCCCCGTACCGGCCCCCTGTGCCGATCGGTGAATGTCATGATGCGCCCCCTTCACGAAGCACTCCAGTACAACCCCTTCTGGTCACGCTGTGTAAGGGCCTAAAGTCACAGCGCCGAGACGAACTCGCCCCCGTCAGGCCGCGCCCCCGCGTCGCGTGGACCTATCCATACAGCCTTTAGCCAAGAGCATCCCGCTCTGCCCCGGCGGGACCCGGCCACTCGTTCTGCGGTGTCGATCAAGGCTCGCGAACCGCGCAGGCGCCGCTCGAAAAGTAACTTTGAGTCACGGCGGAGGCGACGCCCGTTGACGCCCGTTGACACCCGTTGCGTTCTCGGATCAGGCGTTGGAAGAGCCCGAGGCGTAGACCATCACGGCCAGGACCCCGATGACGATCCCGACTATCGAGATGACCTTCGCCTTCTTCGACGCGTCGGCGGCCCCGGCGAAGTTGCCTGCTCCGAGGCGGGGCTGAACCTGTGCGGAGAAGTAGACGGCGAAGATCCGCAGGGAATGGCTTTCGCCCGCAGCTGGTTCAGGTTGAATAACCGGCCTGCCAGCAGGAAGAGATTGCTACCGCCGGAGCCTACGGTCACCCCGACCATGCCGGTCAGCTGCTGCAGCGTCTGGTTATATTGCAGCTGCTTGCGGTAGTCGGGGTTGACGACCTTTTCGAAGCCGCAGTCGCGGCAGCGCCGCACGTCGCGCACTGGCAGGCCTTGGCGGATCAGCGCTTGTCTGTGCAAGAAGTCCAGCGCTTGCTTGTCGAGGTCGCAGACATCCAGGCGCTCGTAGGGCGGCCGGGCACTTTGCACGGCGCGCTGGAGAGCGAGATCCAGGACCTCGACACGTCGAGCATGCGCCGCGGGCAGTAGGTCCGACGACGCTGCCATGGAGGCAACCGTCAGCAGCATCTGCGTCTGATCCGGATTCAGAACCGCCGCCGCATCCGGCGCGACGACCCAAACAGGCACTTCGGGCTGCAGTGCCTGGGCGGTCGACGTGCCGTAGTGACCCGGCAGATGACGAGCTAGCGACGCTGCCCTGGTTCGCACATACGAGGGACCGCCGGTGCGCACTTCCAGTGCGGGCAGGGCAGGAATCGTCATCGCCGGATCGAGGGCCAACAATCAGCCGTCAATCCTCCGAAGAGCGGCTGATATGTCGGGACGAGCGCTTGCGGGTTGGTCGACAGTGGCTCCGCATCGGCTAGATGGACATGTACCCGTGCGGCAGTCCCATGGCCCATCACAGCAATCGAGACGTGCAACGGACGTCGGTCAGCGGACACGCTCGCACGCAGCGCCGACCCCCGGTGCGCCTCGATCAGCCCGCTCTGCGACTTGTCGACGGCGAAATCCATGTGCTGAAGCGCCGACTGAACCGTGCGCAGAACCGTTTCGGTCGAACTCTGGAGCTGCCGCTTAGTGTCGACCATCACCGTGTCCACCACGGCCTCCTCCGGTCCAGGGCCGACGGCCGCGACGCGCCGTCGAGTGAAGGCGCTGCGCGTTCAGCACCAGCAAACCAGCGACGACGGCCCCAGCCGCGACCAGCAACACCAACGCGAACTGCCACGAGATGGCGATCACGAGTACTGGGCCTCCATGGCCGTGTATGTGTCAGCCATACCGGCGTCGATCGCGGTCTGCGCCGAGAGATCGTTGGCGGCTTCTTGCACGTCCTCGCCGGTGATGTTCTCCGGCGGGCTGTACAGGGACTGGCCGCCGTCTTCATCAGCGGAGTCGCCGGAGGTGGCGACGGCCAGCGTGGCGTCGTCGACCGTGGCGTCTGGCTCGACCCAGAATGCGGCGTCCGGAGTTCCGTCCTCATCGACATCCACCACGACTGCGTCGGCGATCGCGTCCTCTTTCGTATCGAGGTACCCCGTGTCGAATACGCCGTTGTTGTCGTTGTCGGTGTCGACGACGACGGCATCGGCCACGCCGTCCGCATCGACATCAACGAATGCCGTGTCGAGAGTTCCATCGGCGTCGGTATCCACCACGTCGATTTCGGCGAAAGAATCGCCGTCCGTGTCGTAATACTGCTCGCTCATGGCAACCCCCTCCAACGACCCGACGCTGGAGAGTCCCCGCAGGGACATTCCGGGGTTTCCCGTGCCCACGGTCGGGCTCAGCCAAGAATGGGCGTCTCCGGGGTCACCGGCGCTACACACATGACAGGGGCGAATGGCACATGCCTGGGGGTCCGACGGCAGTCGCGCGCTTGTTCGTCTCATCGCAGAATGAGCTTGAGGCGAGCAGCACGCTCGCGGTCTTGGACTTCAGCGGAACCTGATCCTCTCCCGGTCCGATTTCTGCTCTAGGTGGGAGGGATACGACGGTTACCGATACGGCGTCGCGGGGTCGTCAGATCTCTCCGCGCAACATTCTGCGGCAGCTCGCGCGGCGGGTCCCCGCGCCCCTCGACGGCCTGCTGGAGTTCGGCGCAGGTGCGGCCGCGGACGCTCGCGGGGTTCTCGATGCCCTGCACGGCGTCGGCGTGGAGGGCCGGGATCCCGAATATGTTCGCGGCACCCTTCCCCTGTTGAAAACGCTGGTGACGGCGTATTTCCGGCCTGAGGTGCGCGGACTGGACAACATCCCGTCCGAGGGGCCCGTGCTGCTCGTCGGGAACCATTCCGGCGGGCTCTACATCGCGGACACGTTCGTCTTCGCCTGCGCGTTCTACGAGCGTTTTGGTCCGGACCGACGCTTCCACCAGCTGGCTCACGACGTGGCGGTGCGCGTTCCGTGGCTCGGCAGCATGCGGCGCTACGGCACCATGTCGGCCTCACCCGAGAACGCGAAGGCGGCTTTTGCAGCGGGTGCCGCAGTGCTCGTGTATCCCGGCGGCGACTACGAGACGTTCCGGCCGAGCTGGCAATCCGCAGACATCACCTTCGGCAAGAGGGAGGGATTCCTGCGCCTCGCGCTGGAGACCAAGGTGCCGATCGTGCCGGTGGTTTCTGTCGGCGGGCAGGAGACGGCGCTGTTCTTGACCCGCGGGGAACGGCTCGCCCGGCTGCTGCATTTCGACAAGCTGACGAGGATCAAGGTGCTGCCGATTTCGTTCGGCCCGCCGTTCGGCCTGAACGTGTTGGATCTACCCGGCCGCCTCCCCCTGCCAGCGAAGATCACGATCTCGGTCCTGCCGCCGATCGATCTGGCTGCCCGGTTCGGCGACGGTTCCGACCTGGACGAGGCGTACGACTACGTCACCCGCGAGATGCAACGGGAACTCACCGCGTTGCAGGAAGAGCGCACGTTGCCGATCCTCGGCTGAGTGTCGTTGCCGCAAGGCGACCCCTCCCTGAGCCCCAGGCACGAGGCCGGGTCGGCGATATGCCCTCGGCCTCGGAGTCGCATCGGAGTTCGTCCCAGCAGGTGTCGCCCCTGCAATCGCAGTAACGCAAGGCAGTGCCGAACGTCACTGGACGCGTCCTCCACATTCAACGTTGGATTGGGGGTGCAAGGACTCTTGCCGGTTTGGATCGCGCTTGTCACCGCAGGTCGCCAGCGTGCTAGCGAACCGCTCACCGTCCAGAAAATGACGGGCCAATTCTCCTGGCCGTGCAGCCCGCAGGGGCCATCGGCGCTGAGGTCGAGACCCATGACCACTATCGTGAAAACGATCCCACCGGTTTCCCGCACTAGCTCTGCGCCGGGCGTATTGCTCTTCGCAGGTGCCGCAACGGTGCTGATGGGCATCATCACCGCCGAAGCCCTCTACCCAGCGGCGGCCCACTACAACACCCGCACGAGCAGCGTCAGCGACCTCGCGGCGATGCGGCCAGACAACATCGTGCGACAACCGTCCGCGTCGATCTTCAACGCCACGATGATCGTCGCCGGTCTGGCGTTCGCGGTGGCGGCGTACCTGCTTCACCGTGAAGCGAATGGGCGGAGACTGACTGTGCCGTTGGCACTGCTCGGGTCGGGAATGGTCGGCGTCGGTTTCGTTACAGGTGAACACCTCGCGCTCCACACCCTCTTCGCGATGACCGCGTTCGTCTCGGGTGGCGTAGGTGCGCTCCTTACCGCCACTTCCCACACCGGAGCGCTCCGCACGATCTTCCGAAGCCTCGGCATCGTGTCCCTCTCATGTCTCGCGATCGGCTCATTCCTCATCGAGTGGTCACCGGTGGCCCGGGTGGGCGAGGGAGGGGTCGAACGGTGGGTCATCTACCCGGTGATCTTCTGGGTCGTCGCGGTTGGCGTCGGGCTCCTGACCACGAACGAGCGCGGTGGCAACGAGATTCGGACGGGTGCCTCCCGCGCCGAGCCGAACCTCCCCGATCTCACCCAGCCCTGAACCTCGCAACAGATCAAGGACCTCATGTACGCGCTTGAGTTCGAGAACGTCACGAAACGCTACGGCCACGAGGTCGTACTCGATGACCTCACGTTCATCGTCCGACCCGGAGTGGTAACGGGCTTTCTGGGACCGAACGGCGCAGGCAAGTCCACGGCGATGAAGATCCTGCTCGACCTCGCGAAGGCGGAACGCGGTCACGCCACGATCGGCGGTACGCGCTATCGCGAAATGCCCGACCCGGCGGGCGCCGTCGGTGTAGTGCTCGAGCCGAACGCCTTCCACCCGGGTCGCAGCGGCCGCAACCATCTGCGGATCCTGGCCGACGGCGCGGGCATCGATCCCGGCCGCATTACCGAGTTGCTCGAGGCCGTCGAACTGACACAGGCGGCGGACCGGCACGTAGGCGGCTACTCGCTGGGCATGCGCCAACGGCTCGGACTGGCGGCCGCGCTGCTCGGCGACCCACCGGTTCTCGTGCTCGACGAACCCGGCAACGGGCTCGACCCACAAGGCATCCACTGGCTTCGGGACCTTCTTCGCGAGCGCGCTGCTGCCGGTGGCACCGTGTTCGTCTCGAGCCACCTGCTGGCCGAGGTCGAGCACCTGGCCGACGAGATCGTCGTGATCAACCACGGCCGCCTCGTCACCACAGGTGCACTGTCCACGCTCCAGAAGATCGGCACGGCCGTCCGCACCGACGCTCCTGATCGACTCACCCAACTCGTGTCCGCGGCTGGTGGAACGGTGGACACCGGTGTTGAGGGCGAGCTCGTCGTCCGAGGCTTCGGTATGGCCGAGATCGGCGACCTTGCGTGCGCGGCGGGGATCGCGCTGCATGAGCTCGCTCCGCAGGCCGGCTCGCTGGAAGAGCTGTTCATTGCTTGGACACACGACGACAACTCGACTGCCGAAGACGGTCCGGCCGAGGTTGGCGCGCGGACCGACAAGCAGGGAGCGCTGCTATGACGATGCCGATGCTCCTACGAGGAGAGATCCGCAAGATCACCACGACCAAACTGCCCTGGACCTTCCTCGCCGTACTCGTCGTCATCGCCGCTCTCAACGCGGCCATCGTCGCGTTCGGCACCGAAGCGGACGGAAGCAAGGCCTTCGTTGCCACCGCAGCCGATCAGCAATCCCTGATGGCATTCGCATTCAACGCGATGATGGGCACCAGCCTGTTCGGCGCCATTGCGGTGGCCCGCGAGTACGGGCACGACACCGTCGTCCCAATGTTCCTCACGTCCCCGAACCGCACGCGAGCGGTCCTCGCCCAGCTGGCCGCAATCCTGCTGGCCGGCGCTGCGCTGGCGGCCGCGGGTCAGGCCCTGATCATTGCTGCGGTCGCCACGGCGCTGCCGCAGACTCCCTACGGCTTCCTGATGTCGCCCGGGGACGTCGTCCAGCTCCTTGCCTCGGCAACCCTGGCCGGAGCGGTCGGTGCTGTTCTCGGTGCCGGGCTCGCGGCCGTTATCCGGAACGTGGGTGGCGCGGTGACAGCTGCCCTGCTGGCGCTTTTCGTGATCCCTCCGCTCGCCGCACAATTGATCAGCAGCGCCGGATCGTGGATCCCGACGACGCTCTCCGGCGTGATCGCCGGGGTCGGCACCGACGTCAGCCTCTGGGCCGCCCTTATGGCCTTTGTAGCCTGGGCCGTGATCCCGGCTGCTGCCGGACTCATCGCAGTCCATCGGCGCGATGTCACGTGACCCAAAGCAAGGCCCCACGTGGTGCAGCCCTGCGGCCGGTAGCGTGAAATACGTCAAAGGGTCAGAAACACCGTTCTGGCCAGGAAATGGCAGTTCAGAGCCTCAGGGGCGGTAGCTCAGCCGGTCAGAGCAGCGGACTCATAATCCGTCGGTCGTGGGTTCGAGCCCCACCCGCCCTACAAATAGCGAGGCTGACGACGTCTCTTGAATCTTCGTCAGACACGCACTCGGTAGCAGCTAGGGACCTCCTTGTCACCCCTTGTATGCAAGAGGCCGACACAGGGTTACAATCCTCAGGCAACAGCTGTTCTGGGTATGTCCGGACTCACGCATCCCTGACGACGTCAAGATCACACGTCTGAGCGAATGGATGCGTAAATGCTCTCGTCCGCGGCGGGTCCTCATTGGCGCTGGGCAAAGTGGAGCCCGGTCCGTCGTCAAGAGCGGGCGGTGCCTCAGTCGGGTGAATCGCCTGCTAGCGGCGATTGGCGTCTGATCTCCGACCTTGTCGACGGACGCCTCGAGTCGCTTGGCGAGCTCTATGACCGTTACGCGGCCCTTTGCTGGAACGCCGCGAAGAGTCTCACCGACGATGAACGGGTGGCAGCGTTGGCGGTCACCGCTGCTTTCATGGACGTTTGGCGTCGTCCCGCCGCGAGTGCGACGGCCGGTATTGAACGTCGTCTGATCGCTCGCACGCTTCATGAGGTCAGCAGCAGCTAGCCGCCTCGGACCCCTCGCTCGAGTCTTCCAGGTCACCGCCCGGCACCTTCCTCGCGCGGGTGACGGGAGCTGCACGCCGTGACTGTCAGCCCGCCAGGCCAACTCCTGGTGGGGATCGTCATGGAACTCGTCACGGGCGGCACCTTGCGCCGCTTCGCGGACAGCCATGGTCCGCTGGCTGCCCCTGCGGCGCTGGGGCTGGTACGGCAGATCCTGCTGGGACTTGAAGTGGTGCACGCCCACGGAGTCGTTCACCGCGACGTCAAGCCAGAGAACGTGCTGCTCGCCGCGTCGGCGAATCCCGAGGAGCCGATCGCGAAGGTGAGCGATTTCGGCATCGCCCGCCTCATCGACGGGCCGCGGCCGACAGGGACGTCCAGCTACATCGGGACGGCGCACTACTGCGCTCCTGAGATCCCGGAAGGGCGGATCCCCACGGCGGCGGACATCTACGCCGCCGGGGTGGGTCGCCGCTGATTGCCGACGCGGTCTGGACAGTGCTCGCGCGCTGGCTCAAAGCCGATCCGGCGGCGCGCCCGCCCGACGCTAGGCAGGCGTTGGTCGAGGTCGATGATTTGCTGAAGCTGCTCCAGCCGCCGGCGACGGCGTGGGGCGGCGCGACGAACGAAACGGGCAGTCCGGCCAGCGCCCACCCACCGCGGGGCTGACCCCGTCGGCAGCGTCGCCGGACTACCTGGAGGTCGTGCACGGCGCGCCGCCGACGGAGCTGATCCCGTGGGCTCCCTTCGCCCTGGACGAGGGTGCGATCCGGCCCGCCCGCCGACCGAACGCGCTCCTGCTGGTAGCGGGAGTCGTCGTGGTGGCCGGCATAGCTGCGGGGGCGCCCGCCCTCCTGCCCAGCAGTAGCAGCAGCAGTACGGTGGCGGCGAGTACGCCGGTAACACACCTGCGCCTGTCGTTTCCCACCGAAGTGTTCCCCGAGTCAGGAGTCACGCTGGCTGCGGCCGTGTCCAGCGATGGTTCGCTGAAAGCACTCAGCGCGGGCCGCACGACGGTTCACGCGCGAATTGGCTCACTTACCGCGCAGGAGATCGTCATCGTTACGGCGGGCACCCTTGCTCCCGAGGCAAGCCAAAGCGTCGTCCCCACCTCGCCGGAGGCGTCAACCAGTGCAGTCCCGACGACCGCCCCGGCACCGAACTCCGTCCCGTCGGCAACCGTCACAGTGCCGAGCACCGTCGGGGCGAACACTCTGGTTCCCACAACTCTCCCGCCGGTCACGGTGCCACCGACCAGCGACGTACCTACTGTCGAGCCGACGGTGCCCCCACCGACGTTCCGAGCACGGCGCCTCCGTCGAGCGCGCCGTGATCGTTCGACCGCCCTTCGCCTATTTGGCCTGTTACGCGAGTGACGTTTTACCGTCGTACATCTAGCCTGCATCTGCGCATGCCGATAATGGGGGTGTGCAAACGCCATGGGGGGACGTGCCCGACGGAACGCGCCTGAGCATGGCCGAGCAGCACGACCTGCTGCGTGGACGCGTTTCGCGACGCGGGATCCTGAAGGGCGCTGCTCTGCTGTCTGCGGGCCCGCTGCTGCTGCGCAGCGCGGCGGCGGATGCCGCGACGCCGATGGGACCGCGCTGGCTTTCCTACGGCAACGACCCACAGGCCGAGATGACGGTGTCCGCGTCGATCCCCGGCCAGTTCAAGTCGGCGATGGTGGAGTACGGCACCGACAGCACGTTCGGTTCGTCCGCTTCCCTTGATGTGAAAGGGGTTCCGGGCGTCGCGACGCGCTACGGCTCGGCTCGCATCACCGGGCTTTCGGCGGGCAAGACGTACTCCTACCGGGTCCGGGTCGACGGTCAGAGCGGGGAGACCGGCAACTTCACCACCGCGCCTGCCGAGCAGGGTCCGTTCACCTTCACGGCTTTCGGCGACGAGGGAGCCAGCCAGACCTCGTCGGCCATCGTCACCCAGATCGCGGCGCTGCAGCCACAGTTTCACCTGCTGGCCGGCGACCTTTGCTATGCCGACGCGGATGGGCAGGGGCTTCCCACCGACCGGCTGAAGCTGCGGGTGTGGGACAAGTGGTTGAAGCTCATCGAGCCGGTCGCCGCCGCTGCGCCCTGGATGACCGCGGTGGGCAACCACGAGATGGAGCCCGGGTACGGGCCGCAGGGCTACGACGGCTACCTGGCTCGTCTGACGACACCGACGAACGGCGCGACCTCATGCCCAGCGACGTACCACTTCCGTTATGGCTCAGTCGCTTTCGTGCAGGTGGACTCCAACGAGGTCTCGTACGAAATCCCGCACAACCTGGGCTATTCGAACGGTGCGCAAGACAGCTGGCTCGAGACTGTCCTACGCGACTACCGGGCCCCCGGGTCGGGCATCGACTTCATCGTGGTGACAATGCACCACTGCGCCTACAGCACCAACCGTCCACACGGTTCGGAAGGTGGCGTACGCGATCACTGGACGGCCCTCTTCGACCGGTACAGCGTCGATCTCGTCATTTCCGGTCACAATCACTCCTACGAGCGCACGCATCCGATACGCGCCGGCGTGATGACGCAGCAGGTGCCGCAAGGCGCGTCGGCAACCTCGAACCTCGGGACCACGTATCTGACCGTCGGCGGCGGCGGCATCAACATCACCACCAGGGGATTTTACCAGGGCCAGAACACGGTGTCGACCAGTGATCCGCGCAAGGGCAAGAAGCATCTGACGGCGCCTGCCAACTGGTCCGCAGTGACGGATACGTCGTATTGCTATGCCGTGTGCACAGTGACGCCGGGAACTGCGGATGCCCTACCGACGCTGGGGATTACGGTGTTTGACCAAGCCGGTATCCAGCTGGACGCCGTGCATCTGTTGCGCGCCACGACCACGGCGACGCCTTCCGGAGGCGGCGGAAGTGACACCGGGCTGATCGTTGGAGTGGGCGCTGGAGTGGCGGCCGTGGCGGCGGCCGGCGGCGCAGCGTACGTCGTCATGAAACGCCGGGCGTATGACGACTGAAGCGGCGACACGGTCTACCGTCAGCGGCTATGGGCGCGGACGTCACACCGCTTCCGGCGTTTGTCGGGGCGCTCCTGACCCCGCTTACCGAGGACACCCAAGCGCAGGCGTCGACCGGCTAGCGCGCGGGAAGGCCGAGCCGAGCCGCCTGCGTGGTGAGGTAGTCCCGCTCCGCGCTGCTTGTCGTACGCGCCGCGGCGGCCCGGAAATGCGCTTCCGCGGCCTGGAGTTCACCCGCTTGCTCGTGCAGGTGGGCGCGTACCGAATCGAGCCGGTAGTGGCCGGCGAGCGCCGCGTCGAGGCTTTCCAGCAGGGCGAGGCCGGCCGCCGGTCCCGCCACCATCGCTAACGCGACGGCCCGGTTCAGGGTCACCATCGGATTGCAAGTCAGGCGTTCCAAATCCTCGTACCACTCGAGGATCTGCGCCCAATCCGTCTCTTGCGCAGCGGTCGCGTCATCGTGCAGGGCGGCGATCGCGGCCTGCGCCTGATACTCGCCGACGGCGTCCTGCGCAAGAGCGCCTGTGATGAGACGTGTCCCCTCAGTGATCAACTCGCGGTTCCACCGGGAGCGGTCCTGAGCCGCGAGCGGGATGAGTTCGCCGGCTGATCCGGTACGCGCCGGGCGCCGGGCGTCGGTGAGCAACATCAGTGCCAGCAGGCCCGCGACTTCGGCCTCACCGGGGATTCGCTCGTACAGCAGGCGGGTCAGCCGGATGGCTTCGGCGGACAGTTCGACACGAGTCACGCCGGCGCCGGCGGTGGTGGCGTAGCCCTCGTTAAAGACCAGATAGAGGGCGTGGAGCACCGAGCGCAGTCGATCGGGCCACTCGTCGATGGTGGGCTTGTGGAAGGCGGCGCCGGAGGCCTTGATGCGCTGCTTTGCCCGGCTGATGCGCCGGGCCATGGTCGGCTCGGGCACCAGGAACGCGGCGGCGACCTCCGCGGTCGTCAGACCGCCGACAGCACGCAGGGTGAGCGCAATTGCTGAGGCTGGGGTCAGCTGCGGATGGCAACACAGGAAGAGCAGGAGCAGCGTGTCGTCGGTGTCGCTGACCTCGGCCGGAGGTGGTGCGGCGAGCAGCGCCTCGTCCTCGCGCCTACGACGGGCCTGCTCACTGCGTACGTGATCGGTGAAGCGACGCGACGCGGTCTGGATGAGCCAGCCGCGAGGGTTGTCCGGAAAGCCATCCACCGGCCAGTGCTGCGCCGCCGCCAGCAGGGCTTCCTGAACGGCATCCTCGGCCGTGGCGAAATCGCCGTAGCGACGCACCAGGACGCCGAGGACCTGCGGCGCCAGTTCGCGCAGCAGGTCCTCGGTGCTCGTCTCGTTGCTCACTTGCAAGCTCACGCGTCGGTGAGTGGGGCACCCATCACCTGGCGGACCTCGATCCGCTCGTAGATCGGTGCACCGGCCGGGCCGGGGGCGCCGGACGCTTCGGCCGCGATCTCGTACGCGCGCTCCTGGCTCTCCACGTCGATGAAGTAGTAGCCGGCCAGGAACTCCTTGGCCTCCGGGAACGGGCCATCCGTCACAATCGGCGCCGCGCCCGGCCCGCCGAACGTCACGATTTTCGCCAGCTCCGGCCCGGCGAGACCTTCCGCGCCGACGAGCTCACCCTGCTCGGCCAGCTTCGCTACGAGGGTCTGCTGGAAGACGATGTGGGCCTTGATCTCATCCGGGGTCCACTCGGGCATCGGTGCTCCGTCGCCCGAGTAGTGCTTCAGCAGCAGGAATTTCGGCATGTCTGGCTCCTCTTGTTCGTGGCACCCATCCCGGTGCCCTCGCAGTAAGGACGGAGCCGCCGGCCGGTTTTCGACATCGTGGGTAGCAAACGCGGAATTCGTTGTCGACTACGGTGGCGCTGGCGGCACTCAGCCGCCGCCCCGCGACCGTGATGATCCGGTACCTCCTTCGAGCCCTCTTCCCGAGCCTAACGAGGCCGCGCTAGCAGG
The DNA here is from genome assembly GCA_038245655.1 of Mycobacteriales bacterium. Classification (GTDB taxonomy): domain Bacteria; phylum Actinomycetota; class Actinomycetes; order Frankiales; family Frankiaceae; genus DATAZK01. The sequence goes on along the minus strand of JBBRSE010000011.1, from coordinate 4,518 downwards.
CAATCCGATCACGCGGCGAGGTCGTCGGGGGCGAAGGCGAGGTGGGGCCGTTCTTCGTCAGGGTCGGGGATGGTGTCGGGGTCGTCGGGGACGTACAAGTTGCCGTATTGCTGTTCGTCGGGGGTGGGGATGGCGTGAAGAGCGGGGTTGGGTGCGGGGAGGGGTGGTTCGGCGGGGAGGTCGTCGAGGGGTAGTGGCCGGTAGTCGTGGGGTTCTGCGTGGTGGGTGTGGCCGGTGGGCGTGTTCCAGGTGGCGTCCCCGTTATCGGGGTCGCGGCGCAGGGTCCAGTCGGTTTCGTGTTTGAGCCGGTGGTGGGTCTCGCAGAGTGGCCCGCCGTTGACGGCGTCGGTGCGTCCACCGTTCGGGTCGCCCGGGCTGTAGGGCTTTGCATGGTCGAGGTGGCAGCGGCGCGCGGGGCGGTTGCAGGTGGGGATGGAGCAGACCCGTTCGCGGGCGCGCGGGTATCGGGCGAGGGGTTCGCTGGGGTGATAGGTGGTGTGTCCGAGGTCGAGGAGGCGGCCGGTGTGTTCGGCCGGGTTGTTGCGGAGACCGAGCAGGGTGGGCAGGTCCATGGTCAGTTCGAGTGTCGTTTTGATCGGGGACCGGTCGATCGTGCTGGTGCCGAGGATCAGGGCGATGAGGGCGTCGGCGCGGCGGGCGGCGATCGGTTGCCAGCCGGGGCTGCCGACCGGGTGACCTTTGGCGTGCTGATGGGCCAGGCTGTCGATAGTGCCGGGGCGAGAAGCGCCGCAGCGACCATTCCGGCCGGACTCAAAAATTCGAACATACGTACGAATATATCCCAGTCGGAGGCCGTTGACCAGCAGTCTGTTGGTCAACGGCGGCGATCGCCTGTCGCCTCGAGAACACCCTCGATTTGGCTACGGGCCGGCTACGGGTGGCCCCCCTCGACCACACGGCTCCACCCCGCGCCGTCGCGTCCCATGCCCAACGAGCGGCGTCCGTGTTTGCGCGCCATCTGGGTAGGGCGCGCATGTCGGACCAGCGGAGTCGGGTGTTCGTGGTCGAGGTCCGCCTATCAGTGGCGAAACTGTCAACGCGGGATGTGGCGGGCGGCCCCCTGTCGTGGGACCGTCGTTTTCAGGCGTCGACTGCGACGTGATGTAGGGCGAGTCGCGACACTGCCGCGGCCTCGCTGACGGGAGGCATCGCGATGAGTCAGGTCCGTACCCGCGAGGAACTGCCTGCGACGACGCCGCGGGAGGTGGCGGACGGTGTCTACGCGTTCGCTCAGGCCGATGGGTCCTGGTGGATCAACACGGCCGGGTTCGTGGTCGGCGGGAACCATGTTGTGCTGATCGACACCTGCGCGACCGAGAGGCGTACGCGCGGTTTGCTCGACGCGGTACGCGCCGCGGCGAACCGCCCGGTTCGCACTGTCATCAACACGCACGGGCACGGTGACCACGTGTATGGCAATGCACTGCTGCCGGATGCGACCATCATCGGTCACCGCGAGTGCCGCGCGATGATGCTCGCGGACACCATTCGAGAGACCGCAGGATTCATCTGGGAGCCGGCGCCGGACTGGGGCGTGGAGACAACGGTTCCGCCGACTGTGACGTTTGACGATCGGCTCACGGTCCACGTCGATGACCGGCCGGTGGAGCTGCTTTTCGCCGGCACACCCGCGCACACAACCGGTGACATCGTCGCTTGGCTGCCCGAGCAGCGTCTGCTGTTCACCGGCGACTTGGTCTTCAACGGTGGGACGCCGATGGCCGTGATGGGTTCAGTGGCAGGGTCGATCGAGGCGGTCGCCCGACTGCGCGAGTTGGGAGCGGAGACGCTGATTCCCGGTCACGGCGAGCCGTGCGGAGTCGAAGTGTTCGACACCGTCGAAAGGTATCTGCGGTTCGTCCAGCAAGTGGCGGCCGACGCCTGGCGGGCCGGGCTGACACCCTTGGAGGCCGCCCGGGAGACCGATCTTGAGCAGTGGGCGGAGCTGACGGACGCCGAGCGGATCGTGCTCAATCTGCACCGGGCATACGCCGAGATCGGCGGCGGCGCCGTCGACATCCCGAGCGCCTTCCTCGATGCGGTCGCCTACAACGGCGGCCGGCCGCTGCGCTGCCTCGCCTGACCGTCGGCACGTCGCGAGCCGAGGCGACCACGCGTCGCCGGCGTCAGGTCAGCCCGCCCAGGGATCTTCGCGGCGCCAGATGGTGGGCAGGTGAAGCTCGACGTGGTCATCGTCGGCGAGCTTGCCGAGGACACGCATAGTGACATCGAGGTCGTCGCCGGCGAATGGCAAGGCGCGTAGCGGCTGGTCAAGTGGGCGAAAGAAGTCATCCCAGTGGGTCAGGACCACCCGGCGAGCTCCCACGGCTTGCACGGTCTCGGTCCAGTAGGTCCGCAGGTAGTCCTCGTCCTGAATACCGAGCTGACCGACACCAAGGTAAGCAACCTCGGCGCGAAGGCCGTCCAGCGCGCCTTTCACGTAGCCGGCGCTGCCCTGAACGAGAGCGGTGCGACCGCTGCTGTGCTCGACCAGGACTGACCACGCCTCACCGCATTTGTAGGCCGCTGCTTTCTTCGGCGGCGCTACTGGTTCGGCGATCCTCCCGGGGAACCGGTCGGGCGGGCAGTGTTCCGACTCGAACAGAGTCAGCGTGAAGGCACCGTAGGAGGCGGGCTCGCCGGGGGTCACGACGATGATTCGGTCGCCGCTCAGTCCGGCACCTCGGCCGACGTTCGATGCGGATTCGCCGCCAACGAGCACCGCACCGGTGAGTTGGGCCACAACCGCGGAATCCAGAACGTGATCGAAGTGAGTGTGCACAGGTACGACGGCATCCAGGCGGCGTCGGCCAACGTGATCGAGTCCGAGCCGCTTCAGGGCGGAGCCGATGCGCGCGGGATCGGGCCCGACTTTGCCGGCCGCGACCCTGCGCAGGGGAGGTCGAGAGAAGAACCCGTCAGTGAGGACTGCCGACTTACCGTCGTCGAAGAGCAGGCTGGTGACGCCGAGAAAGGTGACGCTGAAGTCCCCTGTCGCGGGTGGGACATTGAACCGAGCGGCGTAGTCGCTCAGGTCAGGACGCCCAAGCTTCATACGCACGACGGGACACTACTGCGGTGAAGGCCGTCGGCCGGACGATGCGTATTCGCGCTCGCCAACCACGCTGCCTTAGTCGTTGTGTGATCCTGAGCCGCAGAGGCGATCGTTGGAGAATGCTGAGCGGCTGGGCTTGATTGGTCGGAGGAAGGGGTGAAGCATGGCTGGCTTCGACGTCCGGCGGATGTTTTTCGACGTCTGGTCCTGGTCGTATGACCAGCCGCTCGTGCAGGCCGCCGTCTACCGACCGGTTCAGCAGGCCGTGCTGCGGGCGCTGCGGGACCAACTGCCGGCCGACCTGCTCGATGTGGGTTGCGGTACGGGCATCTTCACCGCTCGCGCGGCCGCTGGGCTGCCAGACACCAGGGTCGTCGGTTCCGACTTCTCCGGCGGGATGTTACGGCAAGCGAGCCGTCGCGGCGCGACGGTGCATTGGGTCCAGGCCGACGCCTTGCACCTGCCATTCCGCGAGCAGACCTTCGGAGCAGTGACTTGCACGGAGGCCTTCCACTGGTTTCCGGACCAGTCGGCGGCCTTGCGAGAGATGCATCGCGTGATGGTCCCTGGAGGACTGCTCGCCGTGGCGTTGATCAATCCCGCAACACGTGAGCTCGGCAACGCCATCGGCGGCTGGGCGCGGTTCGCTGGACAGCGGGCGCACTGGCCGACCCGCCAGGAGATGGCGGAGCTGGCCACGGTGGCCGGTTTCAGCATCGAGACCCAGCAGCGCGTCAGGCGCTTGCCGTCCGGCATCCTGCTGCCCGCGATCCTGACCCTGGGCCGCCGTTCATGACCGCGCCAAACGACAGGGCGCGATCGACCGGCTCCTGATGCGGTGCTTGAGTCAGGCCTTGTTAGCCGAAAGGACGCGGTCCGGCTGGAATTGGCCGAACGGCGTGAAAGTGCACGGTGAGTATTGGCCGTCCGGAAAGCTGTGCCGTCATTTCGGTGTTCGAGACCGACGTTCCCCAGCTCGCTAAGTCCGGCCATGTCGATGCCAACGGTGAGTTCTGCGGCGCGACTCTCGCCGCCGAGGCGGCCGCGGGTCTGATCGACGAGTACCGGGCCAGGGGCTACCCGGTGCTGGTTGGCGGTGGCATTCCGTTCTTTCCCCAGCGCGAGCGCCCGGTGGATCTCGAACTCGTCGAGACCCGCACCTGCATCTCGAGAGTCGTCTACTTCCGCTACCGCGTGGCGCGCTAGCGTTGGATGGCGGAGATCTCCCGCCCGGTCTGACTCTGCGAACGGCCGGCACCTTCAGGTTGTCCTGTGCCGTTTCAGAGCGCCTTGCCCGACACCCCGGAGTTCCGAAGATCACAGGCACATGGGGGTTTGATCGACAGGGTCTGTCCAGGTCACGGGCTGGTCAGCCTCGGCTGGAGCCTAATCCGTGTAGGCACACGACTTTGGGCGTGTCGCTCGACGGTGCCGGTTGGATG
>JBBRSE010000010.1:0-106041 GCA_038245655.1 Mycobacteriales bacterium | reverse complement strand
TCACCTGGGCCTACGACGCTGCCGCGGATCACGCCCGCTACCGCCGGCGGCACGCCTCCGAACCAGTCAACGTCCCGCTCGCACCAGCGGCGTAGCCCAGGACCAATCCCGTCAAGGACAAATGCGGCGCTGCACTAGTCGCCCATCGATTCGTGCATCGCGTCCTTGTGTCCGCGGGGCCACACCCGCCTGCTTCACATACTCAGCTCGCGGCGGCTGCTGCTTCGCCCACTTCCTGGAGTTCTTGGCGAATCCGGGCGACTTCCGCCTCGGGGACATCGCGAGGCGCTCCGACTTTCGGACGATCTTCGCGCGAGCACACCCGGCCTACGCGCCGCCCCCACTCAAACGATTCCCGCCGGGACGGGCGACCAAGGCTACGACGCCCTCATCGCCGGACTCGTCGAGCACCACCTCACCGCCGCCAGCGTGGACCTCCCGTGCTGGGTCAGCGACCCAAGCCGAACCCTGACCGAACGCTGGTGGGTCGATGAGAACCCACTCGTTCGAGAACTCAACGAAAACGAGACCCCAGCAGCCCTCCTGGCCCACGGCGTCATCTTCGCCCGCCACCGAAGGGCGAACCGAGGTGCCCAAACGCGAACAATCAAAAGGCCCGCTCCGTCTGAGCGAAGAGGGCCTTCATGATTTGTTGATCTTGGTAGCGGGGGACCCACCCCGAGCTGTGCGTCCGACAAACTCGTGCCTGCGGGCGAGCGTTCGAGCCACCAATCTTGAACACGAGCGGTTCACGAACTGAGCATCCCACCGGCCAGCGACGACTCGGCGATCACTGACTTCACGGAACCGCATTTCCCGAGCAACGGATAGGCCCCCTCACGGTGACCCCGGGCGCAAGCAACACTCACTCCGTGGTAGCACACGTACCAGCGGCGTGGTCGGTTACGATCGCGTACTCGGTGAGCGCTGCCCCGCCGGCCATCCTCTTCCCGGTCGCCGTCCGCTGGAGCAGACTGCCAGAGTGCCGGGCAGGAGCGTTGCGGACGCCGCGCTGCCGGCGGCGCCGGTGGTGCCTGGAGCGCCCTTGGCATTGTTCGCGGGCAGGTCCGCGGAGATGTCGTCTCTTGCCCGACACTTGAGCGCCGAGCGCCTGGTTACGGTGTCCGGTCCGGGCGGGTGCGGCAAGACCCGGTTGGCGATAGAACTGCTCCGGACGAAGCCTGCTGGACCAGGAGAGCTGCCGCTGCTCGGCTTCGTTGAGCTCGCGGCCATCGGCGTCGGCACCCCGCTCGCTGCCGCGGTGCTGGCCGGATGCGGCGTTCGGGACGAGCCGGCGCGGGCGCCGTTGGAGCGGCTCATTGACCAGTGGCGAGGTCAGCCCGGGCTGCTGGTGGTCGACAATTGCGAGCACGTCCGGGGCGACGTCGCCTTGGTCGTCCATCAGCTGCTGCGCAGGTGCCCGTCGCTGCGGGTGTTGGCCACCAGCAGGGTCCCCCTCGGTCTGACGGGCGAGGTCGTACTGAACCTCACCGGCCTCGACGTGTCCCGCGAGGCAGTCGGACTGTTCCTCGACCGGGCGCGGCGCGTCCAGCCCGAGCTCGCCGACGACGAGCTTGCTCTCGACGCTGTGATGGAGATCTGCCGGATCACCGACGGGCTCCCGCTAGCGATCGAGCTGGCCGCGGCGCACGCCAGGTCGCTGTCTCTGGATGAGATTCGCGACGGTGTGGCCGGTTGGCTCGACCCGCAGTCGCCCGACCCGGCAACCTTGCCTCAGCACCGGTCACTTGCCGCCTGCATGGGCTGGAGCATCGCGCTGATCAGCGGCGACGCACGCCGAGCTCTAGCCGCGCTGTCGGTGCTCGGCGGTCGCTTCACACTCGATGCTGCTCTTGCCGTGGTCGGCGCCGACGACGGCACCGGCCGCAGGCTCATCGAGATCCTTGTCGATCACTCGCTCGTGCAGTTCGACGCACGGGACGGGCGCTACCTGCAACTCGACTTCATCCGGGCCTACGCCGCCCGCGAGCTGGCCGCCGACCCCGACGTCGAGCAGGTACGCGCAAGGCTCCTGCACTGGGCGTCCGAGATGGCGCGATCGGTCCGGGACCCGCTCACCCGGGCCGACCCGCTCGCGCTGACGCAAGTGGTCCGGGACGAGGCCGGGCTGCAGTCCGCGCTGCAGGATGCAGTGCGCTTCGGGCATGGCCTGGAGCTCGCCGACGGCATCGTGGCCGACCTGGCCTTCTCCTGGTCGCTACGCGGCCGTTGTGCGCAGGGCCGCGACTGGGCCCAGCGGGTCATGGCCGCGGGCCGGTCGCCGTCGTGCCGCCTGAGCTGGGCCGGCGCCTTTCTCACCGTCTACGGCGGCGAGGTCGAGACCGGCGTCCTGCTGGCCGCGCAGGCCGCCGAGCAGGCCGCCGCGGCCGGGGACATCGCGACCCAGGCCCGTGCGCTCATCCTCGTCGGCATGGCGCAGGAGTTCGCCGACCCGGCCGGGGCCGCGCTGGTGCTGACGACCGCGGTGGGGCTCGCCGAGATGGCGGGCGACGGCTGGGGCGTGGTCGAGGCGTTGCAGGTACTCGGCTACGCCCATTTGCTCCGCGCTGATCACCGCGGGGCGCTGGACTGCGCCGACCGCGCGCTGAACACCCTTGAACGGCTCGGACACGACCAGCTTCGTGCCTGGGATGCGGTGATCCGGGCGGAGGCGGCTGTCCTAGCCGGCCGACTCGCCGAGGCAGCCGGTCACGGCCACGTCGGCCTGCACTTGGCGCGATCCGTCGAGGAGCCGGTCAGCGCCGCGGCGGCGCTACAAGCGCTCGTCCGTGCGCTCGCGCAGCTCGGACGAGCCGCCGAGGCCGTCCGGCTGGTCGAGGATGCTCGACCCTTCTTCGCCGCGCATCCTGGGCTGGGGACCTCTGCCGGAGTTGAACTGGCCGGAGCCTTCGCCGCGTGCTGGGACCAGACGCCGCCGACTCCCGTCCAGCTCGGCCGCGTGCTCGGCCCGGTGATCGCCGGCGGTATCCCGGCGGTGGCCGGGCAGGCCGGCCTGCTGCTGGCCTACGCCGAGTTGGCCGCCGGGCAACGCGAGCCGGCTGTCGCGGCCGCGCGCGCCGCGGCCGAGCACGCCACTACCCTCGACAACGCCGAGCTCGGCGGCGCGGCGAACCTGATGCTGGCGGCAGCTGATCGAACCTCGTCGGACGCTGCCGACCGAGTGCACGGGGTCCTTTCCGACGCCGCAGCGCTGGGCTTGCACCTCTTGGTCCCCGACGCGCTCGACCTGGCGGCCGGTCTCGCAGTAGACGCCGGCCGGGCGGTCGCCGCAGCCCGGCTGCAGGCGGCGAGCTCGCGGCTGCGCGAAGAGCTCGGAACCGTGTGTTCGCCGCTGGCACGCCAGTTCCGCACCGCCGACGAGCGCCGGGTGGCCGCCCTGCTGAGCAGCGACGTGCTCGCCGTCGCGCACGAGGAGGGACGCCGGCTCGATCTGCATCAAGCGGTCAGCTACGCGTCCCGTTCCCGCGGGCGCCGGGTGCGGCCGAGCACCGGCTGGGAGAGCCTGACGCCGACCGAGCTGGACGTCGTCACGCTTGCCGCCCGCGGTCTGACCAACCCGGCGATCGGCGAGCAGCTGCTTATCGGCACCGGCACCGTCCGCACCCATCTGCGTGGCGTGTTCGGCAAGCTCGGGGTGGCCAGCCGCTCCGAGCTCGCCGCGCTCGCCGCCCGCCGCGCTCTCAGCTGACGGTTGCCGCGACGTCGACCGGTCCGACCGCCTCCCAGAACGCCGCGACGGCTTCCCTGTCGCGGTCGTAGGTGCGGACCTCAGTCGCAAGCCCGTCCACGTCGAATTCGAAGCGATACAGCGCGAGGTTGTCGAAGACCTGCCCCCGGGCCGTCCCCACCTCCCGCAGGATCTGGACCACGTTGCTGTCGCTGGCGCACGTGTCGATCAACTGCTGCTCGAAGCCACCGTCGAACAGCGACATCCACCCCGAGAACAGCTCCCGGAAGCCCTGCTTGCCCCGCACCTCGTGCCACGGCCCGGCGCCGATGTCGTTGACCCAGTGCACGTCGTCGTGCAACAACGCCAGGCTGGGCGCGAGGTCACCGCCCTGCCACAGTGCCTCGAAAGCGAGGCGCGCGCGGGTCGCGTTGGGGTGCTCAGGCATGTGAACTCCTTCGATGGTCGGGCCGAGGAGTCCGACGGTAGTACCGGCCCGGCGCCCGAACATCTGCCGACTGGCAGAGGCCCACGACCAGCTGACGGGGCGCGAGTATGACGACCTGCGGCCGCGACGATAGGCCGGCGCGCTCCCCACCTAGCCCTCTCAGATCGCGTCCCCTGACTGGCCCCGGACGGCCAACCAGTGCCGCTGATGTGGCGGCGGCAGCAGCGTCGTGATTAGCTCTCCGGTGATCGGCAATCCGGAGACTGTCTCCGCCACTCTCGACGGGGAGTTGTAGGCCGAAATTCGGCTGGCGCAGGCGACCTGACGTAGGGCCGCCGCCGGCGGGGCGCAGCTAGTGGTTGTGCTGTCACGCCGGTGTCATTAGCCGCCTCGCCGCCTGTTCGGCGAAGTAGCGCAGCGTCTCTGCCGCGTCCTCGCGGATCCGTTTGGACAGCATGACGAGCGCCCGCGCCTGCAGCCTCGGTGGCAACGCAATGTCCTCGGCGTCCAGCTCATGCGGGTTCGAGGCGAGCATGAGACACGCCGCCCGGTCGCGGCGATCTCGTCGGCTCGACCGGGCGGCGTGACTCGCCGGTTCGTCGGCGGCCTGGGCATCACCATTTCGGGGGCGCCGAGCACCCATGTCCCCTTGTCCGCCGCGGATACCGCAGTCCACTTACGACCGGACGAGAATGGAATGCCTCCGGTGCGGTCCCACGAACAGTCGGTGAATCGGACGCTGAGGGTGGCCGCGGTGCTGTTCGCGTCATCGCTGCCTGCTGACAGGGCCAGCGCTTGCCGGACGTCTTCCTCGGCGCCCCCGGGCAGCATGATGAGCTCGTCGAACTCGATGTCGCCGTCCGTGAGTGTGCCCGTCTTGTCTAGACAGACGACGTCGACGTGGGCGAGCACCTCGACGGCCGGAAGCTCCTGAACGAGGGTCTTGCGACGCGAGAGGGAGACCGCGACGACAAAGAAGGCCAGGCTTGTCAGAAGTACCAGGACTTCTGACACCATCCCGACCAACGCGGCGACCGCTCCGGTGACGGCGTCCTGCCAGTTCTTGTTGTCATTGCTGCGGAATTGGCTCCAGAGCAGCAGCGGGCCGACGACCAGCAACATCAGCGAGATTCCGCGCAGCAGCCGGTTCGTCGCGCCGGCTAGCTCAGAGTGGATCAGGGTGAACTTCTTGGCTTCCTGAGCCAACTTCGTCGCGTAGGCCTCGTCGCCGACAAGCTTGGCGATCGGGTCGGACTCACCGGTCAGCAGCGACTCATCGAGTTCGAGGCCGGCGGACTGTTGGAGGACTCCATCCGCGGGGACCTGATCCCCGGCCCTGAGCTCGAGCAGATCGTCGGCGACTATCTCGCCGACCGTGACCTGGGCGGCGATGGCGTCTCGCACGACCGTGGCTTGCGGCGCATTCAGTACGGCCAGGCGGTCGAGGGTGCGCTTGGCGCGGACCTCCTGAAGGACGCCGATCGCGCTGTTGGCGACGATCACGAAACCGAACAGGCCATTCTGCCAGCGACCTGCGGCCAGGATGACAACGAACAATGTGACCAGCAGTCCGTTGAAGGGTGTAACGACGTTAGCGCGGACAATCTGGCTGATCGATCGGCTGCTCTGGGCTTCAGTCTCATCGGTGCGGCCTTCGGCGATTCGCTCCGCGACCTCGGACACGGTCAAGCCTTCGGGCGGCGTCGCAAAGCTAGGGCGCTTCTCGAGCGAGGCGACCTCAGCGACCGTGGCGGCATCGTCGGTGCTAGTGATGGCCCCTCCGCAATGTCTGCCGATGCCGTGGAGGGACCTTATCCGCAGGTGTCCCGCGGGCCGTTCGAAGAACGCTATCTCGGCAGGACCGGGACGCTGCTGACTGTCTGAGTCGAGATGGCAGCCTGATTCCTTTCGAGTCGCAGCCGGCGTTCCCGCATAGTTCGGTAGCGGTCGTACAGGGTGACGATCAGGCTGATGAGCAGCACGAAGAAGAGCACGTTCACCGGCTGCACGTCAGCTCTCAAGTGACCCCGGGCCAGCGCGAACATCAGCACGGTTCCGGCGTTGATGGCGGCCATCGCCATGAACTGGATCGCCGTCGTCTGCCAGCGCGTCCCCCGGCGTGCCAGATATTGGCTGACCGCGGCATTGACCACGACGAAGATGGCGACGCCGACGCCGATTTGGGTATTCGTGGCGACAACGTGAAGCACGTGACCGAAAATCATCGAGATCAGCCCCAACAAGACGATCTTCTCCATCACGCTCGACCAGAACGGCAGCCGCCGGAATTCGGATGGTTTCGGCCAGGCGGTGTCTTCTGGCGGAAGCAGCGCGTCGACGCGGAATGTGAGCGGCCAATTCGCCGCCGGGAGTCGTTTCCGGTTCAGCCAGGCGGCTGAGAGCAGCGCCACGAGCACCAGCGTTACCAGCGTCGCGACAAGCGGATGGCGCGTCGCCTCATCGGTGACATCGAGGTTCGCGACGTGGATCCACCACTCCTGGGGGAGCTTGATGAACACCCAGATGCCGACCGCGAGTTTGACCAGAAACGCCCGGGAGACCCGGTCTGGATCCCACCTCGTCCGGATGGCTTCGAAGGCGATGAAGTAGTACTCGAAAGTGTTCGAAAAAATGAGCAGTAGTGCGCCAGAACCGCTGAACTCAAAAGCCACCACGCCTATTAGCCGGTAATACCAGAGGAAGCGGGCGATCTGGAAAGCGCTATCATTCCCCCAGTTGCGGAAGGTCGCGCTGTAGGCGACGACAAGGTAGTAGATGTCGAGAGCTTTGTCGTAATCCTGGTAATTGCTCGGCAGCCCGCCGAACTTCTGGAAGATCGTCTGGTCGGCCGCGTCTATGACGAGCGCACCAATGATGCTCGGGAGGGGAAAGCGCGGTATTCCCAGCGGAATCAGCAGCCGCAGGGCGACAACGACGATGAAGACGGCGTTCAGACTCGCCACCTAACCCTTTACCTCGAACCGGGTGCCCGCCGGTGCGATGAGCGTCCGGGTCGTTGGCGACTCTAGTGCTGTCCGCGCAGCGAAAAGCTGCGGATCCTGCCTGCGCCAGAGCGGCTTCAGGCCACGTCGCGTACCCGGAATGGCGAGCGTGCCGAAATGCACCGGCAGCGTGAAGCGGGGTTTGATCAGCCGGCATGCTTCAGCCGCCTGGACGGCGTCCATGTGCTCCGGCCCTAACGTCACCCCCCAACCCCCGATCGGCAGCAGCGCCAGATCGACCTCGCCCCGAAGATCGGCCAGTCCTGGGAACAAGCCGGTGTCACCCGCGAAGTACACGGACTGATCACCCTTGATCAGGTATCCGAGCGCTCTCGCGTCGACCTCAGAACTCCAGCGCCCGCCCGGATGCTTGGCGGCTACGGCAGTCACTCGGATCGTCGCGTAAGAGATCGTTTCGCCAGGCGCTATTTCAACGATGTTGAGCAGGCCGGCCGACCTCACGATCGCGGCAGTGCCACGCGGGGAGATGACGGTTGTCTGCAGTGGGAGGCGTCTGAGTGACGCGACGTCGAGATGGTCGTGGTGGGGATGTGAGATCAGCACGATGTCGATGCCGGAGTAGGTCGCGGCGTCGGGGAGCGGTCCGCTTCGGGCCAACGGTCCGACCCACCTGCCCAACACAGGGTCGGTCAGGAGGGCGACGCCGTCGACCTCCATACGGCAGGTGGCATGCCCTAGCCAGGTGATGTTCGCAGGTCGGCTCGGCGGTTGGCGCACTTCTGCTCAGGTTCGGTAGGAGTCGGCGCGGTGCCGGATGGCAGTGGCTCGACGATTCGGCGCGGCTCATCGATCATATAAAGGATGCAGTAAGTGCCGCGGCGTGTAGTTAGGTGCAGCATTGATGAGCCTCTGATCTGCGAGTGGAGGGTGACTTGCCTAGCAGCTGCCGTTCAGGGACCGACGCGCGTCCAGCCGCAGCAGATGTCGCTGGATCACTCACTTCGGGGAACCCGCATTTCACGAGGAACGGATAGCCCCCCTCACGGTGGCCCCGGGCGCAAGCGCACTCGCTAGCCCCGCGGTGGCCACGTACCAGCGGCGTGGTCGGGTATTTCTGCTTGCGCCGATGAGACGAATCTGATGGGAGCGACGCCATCGCGTTCTTTGGTCACGGCTCACGCGCCGACCGATCGGTCGGTGGGTTAGTCGGCATAGCGCTCGAGACCGGCGGCCGCGAACTCTTCGGGTGCGATGGCACTTCGGTACTTGACGGTTGCGTTGAAGGTGAGCATGAGCGGCTCGGTGATGTGCGGCACCTGACTGGCGTCAGCCAGGTCGACAACCATCAGCTCCCCGCCCAACGCCGTTGTCGGTCATGTAGATCACCTCGGGCTGGATCGCTCCGAGGGTCTCGCCGATCTAGGGAGGTTCCGCCGGTTCTTGGCGTCCACCCAATGCGAGTTGTCTGCGAAGGGCCGGGCGTCGGGCGATGTCGGCCCATCCGGGCTGTGAAATCTCGTGAGGTGGCAAGCGTGCTCCTGCCACCGCGATGGGCTGAAGTTTCGTAAGCAGCCGAGGCGGCGCAATTACGACTCGACGAGCGTCACCAATGTCTCAGGGCGAACTCCGTCGAACTTCATGGCGTCAGCACCGGCCTGGGACTGCATCACCGCTTGGAAAGCGTCCATGTCTGGGATCTCCGCGATCAATCCGACCCGGTGCGCGTTGCCCGGGTCGACGAACGTGCGCACCGTGATGCCGAGCGGGCCGAACGTCTCGACCCGTCGAGGCGAGCTGAGCCAATGATCGACATCGTCGACCTCGTGGAAAATAATCAGAGTTGCCACTGTTTTGCCTCGATTTCGGGGATTCTGTGCGCTGAGCTGCACTAACGCCGGTGGCTCAACCTAGCGGGACGGCGGATTTGCCACAAGGGCAATGAAGCCCCAAGCGGTTCTCAACGTTGGACCCGGCGTCGTATGGGCTGCTGAGATGTCACGCCAGGGCCTTTCATGGACGGCACCGTCTTCCGCCACAGTCATGTAGGGAAAAATCATGGTTTGGGTATCTGCGGGGTGTCACCCTTGTTGCTGTGCTAATGGCCCAGGCGGTGACTGTGGCCATATATCGGCATCAGCGAAGCACGGAAGCGCAGCACCGATGGGATAGGCAAGTTCAAGCCGCCTGTGGCCGGTACGCCGCCGCATGTCAGGTGATGTCGCTCGGCGCAGAGCCCACCACTGATGACCAGATGGCCAAGTTCCTCGCAGCTTTTGCTGAGTTGGAGATGATCGGGCCTCAGGAACTACATCTGCCGATCTTCTGCTGTACCTCGACGCTGGGAACATCTTCACGACTCACGAAAGAGACAAGGTCACGCTCTGGGTCGGCCCGCCCCGCGATGGTGGGAGCGGCCGCCTTACCGACTAGCGCGGCCAGCACCCCGGGCCGGCGAACCCGACCGCTGGCCTGGCTGCCGTCCATGCTGGTGATGGTGGCCTCGACGGTTTCGCAGGCGGCCAGCGGTGCGGTGCCGGGTGCTGCGATCGGCGCCTGAAACTGCCGTGCTCTTCGGGTTGGTTAGCAGCGCGAGCAGCACCCATGCCAGCGGCGGGCTGTAAGGCCGGATTGACGGTGGGCGGCGGGCCAGCAGGTGCGCTTCCACGACCCGCGCGGCGCCCACGCCTCGTGGCTGCTGGCCGGTGGTACCGACCTCAAGGCCGTGATGGACGGCCTCGGCTACAAGCAGATCCAGACCACCCAGCGGTACCTCGGCAAGCTCCCCGACGCCGACGACCGAGCCCTCGCCGCCTTCGATTCCGTACGCAACCGTAAGAGATAAGCGAAGGAGGGCGACCCAGCTGCAGCACGTCGCATTCGTCGTCGCTGTGGATAACCCTGTCGCCCCGACGCAGCGTCCTACGCTCTCGTTCATGACACACGATCAGACGGATGACGACGTCTATGTCGATGCCAACGGGTGCCTGACGGAGCGCGTCGCCATGGACGGTCAGGACGTGATCGTCCACTACGACGACGTCCCGGAGTCTGACATCACGTCGATCAACGGCATCCGCTGCACGACTGCGTTGCGCACGGTTATCGACCTCGCGCCCGAGCTTGACAGGACCGAGCTGGAGCAGATTATTCGCGAGTGCCTTGACCGGATGTCGTTCACCCCCGAAGAAGCAATGGAGCGAACTGCCAAGCCCGACATGCAGACTCGGCTCGGTGCGAAGTTGGTTCGGCAGATCGTGAGCCGTGCTGGCGATGCGGCCTAGGCTCGCAGCGAGGCGAGCAACTCCCTGGTCAGCGCCCCGAAGGCCGGCGCGACAACCGGGTCGCCCTGCGCCGCGGACGCAGCCAGCAGCGCGATCCGCCCAGTCGGGGCGGATGCGTGTTCGCGATACACCTCAAGTGCTTCATTCGTGGCTGCCCAGGCGTGGCCGTCCGCACGGTGCCTCCCGGAGCCACGCACGAGATCGGGCGTGGCTATGGCTTGCAGGATGCGGAACGCGTCGAGCGCGTCCTTTTCCTTGAGCCCGTCCGGCTGTGTGCCGACCTGCCCCAGCCGTTCGCTGATCTTGATCGCCTTGGCCGTTAGTAACGCCGTGGGACCAGCCACGCGCAGCGTGAACGACCGGTCGTCGCCCGGTTCCAGTGCCGCGATGGTCACGACTTCGTGGTCGACCAGCGCTGGCTCGAGCCCGTGGGCGATGCGCGCTGTCAGCTTCTCGTGCGGCGCCAACCGCGCAGCACGAGCGCTCGCCCTGGTCGTTCCTGCCTGATGTGGCACCACCATGAGGTCGACGGCGACATCGCTGGGGGCGACCCAATGACCGGGATTCGGCCCGGGCGCAAATCCTGCGGCTCTGCGCACTGCTCCGATCTCGGGCGCGTCGGCGAGGTTGGCGGCGTTGATCGCGAGGTCCGCATCGGTGGTCATCAACGCCACATTGAGATCGGCCTCGCCAGCGTGGTGGTAGACCGCCTGGGCGCCGACGAGGATCAAGCTGCCGAGGTGACCCTCGAGCGCGGTATCGAGCAGGACACGGCGGGCGGCGACGTACTCAGGTGCGGCGTCGCTCATCTCACTCCTTCCACGCCTGATCGGTGGCCGCCATCGCGTCCATGAGTTGTTCGGCCTCGGCGTCCGACCGTCCGGGAAGCGTCAGCAGGTCGGCAACCACAAGAGCGAGCGGGGCAACTGCCGGCTCTCTTTCGTCGGCCGCCCGGAGTATGTCGCCATCCTGCGGCACGGCGAGGACGACGTTCGCGGTAGCCGGCTCGGCCGCGATCAGTCCCAACGCCCCGGAGAGCACTGCCGGGTCGGACGCGTACAGGGCCAGCAGGCGAAGCGGGACAACCGAGGTAACCGAGGTAACCGCCTCGGGCAGGTACCGCCGGGCGGCGGCCGACCCAGCGATCGCGACTGCGCCACGCTCATCGAGCTGACTCAGCGTCCGGTCCAAGCCCCTGGGGGCGATGTAGTAGCCAACGGGCTGGTTGGACTTCGCGAAGGAGTAGTCACGCACCCAACGTCGGATCAGCGCGCGTCGCAGTACGGCGATGACGCGCCCGTTCTGGTCCCGGTCGACGATCCCCTCGGACGCGAGGGTGACGAGCAGTTTGGAAACCGAACCTGGCGAAACCTCGGCTGCGGTGGCAAGAGCCCGGACACCAACAGGCAGCTCGGTTGCCGCCAACGTTCGGATCGTGCGGTTGGCCGCGACCCCGTTGAGGCGAGTGACGGCGCTGGCCTGACGGCACGCGGGGATCGGTCGGCTCCCTGACCGGTCAGCAGGATCAAGGGACGGTCTGTGAAGATCCGGACCCAGCCGGTGGCATCCGCGAAGCCGACGCCCTCAACGGCCAACGCGGCACGCAGTGACGGTCCGATGTAGTCCGAAAGGAACAGCACCGGTGATTCGGTTTGTCGTCCCTGCTCGCGCAGCACCCGCAGCAGAAGGGCCGTCGGCAACGAACCTGATCGCTTGGCCTCGACCACGAACGACACTTCGTCACCGCTCGGCGCGATCAGGTCCACGCCTGCGTCGAGTCGTCCGCCGGTCTGGCCATCGGCACCTTCGGCAAGCGACCACGAAGCAGGAAGCAGCGCAGTCACGCTGCGGAGAGCGTCACTGATCATGGCCGTTTCGCTAAGCACATCGTTTCCCATGACGAGAAACGGAATAGCGCAAGAAACAGGCTTGGCCCCGAGCAGAATACGGGGGGTCGAACTACCAATATCCGAAGGGTCTCAGCCCCAGAAGATGGGGTCCGCGTGGCTGTCGAGGTAGTCGAGGAGGACCTGGACGTCCTTCGTCGGTCGCTTGCGGTCGTACTCATGGAACTTGAGGTTCCGGTCGCGCCAGTAGAGCGACCACAGTCCGGTCGCTGCTGTGTAGCGCAGACGCGCGATCGGGAAGCGGGTGCGCTCGCCGCGACCGTCCCAGGGCGGTCGTACCTCGACGATCGTGACATGCCGCGGCTCGACGTCGGCCTCTACCTTCAGCTCCGGCCATAGTTCCTTCGGCACGCGCTGCTCGACCCATCGCCGGATACGGAACAGGTCGGTTTCCGGGATCGCCACCGGTTCAGGCTAGAGGTCGATGCCGGTGACGGTGTGGCGTCGATGAAGGCATCGACGCTCGGCCGGAACCGCGGCAGCGGCCAGCCGCATTGCTTGGGCGCAGAGGTTCAGCTCTCGGACCTGGGCGTTGGTGGATGCGATCAGCAGCGCGTCCAGCCCCGCAGCGCGGTCGGCGACCCACGCGGCGAACGCCTGATCGGTCGGTTGCGGAGACAGTGCCGCCGAGCTCGTCACGCAGGAGGCGGGCTGCCGCGGCGGTCGGGGCGGGGCCGATGACGGTGTTGCCCTCGGCCGCCCAGACGTCGCGGGGGTGCGGAGCCTGGAGGTCTGCCGCTGCCCGCGGGGCGAGGGCTGCACCCGTCCGCCGGAGGTGGCGAGCTACCCGACCATCTCGGCCTGGTCGAGGCCGAGCCAGACGCCATTGGCGACGGCCTCGAGAAGCGCAAGGTCGACGGTCTCGGCGGCGATCATGCAGAAATTTCCAACACCCGTCCAGGGCCTCGATGCGGGTGTTGCACTGCTCGGAAGCGGGGACCTGTTCCGCTACAGCGCCCGTCCGTCCAGCGACAGCCACCGTCCATCCGGGGTGCAGACCTGTTGCTGACGTGGCGTGCGTGTACAGATCCGGGTCCCGGCGCGCGAGTCACAGTGCGTGAACGCTGCCGCGATCAGCCCCGTCGTGTCGCCCGGGAGCATCCGACAAACGCGGCGCCGCCGAATACGCGCAGGCGCAAGAAAGCCCCCTGCGTGAACAGGAGGCTTTGATGCGTTTTGCCCTGGCTCGGGCGTGGTAGCGGGGGCAGGATTTGAACCTGCGACCTCTGGGTTATGAGCCCAGCGAGCTACCGAGCTGCTCCACCCCGCGTCGGTGAGTTGAGGTTACCCAGGCGTCACGGCGAAGGCAAACAAATGATCTTGTTTCGGCCCGAAAGGTTGAGGATGTGGTGGAAGAAGTCTTGCTTAGCCACCACTTCCGCAACCTTCTGTCACTGGCTCGACCTACGGAGGAGGGCTCAGTGAGGGACTCGGCGTCGGTGTCGCGGAGGCCTTCGCTTTGGGCGTCGCGGAGCCGGACGGCGACGCCGACGGCGACGGCGACGGCGACGGCGACGGCGTGACCTTTGCCTTGCTGGCTGCCGCCAGCTTCGTCAGCGCCTGCTGCAACTGCTGCTGGTAGCGACCGTAGGCCGCAAAGTCGCTGCGTCCGAACGCGGCGACCGCATTGTTGAACGCCGTGTTCGCCTGATTGATCAGGCTCTGGACGTCGGCAGTGACTGCCGTACCCGTGCCGGTACCAGGTCTCGTGCCGGGACTGGGCCCGCTGCTCGGCGTCACGCCAGTGCCGGCGCCCGTGCCGAACAGCTTCGTCAGGGCGCCCGCGAGCGTCTGGTCGAAGCCAACCCGATCGCCATAAGCGACGGCAACGGCCTGCAACGTCGGATAACCCTGCGAGCCCGTGGACTGCACGTAGTACGGCTGCACGTAGATCAACCCGCTGGCGACCGGCAGCGTCAGCAGGTTCCCGGGCACGACCTTGCTACCCCCTCGGCTGAGCAGGCTCAGCTGCTGCGAGACGGTCGCATTGGACTCGATCGCCGCGCTCGCCTGGACCGGGCCGTTGATCGTCACACCCTGCGGCAGTTCGAGGACCCGGATCTTGCCGTAGTCGGAGGGGTCGCTGGAGACGTACATGAATGCCGCCAGCTTCGGCGCGCGCTGCGAGATCAGCGGGGTCGTCAGGTCGAAATTCGGGCCAGTCTGCCCCGGTAACTGCGCGTACTGGTAGAACGGCGGCTGCGGGGACCCGGCGTTACCGGGCTCGTCCGGCACCGACCAGAAGTCCTCTTCGGTGTAGAAGCCGACCGGGTCGGTCACGTGGTACTTGCCGATCAGTTCGCGCTGCACCTTGAACAGGTCCTCGGGGTAGTGCAGGTGGGCGCGTAAATCGTCCGGGATGTCGGACTGCACGGTGCCCGGGAACGCCTTCATCCAGGTACGCAGCACCGGGTCGCTCTTGTCGAAGGCGTAAAGCTTCACCTGGCCGGTGTAGGCGTCGACGGTCGCCTTCACCGAATTGCGAATGTAGTTGATCTCGTTGTTGGATTGCGCCGCCCGATTTCCCGTACCGGTCGTGGCATCCGAGGCGACCGCGCCGAACTTGGTGCGTTCTGAGTACGGGTAGCCGCTCGACGTTGTGTAGCCATCAAGGATCCAGACGATCCGACCGCCGATGACCGCCGAGAACGGGTCACCGTCGAGCGTGAGCCAGGGCGCGACTTTCTGTACCCGGGTACGCGGGTCGCGCACGTAGAGGATCCGCGAGTCCTTGCCGATCGCGCTGGACAGCACGATGTTCTTCTCGCCGAACTTCAGGCCGAAGAGGACTCGCCGGAACGTCGAGCCGATCGAGACGCCGCCGCTGCCGTCATATCTATTGGTCTGCTGGGCGTTCGAGTCGCTCGTGCTGGGACCGTCGATCTCGGCCTGCTTGGTGTTGACGATCGAGTAGTTAGGCGACTGCTCCCCGAAGTAGATCCGGTCCTGGGTGATGGGGATCGGGCCCACCACTGGCAGGTCCTTCTCGGTAAAGAGCGGACGCCCGTTGTCGTCGACCCGGTCGGCCGGCGCCGCGACGAAACCCTTCCCGTGGGTGTAGTTCAGATGCAGGTTGATCCAGTTGCGCTGATCGGCCGAGAGGCCGGTCTGGTCGAGCTCGCGCACCGAGACGACGAAGTCCTGGGTCTTGCCGCTCACCGTGTAGCGGTCGATATCGAGGGTAGGCGGGAATCCGTAGTAGGAGCGAATCTGCTGCAGCTGCTCATACGTCTTCGACACGACGACCGGGTCGAGCAGCCGGGTATTCGGAACGGTCCCCTTGTCGGCGGCAACCTGCGCAGCAGTGACGTTAGGACTCGCCGGGTAAGCCGAGATGTCAACGTTGTTGATCCCATACGCCGCACGCGTCGCCTTGATGTTGCGATCGATGTACAGCTTTTCCTTCACCGACTCGTTGGGCCGAACCGAGAAGTACTGGATCAACGTCGGATACAGCCCGCCGATAACCAGCGCGCTGATGACCAGGATCCCGAAAGACAGCGCAGGCAGGATCCACCCGCGCTGGCGAATGTTGTAGATGAACAACACCGCGCACAGGATGCTGATGAACAGCAGGATCGTCTTAGCCGGCAACACCGCGTGAACGTCGGTGTAGGACGCCCCCGTCACCTTCCCGCGAGGGCTGAACGCGAGCCCGAAACGGTCGAGGTAGTACGCGACCGCCTTCAGCAAGACGAACAGGCCAAGCATCACCGACAGGTGCACCTTTGCCGCGGGGACGACCTTCTCCACCCGCGGCTGCGTCTGCAACCTGATGCCGCCGAACAGGTAGTGCGTCAGGGCCGCAATGAACAGACACACGACCACGACCGTGAAGGCGAATCCGAGCAGGAAGCGCTGGAAGGGATACGTGAACATGAAGTAGCTGATGTCGCGGTGAAACTGCGGGTCTTTCACCCCGAAGCTCTGGCCGTTGACCCACAGCAGATATGTACGCCAGCGTCCCGCCGCGGACAGCCCGGCAAAGATCCCGGCCAGGCCCGAGATGACGAAGAGCAGCCAGCCGTGGAAGGGCTCGATGACGACTCGGTAGCGCTCGAGGTTCTGCTGCTCCAGCGACAGCGGACGCACCGGCGGCCGCAGCCGGTAGGCGATCACGAGGGTCGCCCCCACCGCGAGCCCCATGATCACGCCGAAGATGACGAACAGCACCACGCGGGTGCCGAGGACCTTGGAGAAGACGCTGCCGAAGTTGACAGACCTGAAGAACAGCAGGTCGGTGTAGAGGTTGACGAACACGGCGCCGATTACGAACAGCAGCACAAGCCCGATCAGAACGGGCAGCAGAAACCGTGGCCGCCGCGCTAACGGATTTCGGACCGCCACTGGTGCGCCTCCATCAAAGGGTTTCGGCCCCGGCCCGACGAGCCAGCGCCCGAGCCGCCCAGCGGGCCCTGGGCAGGTTGACGTACGCGCCCAAGGTAACCGAGAGCCTGCTGAATCAGCAGCCGGGCTGGCTCGTGTCGCCCCCTCGAATCCCTTCCAACGCGCGTACGGCCTTGCTCAGCGAGGCCACCTTGACGAGCTTCAATCCGCCAGGCGCGGCCTGCGCAGCTTCCGAGCAGTTGGCCGCCGGAACCAGAAAGATCGTGGCTCCCGCTCGCCTGGCGCCGACCAGCTTCTGCTGGATGCCGCCGATCGGGTCGACCGTGCCGTCCGCCTGGATCTCCCCGGTGCCGGCGATCGTGGCGCCGCCGGTCAGATTGCCCGTGGTGAGCCGATCGAGGATGCCGAGCGCAAACATCAGCCCCGCGCTTGGCCCGCCGACGCCGTTCAGTCCGATCTTGACGGTGAACGGCGGCTTGTCGTTTGGCGTGATCCCAACGACGGATTTCGTCGGATCGTCATCGGCGGCCGCCGTCTTCAGCGTGACCTGCGACGGGGAGCCGTCGCGCCGGAAGCCGACGGTGACGCTGGTCCCCGGCTTCAGCTTGCGGATGTCGGCACGCAAATCCACCGAGTCACCGATCGTTTTGCCGTCGACCGTCAGCAACACGTCGCCCTTGCGCAACTTGCCGTCAGCGGGCAGCCCGTGGCCGGTAGCGGCGACGGTGACCGTCTCGTCGATCTTCAGGTAGTGCAGGGCGGCCGTCGTCGCCTTTTCCTGCGACGCGACCATGTCCAACTGGCCCTGCCGCTGCTGATCCTGCTGGCTGCTACCGCTGGGATTGATCAGCTCTTCCGGCACAACGGCGTTGTGCGAGGACAGCCAGTAGCGCACCGCGGACACCAGCGACAGACTCGGCTGCTCGGCAACGGTAGTGAGCAGCAGCTTGCCCTTGACCGGGTATGTCTTGGCGCCCGCGCCGATCGCGATGAGCGGGCGGCCGTTGAACGTGCCCAGCGTGTCGGTGGTCGGACCGGGCTGCAGCACCACGAAGGGCACGGGGAGCGCAAGCCCGACCGCCGCCAGCGCGATGATGAGGATTGACGTCACCAGCAGCGTGGTCGTCCGGCGCGTCACAACGTCGGAGTCTAGGCAGGCGACCCCCGATACCCGTGGAGCAGGCGCGTCCGGCCGCTAAGGCCGGGGCGCGCTCAGCGGGCGAAGTAGCCGAGCGAGTGCTCGGACTCCCCGTCCTGACGGCTCGGCGGGATCGACGACGCGCTCGGCAGGAGAGTGGGCACCGCCTCCGCCGACGGGTCCGCCGCCAGTTCGGAGGACCTGACGGTGATGCCGGTCGCTGCATCGACAGAGAAGTCACCGGCGTCCTCGCCGACCGGCTCCGCCGCCAGTTCCAACGACGGCACGTCGGCGAACGAGGGCACGTCGGCGAACGAGGGCACGTCCATCGGTGCCTCCTGTGCGACCGGTGCCGGCGCCGGAGCCGCGGCCTCAGCCGCCGGCACCTCGACGCGGTAGTACGTCCGAAAAGCGAGCGGCACCGGAGTCAGGGCGAAGACCGATGCATCAGTGATGCCGAGGTCATTGCGCAGGTGTTCAACCACCTGCACGGCCTCCTCGAGGCTCGCGACCCGCCGAAACGTCTCACCGGCCGGGACGTCAGTGTCTCCAGCGCCGGGCGCTGCCGAGAAGACCACGTATTCCATGACTCTCCAAACCGTTGCACCAGCAGATCCGAATACGGCGTCGGCACGTAGGGCCAGGGTTCTTGAGCGAATGTCACCCGATTGCTCTATCGGATCAGCAGGCGGCGACCCATTCGCTGGTCCCGTCGGTGAAAAGTTGGTGCTTCCAGATCGGCACCTCGTGCTTCAGCCGGTCGATCAGTTGTCGGCTGCCATCGAACGCCTCCCCACGGTGAACAGCGGAAACAGCCACGATGACGGCGACATCGCCGATCGCTAGATCTCCCACCCGATGAACGGCGGCGACGGCCACCACCGGCACCACGGCGGCGACTTCGTGCGCGATCCTCGTCAGCTCCGCGAGCGCCGAATCGTGGGCCGAGTACGCGAGCCGCTCGACGCTGCGGCCGCCATCGGCATCGCGGACCACCCCGAGAAACAGGGCGGTGCCACCGGCCGCGGGATCCGCAACAGCGGCCAGGCACTCGTCCGCGGACAGCACCGTGTCACGAATGTCCAGGAGATAGCGCACGGGGGCTGACGCAGCCACCCCGGCACGCTATGTCAGCGGCCGAGGCGTCAGCCACCCGGGCAGCGCTCGCGTGCGCTGCGCTCAGGGCGAACTCGACATTCGGCTGGCGCACAGGGCTGCGGACTACGGTGGTCGACATGAGCGGGCAATTTCCCTTTGGATTTGGCTCCGGCTCGGGCGGCCCGGGTGAGGGCTCCGGCGGGGCTGGTGGTTCTGGCGGCGGCGGCTTCGGCGATGGCGCGCCCTTCTTTCGCGAGCTGGAGCGCCTCCTGTCCTGGAAGGGCGGCCCTATCAACTGGGAGCTCGCCCGCCAGGTCGCCGTGCAAGGCGCCGCGACCGACAGCCGGCCGCCGGACAGCAAGCAGCAGCAGCAGCTACGCGAGGCGGGCCGGCTCGCCGATCACTGGCTGGACGACGCGACGACCCTGCCCGGGCTGGCCGGAGCCGCCGAGGAGCTCGCCAGCTGGAGCCGTACCGAATGGGTCGAACGCACCCTCCCGGTCTGGCAGACGATCTGCGACCCGGTAGCGGCCAAGGTCGTTGATGCGATGGGTTCCGGGGTATCCGGTGGCCTGGCCAGCCTTGGTGGCCTCGGTGGCCTGGAGCTGCCCCCGGGGATGGAGCTTCCCGCCGGCCTGAGCCTGCCGGAGGGCATGGACCTTTCGGCCATGCTCGGTGACCTCGCCGGTCCGCTGACCGGAATGCTCCGCCAGATCGGCGGCCTGCTGTTCGGCGCCCAGGTCGGCTCCGCGCTTGCCGCGCTTGCCGGCGAGGTCGTCGGCGCGACCGACGTAGGTCTACCGCTCGGCGACCCCGCGCTGCTCCCCCACAACGTGGAGGTGCTCGCCGAAGGCCTGGAGATCCCGATCGACCAGGTACAGCTCTACGTCGCCGTCCGGGAGTTGGCACACCAGCGCCTGTTCACCCACGTTCCGTGGCTACGAGGACACGTTCTCGGCGCGGTAGAGGATTACGCGCGCGGGATCACGGTCGACCCGGAAGCCATCGGACGCGCCGTGTCACAGATCGACCCGACCCAGCTCGACGCCAGTTCGCTCGACCCGGAGCGGCTCTCGGAGATGCTGGGCGCAGACGCCTTCGCCACCCCCGAGACCCCCGAGCAGCTGGCCGCGCTCGCGCGGCTGGAGACCGCCCTGGCGCTGGTCGAGGGGTGGGTCGATGAGGTGACCACCTCGGCAACCGCTGACCGCCTTCCGGCCGCGGCCTCGCTGCAGGAGGCGATCCGACGCCGGAGAGCGACCGGTGGCCCCGCAGAGCAGACCTTCGCCGCTCTGGTGGGCCTCGAACTGCGACCGCGGCGTTTGCGTGACGCAGCAGCCCTGTGGCGAGCATTGCTTGATCAGCGGGGCATGGAGGGTCGCGACGCCGTCTGGGCCCATCCCGATCTGCTGCCGAGCTCCGCCGACCTGGACGACCCGGCCGCCTTCGTGGCGCGTCCGGGTGATGCGATGGATCCGCTGGCGGAGATCGCCAAGCTCGCGGGTCAGGCCCCGCAGGAGCAGTCGGCGCAATCGCGTATCGACGACCGCAAGCGGGGCACCACACCTCGGGGCACCAAGCCCACTGAGCCCACTGAGCCCACTGAGCCGTCCGCTAGCCCGCCGGACACCGAGCCGCCGACCGAGGTGGCCGGCGAGGACGACCCGTCCCCCGAGGCGTAAGCCGCAAAGAACTTCAGGTCCACAGGACGAACGCCAGGTCACGGCCGGATAGCCGAGTTTGTCCACAGGGCCATACGCACTCGATCCACAGGCAAAGCCGCTGTTCCCCCACCTTTCCCACAGCGTTATCCACAGCGGTCGGGTGCCTTGCATTGACCTCGGGTCGCGCTGCTCCTAACGTCGCCCACGAGGCCTCGGCCGAGTTGGAATCCGGAAGGGGAAGCCGGACCTGAGCCCGGCCGAGGCCTGACAACCACGGGTCAAGACCTCCCGTCCGCCATCGGGGGCTCGCGGGCCCAGGGTTACGCAGGCTGAAGCGTTGCCCGACTGCGGGCGGCGCCTCAGCGGCCGCTGAATTGAGGCGGCCGGCGTTCTCCCTGGGCCCGGAGCCCTTCGCGCATGTCTTCGGTGGCCATCGTGATCGGCTGGGCGAGCGCCTCCCACTCCAGCGCCTCCGCGTAAGTACGCGGGCCGTGACGCAGCGCCGACTTCGTCAGCTTGATCGCGACCGGGGCCATGGTCGCGACCTTCCGCGCCGTCTTGATCACGTCTGCCACCAGCGTCTCGGCCGGCAGTACCCCGTTGATCAGGCCGATTCGTCCCGCGTCCTCGGCACTGAAGATCTTGCCGGTGTAGAGCATCTCGCGTGCCCGGGGCAGCCCCACCGCCTCCGGAATCAGGTACGAAGCGGCCATGCCCGGATGCATCCCGAGCGCAGCGAACGGCGCTCCGAAGCGAGCCGTCGGCGCCGCATACCGCAGGTCACAGGCCAGCGCCAGGCACAGGCCGGCCCCGATCGCAGGACCGTTCACCGCCGCCAGCACGGGGACTTCGAGGTCCCGGATGGACAGCCAGGTGCGGTAGAAACCCAGCATCTTGGTGCGTAGCGAGTCCACCTGAGCGCCGCCGGCTTCGATCCACGACAGATCGCCGCCCGCGCAGAACGCGCTGCCCTCCCCGGTCACGACGACCGCTCGCACTTCGCGGTCCCGAGCCAGCTCGCGTACCTGCTCACCCCAGGCGGCGGTGAGCTCCTCGGTCATCGCATTGCGCCGCTCCGGGAGCGCCAGGGTCAGGACGACCACTCCCTCGGAGGGTCGCTCGACGCGTAGCGCGGATTCAGCGGGCGTGGAAGTCATGGGCAGCTCCGGGTCAAATCGGGACATAGGCGTCTGAGCGGTTAGGCCGAGGGTGATTCCCGCCGATGCAAGCCGAGGGTCGTCACCTCCTGCCCCAATTGGCGGAACACATCCTGCCTTATTCCACCCGAATGGCTCTGCGCTCATTAGCCCTACGGCGACGACGCACCTGATGAGCACCGCCCCTAGGAGGCAATGATGTCTACCGCACCGTCTCATACGGTTTTCACCGCTGTCGGTCACGACGGCGGTGCCGCTATCGCCTCCGCTGCGCCGTCGATCGCGCGCGGGGCCCGCCGCCGCCGCGTTCTCGCCGCTTTGACCACCCTCGCCATGACCGCTGTGACGTTCGGTACGGTCGCCGGCGCCAGCGCGCAGGGCGCCACCTCCTCGGCAAAGACGCCCACCGGCGCTGTCATCGTCTTCGGCTGCGCCGACCCCGCCGCCGCCATCCGCGCCGCCGGCGGCACGGTCACCGCAGACCTCTCGCTCATCAACGGCGTCGCCGCCCAGCTGCCAAAGGGCGCCCAGTTGCGGGGCTGCAAGGTCTCGGCCAACCGTGACCTGCAGGTCAGCGGCACGGTGTCCGACACCCTCAATGGCCCCGTGTCGACGGCCCGTAAGACCCTGGGTCTGACGGACGACTCGCCCGACGGCAGCGGAGTGACGGTCGCCGTGGTCGACACCGGGATCGACAACTCCCGCGACCTCGCGGGCCGGATCATCCACGCCGATATCACGCGGACCAGCCGTAACAGCGTTGCCGACGACTACGGTCACGGCACCTTCGTCGCCGGGCTCATTGCCGGGGACGGCAAGGCTTCCGGAGGCGACTACCAAGGCGCCGCGCCCAACGCGAACCTGCTGGACATCCGCGTAGCCAATGACAGCGGGTCGACCTCGCTGATCAACGTGCTGCGCGGCCTGCAACTGGTCGCGGCGGCCCAGAAGGAACTGAACATCCGGGTCCTGAACCTGTCGCTGTCCTCCGGCAGCCCGATTCCCTACCAGTTCGACCCGCTGAGCCTGGCTCTCGAGGGGCTGTGGGCGCGCGGCGTGGTCGTCGTGGTCCCGGCCGGCAACGACGGTCCCGACGCCACCAGCATCAGCTCGCCTGGCAGCGACCCCGTGCTGCTGACGGTGGGTGCGCTCGATGAGAGCGCCACCCCTGCCCGACGGGACGACGTCGTCGCCGACTTCTCCTCGCGCGGCCCGGCCGCTCAGGGCATTGCGAAGCCCGACCTGGTCGCCCCCGGCTCCCATCTGGTTTCGCTGCGTGCCCCAGGCTCGGTCGTGGACACCGGCAACCCGGACAGCCGGATCGCAGGCAAGTACTTCCGCGGCAGCGGCACCTCGATGTCGACCGCGCTGACCAGCGGCGTCGTCGCTGACCTCCTCAGTGTCCGGCCGAAGCTCAGTCCCGACCAGGTCAAGGCCATGCTGACCGGCACTGCGTACGACGCGGCCGGCCTGTCTGACCCGAACGGTGCAGGCGCCGGTGGCCTCAGTGCTGCTGCCGCTTTCTCCGCCAAGGCTCCGGTCGTCGACCCGCCGGTCAACGACTGGCCGACCGGTCAGGACACGATCTTCGACAAGTTCAGCGCGGCGCTGCTCGACGGTGACCGCGAAGGTGCCGCCTTCTGGTGGAACAAGCTCTCCCCGTCCGCCCGCTCCTGGGTCGCCCGCTCCTGGGTGGCGCTGAGCCCGGAGGCCCGCTCGTGGGTCGCCCGCTCCTGGGTGGCGCGCAGCTGGGTCGGCGCTGACGGCACGGCCGACGAGTGGCTGGCCCGCTCCTGGGTCGCCCGCAGCTGGGTCGCCCGCAGCTGGGTCGGCGACGTCTGGAGCGCCCGCTCCTGGGTCGCCCGCAGCTGGGTCGCCCGCAGCTGGGTCGCCCGCAGTTGGGTCGACGAGCGGTGGGCCGGCGCCTGGGTCAACGGCGAGTGGGTTGCCCGATCCTGGGTCGACAGTGATTGGAGCGCCCGGTCATGGGTGGCACGGTCCTGGACCGCTAGGTCCTGGGTCACCGTCGACTGGTCGTGACCGAGCCAGCGATGGGTGAGCCAACGGCGAGCCCTTCGCGCCTCAACCGGGTCGTCGCTCTGACGGCCCTGCTGGGTACGGTCGCCGCGATCGCTGTCTGCCTGGGCTGGTGGGGTCGGGACGCACCGCCGGTTGCCGTCTCGATGCCGACCACGTGGCTCGCCCTGCTCCTGCTGGCCATCACCTCGGCTTCCGAGCTGACTGCGGTACGGCTGCGGCGCGGTGATGAGGTCGAGGCCCTGACGCTCCTCGAAGCGGCGATGGTGGCCGATGTCCTGCTGCTGTCGCCTGCCCTCGCGACAGTCGTAGCGATACTCGGCCTCGCCGTCGCTTCGCTGATCGACCGGCGTCGAGCTCTCGTCAAGACCGTCTTCAACCTGGGCGCCCACGCGAGTGGCACTGCGCTGCTCGTCGCGATGGTCAGCTCCATCTCCCGGCCAGCTTCCGGGCTGAGCGGTCCGACCGTCGCCGGGCTGCTCCTCGGCACGCTCGCGTTCGCGGCGCTGAACCTGGCGCTGCTGTCGTGGGTGCTCTCGATCGCCGGCGGGGTACCGGCTCGCGAGACCATCGCCGAGTCCTGGAAATTGTCATTGATCATGGCGGTGGGCACCTGCGGTATCGGCGCCATAGCCGTCGGGGTGGCGATCTCGTCACCGTTCCTGCTGCCGTTCACCCTGCTGCCCGCCGCCGCGCTCACGTACGCCTACCGTGCAGCCGCGCAGGAGGCGTCCGAGCGCGAGCGCAGCGGACACCTCGTCGAGCTCACCCAAGTACTCGCCGGCCGGTTGGTGGCCGACGACCTCCTGCTGTCCTTCCTCGGCCGGCTGCGCGACGCCTATGGAGCTGTGAGCGCCCGCGTCGTCCTGGAAGGCGACGAGGACAGCGCCGGCGCCGTCGTCCTCGCGGACGAGCAAGGCGTCGTGCGCGGCAATCTGAGCGCGTTCGACGCCGCGTTGCTCGCCCGGGCTGGTTCGGCTCCCGAGCTGGTCACCGACGGGTTGCCGGCGGGATGGGGACGCACCCTGATCGCGCCGCTGGAGGCCGAGGGCAGGCGGATGGGCGTGCTGGCCCTGGTGGCCGAAAAGCCGGCCAATATTCGCCGGCGTGACCTCGCCATCCTCAGCCCGCTGGTCAGCGCGCTGGCCGTGGCGCTGCGCGGCGCCGAGCATCTGACTCGCCTGGTCGAAGAGACCGGCAAGCTGCAAGCGGTGGTCGACCACTCGAGCGACGGCATTCTCGTTCTGGACGCCGAGAGCCGCGTTCAGGTCTGGAGCCCGTCGATGCACGCGCTGTCGGGCCTGCCGTCCGCGCTCGCGACCGGCCGGCTGCTAGCGAACCTCTTAAACTGCCTGCCGGTCAGCGCCACGCAGGAGCCGGGGGGCGCCGCGCCCGACCGGACCAGGCCCGTTCCCGACCTGCTCGACGTCGCCGCCCTGGGCCTGACGCCGGCCGCTCCGCGACGCACCTTGGAGATCGCGCTGACGCGCCCGGATGGCGAGGAGCGCTGGGTTCGGATGTCGCACAACGCCGTCTTCGAGGCGGAAACGCTCACCCAGGACGTGGTCCTGGTCTACGACGTCACCCGGGAGCGCCAGGTCGAGCGGCTCAAGAGCGACTTCATCGCCACCGTCTCCCATGAGCTGCGCACGCCGATCACGCCGATCAAGGGTTACGTCGAGCTGCTGCGTCGCCGCGGGGATGACATGACCTCCGAGAAGCGCCACGAGATGCTCGATACGGTGGCCGACCGCGTGTCCCACCTCGCCCGGCTGGTCGAGGACCTGCTGCTCGCCTCCGGTGTGTCCGCTCCGTCTGCGTCCGTGCTCATGCAAGGCGCCGATCTGGCGGCGCTCACCCGACGCGCGGTCGACGACTTCCCGGGCGAGGCGAACCGGATCACGACCCACACTCCCAGCGAGCCCGTGCCGGTCAGCGCCGACCCCACCCGGGTCATCCAGGTGCTGTCCAACCTCATCAGCAACGGCCTCAAGTACTCCCCGGAAAACTCACCGATCGAGGTCGACTGCGAGGTCCAGCCGGGCGGCGCAGCGGCGCTGGTACGAGTCCACGACCAGGGCCGCGGTATCCCCACAGACCAGCTCGACCGCGTCTTCGACAAGTTCCACCGGGTCGAGGATCCGCTTCGCATGACGACCAGCGGGACCGGCCTGGGCCTGTTCATCGCCCGCCAATTGGCCATGGCGATGGACGGCACCTTGCGCGTCGAGTCCACCCTGGGCCAGGGGGCGACCTTCACCTTCCGGCTGCCGCTGGCGTCAGCGGATGTGCTGTCACCGTCGGTGACTGCACGTCCGGACCGTCCCTTCGGACTACCCGCGCCGCGCAGCCGTCCACGGCGACCGGCAGGAACTACGGGTGGCGTGCAACGCGGTGCGCTACCTGCCCCGCCAGAGGCTCCCGCGCCCGCTCCCGCCCGTCCCCCGGACGACACGCAGGACGAACTAAGTCACACCGGGTGACGCTCAGCCGCCGGACGACGCACTATAGAGATGTGGCTGACATTCCGCGCCGTGCCGTGGCCCGCACGGCGAAGCTAGCCACCCTGCCCCTCGGCATGGCCGGGCGCGCCACCTGGGGCATCGGGAAGCGAATCGGCGGACGGCCGGCCGAGCTCGTGGCCATTGAGCTTCAGCAACGCACGGCCACCCAGCTCTTCAAGGTGCTCGGGGAACTCAAGGGCGGCGCGATGAAATTCGGGCAGGCCCTCTCGGTTCTTGAGGCCGCCTTGCCCGAGGAAGTCGCCGGCCCCTACCGGGCGGCACTGACGAAACTGCAGGAAGCCGCGCCTCCCCTGCCGGCCCGCACGGTTCACATGGTGCTGACCGCCGAGCTCGGACCGGACTGGAGACGGCGGTTCGCGTCCTTCGACGACCGCCCGTCTGCGGCGGCGAGCATCGGCCAGGTCCACCGGGCGGTCTGGCACGACGGCCGCGAGGTCGCCGTCAAGGTGCAGTATCCCGGCGCCGGCCCGGCCCTGATCTCCGACCTGAACCAGCTGGCCCGGGCGGCCCGGCTCTTCTCGGTCCTGTCCCCCGGTCTTGACGTAAAGCCGCTGCTGATCGAGCTGAAAGCGCGGGTCACCGAGGAGCTGGACTACGTGCTCGAGGCGGGCTGGCAGCGCGCCTTTGCCGAGGCGTACGACGGCGACCCCGACATCGCTGTCCCGAAGGTCATTGCCGGGTCAGAGCGCGTACTCGTGACCGAATGGCTGCCCGGCAAGCCGCTGTCCGCGATCATCCGCGACGGCAGCCAGCAGGAGCGCGATCGCGCCGGCCATCTGCTCGTACGGTTCCTCTACTCGGGCCCCGGCCGCGCCGGATTGCTGCACGCCGACCCGCATCCGGGCAATTTCCGGCTCCTGTCCGACGGCCGGCTCGGCGTGCTTGACTTCGGAGCGGTCAACCAGCTGCCCGACGGGCTGCCCGAGCCGGCCGGCCGGCTCGCTCGCCTGGCGCTCGCCGGAGACGCCCGCGCCGTCTACGACGGCCTGCGTGAGGAAAAGTTCATCCTGCCGACGGTGCGGCTCGACCCGCAGCCGCTGCTCGACTTCTTGCTGCCACTGCTCGGACCGATCATGGTTCCCGAGTTCACCTTCAGCCGCAGCTGGCTGCGCGGCGAGGCCACCCGCGTCGGCGATCCCCGAAACCCGGCGTCAACGCTCGGCCGCCAGCTCAACCTGCCACCGTCGTACCTGCTGATCCATCGCGTCACCCTCGGCACCATCGGCGTCTTGTGCCAGCTCGGAGCGACCGCGCCCTTCCGCGGAGAGGTCGAGCAGTGGCAGCCCGGCTTTGCCGAACCGGGTACGAAAGCCGCGGCGCATGCAGCGAAGTCCAACCGGCCAGGACGCCCGCTGCCATCAACCGAGCCTCCTGCACCTGCGGCGCCTGGAGCGACGGTGAAGGCTGCGGCGACCGCGCCGCGGGTCAGGAAAGCTCAGAAGTAGAGCGCGCCGTATCCCTCATCGCGCAAGCTGATTCCGGCGGCCGCGAGCGCGTCGTCCCAGTCACCACGGCAGCTCGGATCGGCGCCTTCGCTGCCGTGATCTGCGGTCAGCAGGATCGTCGTGCGATCCAGCCGTCCCTCGCGAACCAGCAGGTCAAGGATGACGCCCAACCGCCGGTCCGCGTCTAGCATCGCCGCCCGGGCCTGCGCCGAATACGGTCCGCCGCCGTGATGGCCGGTGTCTGTCAGAATCGTGTTCCACCACAGCAGCGCCGGCGGCGTGGGTGCCGTCAACTGCTGCAGGACCTGCTCGAGACCGAAAGCGTCGACCTGGGTGGACCACGCGTAATCGGGATCGGCGACGACGAACTCCTGCGTGGCGTGGGGATCATCCTGCGGCGACGGAAGCGCGCTCTGCATGCTCTTGGCGCCGTCTGACGCGCCCGCGTCGCGGATCAGCCCGAAGGTGGAGTAGTCGGCGCCGCGGTCGATGGGCTCGTTGACGCTGGCGGTGAGCAGATCCCGGCAGGCTTCGAAGACCGTCTTGACACCTGGACGCAGCAGGTCGCACGCATGATGCCAGGTCGCGGAATCGTTGGCGAGGTAGCGCTTTGCGGTCGCCCGGTCGTAGAACACGTTGCCGACGATCCCGTGTCGACCCGGCCCGACCCCGCACAGCGCGCTCGTGTGGTTGACCAGAGTGACGCTCGGGAATTCGGCGATCGCGCCGCCCGCCAGGGCGCAACCCCGATCCAGCAGTCGCGCCACATTGGGCAACGCGCCTTCGGCAGCAAGGTGCAGCAAGTCGTTGCAGTTTGCGCCGTCCCACAGCAGCCCGAGGACGAGTTCGGCACCGGGCTCGACCAGATCGGTCAACGCCTTGCCCTCCGCCGACAGGAAACTGCGGCCCGCGGCATGCGCCAGGGTCGGTCCCACGTCGATCACCCGGGCGGCGCGCGACAGGATTCCGGACGCCATCACGCCCGCACCGGACAGCAGCAGCGGGGCCCGGCTCTGACCCGCGTCGAGGCTGCCGTGTTCGCCCAGGTGGCCACCGCGCTCGGGCCAGTAATGGCGCGGAGTGTGGATGACGTGCAGGTCAGGACTGCGATCCGGATCGGCGAACGCCGATGTCAGCCGGCGTACCGCATCCGGGTAGGCATTGCGGACGCTTGGCGGGCTGGGATCGGAAAGCACCGCAGCGAGCGGCACCCCGTGAAGGGGATCTTGGGAACTGATCGGGTTCTCGCCGGCCACGACCTCGAACTTGGCGTCGGGCTCGTCGGCGCAGGCCCGCGCCCGGCCCGCTGAGTTGGCCACCATGACGTAAACGCCGTCGCGCCAGGCCACCAGATCGACGACCTCGGCCAGCTTCTCGTCCAGCAACACCGTGAGCGCCGCCTCGCGGGTCGAGGCCGCTGACCCCGAGGTCAGGCGCGGCGAGTTGTCCCGATCGGGGCTTGGCACGTAGCGCACGTTATCTGGATCAAGCCGCGGGGCCGGACATGGCAGCGCCCCACCCCCGACGAAACGGAGATGGGGCACTGGGGACGCGCGGACCGATCAGGTCAGCTGCGTCCAGGCGAGCGTGGCCCGCGCCGCGGCGCGATCCGCCCGGCGGGACGCCCGCTCGGCACGCTCGGCCCGGCGGACTGCCCGCCGTTGCAGCCGAGCAGCGGCCACCACGCGGGAGCGAGAGGCCTCGGCCCGCGCTTCCTGTTGAATTACTTCGCAGGCCATCCTGGCCTGCTGGTAGGACGACATCTTGATCTCCTCTTAAGGACGCTGAGCCGGGAGCGGCTCAGCAGATTCAGGCAGCCACCTTGCGGGGGCGGCCACGGGGACGCTTGCGTGCGACGACGGCGCCGAGGATGACCAGCTGGCCGCCCCACACGCCGTACGGCTCACGCCGGTCGAGCGCACCGGCCAGGCACTCGCGACGCAGCGGGCATCCGGCGCACACCGCCTTCGCGGCTTCGACCTCATGCGGTTGCTCGGCGAAGAACAGGTCGGGGTCATGCGCCCAGCAAGGCAGATCGATGCCTTCGTGCTCGATCCGAGTCACGGTGAGGGTGTCGAACATTAATGGTCACCTCCTCGGATGACGGGAGTGTCGGAAGGGGGGGCACGACAAAACGGCCGCGGATCCCGGTAGGGGTCCGCGGCCTCGAGGTCGGCAGCTGCGTCAGCTAGACGCGAAGATGCTCTCGAGGCGAAGGCGTGGCCCGCGGTAACCCGTCACCGGAGTGCCGCTATCCGCGCACACGGGAAGGTCGGCATCGGTAAAGACCGGAACGCCGGCGCGCGGGCGGGAGGTCCACATGGCGTGGCTCGCAGTCGTAACCGTCACGTGGCACCTCCTCTTCAACGCAAACCGTTGGCGCGATGAAGGTAACGGCACACGCCCGGGCAGCGCAACGCATTTAT
Organism: Mycobacteriales bacterium; assembly: GCA_038245655.1. Lineage (GTDB taxonomy): Bacteria > Actinomycetota > Actinomycetes > Frankiales > Frankiaceae > DATAZK01. The sequence goes on along the minus strand of JBBRSE010000010.1, from coordinate 75,917 downwards.
TTCGTGTCGGGCAATTTGCGGCGATTATTTCGCCGACGCGGCTCGGGCCGGCGGCACATCGTTGAGCATGGCAAGGACCGAATCGCCGAATCGCTCCAGCTTGGCGGCCCCGACACCGGGCACCTGGCGCAGCTGCGAAAGGGTGGCCGGCCGCTTGCTGGCGATCACCGCGAGGGTGGCATCGGTGAAGACGCAGAACGCCGGCTGCTTCTGCTCGGCGGCCCGCTCCGACCGCCAGCTGCGCAGGGCCTCCCACAACGCCAGATCGACCTCCGGCGGTGGCCCCGAGCCGCGCTTGCTCCTGCTGGCTGCCGGCGGGGTCGCGGGCGCCGGCGCGATCCCGTCGAGGAAGCGGGAGGGCTTGCGCGGGCGCCGGCCGGCCTCGCGCGCCTTGGCCCACGACAACGTCAGATGCCGTCGGGCCCGGGTCACCCCCACGTAAAGCAGGCGGCGCTCCTCGGCGATAGCCTCGGTCGTGGTCGCGTAACTGATCGGGAGCACCCCCTCGACCAGACCGACGAGAAAGACCGCATCCCACTCCAGGCCCTTGGCGGCGTGCAGCGAAGCGAGGGTGACCCCCTCGACGGTCGGGACGTGTTGCGCGGCCGCACGCTCGGCAAGATCGGCCACGAAGTCAGCCAGCGTGGGGCCGGCCGGCGGTTGCGCTGCACCCTCGCCAACGTCAGCAACCTCGGCGGTTTCCGCCAGCCGCACCAGTGCCGCGACGTTTTCCCACCGCTCCCGCTGCGCCCCCACCCCGGACGGCGGCGCGTCCGGCCGCCAACCGGTAGAGGCCAGCACGGTGCGTACGGTCTCGGCGAGCGCGCCCGGCGCGTCGCTGTCATCAGCGCGCGCCGCACCGCGAAGCAGCACCATCGCTTCGCGCACCTCAGGTCGTTCGAAGAAACGCTCACCGCCGCGAAGGACGTACGGAACTTTGGCGGCAGCGAGCGCCTGCTCGTAGGCCTCCGACTGCGCATTCATTCGCACCAACACGGCGATCTGACTCGCCGGGGTGCCCGCAGCAATGAGCGCGCCGATCCGGCCGGCGACCAGGCGCGCTTCCTCCGCCTCATCTTCGGCGATCACCCAGGACGGCTCGGGACCCGACCCCGCCTGCGCTTGCAGCGCCGCCGGACCGCCGGTGCGCTTGATCACGGCATTGGCGAGCCCGACGACCTCCGGGGTCGACCGGTAGTTGCGCACCAGGCGAATGACGTGGGCGTCGGCATGGCGCTCGCGGAAGGTCCGCAGATAGCTGGAGGAAGCACCCGTGAACGAGTAGATCGTCTGCTCCGGATCGCCCACGACGCAAAGGCTGCTGCGCGTGCCGAGCCACGCCGACAGCAGCCGGTGCTGCAGCGGGTTGACGTCCTGGAACTCGTCGACCACGAAATGTCGGTAGCGCGCGTGCAGCTCATCGGCAACGAAGCGGTGTTCCTCGATCAAGCCCGCCATCAGCAGCAGCAGATCCTCGAAGTCGATCATCCCGGCTTGACGCTTGCCGTCTTCGTACGCCGTGTAGATACCCGCCGTCGCGCTGGCATCGAGCGGGAGGTCACGACCCGCCCGGCTCGCGGCGGCCGCGTATTCACGCGGGCCGATCATCGTCGACTTCGCCCACTCGATCTCGGCCGTGACATCGCGCAGCGCCGCTCCGGGAAGCGCGATCCTCGCCGCCTTGGCCGCCTGCGCCACCAGCCGCGCCTTGCTGCTGACCAGCTGCGGCAGCGCGCCGCCCATCACCTGGGGCCAGAAGTAGCCGAGCTGGCGCAGCGCTGCTGCATGGAACGTGCGGGCCTGCACCCCGGGTGCACCAAGCTGGCGCAGCCGGGTACGCAGCTCACCCGCGGCCCGAGCGGTGAATGTGACGGTCAACACCTGGTCGGCTGCCACCTGGCCGGTGACCACCTGGTGGGCGATGCGCCGGGTGATCGCCCGGGTCTTGCCCGTACCGGCGCCGGCGAGGACGCAAACCGGGCCGACGGGGGCCATGACCACGCGTTGCTGCTCCGGATCGAGGCCTTGCAGCGCGGCCTCGATCGGCTGGTCATCGGCAAGAACGCTCACGTCTCGCGACGCTAGCCGTTGGCACCGACAGGAAGTACCCGGGACGGCGTGTTGTTGACGGGTAAGAACGATCCGCAACCTTCATTTTGCCGCCGCTCATCCCAAGGGAGATCATTCGTGTCGAGCGCTATGCCCGCAACGGACACTGCGAGCAATTTCTTCACCGTCTACAGCACCCCGTGGTGTGGCTACTGCACCCGGTTGAAGAAGCAGCTGAAGCGGGAGGGCGTCTCGTTCGCCGACGTCGACATCGAGGAAGACCCGGCCGCAGAGGCGATCGTGAAGACCGCCAACCTGGGCAACGCCACCGTCCCGACGCTGGTCTTCGCCGACGGGAGCTCCCTCACCAACCCGAGCGTCCGAGACGTGCTCGCCAAAGTGCGCTCCGCGGCCTGACCGTCTCCCGATCCGGGTCCATGCAGGCCACACGTGACGTGGGACGTGGGTGATCTTCAGAGGTTCACCTGACACGGCCCGGGCCTCGTGAGAGCCTGCCCAGGCTTTCACGTGAGGGCCTTCCCCGGGCCTTCCACTGACTTACGGAGTGTCGTGACAATCGCGCCGGCCGTCTCCCCAACGGCGTCGTCGCAGCTCATCCAGAGCACTCTGCGGGCTGCCGCCGGTGTCACCGGAATGCGTCTGCTCTTCAGCTCTGCGATCGACGAGCAGACGTACACCTGGCGACAGCTGCATGGCGCGTTCGACGGCATCCAGGCCGGGCTGAGCCTGCCGCTGTCCGACACGTTCTGTGCCCGGATGCTGAAGGGTGCGGCGCCCTCGACCGCAGACGCAAGCGTCGACCCTTCCTACGCCGACGTGCCCATGCGCGAGGCGCTCGGGATCCGCTCGTACGTGGGGGTTCCGCTGCGCACCCGCGGGATCGTGACGGGCGAGCTGGGCGGCATCTCCGCGGACTCGGTCGTCGTCTCCCCCGCCGACCTCCGAGTGCTCGCGAGCCTCGCCCGGATCATGAATGCCGAGGCCACGCGCGACCCGGAGGTCCGGCTCCATCGCACCGCCACCGGGTGGGAAGTCGAGCAAAGCTCCGGCGCCGGCACCCCCGCCGACGACGTCACCCTGGCGATGAGCCTGGCCGACCTGATCGCGGGCGACTCCGGGGAAACCGTTCATTCCCCGCGCCCGCAGCGCCCGGCTGAAACCCTCTCCGACGTCGAGCGCCTGCGGATGCAGATCACCCAACTGGAGCACGCGCTCACCGCGCGGGTGGTCATCGAGCAGGCCATCGGGGTCGTTTCACAGCGTTTCGGACTCGCCCCGCGCGAAGCGTTCGACCGCATGCGCAAGACCGCGCGCAGTCGCGGGCAGCGAGTTCACGATCTCGCGGTGAGCCTGGTCCGATCGGCGCGCGACCCCAGCGTCAGCTTGCCGCCCGACCTGCAGGCGACGAGTTAGCCGCCTAACCAGTCGTCGATCAGCCCTCGGGCGATCGATACCGCCGGCGGCAGTCCGAGCGCTCCGGAAGCGAGGCCGCACACCACTTCGTCCCGGGTGAACCACGCAGCAGCCGACAGCTCCGACGGCTGCGGATGCAGCTCACCGACGTCGGCGACGGCCGTGAAGGCGAGCATCAGCGAGGACGGGAAAGGCCAGGGCTGCGAGCCGGCGTATCTCACGCCGCGGGCGGCGATGCCGACCTCCTCCGCCACCTCACGGACGACGGCCTGCTCGGATGCCTCCCCGGGCTCGACGAAACCGGCGAGGCAGGAGTAGAAGCGCTCGGGCCAGGCCGGCGCCCGCCCGAGCACCGCCTGACTGCCGTCCGGCGAGCAGACCAGCACGATCATGGCCGGATCGACCCGCGGAAAGTGTTCGCTCCCATCATTGCCGCACACCCGCACCGCGCCCGCCTGGGCGGCAACTGTGGCCGCCCCGCAGCGCGGGCAATGGCGGTGGGTGCGATGCCAGGTGAGGACGGCCACGGCGTGAGTCAGCAGTCCGGCGTCATGCGCCGGCAACTGCTGCCCGACGTCGCGCAACCCCGCCCGTCGCGGCCCGCCGCCCCCGGCCGGCAACTCGGGCCGATCCAGCGCCCAGTACGCACCCTCGCCGTCGGCGCCGAGCAGGACAGCTTCGGCCGGCGGTTCGGCGCCGAAGGTCGGCTCCCAGACCAGGCTGGGCACGGCATCGCCAGCGACCGCGACGTTGAGCCCGCCGTCGAGTGAGATCAGCCGTCCGGACTGCGCCCACGCGTCGCGCAACCAATCGGTGTCACCGCGGGAGTCAGAACGGCGGTCAACCGTGCTTCGCGACAGCGCGGGCGGCTGCACTCGACCGCCCGATCAGCCGCGATCGGCAGGCAGCGGACGGATGGCTTGCACCGGCCCGGTGATGACCGACGCATCTCCGAGCAGCACCGCCGCGAGTCCCGACGGAGCGAACTGTCCGGCGACCGCGGCAACCGCCTGCGCGTCGACCCGGCCGAGCGCGGCGGAGTGTTCCCGCAGGTAGTCCGGTCCGAGGTCGACCCCGGCCAGCATCGACAGGATCGACGCCAGGCCCGCCGAGGTCGCGGTCGACAGCGCGAGGGTGCCTGCCGCGTAACGCTTGGCCGCCACGAGTTCGTCGTCCTCGAGGGGCAGCAACGTCACCCGGCCGAGCTCGTACAGGATCTCGAGTAGCGCGGGCCCGGTGACCTGCGTCGCAACGTCAGCGGCGACCACGAAACGCGAGCCGCACGAGACGTGTTCGATGGAACTGCGCGGTGAGTACGTGTAGCCCTTGTCCTCGCGGATGTTGTTGACCAGCCGCGAGGAGAAGTAGCCGCCGAAGACCACGTTGGCCACCTGCAGCGCCGCGTAGTTCGGGGCGGTACGCGAAAGCGTCGGCCCGCCCAGGCGGATATTGGTCTGGACGGCACCGGGGCGGTCGACGATCGTGACCCCGCCCGCCACGTGTTTCGGCAGTTCCGGAAGGGCCTTGGCCTTGCGTCCCGACCAGCCCGTCAGGGACTCCTCGACGGCGTCGAGAGCCGCTTGCGGACGAAGGTCACCCACTAGCGTCAACACGGCGCCGGCCGGCGACACCGTCTCGCCGTGCAGCGCGCGCAACTGCTTTGCGGTGACGCGTTGCAGCGCCGCCGGCTCGGGCAGCTCGACCGCATAGGGATGGCGGCCGTAGAGCCGCGAAAGCAGCGCCTCCCGGGCTTGCACCGCAGGCTGGCTCCGCGCGATCGCCAGCTCGGCGACGAGCCTCTCCTGCTCGCCGGAGACCTCACGCCGCGGGTACGAGGCTCCATGGATCACCTCGGTCAGGACGCCAAGAAGGGCCTTCAGGTTCGGCGCCAGCACGGACCCGACGATCGCCAGCCGGTCGCTGTCGATGTTGGCCGACAGCCCCGCGCCGAGACGCTGCAGCTCTGATGCGAGCTGCCCGCGATCGCGATCGGCGGTGCCGGTGAGCATCGTCTCGGCGAGCAGTGTCGTCGCGGCCAGACGCGCTTTATCGGCGGCGGAGTCGGCTTTTCTGGCCCCGGACTTGGCCTCCGATTCCCCGACCGGGATGCGGAGCCGCAGCTCGACCACCGGCACGGAAGCCCGGCGTACCGCGAGGACGCGCAGCCCGCTCGCGAGAGTTCTTTCGGCGACCGCCGGCACCTTCAGCGGCGCCGGCGCCCGAACGGTGGGGATCACGCTCATGCGGCACGCCCCTTGCGGCCCTTGGCGGACTTGCTGCTCTTGGCGCCGGCCTTGTGGGGCTTGTCGGGCTTGTCCGGTTTTCCGGCGCCAGGCTCGAGCACGAGCAGGCTGCGCGGCTGGGCCCGCAGGCTCGCAGCAGCGCCGGACAGCTGGGCCCCAGTGACGGCCGCGAGCTTCTGCGGCAGCACGTTGAGCAGCTCGGGATCGCCGTGCAGCAGCTCGAAGACCGCCATGGTGAGGGTGCGGCCGAGGACGTCGTCGACCTCCCGGAAGAGCCGCGCGGACAGCCTGGCGCGGATCCGGTCGAGCTCACCTTCTGCCGGACCATCAGTGGCGAGCCGGTCCAGCTCCTCATCCACCACGGCGAGGATCGCGTCGGCCGATGTGGTCGGCGCGTGGTAGGTCTCGAGGGTCAGCAGCAGCGGGTCACGCTGGTCGAACGGATCGCCGAACGTACCCAGGTAGGTCTCGATGTTGGTGACGAGCCGATCGTCCTGAACCAGCCGCTTCTCCAGCCGACTTGCGTCGCCCGCGGTGAGCACCTCGGTCAGCAAGACGTAAGGCAGGTAGGCGGCGAAGTCCGCGACCGGATCCGGGACCCGGTAGCCAGCGGCAAAAGCAGGCTGCGGCGCGAGCGGGTCCACCTCGTCGCGCCGGCGCTCAGTAGCGGGCGGGGGCTCGGCGAAGTCAGGGCGGGTGGGCACCGTGCGGGCCGGCACGTCGCCGAAGTGACGTTCGATCAGCGCGATCGCCCGGGCGACTGTCACATCACCGCTCACCGTGAGCACCGCGTTGCCTGGTGCGTAGTAAGACTCGAAGAAGCTCGACGCGTCCGACAATGACGCCGCCTGCAGTTCCTCGAAGGCGCCATAACCGTTGTGAGCGTTGGGGAACGTCGTGTACGCAACGTCGGGCAGCCGGATCCACGGGAAACCGCCGTACGGGCGGTTCATCACATTTACCCGGATCTCTTCCTGGACGACTGCGATCTGATTTTCCAGGTTTTCCTGCGTCAGCTTGGGCGCCCGCATCCGGTCGGCCTCGAGGAACAGCGCGAGCTCCAACGCTCCCGATGGAAGGAGCTGGAAGTAATTCGTGTAGTCCGGGTGGGTCGAGCCGTTGAATGTGCCGCCCGCCGCCTGGACATATTTCGGGTGCTCGGCCTTTCCGACGTTTTTCGAGCCCTGGAACATCAGGTGTTCGAAAAGATGCGCGAAGCCGGTGCGGTGCTGCGGCTCGCTGCGAAAGCCGACGTCGTAGTGCACGGCGACGCCGACAACCGGAGAGCTGCGATCGGGCGCGATGACGACACGAAGGCCGTTGGGCAGGGTCAGGCGCTCAACCTGGTACGACGGCGCCGGCGAGCGGCTCGCGGTGGTGCGACTGGAGGGACTGCTCGGGGCGCTCGTGGCCGGTGCTCGGCGGGTGGTGGGCGGCACACTGACAACCTAGGCCACCGGCGCGGCCAATGGTCCCGGTGGCGGCGTCGAACGGGTCTTGGCAGGTCGCTCACGGTCCGACTTCCGCACTCGCTGCGGGGCGCCTGTTCGCGGTCAGGCCTCTCGCGTGCGACTCTCGGAGTGTGACCACCGCATTCGTGCTGGCCGGCGGGGGCAGCCTGGGCGCCGTACAGGTCGGGATGCTCAACGCGTTGCTGCGCGCCGGGATCCGTCCCGACCGGGTTTACGGGTCGTCGATGGGCGCCCTCAACGCTGCCGCCATCGCTGCCACGCCCACCGTCGCCGGCGTGGACCGGCTCGCCGCCGGTTGGAACGAGCTGTCCCAACGCGAGGTCTACGCTGCGGACGCGCGCCAGATGCTCGCTGCGGTCCTGCGGTCCGTGCCGGCGCTCCCGCTGGGCCTGCTGCGGGCCACCGGCATGCGTAACGACGCCTACCCGTTCCGCCCGCTGGCCGCACTGGCAGGGGCGGCCGGCCTCAGCGACTCGCTGATCCCCCGCCGGTCGCGCGAGCGAATGATCAAACGGCTCGTTCCGCTCGCGCAGCTCGACCTGGCCGCGATACCGGTCGAGCTGGAAACGGCCGAGGTGACCACCGGCCGGCTGGTCCCGCTGTCTGTCGGAGAGACCGTCCCGGCCCTGCTCGCGGCCACCGCGCTGCCCGGGCTGCTGCCGCCCGAGCGGGTCGGCCCGTCGACGCTGGTCGACGCCTGCATCGCCGAGAGCTCGGCGTTGGACCGGGCGATCGATGCGGGAGCCGATGAGGTGTACGTCCTGCCGAGCGGCTTCGCCTGCGACCTCGATGACCCGCCCCGCAGCGCGTTCGGTGTGGCGGTTCACGTCTCGACGGTCCTCATCGAGCAGCGACTCATCGCGTCCATCGCACGGGCCGATCCACGGGTCGCGGTTTACCCGATCCCCCCGCTGTGCCCGCTGTCCGTCCTCCCGGTGGACTTCGCCCATTCCCTGGAACTGATCCTGCGGGCCGAGGAATCGACCCGGCGCTGGCTACGCGGCGGCCACCGTCCGGTCCCCGGGCTGTCACGCCCGCTCGGCGCTCACGGCGGGAGCGGGGTCCTCGATCTCACCGCTGTCGGACTCGGCACGAGCCCGCGGTAGGGCTGTTCCCCGAGCTCAGAGCGAAAGCCGAGCGTCGGCCGCCTCCAGATCGAGCAACGCTCGCTTCTGGTCGAGACCGCCGGCGTATCCGACGAGCGTCCCGTTGGCGCCGACGACCCGATGGCACGGCACGACGATGGCTATTGGGTTGTCGTGGTTGGCCGAGCCGACTGCCCGCGCTGCCCCCGGCGCACCGATCTCGTCGGCAATCTGCCCGTACGTCCGGGTCGAGCCAAAGGGGATCCGGCACAGGGCAGCCCAGACCTTGCGCTGAAAAGCCGTACCGCGTGGCGAAAGATTCAGCTCGAACGTAGTGCGCTCGCCGGCGAAGTAGGCCACAAGCTGCTCGCGGGCCTGGGCGAGAATCGGCAGGGCGTCCTCACGCCGCCAGCCGGCCTGCGGCTGCGCCGGTGGCAGCCACACCCGGCTGATGCCGACGCCATCTTCGGTCGCGACCAGGAGCTCACCGAACGGTCCCGCGACGTAGGTGTAGCGGGGCACGTCAAAGGCTGCTGTCACGGTCATGTCGATTGTCATTCTGGCCTCCTGACCAAAGGTGGAGCACGGCATACGAACGCCAGGGCGACCACTGCCCCGGATCGATCGGCGGTGACGAGTTAAACGTTGCGAGCCGATCCAGTGCCTTGACGACCTCCAAGTCGGTGGCGAGCCAGACGTCAGGGTCGCGCAAGGCTCGCATCCTGATGTAGCCGGCAGTCCACGAACCGATGCCTCGCAGCCGCAGCAATTGCTGCTCGGTGTCGGCTCGTCCCACCGAGCCGTCCAGTACCAGGTCGCCGCTGGCCAGCGCAGCGCACAGGTCCACCAGCGCTCGACCGCGACTCAACGGCATGGGCAGCAGGTCCGGGTCCACCGCCGCCAACGCGGCCGCCGCCGGGAACGTGTGAGTGACCTCGCCGCACGGTGCCGCCAGCGGGCGGCCGTACGCCTTCACGAGCCGGCCGGCGATCGTGCGGGCTCCCGCGACCGAGATCTGCTGGCCGAGCACCGCCCGCACGGCCAGTTCCCCGCCGTCGACCGCTCCCGGCACACGCAGACCAGGGCGCCGCGCCACCAAGGCGGCGAGCGGCCCAGCCCCGAGGTGAGCATCGACGGCGACCGGATCGGCGTCGAGATCGAGCAGTCTGCGGCACCGAGCGACCGCGACGGTGAGGTCACGCAGGTCGGTCAGGGCGAGCCCGGCGCGTACGTAACCTGCGCCTTCCGGACCTGGCGCCAGACGCACCGTCGCCGGGCCGTGCGGAAGGTCGAGGGCGCGTACGAAAGCAGGCTGCCGACCCACCCCGGCGGCGCAGCCCTCGACTCCCGGAGTCGCCCGCTGCCCGAGAAACTGCAGGGTGGCGGCCACGTCACCGGGCTGCCGGTAACTGAGCCTCAGGCTGACCGTCCCAGGCTCGGCGACGTCACGCGCCCGCCGGCCGCGGCTGCCCTCGCGCAGCCCCGTCGGCGTCATCGCAAAGACTTCGCGGACCGTGTCGTTGAACTGGCGAAGGCTCGCGAACCCGGCCGCGAACGCCACCTCCGTCACGGGAACTTCCGTCGTCTCCAGCAGCAGCCGCGCGGTCTGCGCCCGCTGCGCCCGCGCCACCGCCAGTGGTCCGGCACCGATCTCGTCAGTGAGGACCCGGGTCAGATGGCGAGGCGTGTAACCGAGGCGCGACGCGAGGCCGCCGACCCCGTCACGGTTGACGACCCCGTCACCGATGAGGCGCATCGCGCGGGCCACCAGATCAGCGCGCATATCCCATTCGGGCGAGCCCGGGCTCGCGTCAGGACGGCAGCGCTTGCACGCGCGATAGCCCGCGGCCTGGGCCGCCGCCGGCGTCGCGTAGAAACGCACTCCCTCACGTCGCGGAAGACGGGCGGGGCACGAGGGACGGCAATAGATGCGGGTGCTGCGAACCGCCGTCACGAACCAGCCGTCGAAGCGCGCATCGCGGCTCGACACCGCCCGATAGCAGCGGTCGGGATCGGCGACGACATCCAGCATGGCCCCATTCTGGAGCCGGAGCCGGCTGGATACTAGCGGGTTTCGGACATCACAGGTGCCGGCCGACGGGCCGGGCACCGCCCGCGCTTGGTGACTCGGCGACTACCTTGCGTCGCTGCTCAGGGCGCTTAGTTCGTCCCAGAGATAGGCCAGCCCCACGGCCCCGCGCAGCAGCATGGGGATGACGACACGCTCATTCGGCGCGTGAATTCGGTCATCCGGCAGACCCACCCCAAAGAAGATCACCGGCGCGGCCAAGATTTGCGCGAGGTCGGCTTCCGGCCCGCTGCCTCCCTCACGCGTGAAGAGCACCTCTTGACCGAACGCCCGCTGCATCGCACGAGTCGCCGCCTGCAGTTCCGGTGCGTCCAGCGGGGTCAGGCACGGTTGCACGCCCGGCCCGTCGAAGGTGACGGTGGCGACGATCGCGGGGCCCACCTTCTCACGGACATACGCCTGCATGGCCTGCTGGACGGCGGCCGGATCCTGATCGGCGACGAGCCGGAAGCTCACCTTCGCGTGAGCCTCCGAGGGGATGATGGTCTTCGGACCCGGGCCTGTATAGCCACCCCACATGCCGTTGACCTCGGCCGTCGGCCGGGCCCAGAGCCGTTCGAGCGTCGTGAATCCGGCCTCGCCCGCTGCTACCCGCGACTGGGCCGGCCCGGCGAGCCAGGCCGCCTCGTCGAACGGAAGCCGGCCGAACAGCTCGCGCTCCCGCTCGCTGAGCGCAAGCACCTTGTCGTAGAAGCCGGGCAGCGTCACCCGGCCGTCGCCGTCGTGCAGCCCCGCGAGCAGCCCGGCCATCACGTGCAACGGATTGGGGACGGCGCCGCCGAACGAACCGCTGTGCAGATCTCCCGCGGGACCCCGCAGGTCGATCTGGCAGTCGGTCATGCCGCGCATCCCGGTGCACAGGCTCGGGGTGTCGCGACCGAAGACGCTCGTGTCGGATACGACGACCACGTCGCAGCGCAACTCCTCGGTGTGGGCGCGCAGCAGGTCCGCGAAGTGCGGGGAGCCGGACTCCTCCTCGCCCTCGATGAGCAGCTTGATCGTGACCGCCGGGGCGATGCGCGCACCGGCCGCCAGGTGGGCGGCCAGCCCGTGCAGGTGCATCAGCACCTGGCCCTTGTCGTCCGCGGTCCCACGTCCAAGCAGCTCGTCGCCGCGGACCGCAGGCTCGAAAGGCGGGCTGTCCCACAGCTCGAGCGGGTCGACCGGCTGCACATCGTGGTGGCCGTACACAACGACCACCGGCGCGCCGGACTGTTCGGCCGGCCAGTGGGCATAGACCGCAGGGTGACCCGCTGTTTCCCAGATCTCGACGTGGGGAAAGCCGGCCTGCCTGAGGCGGGCCTCCAACCACTCGGCGCTGGCCCGCACGTCGCCGGCATGATCCGGATCGGCGCTGATCGACGGGATGCGCAACCACGGTTCAAGGTCGGCGAGCAAAGCGCCGCGGTCCAGGAAATCGGCCGGTTGCGCGGCCTTCGGCTCGGCAGTCACGGTGGCAACGGTAATGGGTGAGCCGCGGATGCAGGAGCGCAAACCGGCCCGGCGGGTCTCCAAGCGCGTCGCCGAGCCCAGGGTCAGCACCCTGCGCATCGCGACGTTCAACGTGTGCAGCGGCCGAGATCCGTCGACCGGGACGGTAGATCCGGATCAGCTCAGCGAGGCCGTTCGGGCCCTCGACGCCGACGTCCTGGCGCTGCAGGAGGTGGACCGCGATCAGCGCCGCTCGGGACGGCGTGACCAGGGCGCCGACGCGGCCGCAGCAATGGGCTGCGAGCCGGGCAACTGGCGATTCGCACCGGCGCTGCACGGGACCCCGGGTGAGCGGTGGGCAACCGGGCCGGGCGACACGGCCGGTCCCGCTTACGGCGTGGCGCTCCTTTCCCGGCTCCCGGTGCGGGAGTGGAGCGAGATCCGGCTGGCCCCGCCGCCGGCATCAGTCCGAGGCCTCGCCGGGGCGAACGGGGCTGGTCCCGGCGGGCGGTCGCGGCTGCTGCTGCTCGAAGACGAACCTCGGGTCGCCATCGTCGCCGTGCTCGAGATCAACGGCCGGCCGCTCACTCTCGTCGGCACCCACCTGTCCTTCGTTCCGGGCTGGAACGTCCGCCAGCTTCGTCAGCTGCACCGAGAGCTCAAGTCCTGCCCGCGCCCGCTGATCCTGGCGGGCGATCTGAACATCCCCGGCCGGCTGCCTGGGCTGATCACCGGCTGGCAGCCGAGAGCCCGCGCCCACACGTTTCCGGTTCCCTACCCCCGCTGCCAGCTCGACCACGTCCTCACTGACGGGCTTAGCGCTGGGGCTCCAGGTCGCGCGGTCCAGCTAGGCCTGTCCGACCATCAGGCGCTGGTCGTCGACGTTGCGCTCTAGCCGCCGAGCTCCAGCAACTCCTCGAGCTCAGCGCGGGTGAGCAGCTCAGGCCGCAGGAGCCCCTCCTCGCCCTCACGTACGTAGAGAAAGGCTGCCCCGACCTCCTCGGGCGCGACTCCGGCGATGTCGGCCCACGCCTCGCGGTAGCAGGCCAGCTGGATCGCGGCAGATCGGGCTGCGTCTCCCGAGGGGCGGCCCCCGGTCTTGTAGTCCACGACGTCGTAGCCACCGCCCGGCCGCCGGAAGACGGCGTCGATACGCCCGCGCACCAGCACTCGGCCGATCACCAGCTCGAACTCGACCTCCACCGCCGCCGGCTCACGCGCCGCCCAACTCGTCGACAAGAAAGCGTCCTGCAGCGTGCGGAGCTCATCGCCGGCGACCGCCACCGACTCATCGCTTGCACCGGGAAGGTCATCCGGGCCGAGCAGGGCGCGACCACCGGAGCGTTGCTCGGCCCAGGCGTGGAAGCTCGTCCCGCGGCGCGCCGCCGGGGCCGGAGCCACCGGCATCGGACGGGCGACCCGGGCCGCGTACGCGCCTGGATCGTGAGCAACCTCGATCAGGTCGCTGACGGAGAGCGTCTGCGGCAACTCGACCTCGCGCCGCCCGCGGCCGGCGTGCCGCTCGCGCATCAGCAGCTCAGCGTCACGGCGCCACCCATCGATGCGCTTCTGGTCCGCGGCGGCCGACGCCGCTGGGACCTGCGTCGAGGAGGCCGCGGCCACCCGAGCGGGGGGCGCGGCTAGGGCCGAGGCGGGCTCGGCAAGCAGCTCACGCACTGCTTGCGCCGCCCACACCACGGCAGGCGAGATCACCGGCGCCGGCGGCCAGGCGACATCCGCGACCCGGTCGCCGGACAGCAGCGGATTGCTCTCGCCGGCCGCGGGCAGCGGAGCACTCGGCTCGACAACCCCGGCGCCGGCGGCAGCCGTCTGCTCGACCTCGAGGAAAAACTCCGACTGCGGCGTCAGCACCTTCTGCGCGGTCGCCGACCACCAGAACCCCGAGCAGAGCAGGACCTCGCGGGCCCGGGTGACGGCCACGTAAGCCAACCGTCGCTCCTCGGCCGCCTGGACCTGGCGAAATTCCGCCTTGTACGCCCGGCATCCGGCAGGGGTCGGATCGCTCCAGACCGGCAGATCATCGCGATCGCCGCGCAGCTCGCCGGGCAGTGCCTCCGCGCGCCAGGGCCAGGGTGACGTGCCGCGCGAGCTCGGAAAGACACCCTTCGACAGCCCAGGCACGGCCACGACATCCCACTCCAGACCCTTGGCGGCATGGACAGTCATCAACTTGACCGCGTCAGCCGCCGATGGGACGCCGATGTCGTAGCCGTCTTCCGCCTTCTCGGCGGCATCCAGCGAAGCCAGAAAGGCACCCAGATCGGTTTGCCCATCCAGGCCGACGAAGTCGGCCGCCACATCGAGAAAGGCGAGCACATTCGCCCGGCGACCCATCCGCAGCCGGGCTGGGGTGGCCTCGAGCTCGATGTCGAGTCCGATGGTGCGCTCGACGTCGGCAATCAAATCAGGAAGCGGCTGGTCGACCCGGCGCCGGAGGGCCGCAAGCTCGTCGCGGAGTCGATGAAGGCGGCGTAGCGCCTCCGGCGACAGCGGCCCGAGACGCGCCAGGTCGAGGTCGTCGAGTTGCTCCAGAACGTCAGCGAGCGCCCCGATCTCCGCCTCGTCGCCGCCGAGGTTCAGCTGGGCCGACTCCAGCGTGTTGGAAACGGGCGACCCGTTGGCCGGGCCGGCGACGGCGGCGCTCGTGGGCTCCAGCCCTCGAACGAGCGCAGCGGCGCGCCGGCCCATCGCGTCAAGATCCCGCAGGCCAATCCGCCAGCGCGGCCCGGTCAGCAGCCGGATCAACCCGGCGTTGGCGGTCGCGTCATGCAACACCCTCAGCACGGCGACCAGATCGGCCACCTCCGGCGCGTCCAACAAGCCGCCCAATCCGACGACCTCCACCGGCACCCCGAGACGATCCAACGCTTGCCGCAGCAGTCCGAACTGGCTGCGCCGGCGGCACAGCACGGCCACCTCATGCCAGCCGTCGCAGTCCGGTTCCTGGCAGCTGTCGGCATGGACTCCGCGACGGTCCAGCCCGGCGGCCGCAATACGCTCCGCCACCCAGCTCGCCTCGGCATCGGCGTCGGAAAGCATGCGTATGCGAACCTCGCCGCCCTCCGGACCTCCGGTGTCACGTCCTACGCGCGGCTGCAGCACCGGCGGCTCGACGAAGCTCACCGACCCAGGCACGCTCGCCAGTCCAGCCACGACACGGTTGGCGACATCGAGGATCGCCCCACCGCTTCGGAAGTTGACGGTGAGCGGGTAGATGGGTGCGCGCTCGCCGGACGGACGCCGGAAGTGGTCGGGAAAGCGCAGGATGTTGCCCACGCTGGCGCCCCTGAAGCCGTAGATCGATTGAGCCGGATCTCCGACAGCGGTGACGGGATGCGCCGCGCCGTACAGCCGTTGCAGCAAGACCCGCTGCCCGACGCCGGTGTCCTGATACTCATCGAGCAGCACGACGCGATGGGCGGTCCGCTCAGCAGCCATCACGACGCCATTGCGCGCAAGCTCAGCCGCCAGCGCGATCTGGTCGCCGTAGTCGAGCAGCAGGGCGTCTCGCTTGGCCTGCTCGAAGGCGGCCACCAGGGCGAGCAGTTGCAGCCGGGCCGCGCCCTTCTCGCGAGCGTCTGCGGCTTCGGCCCCGACCTTCGGGAGAGCCGCGATCATTCGCTCGATGCGCGCCGTCTCCGCCCGGACGGCGTCGGGACTCGCCAGGTGCGACGAGAGCTCGTCGGCCAGCTGGCGTACGCGCTCGGCGACGCTCACCGGGGTCAGCTCGATGTCGATCGGGCCGGACCACCGCCGCACCACCGACAGGGCCAGCTGCCAGCGCAGCCCCTCGGGTGCCAACCGCGCGTCGGGTTCGACGCCGATACGCAGCGCATGGTCGACGACCAGCCGCGCGCCGTAGCCGTTGTAGGTCAGGATGACCGGCTCACCGTCCAGAGCAGGCGGCGCGCCACCCGCTGGTCCCAACCGGCGCAGCCGGTCGAGTCCGGCGCGCACCCGGGCAGCCAGCGAGGCGGTGGCCTTGGTCGTGAACGTCAGCCCGAGTACCTCGTCGGCTCGCACCTGCCGGGTCGCCACCAGATGAACCACCCGCGCGGCCATCACCTCGGTCTTTCCCGAACCGGCCCCGGCAAGGATCAGCGCAGGCTCCAGCGGAGCGGCCACCGCCTGCCGCTGCTGGGGGGTCAGCTCCCAGCCTGGCCGGCCGTCTGCGAGCAGCACCAGGGTGTCATCGAGCGTCCAGCTCACGGGTGGCTCACCTCATGCCACCTGGGTGCCTTCGGGACGGGCCGGGCAGCTGCGCCGGACCTGGCAGTTCTCGCAGCCCTCATTGCGCCGCGCCGGGAACTGCTCCGACGCTATCGCCGTCACCAGTCCCTCGAGCAGGTCGTGAACCCACGTGCGCCCGTCGCCATCACGGGTCAGCGGATCCTGCTCGCGCGGCGGACCCTTGCGCAGCGGCATCAGCGCCGCACCGCCAACGCCGTCGACCGCCAAGTCCGGCTCCCCCTCCGGGGCGACGACGGCGCCCTCCAGGACCGCCAGCTGATACAGGCCGAGCTGCGGACTGTCCTGGGCCGCCTGCTTGCTCGGGGCCTGCCGTCGGGTCTTGTAGTCGATGACGACGCCGCGGCCTTGCGGATCGCGCTCGAGCCGGTCGAGCTGGCCGCGGATGCGCGCCCGGCCCGCCGTCAAGGACAGCTCGAGATCGAAATTGAGCTCGGCCCCGACCACCGTATTGGGCCGCGCCTCGTGCCAGGCCAGCAGCTTGGCGAGCGCTTCGCGGGCGGCGGCGCGCTCGCGTACCGAATACCAGGGCGCCTCCCAGTCGATCTGCGGCCAGTGCAGATCCAGCCGCCTCTCCAGCTCGGGCAGGCTGGAGATGTCGGACTCCACGATGTGGCGCGCCAGATCGTGGACGAGGGTGCCGAAGCCCTGTGAAGACGTGCTGGCCGACGCGACGCCGGCCCGGCGCACCAGAAACCATCGCAGCGGGCAGGTCTTGATCGCCTCCACCTGGCTCGGGGAGAGGGTGACGGTGCCGTCGGCCGGCAACAACGGCAGTGATCGGTCGGTCCACGAGACGAGTCCCCACCAGCGATCGGGATGTGCCGCGGGTACGGCCCCGGCGAGCTGGGCGAGCTCCGCAACGGCGGCCTGGCGGAGCGTGGGCGACTGCTCCGGATCGCTGGCCACGCAGCGCAGCTCCGCCACGAGCGCCGGAAGCGAAAGCACTCGCGGCGCCGTTTCGACCTCGAGCGGGACGTCGACCCCAAGCTCACTCAGGAAGCGCGAGGGCCGCAGCTCGGCGTCGTCGCCGCCGCTGACCGCCGTGACGACCAGGCGACGACGCGCCCGGGTGATCGCGACGTAGAACAACCGGCGCTCGTCGACCAAGGCGCTCGCCCGGGCAGCAGCCGCCGCCTCGTCGTCGACGAAAAGGCTCGGCGCCTCGCCCGCCTGCTCCAACGCGTCTGCCTCGAGCAGGCTGCTGCGGCGGCGCAGATCCGGCCAGCCGCCCTCCTGCACGCCGGGAACGATCACCAGATCCCACTCCAGGCCCTTCGACCGGTGGGCGGTCAGCAGGCGCACGGCATCGGATCCCATCGCGCCCTGGCTCAGCGGATCCGCCGGAATCTCCTGCGCGGTCAGCCCACGCAAGAACACCGGCAGTCCCGAGCCGGGCAACCTGTCGGTGAACCGGCCGGCCGCTTCAAAGAGCGCCACAACGGCGTCGAGCTGGCGGTCCGCGTGGCGAAGGACGGCAGGGCTGACGCTGCCCCGGCGCCCGACCGTCTGCAGCAGCTGACCTCGCCAGTGGCTGGCAGACCAGACCGCCCACAGCACCTCCTCCGGAGAATGGTTCGCCGCGACGCCCTCGCCGACCAGCGCGAGCAGATCCGCGATCCGGTCAGGCGCCTGCGCCACGTCCGCGGCCAGCTCGGCCCGCAGCGCCCGCGCCGAAACCGCAGCGCCACCCGGCACCTCCAGGCAGCTCACGATCAGCTCCCCCGACCGCCGGGTGCCGCCGCTGGCCCGCTCCGCCGCATGTAATGCGCGCCGCAGCCGGCGCACGTCCAGCGCATCAGCTCCGCCGAGCGGGGAGCACAGCAGCTGCACGGCTGTCTCCTCATCCAGATGCTTGCCGCCGCCGGCGTGAAGGAGCGCAAGCAGCGGCTTCATGGCCGGTTCGCGGGTCAGCGGCCGCTCGTCGACCGGGGTCTCCACAACAACCCCGGCGTCCGCCAGGGCCCGCTGAAGCGGACCTGCCAGCCGGGTGCTGCGGACCAGGATCGCCATGGAGGACCAGGCCAGCCCATCGATCAGGTGGGCGCGGCGCAGCACGTCAGCGATCGCCACCGCCTCCTGCGCGGGCGAGCGGAACAGCCGAACCACGATCGGATCGCCCGCGGCCGCCGGACCGAGCGCCTCGAGCCGGCGATGCTGGGCCAGCGCATCTGCCGGCAACCCCGGCAACGGCAGCCGGCCCGCGACGGACCGTGAGGCGGCGAGCAGCTCCGGGCCGCAGCGCCGGCAACGCCCGAGAGCCATGACCCGGGCCGGGCGACGCCGCCGCCCGCGAAAACGGTCACTGAAATTCAGAATGCCGCTGACATCGGCGCCGCGAAACGCATAGATCGACTGGTCAGGGTCCCCCACCACGACCAGCTGCGCGCCAGCGCCCGCGAGAGCCAGCAGCACCTGCTCCTGGGCGGGGTCGGTGTCCTGATACTCATCGACCACGACCAACCGAAGGTCACGAAACACCTCCGTCGGTGCATCCGGCCCCGTCAGCAGACGTGCCGTCCGGCGAACCAGCCCCGCGTAGTCAACGGCGCCTTGCCAGTCGAGATTGGCCAGGTACTCCTCGTAGAAGGGCGCGAGGGCTTGCCAATGCTGACGGCCGGACCCGCTGCCCAGCGCCATGAGATCGGCCGGGTCGATGCCGCGCTCCTGGCAGCGGGCCAGCAAATCGCGTACCTCATCGGAAAACCCGCGCAGCTCGAGCAGCGGGCGCCACTCCGCCGGCCAGCGCGCTGCGACCGCCGCCGGATCGGCCTCCCGCTCCGAGCGCAGCAACTCGCGCACCACGACGTCTTGCTCGGGGCCCGACATCAGCTGCAGGGGCGCGCCGCTCATCGTCGGGTCGCAGCCTCGCAGCACCGCGTAGCACCAGGCGTGAAAGGTCCAGGCCAGCCTGCCTCGCACCGTGCTCTTCAGCCTCGCTGCCAGCCGGAAGCGCAGCTCATCGGCGGCCCGCCGGGAGAATGTGAGCACCAGGATCTGCTCCGGGCGAAGCCCATCGCGCTCGACCCGATCCGCCACCATCTCCACGACAGTCGCCGTCTTACCCGTGCCCGGACCAGCCAGCACCAGCAGCGGACCGTCTCGGTAATCGATCACCGCCTGCTGATCGGCGTCGGGGACGATCGGCGGCCCGGCAGGACCCGGCGGGCGAACTAAACGGGGGGTCTGAGGATCGGAGCTGCGCTGATGAGAGATGGGGCGGGGCACGTTCAAGAGTCGACCACGAGGCTCCGACACAACACGCCGAGCACTGCACGAAACCCAGTCATCGTCGCTATCCGGCGAGATAGCGACGATGACTGGGTTTTGCGCGCGTGGGATCAGATGATGCTGCTGAACGCTCCCCCGGTGACCAGCGACAGCCCGGGCAGGCCGTGAGAGTGGGCGTACGCGATCATGTGCGAGAGGTCGCTGACGTTGTTGCTGCCGACCAGCGGCGCGAATTCCAGCGTGCTGAGCACACCCAGCGCCTTGCCGGAGCTGTCGAGGAACGCACTCCCGGAGTCACCCGGGATGCCGGGGGTGAGGGTGTAGACGTTGTGGCTCCAGCCGCCGGCGGAGTCCTGCACGACCAGCCCGAACTTGGGTGACAGCGGCGAAAGCCCGCCCCGCAGCTCGCTGTTGCCGTAGGAGTACACCTTCGCGCCGGCGCCCTGGGTCGAGGACGCCACGCCGGTCGGGCCGCCGAAGAACGGCACGCTCGGGTCGACGTTCGCCGCGTCTGCCGGGTCAAGCTTGACCAGGCCGATGTCGTTGTAGGCGCACGCGTTGGGGTCGGTCTCGTGGCCGGCCTGCATCGTCAGCCAGGAGCTGTAGACGAGCGTGCCCGGCTTGCTGGCCCCGTCGACGGTCACCGGGGTGCCGAGCGGCAGGGAGGCGGCGGTGCATCCGTTGGTGTCCGTCGACGCCCCCGTGCCGGCGCAGTGGGCGGCCTGACCGACGTATGTGTCGGCGCCGTTCTTGAAGATGAAGTTGGCGGTGCACTGCGCACCGGCCGTGTGCGTCATGACCCCTGGATGAATTGTCCCCGAGCCGGCGGCCGAAGCCGAGGTCGGGATGAAGAAAGCGGCGGCGAGGGCTGCCATAGCCATCGCCAGCACGACGCGAACACGCACGTGGGCCTCCAGGCTTCGATGTCCGGTGTCAGAGATGACCGGTTTGCCCGGATAACGCACGAACAGCCTTCAGGTGACGGCCGCCAGAGAACTTCGGAGCTGCGCCACGCCTACGCCACGCCCGCACCGCTCCAGCGGGCCGTCGCCAACTCGACTCGCTCCCCGCCTTTGGCGAGCGGGGTGCCGTCCGCCACCAGCCGGCGCAGCGCTTCCACCGGCCCCGCCGGGTTGGGATGGCCACTGGAAAGGACGACGCGATGCCAGGGCACCTCGTATCCGTGACGACTCATGACGGCGCCTACCGTCCGCCCCGAACCGCGGCCCACCAGCTCGGCGATGTCGCCGTAGGTGAGCACCTTCCCGCGCGGGATCCGGGCCACGATATCGAGCACCTCAGCGGCATACGCCGTCGGCGTACCGCCGATGACGGGCCGGGTGCTGACGCCCGCGGACACCGACCGCGGGGGCGTCGATCGAGCCATTCCTAGCGCGCCGTACTCAGTAGACCGGCAATCCCTTGTCGACCTGGGTGGCCCACGCGGTCACTCCACCCTGGACGTGTTTGGCGGTGCTGAATCCGGCTCCCTTGAGCGTGGCCAGCGCCTCGGCGGAGCGCACACCGGTCTTGCAGTACAGGATGATCGGCTTGTCCTGCGGCAGCTCCGACAGGTGCGCCGGCAGGTCGCCCTTGGGGATCAGCTGCGCCCCGGGAATGCGTACGATTTCCCACTCGGCCGGCTCGCGGACGTCGACCAGCAGGAAGTCCTCGCCCGCATCGCGCATCGCGGCAAGCTCCCCCGCCGTGATCGTCGCTCCCCGCGCCGCCTCCTGGGCCTCCTCGGACACGACGCCGCAGAAGGCCTCGTAGTCGATCAGTTCCGTGACGGTCGGATTCTTGCCGCAGATGGCGCACTCGGGGTCCTTGCGGACCTTGATGTCGTGGTAGCTCATCTCCAGTGCGTCATAGACCATCAACCGACCGACGAGCGGCTCGCCGATGCCGGTGATGAGTTTGATCGCTTCGTTGACCTGGATGGAGCCGATCGACGCGCAGAGCACTCCCAGCACGCCGCCCTCGGCGCACGACGGGACCATCCCCGGCGGCGGGGGCTCGGGGTAGAGGCACCGGTAGCACGGGCCGTGCTCGGACCAGAAGACGCTGGCCTGGCCGTCGAAACGGTAGATCGAACCCCAAACGTAGGGCTTGTCCATGAGCACACACGCGTCGTTGACCAGGTAACGCGTAGCGAAGTTGTCGGTGCCGTCGACGATGAGGTCGTACGGCGCAAAGACGTCCATCACGTTGGAGCTGTCGAGCCGCTCCTCATGCAGGTTGACCTGCACGTAGGGGTTGATCTCGCGCACCGAATTACGCGCGGACTCGGCCTTGGAGCGCCCGATGTCGCTGACGCCGTGGATGATCTGGCGCTGCAGGTTGGACTCGTCGACGATGTCGAAGTCGACGATGCCCAGCGTGCCGACGCCCGCGGCGGCGAGATACATCAGCGCGGGCGACCCGAGGCCACCTGCACCGACCACCAGCACTTTCGCGTGCTTCAGTCGCTTCTGACCGGCCATCGCGACGTCGGGAATGATCAGGTGACGCGAATAACGCCGGATCTCGTCGATGCTCAGCTCGGCTGCGGGTTCGACCAGCGGCGGCAGGGTCCCGTTGGGCAGCACGGCGCTGGCAGCGGTGGACGCTGAAGACATGAAACGGGCTCCTTGCGCAGGTGGCAGGTCATGGGCCGATCGAACGTGCCGCCCATTCTGCCGGGCAAACGGACCCTTGCGGGCGGGCGACGACCACCATGGGTAACCGCCGCGGCGCGCGGCGGATTCCGGTCGTGCTCCGCCCTGCCGCTGCGCCAGACATGTCCCGCGCGGCAAAAAGCGTGTCGAGTCGCGAGCCAGGGGCATGCCTACTTGAGCACGTACCGCCACATCGCGGTGCCAAGCAATCGATAATGGAGGTTCGCAATGAGTTTTCTAGACAAGGTCAAGAACTCGGTTCAGTCAATGACCGGCAAGGGCAAGCAGCGCGTCGGCGGTGCCACCGGCAACCGTGACATGCAGGCAAAGGGCGACGTCCAGCAGACCAAAGGTGACCTGAAGCAGGCCGGCGAAAACGTGAAGGACGCCTTCAAGCACTGAGCCAACCTGGCTCGCCCCTCGAGCCCGAATGGTGTGCTGACGCCGCCGTCGCCTACTTCGTAGGTGGCGGCGGCGTTTGCTTTGGCCCCGCAGGACCTGGGTGCTGCCGTTACGCGGACAGGTGCGGCGCCACCGCGGAGAGCACCGCGCGCACGATCGCCTGACGCGGGTCGGAATGCACGGGTGAAGTCGCCGACGCGGCCACCTCGACACCGTCGACGTCCAGCACCAGCGCGACCGTAGCGACGCCGTGGTCGACTTCCAGATGCTCGACGTGGCCGATCACGGCATCTTCGGTGAGCTCCTCGATGGCATGCAGGGTGGCTTCTGCGACCGCCCGGTGGACACCGTTCATTGACGTCGTGCCCGGCGCCTCGCCGCGGCATTCGCGTGACCCGCGGTGCAGCACGATCGTGACGACGACCTTTCGACCCGCGCTGGTGACGTTCATCTCGGCGACCCGCACGTCGCAGCCGGCACTGGCGAGGTCGTGGGAATCCGCGTTGGTGACGGGCTCGGCAGCAATGTCCGCGGCCGCCTCGACCATCTGTACCTGACCCGCGTCGACCCCTAGCCCGAAACGCTCGCGCAGGAGCCGGCCGACGGACGTCGCCACTTCGACCTCGTCGACGTTCTCGTCCAGATCGAGCCGAAGCAGCCCGGCGCCGCCCGAGTCGTCCTGCCCGATGTCGGCGGATCGGACTCCGGGGACGCTGCGAATCGCGGCAAGGACCTCGTCGATGCTAAGGGCGGCGGTGCTGGTCACGCTTATGCTTCGGCGCGGTACCCGGGCGGTCTTAAGTCCTCTGGAGGGGTCGGCCGAATGGCCGCCGACGGGCGGTCCGCGCCGGGCTCAGGCGCTCTTGCGCTTGGTCGCCGCGGCCCGCTTTGCGGGAGCTTTTTTCGCCGCCGATTTCTTGGCCGGAGCACGCTTCGTCGCCTTGGCGCCGCCGGATCCCGAGCCGCCCGAGCCAGCACTCTCGTCGCCATCGTCATCGGCTGAATCCTGCGATCGCTGCTGACCTTTCTTGCCCTTCGCCGCATCGACAGACGCGCGCAGCGCGGCCATCAGGTCAAGCACCGCACCTCCCGACGTCTCCGGCTCCGACGGGGTCACGATCTCGCGCCCGGCCACCTTCGCATCGATGACGGCCTGCAGCGCCTCGCGGTAGCCGTCGGTGTACTGCGACGGGTCGAAGTCGCCGGCCAGCGTCTCGATGAGCGAGCCCGCCATGGCCAGCTCCTGCGGGCGTACCGAAATATCCTCGTCGAGGAAACCGAAGTCGGGCTTGCGCACCTCGTCGGGCCACAACATCGTCTCCAGCACGAACACCCCGTCGCGCACCCGCAGGGTTGCCAGTTGCTCGCGCTGCCGCAGCGCGATCTTGACCAACGCGACCTGCCCTGACTCCTCCAGCGCATCGCGCAGCAGGGCGTACGGCTTGGTCCCGGTGCGGTCCGGCTCGAGGTAGTAGGACTTGGCGAAGTAGATCGGGTCGACCTGCTCCAGCGGCACGAACTGCAGGACGTCGATGGTGCGCGACGTCGTCAGCGGCAGCCCGGCGAGATCCTCATCGGTCAGGATCACCGTCTCCCCGCCGCCGAGGTCGTAGCCCTTGGCGATATCGCCGTAGCTGACTTCCTCGCCGTCGACGGTGCAGACGCGCTTGTATTTGATACGCCCGCCGTCCTCGCGGTGAACCTGGTGGAACGAGACGTCGCGCTCTTCGGTGGCCGAGTAGAGCTTGACCGGAATCGTGACCAGCCCGAACGAGATGGCGCCCTTCCAGATGGATCTCACCTATGGATCATCTCCTGCGATTTCGACAAACGCCACGCCCCGCGTCCCATCAGTAGGACGCGGGGCGGGGCGGAAAGTAAGCGCTGCTAGCTCAGCACTTTCCCGCGATGTCGCAGATCAAGCCGGAAACCTTCGGCGTTCGCCAACCGGTCGTGTAGTCCCAGCCAGCACCGGCTGTGTAGAGCCCGTTGCTTCCGAGCGTCACGTCGAAGTAGTCGCGCGCCTGGCTCGCCGGGTTCTTGCCCGCCCGGTAGAGCGAGTAGTTGGCGAACCCGTTGCCCTTTGCGCCCTTGGCACCTTGGACCCGGGCCCACATGCCCCATCCACCCGTACAAAGACACGTTGATCTTGGGTTTGATGGCTGGGATGAGGTAGGACGAGCAGGTGAAAGGGTCCGCTGCGTCGTCATCGGGATGGGACGCGCGTCCGATGTTGGCGACCGCCGGCGACCTGCCCGAGGGAAGCCAGTGGGCCTACGAGTTCAAGTGGGACGGGGTACGGGCCCTGCTGAGCGTTCGCGATGACGCTTCCGGCGGGGTTCGGATCTGCTCGCGTTCGGGCGCGGACATCACGGCGACCTACCCCGAGGTCGTCGCGACCGGGAAGCAGTTGCTCGCCGAACTCGACGGGGTCCCGGCGCGGCTGGACGGCGAGATCGTCGCCTTCGGTCCGGACGGCAGCCCGTCTTTCGGGGTCCTGCAGAGCCGCACGGCGGTGAGTTCACCGGCGCGCGCCCGCCAGCTGGCCGCGCAGACTCCGGTGGCGTTCGTCGCCTTCGATCTGCTGCAGTTCGGCGACCAGCAGACGCTCGCGCTGCCGTACGACGAGCGGCGACGGCTGTTGGAATCGTTGCCGATCGAGACGCCGCCTTCCCTGCCGGCCAGCGACTTCAGCTCCGCCGAGGTGCTCGCTATCGCGCAGGAGCAGGGCCTGGAGGGCGTGGTCGCCAAGCGGCGCGACCGCCCGTACGAGCCGGGGCGCCGGTCGGCGAGCTGGATCAAGCATCCGCTGCGCAAACGCCAGGACGTCGTCGTGGGCGGTTGGGAGCCGGGGCAACACGGGCGGGCGGGCCAGCTCGGGGCGCTGCTGGTCGGCGTTCACGACGAGTCGGGCCGGCTGCGCTACGCCGGTCAGGTCGGCAGCGGCTTCACCGACAAGATCCTGCGTGATCTGAAGCTCCGGCTCGCCGCTCTCGCTAGCGCCACCGCCCCCTTCGCCGACCTGGAGCAGCTCGCCGCCCGTGACGTGGGTGGCGCTCATTGGGTACGCCCGGAGCTGGTTGTCGCCGTCGAGTTCCGGCAGTGGACCACTGACGGACGCCTGCGGGCACCCTCGTACAAAGGCCTGCGTTCCGACATCGCACCGAAGGCGGTCGTCCGTGACAGCTAACCCATCCAAGACCGAAACGAAGGTCCCGGTGGAGGTCGAGGGCCGCCGTCTCGTGCTCTCCAACCTCGACAAGGTCCTGTATCCGGAGACCGGCTTCACCAAAGGGCAGGTGCTTGACTACTACACGCGCATCGCGCCCGTGCTGCTCCCCCATCTGGCCGGACGGCCGCTGACGCGTAAGCGATTCCCCAACGGGGTCGACGCTGCGTCCTTTTTCGAGAAGAACGCGCCGCGCGGCCTTCCCGAGTGGATACGCACCGCGACCCTCCCGACACCCGGCTCCACGAAGGACCGCGAAGAGATCGACTTCGTGATCGTCGACGAGCTCGCCGCCCTGGTGTACGTCGCCAATCTCGCCTCGCTCGAGCTGCACACCCCAATGTGGAAGGTCGGCCCGCGCGGCGCCGCAAAGCCACCGGATCTCCTCGTGATCGACCTCGATCCCGGACCGCCGGCGACGATCGTCGAATGCTGCCGGGTGGCGGAGGTGATCCGTGAGGAGAGCGACCGCGAGTGGTACGCAAAGACCAGCGGTTCCAAGGGGATGCAGCTCTACTCCAAGACATCGGCCAAGTTGGAGAGCCGTCCCAGCGAGTCGACCTCGGAGGAGGTACGTGGCCTCGCCGAGCGGCTGGAGAAGCGCCACCCCGAGCTCGTCGTGAGCCGGATGGCGAAGGCCCTGCGGCCGGGCAAGGTGCTCATCGACTGGTCGCAGAACAACCCGGCGAAGACGACCGTCAGCGTCTACTCGCTACGTGCCCGCCCGAAGCCGTGGGTGAGCACTCCGATCAGCTGGGGCGAGGTCCAAGGCTGCACGCATGCGCAGCAGCTCGGCTTCGAGGCAGATGACGTCCTCGATCGCGTCGCCACGATGGGCGACCTGTTCGGGCCGCTGCTGGCCTAAGAGCTGACTGGGCGCACCCGCTGATGACAGCGGCGGCGGCATGCCTAACCTCATCGGTATGTCACACCACCCGGACGGCATCGACCCCGAGCAACTCTCCGACGCCATCCTCGCAAGGGAGCTGGCGACGCTGCACGCGACGCGTCACGAAACCTTCCTCGAGGGCAGCGACGACGCGCTCGCCGCTCACACCAAGCGAATGCTGCTGCTCGAGGGTGAATACCAGCGACGTTTCCCCGACCGCAACGCGCCGCACCCGTTGCGTACGCGCTCCGGGAGCCGCGCCGCCGCCGGCCAGGACTAGCGCGCAATCCACCCAAGCCGCTCCAGGTGTGATTGTCTGGCGGCGCCCGATGAACAAGCTCCACAAAGGGAGAGGCGCGTTGAGTACCGAGCCGGTGTCCCCCCGCCCCGGCGACGCCAGCCGTACCGCTGTCACCGGATCAAGCCCGGCGCCGGACGCCAAGGCCGCCGCGCCGATCTCGCCTGCCGCGCTGCCGCGGGGCCGCCTTCCGCGCCACGCCCGGCGCCGCCAACTGCTCGGCGCGGCCCGCGAGGTCTTCGTGGCCCAGGGCTACCACTCGGCCGCGATGGACGAGATCGCCGTCCGGGCCGGGGTCAGCAAGCCGGTGCTCTACCAGCACTTCCCGGGCAAGCTCGATCTCTACCTGGCGCTGCTGGATGAACACACCCGCGAGCTCGGAGACCGGGTACGCGAGGCGCTCGAATCGACCACGGACAACCACCTTCGGGTCAGCAGATCGGTGCAGGCCTACTTCGACTTCGTGGACTCCCCCGACGGCGCGTACCAACTCGTGTTCGAATCGGATTTGCGCAACGAGCCGGCCGTGCGCGCCCGCGTCGAGGGCAGCCTCACCGATTGCGTCAACGCGATCGCCGCCACCATCGCCGCCGATACCGGTTACCGGCCGGAGGACGCCGAACTCCTGTCGGTCGGCGTCGCCGGCATCGCTGAGGTGGGCGCCCGGTGGTGGCTGACCTCAGGCGGCGCGGTCACCAAGGAACACGCGGTCGACCTACTGGTGCAGCTGGCCTGGCGCGGACTGTCCGGCGCGCCGAAGCTCTGACCCGGGCCGGTCGGCAGGAGGGGATTCCTGTCGGCCCAAAGCGAACGCGGCTGCGCAGGTGGCGGCGAATCGACCGCCCGCCCGTAGGGTGAAAGTCCCCTACGACGCGGAGGTACCTCGGTGGAGGTCAAGATCGGGGTGCAGTATGTGGCCCGCGAGCTGGTCCTGGAGAGCACGCTCAGTTCGGACGAGGTCGAGAAGGCTGTCTCCGATGCGATTCGCTCCGACCTCGGAGTCCTATCGCTGACGGATGACAAGGGTCGCCGGGTCCTGATCCCGGTCAACAAGCTCGCGTACATCGAGATCGCTGAGGC
The DNA here is from genome assembly GCA_038245655.1 of Mycobacteriales bacterium. Taxonomy (GTDB): domain Bacteria; phylum Actinomycetota; class Actinomycetes; order Frankiales; family Frankiaceae; genus DATAZK01. The sequence continues at coordinate 48,059 of JBBRSE010000010.1, read as the reverse complement.
GGAGGGACGGCGGGTCGGCTTCGGCGCTGCCATGTAGTGCCCCGGCGGCTCCCGCTGGTGCCCGGCCCCGAGTGCCCTATTCGGAGAGTCCGAGCGATCGCATCCGCTCGGAGTGCCCGTCGATGACCCGCTGGAAGAGCTGCCCGAGCTCGGCCATGTCGGACGCCCCCCTGGCGATCAGCTGGACCAACCCCTCCCGCTCGACAGCGACTCGCTGCGCCTGGGTGAGCGCCTCCCCCACCAGCCGCCGGGCCCAGAGCGCGAGCCGGCCGCCGATCGTGGGATCAGCGAAGATCGCGGCCCGCACCCGATCGACGGCGAAGGCAGCGTGGCCCGCGTCGCCGAGCACCTCTCGCACGAGCGCGCGCGAGGCCGGGTCCAGATAGGCAGAGACCTCCCGGTAGAAATCGCCCGCAATGCCATCGCCGACGTAGGCCTTTACCAGGCTCTCCAACCAATCCGCCGGCGCCGTCAGATCGTGGAATGTGTCGAGTGCAACGACATAAGGCGCCATTGCCAATTCCGGATCGACCCCGAGGCTCGCCAGGTAGTGGCAGAGCTGCTGAAAATGCGCGAACTCTCCGGCGGCCAGGGTCGCCAGAGCCGTGCGGTCGCCGAGATTGGGAGCCATCCGAGAGTCCGACGCCATCCGCTCGAACGCGGAGAGCTCGCCATAGGCCAGCGCGCCCAGAAGCTCGATAAGGCCCGCGTGGCGCGGATCATCAGGTGACAGCTGGGCTCCGCCGTGGCCGGTCCGGGATTGCTCGATCGGGGGCACGTTCGGCGGCTCGGTCGGGGGCACGGTCTGACCTTACGAGCCGTCCCGGCGCGCCGGCCTGCGACGGGCCGAAGTGGACGGCAGGCCGGCTGCCACCACAAATGCAGGTGAGTGCCGTAGCATGGGCCGCGCGAGCCCGACATCCCGCCGGGCTTTGCCCGGGCCCTTCATCGGTGCCCTTCCGGGCCGATTGGTGACCCGACGAGCGAGCTGCAAAGCCCGGGCCGAATTGTGAGCGGCCCTGTCCATGACGGCCACTCGTAGCCGCCTGGAGCATCCGCTGAGCGATCAATCCATTCCCGCTGCCACCGCCGAAGGCGACGACACCCCCACTCCCACGATTCCCGAAGGTCCTGTCGACGAAATCGGCGCCCCGCTTGTCGAGGTCGATCTCGATGCCGAGCCGGCCCCTGATTTCGCCTCTTTCGGCGTCAACCCGGCCATCGTTCAGGCGCTCACCGAAGCCGGAATCACCACCCCCTTCCCGATCCAGGCTTTGACGCTGCCGATCGTGCTGGCCGGCACCGATGTGATCGGTCAGGCGCGCACCGGCACCGGTAAGACGCTGGCCTTCGGCATTCCGGTCCTGGAACGCGTCACCGCTGCACGCGCTGAGGCGCCGGGCGATCGCCGCCCGCTGGCGCTCGCCGTCGTACCCACCCGTGAGCTGTGCGTGCAGGTGACCGAGGACCTGAAGCGCGCCGGGCGACTGCTCGGCACCCGGGTCCTCTCGGTATATGGCGGCCGCGCCTACGAGCCGCAGGTCGAGGCACTGCGCAATGGCGTCGAGGTCGTGGTCGGCACCCCCGGTCGGCTGCTCGACCTCTCCCGCCAGCGTCACCTGGACCTGTCCGCCGTTACCGCGCTCGTCCTCGATGAGGCCGACGAGATGCTCGACCTCGGCTTCCTGCCCGACGTCGAGAGCATCCTCGAGCAGGTCCCGGCCAAGCGGCAGACCATGTTCTTCTCGGCCACCATGCCCGGGCCGGTCGTCGCGCTGGCCCGCCGGTTCCTCTCGCGCCCGGTCCACATCCGCGCCGAGATGCCCGACGAGAGCCGCACCGTCCCCACCACGCATCAACACGTTTTCCGGGCTCACGCGCTCGACAAGGCCGAGACCCTCTCCCGGGTGTTGCAGGCCGAAGGTCGCGGGCTGGCCATGGTCTTCGTACGCACCAAGCGCACCGCTGACAAGGTCGCCGCTGACCTGACCGAGCGCGGTTTCGCCGCTGCGGCCGTGCACGGTGACCTCGGCCAGGGAGCCCGCGAGCAGGCCCTGCGGGCTTTCCGGGCCGGCAAGGTCGACACGCTGGTCGCCACCGATGTGGCTGCCCGTGGCATCGACGTTGCGGGCGTCACTCACGTCATCAACTACCAGTGCCCCGAGGACGAGAAGATTTACCTGCACCGCATTGGTCGTACCGGCCGGGCGGGTGGCGAGGGCGTCGCCGTCACGTTCGTCGATTGGGACGATCTGGCGCGCTGGCGGATGGTCAACGACGCGCTGAAGCTTCCCTTCCAGGACGTCCCAGAGACGTACTCCACCTCCGATCACCTCTACGAGGCCCTCGACATCCCCCGCACGGCCAAGGGCACGCTGCCCCGCGGCCAGCGGGTGCGCGCCGGCCTGGATGCCGAGCGGGTCGAGGATCTCGGCGAGACCGGCCGGCGCAGCAAGTCGCCGGCCAGGCCCGCCTCCGGAGGTGGCCGGGGCGGCCGAGACTCTTCCGCGGGCTCGTCATCCGGAGAGGCACCGACGCGATCGGCCGGTCCCCGCACGGCCGCGCCCAGCCGCAATCGTTCCCGCCAGCGCACTCGCGGCGGCTCCGGTACGGCAGCGCTGATCGACGCCGTTGCCGAGGAGTCGAGCAGCCCCGCCGGTGGGCCCCATACCGCCCCAGCCGGCCCGTCCGAGTCGGCGGGTGACGGCCCCAAGCGGCGGCGCCGCCGCGGCGGACGTGGCCGAGGTGCCGCCACCGCCGATCAAGGCGCCGCAGAAGCTGCTGAGGCCAAGCCCGCGTCCACCTGACGGGAGAGGCCGCGTCGCGCGTGCCCGGCGCAACCGGCCCTGCTTGGGTGAGCCACTTGGGTCAAGATGCGATCACCAGATGCCGATGCGGCCCGGGTGACGCTGATGAAGCACAAGGATTCCCTGTCCGGCGGTCTGCACTGGACCGGCGAGTCCGAAGCCGATCTTCTCGCGTGGCTGTGTGCGCTCACCGATTGCCCGCCCGTCACGCAACCTGAACTGCTGCGCTGCGACCAGCACGAGGACAGCCCCACCTTCTGCGGCTTCGTGCAGGCCGATCCCCGTTCGGGCATCGCGCGGCGACGCTGCGTCCGGTGCGCCCACGTGACCGACCTGTTCGACAGCGGCGAGCGGTGGACCTTCCCTGACACCTTCGAGTGCCCGGGCTGTCGCCAGTCGCTTGTTGAGCTTGCCGTCGGGATCAGCGCCCGCGGCGACGGAACCGCCGAATGGCTCGCCCTCGCCGCGCGCTGCGTCGGCTGCGGTCGGATCAGTGGCCTCACCGACCGGGTGTTGGAAAACGTCCCCGTCGACGAGGTCCTCGCCGGCGTCTGAACGCTCCTAGAGCCGCAGGCGCACCCGGGTCCACGTCCAGTCACCGCAGGCCGGGCAGTGCAGCCAGGCCGGATACCGGCCCCGGACCACCGGCAGCCAGAGGCTCGGAACCGCTAGCCGCAGCGCCTGGCGCAGGGCCAGCACGGAGACCTCACGGCAGCTGGAACATTCGATCGAGACCGAGCCGAACGCCGGGACGCTCGGCTCGTCGACGCTGAACAGCGCCCGCTTGCCTTGCCCGCTGGTCGCGGGGGCGGAGCGGGTGACCGCGACGGCCGGCTCTGCGGTTGGCGACAGCGGCACCCGGGGGCGCAGCCGGTCGAAGCTCGACGCTGCCGGGCGCGTCATACCGACACCCGGCGCCGGGCAGCGCGCTCGCGGCGGGCGGGGGCGGGCTCCGGCGGAGCGGCAGCAGGCGCGGCCTCGGGAATCTTCAGCACTTTGGGAGCCGCCTTTAAGAGTTGGGCCGCATGCTCGCGATAAGCCGCCGCACCCGGCCCCCGGCTGGCGGTGACCAGCACGGAATGCCCAGCTGCCGGCGCTTCGGCGAACCGGACCGATTTCGGAATAGGGGGATCGAGCACGGGCAGCCCGTAGCGCTCCGCGACATCTGCCACGACGGACCGCGCGTGAGTCGTGCGCCCGTCATACAGCGTGGGGAGCACCCCGCGAACGCGAAGCGCCCGGTTCGTCAGGCGCTGCACGTCCAGCACGGTGTCGAGCAGCTGTCCGACACCGCGATGCGAGAGCGTCTCGCACTGCAGCGGAATGAGCACCTCGTCGGCGGCGGTCAGCGCATTGATAGTCAGCACGCCCAGCGAGGGCGCGCAGTCGAGCAGGATGTCGTCGTAGCTGCCCGTCACTTCTTCGAGGGCCGTTCGCAGCACGTATTCACGCCCGGTACGCGGCAGCAAGCTCGCTTCAGCACCGGCCAGATCGATCGTGGACGGCAGCAGGTCGGGGCCGTCCTCCGTCACGCAGATAGCCACCGCCGCACTGACCCGACCCAGGAGCACGTCGTGGACCGAAAGGTCGAGTGATTCCGGATCCAGGCCGAGCGAAAAGGTCAAGCAGGCCTGCGGGTCCAGGTCGACGAGCAGCACGCGCCGACCCAGCTCGCTCAGCGCAACGCCGAGGCTGGCGACGGTCGTCGTCTTCGCGACGCCGCCCTTTTGATTCGCTACGGCGATGACCCGACCCATGTTCACATCCTCGTTGCAGGAGGCCCCGCAAACAACCGCTTGCGGCCTTCGGCGCGCGTGTCGTTTTCGCTATTAACAGGAATGACTCATCCCGCGGCCAACCACGGCAGTTTGAGGGTGAGAAGTCGCGAACGTCCGCTCACCCGTGGCACGCTCGGAAGGTGAGCACCGCAGCCGAGCAGCTAGCCGCCGACCCGGGCCTTTTCGGGCCGCACAGCGTCACCTGGCGGATCCACGCGGACCCACTCGTCGGGCTGGGCGGCCTGCGGGCGCTGCTGCTGCAAGCCATTCATCCGTTGGCGATGGCCGGAGTCCTCGGCCACTCGCAATTTCGGGCCGATCCCTGGGGCCGGCTGCTGCGCACCGCCCAGTACGTCGGCGCCGTCACGTACGGAACGACGACGGAGGCGCACCGGGCCGCCGCCCGGGTGCGCGGTGTGCACCAGGGCGTGCGCGGCATCGACCCGGCGAGCCGGCGCCCGTACCGGGCGAGTGACCCGGAGTTGCTGACGTGGGTCCACGTCACCGAGGTCGACTCGTTCCTGAATGCCACCCGGCGCGGCGGACTCGCCCTGTCCGATGCCGACGCCGACCGCTACGTGAGCGAGCAGGCTGACAGCGGCTCGCTGCTGGGAGTGCCGAGTGACACGGTGCCACACACCGTTGCCGAAATTGACGCCTACTACCGGCGGATGCGCCCGGAGCTTCACGTCGGAGCCGAAGCCCGGGAAATCGCCCGGTTCGTGCTGCGCCCACCGATGCCGCGCAAGGTGGCACTGCTGACTCCCGCGCGCCCGGCCTGGTACGGCCTCGGTGGGCTCGCGTTTGCGCTGCTCCCCCGCTGGGTGCGGCGCATGTACCGCATGCCCGGGATCCCGACGACGGATCTGGCGGCCACCCTCGCCGTGCGCACGCTTCACGCCGCACTCATGCAGCTACCTGAGGCCCGCCGCGAGGGGCCCGCGCTCACCGCAGCCAAGGAGCGGCTCGGGCTGAGTTAGTCGCGCGGGACTTCGCGTTCGCTCGCCGGCGTCTGCTTGATGATGCGGCCCGCGTAGTCGATCTCGACAAGGTCGCGCAACGGCGGGGACGGTCGGGCCCGGCGGCGCGGCGGGCGGCGGATCCACCACCACAGGCCGAGCCCGCCGCCGACGATCACCACGATCATGGCGACCAGGAAACCCGCCCCCACCGGGCCGCCGGCCCGGCTGGGTCCGCTGGCGTCCTGCAGATTGCCGCTGCCGGCTAGCGCACGCATGAGATTGACCAGCGTGTCGGTGGCGTCGGTCGATGTTGCGCCAGCGGTCGGCAGGCTGCTCTGGGCCGCGCCAAGGTCCGTGCCCAGGCGGCCCGGAATCGTGGTGCTCGCCCCGTAGAGCCGGCCCCCGAGCAGCACGATAAAGGTGCCGCCGCGACCCACCTGGCCGGAAAGCTCGGCCGGCAGGGTCGCCGGATCACCGCCCGGGACCAGGATCGACCGCGGCAGCGCCGCGAAGTACGTACCGGATGGCACGACCTTCAGCAGCCGGCTCGCGTCGACGGCAGGCGGGGCGGCCAGCGGGTCGACATAGACGGGGGTGCGCTCCAGGGCAGCCGCCACACCGGCGGTCGTCGCAGGCGCGGCGCCCACCGCGGCCGGCGCCAGCAGGACGAGCGGCCCGAGCAGGGCCGCCACAATCAGGACGAGACCACCGGTGCCGCGCCCGATCCGCCCTCGGCACCCCAACGTCGCGGCGGTCATCAGTGGTGACCCTGCTCGACGAACGCGCGTACCGAATTGGCTACCAGCTGCACGGCGATGGCGGAGAGCAGCAAGCCGAAAATGCGGGTCAGCAACGAGATTCCCGTGTCCTTGATGAGCCGGATGAGCACCGAAGAAAAGCGTAGAGCCAAGAACAAGACGACGTGGACCGCCAGCACCCCGGCGACGATCGCGAGCATCCCGCCCACCCCGTGCGCTCCACGGACGAAGACGATGGTCGCGACGATGGCGCCCGGACCCGCCAGCACCGGCGTGCCGAGCGGCACGAGCGCGACGTTGACGTCGCGGACCTCTGTCGGGCCGTCGTTACGCCCGGTCAGCAACTCCAGCGCGATGAGCAGCAGCAACAGGCCTCCGGCGCCCTGCAACGCCGGGAGGGTGATGCCGAGGTAGTCCAGGATCGACTGCCCGAACACGGCGAAGACGCCGATGACGAGGGCGGCGGTCAGCACCGCCTGCCAGGCCAGCCGGTGACGCGCCTTGTTGGTACGACCGCTGGTCAGCACCAGAAAGACCGGCACCGTGCCCAGCGGATTCATGATCACGGTCAGCGTGACGAAGACCTCGCCGAACAGCTTGCCGTCGAAGTAGTGAACGGCGCTACTCACCGGCCGGCCTCATGGCGGATCGGCGAGCAACCCCAGGCCGCCGATGCTCGCGAGCAACCGGTCGAGCTGCGCCGACTCGGTGAGCTCGGCACCGAGCCCCTGCGCCTTTCGACTGCCGTGGTAGTCGCTGCTGCCGGTGACGGCCAGGTCGAGGTCGGCGGCCAGGCGCCGCAGCGCAAGGCGGTCGTCGAGGGCCTGGTCGGGATGGTCGACCTCGATGCCGCGCAGGCCGGCGGCCGCCATGGCGCGGATCTCCGGCTCCCCCACCACCGGACCCCGCAAGCGCGCGTAGGGATGGGCGAACACGGCCGCCCCGCCCGCCCCGCGAACCTTTCCGATCGCGTCGAAGACATCCCAGCCCTCGCGCGGCACCCGGTAGCGACCGCCCGCCCACGCGGGGCCGAACGCGTCTTCGAAGTCTGTCGCCAGGCCGGCCTCGACGAGCACCGAAGCGAAGTGGGGACGGCCCACCGTGCCCGCCGCCGCCTGCACCCGCAGCGGTTCGAGCGACACGTCATAGCCGTCTTCTTGAAGCATCTGCTCCCAGCGATCGACCCGGGTCACGCGAGCATTGCGCATGCGCAACCGCTCGGCTGCGAGCCGTGGCTCTTCGGGATCAAACCCGTAGGCCAGCAGATGCATGCTGATCCGGCGGCCGATTGCGGGAACATCCACCGTGCACGACAGCTCAGCGCCCAGCAGGATCGTGAGGCCGGGCGGGCGTACCTGCGACGCTTCGGCCCACCCACCGGTCGTGTCGTGGTCGGTGAGGGCGAGCACGTCGAGCCCGGCGCGAACGGCCTCGCTGACGACCGCCGCCGGAGAATCGGTGCCGTCGGATGCCGTCGAATGGGTGTGCAGATCGATACGCAGCGCTCACTCCTCGTCAGCGCGATCCTACGGGAGGGCCCGCTTCGCCCGGATATCAGTGGCCGGGGCGGTCAGCCCACACCGTCGGCGGACGGATCGACCTCATCGGTCAGCGGCGCCGGCGGCAGCGGATCGGTCGGCGGCGGCGGCGGCAGCGGAGGCGTCGCCGCGGCCTGAGCGATGAGGCGCGCAGCGAGACTGTCGAGTCGCACGACCTCAGCAGGCGTGACCACCTGGGCCGTGGCCAGGGTCGTCCGGAAGGCTGGCAGGTCAGGCGCCACCTCGGAGGGGGTGCGCAGCGCGGTCGGCAGCGAGGTGGCGGCGGCGGCGCTCACGGTCGTCGCGGTCACGTCGTCGGCGAGGCGGGTGCGCAACCGATCGAGGGTGGTGAGCCAGCCGTCGAACGTGGTCGCGTCGATCGTCCCCGCGCTCGCGGCCGTCAGTAGCGGCTTCGCGCACGTCACAGGTGAGCCCGCGGCGCGAACGGTGATCCGCATGGTCGCGGGTCCGCTCGCCCCCGCGTCCCCGATGTCGCGTCCCGGCAAGTCGGCCGTGAAGTTCTGCTGGCCAGCGGTCAGCTTCACGGTCGTCACGGTGCTGGTCACCCGCCAGCCGTTCGAGTCCACCAGCCGAACGCCGATCGTGTACGAACCCGCCTTGGGGGCCGTGATAGCAGCAGCGACGTGGAGGGCATCGTTCGTGCCGTCGCTGTCGACGTCGACGGGGGTCGCCGTCGCGGCGACGGTCGGCACGACAGCGATCCCGGTGTCAACGCAGACCGGCGGGGTCGGGGTCGGGGTCGGGGTCGGAGTCGGAGTCGGGATGGGTGTGGGCGTGGGAGTAGGCGTGGGGCCGGGCTCGGGCGCTGGCTTCGGCGACGGCGTCGGCTTCGGCGCTGGCGACGGCGACGGCGACGGCGACGGCGTGGGAGTCGGCGTGAGGACGACAACGGGCACCTGAGTGATCGGCGGCGAGGTGAATCCGCCCGAATCCACCGGAGTTAGCGCAGTGCCGCCGTCAGGCATGGAACCGTCGTTGAACGCGATCGCATCCCCGAACGGGTCAGCCCCTAGGGCGCCGCCGGCACCGAGCACGAGCGGGTCGGGCACCCCGTCGAGGGCCGGCAGGTTGGCGCTGGCCTTCTGGTAGGCCGCCGCCCAGGCGAGGACAGCGCGTACGTAGGCAGACGAGGGGTTGTACGCGAGGATCGCGGCCCGCCGATCGGCCGGATCGGACAGGTTGCGATCGCCGCCGCAGAGGTATCCGCCCGCGGCAAGGGTGGCGTCCCAGATGTTGTTCGGGTCTGCCGTGCCGTCGCCGTTGCCGTCACGGCCCAGCTCGCGCCAGGTCGCCGGGACGAATTGCATGGGGCCGACCGCGCGGTCGTACTTGCGATCGTGGTCGTAAGCCCCGCCATCGGTGTCGAGCAGGGTCGCCGTGCCGTGGCTGCCGTCCAGTACCGGGCCGAGAATGGTCGGCACCACCTCGCCCGTCGCGGTGATGCCGCTTTCTGCACCCCAGCTGCGGCCGTGGTCGGTCTCAACCTTTCCGATACCCGCGAGCAGCGGCCAGGTCAGGTGGCAGCTCGGGTCGGCGACGGCGAGGCTGGCCGCGGCCTTGCGATACGCGGCGAGGGCCGTCGTCGGGATGGATCCAGTACCGGCCGTGAGCGACGCGGCGCCAGGAGCACCCGCCGCGGCCGGATCAGCGGCCGTCGTGTCGGCAGCACCCGCTCCGCGGGCCGGCAGCGCAGCCGGGGTACTCGCGGAGGTCAGCTGGCTCGCGACGAGGCCGCTGCCGGCCGGCTCACCGGCGGACAGGGTGGGGCGTGTCGCTGTGGCCTGAAGACTGGCCGATGCCGTTAACGTCAACGCGAGCACGGCGCCAGAGGCCATGGCGAGGCGACGCACGGCGTGCCTGCGGCTATGTCCTCGGTAATCCATGTGAGCGCTCCGGGAATTATGCGTCGTGCTTGCAGTCACGATCGCCTTCCCATCCTGCCAAATCACGAGCCAGCGCGAGGGCACGTTGGCGCGATTTGACCCGACTCCTCATTGCGGTGTCGTCATCCCCGATCTGGGGCCCGCGGCCCCAGCAAGCGAAGTCCACCTGCCACCACGAAGATCTCTGCTGGCAGATCGGCCAGCGGGTCGCCATCGGCATAGACCTGAAAAGGTCGATCCGCGTCCACCAAGACCTTCCGAGCACGCCGGACACTCACCCGGGGATCGCCAATATGACGCCCTGAAAATACCTTCGGCAACATCGCCAAGAAGTGAAGCTTGCTCGAACGCTCTGCCAACACCAGTTCCAGCAGGCCGTCATCGATCATCGCCGAGGGCGCGTAATACATCCCACCGCCGTAGTACGCGGAGTTGGCAGCCGCTACTGACCACCCGACAAGCTCCTCGTCAGCCTCTCCCGGGACGCTGACGGTGAAGCGGGCCGGGCGCCATCCGGCCAGGGTGCGCAGCGCGGCGTAGGTGTAGACGGACGAGCCGCGGATGAACCGGGTGCGATTGGCGCGCACCTGGACGTCGGAGTCAAAGCCCAGGCTGGCGATTCCGAGAAAGGCGTGGGGCACCCCGTCCGGACCACTCACGTAACCGATATCGACCGCGCGCTCCCGCCACGAGGCGAATTCGGCCGCCGCGCGCAGCGGATCCATACTGGCGCCGAGTCCGCGCACAAAATCATTTCCGCGCCCCCCGGGCAGCGCTGCGAAGAGGCCGCCGTGGGCAGCGCAGACCCCCGCGACGCGACCGGCCAGGCCGTCGCCGCCGAGCGCCACGGCCACGCGGCCGTCGGCCGCGGCCTGGGCAGCCAGTTCCCCCGCGTGGTCGATGCTGCCGCTGCGCTCGCTGACGACGTCAGCGCCCCCGGCGCGCAATGCCGCGACGACCTCCGGCAACACCTTCAACCCGCGCCCCCCGCCGGCGGTGGGATGGACGATGAGCAGCACGGGCGCGGTCATGACAGCAGTTTGCCGGGATTGAGGATGCCGGCTGGATCGAGCCGCGATTTCACTGCTCGCAGCACGTCAACCCCCAGCTCACCGACTTCGGCGGCGAGCCACGGTGCATGGTCGACGCCGACCGCGTGGTGGTGGGTCACGGTGGCGCCGGCCGCCATGATCGCGTCGGTCGCCGCGCGTTTGGCCGCCTCCCACTGCCCGAGCGGATCGGTCGCCGTGGCGGGCGCCAACACGGTGAAGTACAACGAGGCACCCGCCGGGTAGAGGTGGGACACATGGCAGCCGACCAGCACGGGAGTGCGGCCCGCTGGGCCGCCGAGTACGCCGGTGACGGCGCGCCTGACCCCCTCGCGGACGGCGGGCAGCCGACCCCACGACGCGGCCGTCTCAAGCGTTTCGACGAGAACGCCCGCATCGAGCAGATCGTCGCGCAGGTACGGGGCCGAGAAGCGCCCTGCCTCCCAAGCGTCGCCGGCACTCGTCCCCACGCCGACTCCACCCGCCTCCCGAATGATCTTGTGGCCGAGCTTGCGCCGGACGGCCGACAGCTCCGGCTCGCCCTCCCAGCCGAAGATCGCCATTGCCTTCACGCGGCGCACCTTCAGGTAGAGGCCGCCAACTCCTCCCCCGTGGCCGGACAGCGCGAGGTTCGCAGCGGTCTCGTCCTCGTCGGAAAGCCGTGACACTTCCGGGGCCAGCCGGCGCTGCTCCAGGGCGCGAAGGGCGCCGAGCCCGGCGGCGAATGACGGGAAGAACCAGGCTTCGTAGCGCTTGAACGGCGGCAGCGGGCGTACGGACATGGTGACGTCGGTGATGATCCCGAACGCGCCTTCGCTACCGAGAAAAAGCTGGCGCAGATCCGGACCCGCGGCACTGCGCGGAGCCCGCCCAAGACGCAGGGTGCCTTCGGGGGTCGCGATGGTGAGTGCGACGACCAGCTCATCGCTGCGGCCGTACCCGGTGGAGGCCTGCCCCGCCGAGCGCGTAGCGGCGTAACCACCGATCGTCGCCAGCTCGTACGACTGCGGAAAGTGGCCGAGGGTGAAGCCGCGCGCACTGAGCAGCTCTTCGGCCCGCGGCCCCCGCATCCCGGGCTGCAGGGTCGCCGTGTGCGAAATGATGTCGAGGTCGATCAGCCGGTCGAGGCCGGACAGGTCCAGCGCAATGAGCGCGTCGAAACGCCCGCGGAGCGGCTCGACCCCACCGACGACGCTCGTGCCGCCACCAAAGGGAACGACCGCGATTGCGGCCTCGGCGCACAGCCTCAGCAGCTGCTCGACCTCGGCCGGGCCCCTCGGCAATACGACCGCATCAGGCGCGCCGCTGGCATCGCCCGAGCGGATGCGCACCAGGTCGCGGTAGGACTTGCCGCGCGCGTGCGCAATGCGGGATTCGGGGTCATCGCGGACGGCGGCGATCGTGGCGAGACGCTCGCGCAGCGGCGCACTCAGCGCGCTGGGCTGAAGCTGAATGTCCCCCAATGCCACGGGCGGCGCGGTAGCGGTCAGCTGTCCCGAAAACCGCCGGGCGAGGAACTCACAGGCCGCCGGCGTCAGCCCGGGCCGGCGGGCGGGATCTCCCCATCCGTTCCAGGTCCTCGCCGTCGGAGGGGCAGCTGACGAGGGTGACACGGGGCCTCCGGGGGAGATTTCTGGTGGTTCTCAGATGGCATCTGAGGCAGTACGGTGTGACATGTGACGTCGCAACGTAACACGACGATCCTGCGGGCCGCCGCCGCGGAAGTCGCCGCCGTAGGCCTGCGGCGCACGTCGCTGACGGATGTCGCCCGCCGCGCCGGCGTGAGCCGCATGACGGTCTATCGCGAATACGGCGATGCGCCAACCCTCTGGCGCTCGCTCCTGACCGCCGAGATCGGTGCGGTCGTCGCTGCTGCCGACCAGGCGGCGCTCGCGACCTCCAGCAACGGCCGCGAGCGGCTGGTCACGGCGGTGATCGAGGCCGTGACCCGGCTGGCCGAGCACCCGCTCGTCACTCGCGTCCTGGAGTTGGATCCCGAGCTGATCCTTCCGTTCGTCGTCGACCGGCTCGGTTCGGGGCAGCAGCTCGCCGCCGAACGACTTCGCAAAATGCTGCTGGCCGGGATCGCCGACGGCTCGATCGGCGCTTGCGACGTCGACGCCGCCGCCCACCTGATGCTGCTGCTGGCTCAGTCCTTCGTCTTCTCCGCGGGCGTCACGCCCCTGCGCACCCAGCTCACCGCCGTCACGGGCGAGCTGCGGCGCATGCTCGACGGCTACCTGTCCACCGGCCCGGCAAGCGCTACCAGGGAGTCCTCATGACTGTTCGCCCACAGGCCACCACGAGCAGCCACCTGTCTGCCGCGCGGCGCGCCAGGGAGCTGGCGGAGCTGGCCTCCGGGAGCCTTGACGTGCTCGTGATCGGCGGCGGCATCACGGGAGCGGGCGTTGCCCTTGACGCCGCCAGCCGGGGGCTCTCGGTGGGGCTCGTCGAAGCCCAGGATCTCGCCTTCGGCACCAGCCGGTGGAGCAGCAAGCTCGTTCACGGCGGCCTGCGCTACCTGGCGAGCGGCGACGTCTCCATCGCCTACGAGAGCGCCCGGGAGCGGGCCGCGCTGATGCGGACCATCGCGCCGCACCTGATCCGGCCGCTGCCATTCCTCATCCCGTACGAGCCCGCGACCAGCCGGCGCGACCGCGCATTGGTGCAGGCCGGCACCCGGGCGGCCGAGCTGGTGCGGATGGCCGCGCGCACCCACCCCGGCACGCTGCCGGGCGTGCGCAGGGTCGGAGCGGCGGAGGCGCGCAGCTGGGCGCCTGCGGTACGCGCTGATGTCACCGGCGGGATGATCTTCTGGGATGGGCAACTGGAGGACGACGCGCGCCTCGTCGTGGCCGTCGCTCGTACGGCCGCGAGCTTCGGTGCCCGCATCCTCACCCGGGTACGCGCCATCTCCGTGACGGGCGACTGCGCGCTGCTGCTCGACGAGCTGACCGGAGCCGAGCTGTCGGTGTCGGCGCGAACGGTCGTCAACGCTGCGGGGGTCTGGGCCGGCGGGCTCGCCGGGGAACACGCTGACGGCAGCCCGGTGGCGCCGCTGCGGCCGTCCAAGGGCACCCACATCCTGCTGCGCTCCTCGTCGCTCGGCCACCCGGCCGCCGCGATGATGATGGCGGTCCCCGGCGAGAGCCAGCACTACGTTTTCGCGCTGCCTCACCCGGACGGCCTGGTGATCGTGGGCCTCACCGACGATCCGGTCTCCCGAATGGACGACGTCCCTACCGCGGAAGCCTCCGAGATCGAGTTCTTGCTCGGAACGCTGTCGCACTGGCTCGGTCGCCCGGTGCCGATGAGTGAGGTGGTGGGCTCGTACGCGGGGCTGCGGCCGCTCGTCGCCAGCCGTGAGGAGGACCAGAGCATGCGCACGGCAGACCTTTCCCGCCGCCATCTCGTCGCCCGGAGCACCAGCGGGGTCGTCACGGTCGTCGGCGGGAAACTGACGACCTACCGCCGCATGGCCGAGGACGCGGTCGACTTCCTGGACCTCACCGACACCGGGTGCCTCACCCGCGACCTTCCGCTGGTCGGGGCGGCTGCCCGGGGAAGCGTCGACCCTGGGTCGGCTCCGGCGAGGTTGATCCGGCGCTACGGGAGCGAGGCGGCAGCCGTGGCCCAGACCGCCGGAGGCGACCCGCTGCTGTCCGCACCGCTGGCACCCGGGGTGAAAGTGCTTGCCGCGGAGGTGATCTGGGCCTTGCGTGCTGAAGGAGCGCTGAGCGTCGAGGACATTCTCGAGCGACGGACCCGACTCGGATTGGTCCCCGCCGACGCCGCCGCCGCCCGCGAGGCCGTCACCCGACTCGTCGAGCGCTACGGACCCGCGTCGGTCGCGGGCTTGGCTCCCGCCGGAGCAGTCTGACGGCCCTCGCCCCGTGCCTGCACCGGTGGGGCAGGCGGGCGGGTCAGGCGACCACTCGGCGCGCCGAAGACGAGTTCGGCGTACTCCTGCGGACCGCTCGGCAGGTCACAGAGGTCGACGAGGAGCATGTGTTCGATGAGCAGCAGGCTGGCCACCGCGGGCCAGAACACCGCCGTGAGCCAGACGCCCTTCGCCTCGCCCGCGTAACCCACCCGTTCATCCGTCGCGTTCGGCAGCACCCAGAGCGGCGAAGGATGATGGGCGGCCGTCACCTTCGCCTCACCAGGACCCTCGCCGGCGAGCAAGCCGCCCATCGGCAGGCCGGCGAGGCGGGCGGCAAGGCCCACTCCGGGCTCCTCGGCGACGAACGCCGCCTCCGCAGCCCCACCTAGCGGTGCCGGACCGCAGCAGGCGACCACGGTCGCGCGCGCCCCAGAACGTTCGTCCCCGGCCCAGCCAATGGCACTGACACACCAGCCGGTCGGCAGCGGCCGCGGCACCCAGACCGGCACCTGCGCGACCCCGCGGAGCCGGTCGAGCGCCGGACCGGAGGGGGCGGCGACGTCGAAGAACGGCGTCGCATCGCCATGGTCATCGCACTGCCAGGCGCTGCTCCAGAGTCCTGGCGGGCGAAGCGGCCCGAGGCAATGAACGCACCTGGGAGTGGCAGACATGGCGGCTTTCTCTTGCAGCTTTCTAGTGGCGCTAGCTGGCCTCGGAGTGTGCGGCTGCTCCCGAGCGTCGGCCTCAGCAGGGTCTGCCGTCAAGGTGTCGGCGATCGGTCACCGGGCCGGCGTGACCTTGCTCGCTCTCGCGTGATGCACTTCAGAGCGTGACCGAGCACTCCCGGATCCGCTGCGTCGGCGCGGTGATCACCCGCCCGGATGGGCAACTCCTGCTGATCAAACGGGGCAACGAACCCGGCCGCGGCCTCTGGTCCCTGCCGGGCGGCCGCATCGAACCGGGCGAGTCTGACGTCGCCGCCGTCGCGCGCGAGGTCGAGGAGGAGACCGGGCTCACCGTCCACGTCGGACCGCTCGCCGGCCGGGTGCAGCGCGGCCGCTACGACATTGCGGACTACTTCGCCACCGTCATCTCAGGCGACCTGGCGGCCGCTACGGATGCCCTTGACGCGACCTGGGCCGACCCTCGGGAGTTGGCGACGACGCCCGGCCTGGTAGCCGCCCTCGCCTCCTGGGGAGTGACGTTCGGCGATCCGGCCCCGCCTCCGTCCATCTGACCGGAACCGCACGGCCGCCACCGAGGCTCAGCTCTCGCGTAGCACCGGACGGCCAGGCTGCTCCCCGCCGCGCGCGTCACCGTACGAGCGTTTCGGCACCATCACCTTGCGCCGGAAGATGCAGACGAGCGTGCCGTCCTGGTTGTAGCCCTTGGTCTCGACGTAGACGATGCCGCGATCGTCCTTGGACTTCGACTCGGTCTTGTCGAGAACGAGCGTCTCGCCATAGATGGTGTCGCCGTGAAAGGTCGGCGCGACGTGTTTCAGCGACTCGACCTCGAGGTTGGCGATGGCCTTGCCGCTGACATCGGGCACCGACATCCCGAGCAGCAACGAGTAGATGTAATTGCCCACCACGACATTGCGGCCGAATTGCGTCGTCTCCGCCGCGAAGTGCGCATCCAGGTGCAGCGGATGGTGGTTCATGGTCAGCAGGCAGAAGAGATGATCGTCGTATTCGGTGACGGTCTTGCCGGGCCAGTGCTTGTACACGGCGCCGGGCTCGAACTCTTCGAAGTAACGGCCGAATTGCATGCCGCCCATAACATCAGATCGCGGTCGCATAGATCAGTCCAATCGCACCGCGGGGCGATCGGGATCACGCAGATCCGTCCCGAACGCGAGCCAGCGTTCCTCCAGCGCTTCGGCCCCGTGCTCGCGCTTGAACGCGGCCTCCTCGGGCAGTAGCGGCAGCACCGGCAGGAAGCGGACCGGTTGCACAGACCCGGCAAGCTCCAGGTCACGAACCAGGCCCCCAGATTCGCCCACGAGTACGGCGGTGGCGCGTGAGCCGGTGAACAGCGGTTCGCCGAGGCTGAGGCTGGCACCCGGACCGACGACGACCCCCTCGACCGCCGGTGCGCTCGCCAGGATCGCCAGCGAACGCAGGACTCCCGGGTGGCTGCCGCCGGGGCGGGCCCGCAGGCTCAGCAGGAGTTCCGCCCGCGGCCCGGCGGGATCGATGGTCCCGAGCCCAGCACTGCTCATGGGCTGCCGACACATGCCCACCGTCGCGTACCGGAAAAGCCCGTCGGGCGCCTGGCCGAAGCGCAGGACCTCGATCGGTTCGGTGCCCAGAAACGTGACGCTGCCCTTGCCGGAATGTGGACCAAGTGAGGCTTCCAGGTGCGCAATAACCGAAACCAGCGCGTCGGGAGCGTTGAAGGGCTGCACGAAGTGATCGTGCCCGCTAGGTTGCCCAACCATGGGACAGGTGCTGTCGAAGGGGGCCAACGCCCCGATTCCGGGGCCGCAGGCCGTCGTGCAGGTCTCGTCCGGGACGGTGGTCGACCTCGCCGCTTTGCTTGTGACGGCGAGCGGCAAGGTGCGTTCCGACGCCGATTTCGTCTTTTACAACCAGCCGAACGGCCCGGGCGTCCAACTGCAGCCGCCCTCGACCCTGCAGCTCAACCTGCCGGCCGTCCCGCCTGAGATCGACAAGATCGTGCTCACCGCGAGCCTCGACGGCAGCGGGCCAAGCACCTTTGGCCAGGCCGGCCAGCTGTCGGTCTCGGTACGCGACGGGGCCGGTGCCGAGCTGGCGTCCTTCGTTCCGACCGGACTCGGACCGGAGAAGGCCCTGCTGCTCGTCGAGGTCTACCGCCGGCAGGGTGCGTGGAAGGTGCGTGCCGTCGGCCAGGGTTACGCGAGCGGCCTGGCCGGTATCGCGACCGACTTCGGCATCACCGTCGACGATCCTGGTCCCGCTGCGCCCCCTCCCCCGCCGCCGGTGGCCCCTCCGCCCCCGCCGGCGCAGCAATACGGACCGCCGCCTGGCCCGCCGCAGCAGCAGTACGGACCGCCCCCCGGTCCCCCGCAGCAGCAGTACGGACCGCCCCCCGGTCCCCCGCAACAGCAGTACGGACCGCCCCCAGGCCAGCCCGCCCCTGCCGCCGCGGGCGGGATGGTCAACCTCGACAAGGGTCGCGTCTCGCTGAGCAAGGGCCAGAGCGTGTCGCTGGTCAAGACCGGTGCGCCGCCGCTGACGAAGGTCCGCATGGGGCTCGGCTGGGACACCGGCCGCGATGAGGACATCGACCTCGATGCCAGCTGCATCCTGTACGACGCGCGCAAGAAGGACGTGGACAAGGTCTGGTTCATGTCCAAGAAGGGCGACAAGGGCAACGTGCGCCACAGCGGCGACAACCTCACCGGCGCCGGCGAGGGCGATGACGAGGTCATCGAGGTCGACCTCGCCAACCTGTCGACCAACGTGCAGAGCCTGGTCTTCGTGGTCAACAGCTTCAGCGGGCAGAAATTCACCGCCGTACGCAACGCGTTCTGCCGGCTGATTGACGGCAACACCAATCAGGAACTGGTGCGTTTCGACCTGTCCGACAGCAAGCCGCAGACCGGGCTCGTCATGTGCAAGCTCCAGCGAGGAACCGGCGGGTGGGTCATGACCGCGATCGGTGAGTTCCACGACGGCAAGACCGTCCGCGCGATGGTCGGGCCCGCCGCCAACTACCTGTAGCGGGCGTACGAAACCCCGAGTTGGTCGCTATGACTGAGTCTTAGCGACCAACTCGGGGTTTTGTACGCGCCTAGCTGTTACGGATGACGCCCGTGGCTTGCCCGTCGCCGACGGTCGCATTGGTCGGCGCGGCGAGGATGACGGTGAACCTCTCGTTCGCCTCGTTGACCGTGTCGCCCTTGATGGTGATTCCGATCCTTCCGGAGGTGGCGCCGACCGGGATGCTCAGCGTGCCGGACTTGGCCACGAAGTCCGCGGGCGCCTTCGCCGTGCCGTTGGCTGTCGCAGCCGCAGTGACGTCCTGGGATTGCTAAAGGAGAACGAAATTATCTTCACACCGACCCAACATGATTACGGTGCGTGAGGAAGCCTACCGACGACAACGGGCTAGATCTTGTAGTCCTTCATCAAGCCGCGACTGATGATGGTCTTTTGGATCTCGGACGTCCCCTCGCCGATAAGCAAGAACGGCGCTTCACGAAAGAGACGCTCGATTTCGTACTCCTTCGAGTAGCCGTAGCCACCGTGAATGCGGAAGCTCTCCGTCGTCACCTCGAAGGCGTACTCCGACGCGATCAACTTGGCCATGCCGGCCTCGACATCGTTGCGCTTGCCGGCGTCCTTCAGGCGCGCCGCGTTGACCATCATCAGGTGAGCGGCCTCGACCTTGGTGGCCATCTCCGCGAGCTTGAACGCGATCGCCTGGTGGTCGGCGATCTGCTTGCCGAACGTCGAGCGCTGCTGCGCGTACTGGATGCCGAGTTCGAAGGCGCGCCGCATGATTCCGCAACCCCGAGCGGCGACATTCACCCGGCCGACCTCGACGCCGTCCATCATCTGGTAGAAGCCCTTGCCTCGACCCTCGTCGCCGCCGAGCACCGCGGAGGCCGGCACGCGATGACCTTCCAGCACCATCTCGGTGGTTTCGACGCCCTTGTAGCCCATCTTCTCGATCTTGCCGGGGATGGTCAGGCCGCCCTGCTTGCCGAAGCCGGTCTCCTTCTCGATGAGCAGGGTCGTCATGTTCTTGTAGACGGACTCGGCGCCCTCGTCGGTCTTCACCAGGGTCGCCACGATCCCGGCGCGCGAACCGTTCGTCAGCCACATCTTCTGGCCGTCGACGACGAACTCATCGCCGTCCAGCACGGCCCTGGTCTTGATCGCAGAGACGTCGGATCCGCAGCCGGGCTCGCTCATCGAAAATGCGCCGCGGACCTCTCCCGTCGCCATCTTCGGCAGCAGGCGCTGCTTCTGCTCCTCGGTGCCGTGTTGACGCAGCATGTACGCAACGATGAAGTGGGTGTTGATGACCCCGCTGACACTCATCCAGCCGCGGGCGATCTCCTCGACCACCAGGGCGTACGTCAGCAGCGATTCGCCGAGACCGCCGTACTCCTCCGGGATCATGAGCCCGAAAAGGCCCATCTCCTTCATGCCCTCGACGATGGCCTCGGGGAACTCGTCCTTGTGTTCGAGTTCGGTCGCGTGCGGAATGATCTCCTTTTCGACGAAGTCACGAACCGTCGAAAGAATGTCCTGCTGGATCTCGGTAAGACCCTCAGTCTGGGCGAGACGAGCCATGGCTATCTACCTCCGCGCACTTTTGTTACCGGTGAGTATCTGCGCTGGACGGACCTTGCCGCCAGCTCACGCGCTGTCACTCGCCCGGCGCCTCGAAGCTCTTCTTGCGCTCCATGCCCGACGCCCGTCCCTTGCCCGCGATGACCTCGGCCATCTTGCGCGACGCCTCATCGATCATCTCGTCACCGAGCATGACGGCACCGCGGTAGCCGCCGGCCTCTGACGTGTAGTGCGCATAGGCGTCGAGGATCAGCTCGGCATGCTCGTACGTCTCCTGGTCCGGCGAGTAGACCTCGTTGGCGGCTTCGAGCTGGCCGGGGTGAAGCACCCACTTGCCGTCGAAACCGAGCGCCGCAGAGCGGCCGGCCACCCTGCGGAATCCCTCGACGTCCTTGATCTGCAGGTAGGGACCGTCGATCGCCTGCACGCCCTTGGCCCGCGCGGCCATCAGGATCGACATGAGGATGTGGTGGTAGGCGTCGCCAACGTCGTAGCCGGGCAACTGCTCCCCCACTACCAGCGACTTCATGTTGATCGACGCCATGAAATCGGCTGGACCGAAGATGATGGTCTCGATGCGGTCCGAGGCGAACGCGATCTCCTTGACGTTCGTCAGGCCCAGCGCGTTTTCGATCTGCGCCTCGATGCCGATGCTGCCTTCCTCGTAGCCCATCGTGAGCTCGATCTGGCGCAGCAGGAGGTCCAGCCACACGACGTGTTCGGCGGTCTGCACCTTCGGCAGCATGATGCAGTCGAGATTCGCTCCGGCGCCCTCGACGACGGTCACGACATCGCGATACGTCCACTTGGTCGTGAGGTCGTTGACCCGCACGACCCGGGTCTTGCCGGCCCAGTCACCCTCGTTGAGCGCCGCGACGATGTTGTCGCGGGCGCCTTCCTTGGCGCCGGGGGCCACCGCGTCTTCAAGGTCGAGGAATACCTGGTCAGCGGGGAGCCCCTGAGCCTTGCCGAGCATCTTGACATTGCTGCCAGGAACGGCGAGACAGGAACGGCGGGCGCGCAACGGCGGCACGGGATCTCCTTTGATCGTGGCTGGCTACTACGGTGGCATACCCCCGAGCCATGGGCTATGACCTCAGCGAAGATCACACTCCGCAAATCAGCCCTTCAAGGTCGCGAGGGCGACCGCACCCGCGGGTGCCTTCACGGTCAGCGCGGCGTCGTAGCTGCCAAAATCCAGCGTCCCGGCAAGACCGGAAGATCCCGCCGGGCGTTGGAGGCGCAGCAACTTCGGCGGCCACTGCGATGCCACGTAGACAAAGACTCCCGGCTGCGCACGCACCAAGAGCGCCCGCAGCGGACCAAGCATGGTCTCCCCGAGCGTTTTCGCACTGGAGGCACCCGCGAAGCCCGATGCCAACCGGTCGATGTCCGTCAGATCAACAAGCGCGCGCTCCTGCGAGATCGGCAGCGAGAGCCACCGCCCGGCCACCGCCGCCGCCTTCGGGCCGATGCGCGCGTAGTAGGCCCGATCGCCGCGCAGGTAGAGCACGCTTCCCACGCGGATCAGCGCGAGCGTGACCGTAGAGGACTTGCCCGCCGAAGCCGTGTCCGTGGTCACCGTCCCGGTGGCCACGGCGGCGCCGCGGGAGCCGCGGCCAAGGTGCAGATCGATCCGCTGGCGACGCGAGACCGTTACCGATGGGCTGGCTGAGGGGTTGGCCGAAGGGCGCGCGGAAGCGCTGGCCGAAGGGCTCGCGGAGGGGCTGGCCGAAGGGCTCGCGGACGTGGCTGAAGCAGCTGATGAGCTGGTGAAGCTCCCGATCACGTGCACCGACCGGGCGGCCGTCAGTTGCGCGCGGGCGTCAGCGATGATCGTGGCCGCCGACTTGGCCGCCTCCCCCGTCGGCTTGGCCGGGCTCGGGACCGGCAGCCGTTTGGTGCTCTTGTCGCTGCCGCATCCGGCCAGCACGATGATCAGCCCGACCAGCAGCACCGCCGCTGGTCGACGCGGCTGGAGACGTTCATAGGAATGCTCACGTAGCTGGACAAACCTGGACACCCGTCGGGACACCCTTGTCCCCCCTCTGTTCATAGTCCGACTCCTGATGTTCCCGGCGGTAGCCTCCTGTTATGCGCCTGACACCCCGTGGATTCCAGATGGCGGTGGTTGTCGTCCTCGGGTCGCGGGCGTGAGCCAGGCACCGGCGCGCGTTTTCTGCGCCCGGCTCGCCGGGCTCCTCGTTCTCGATCCAAACGGCGATGTCGTCGGCCGCATCCGTGATGTCGTCGTGGCGCTGCGGCTGCGCGGGCAGCCACCCCGCGTTCTCGGGCTGTCGGTCGAGGTCTCCCGCCGGCGGATCTTCGTCACGATGAGCCGGGTCACGGGGGTCGAATCCGGGGCCGTCGTGCTCGGCTCAGGCACGCTCAACTGGCGCCGCTTCGAGCGCCGGCCGGAAGAGACCCTCGTGCTCGCCGAGCTGCTGGATCGCAAGGTCACGCTGCTGGAATCGGGCACCGAGGTCACGGTGGTCGACGTCGCCATGGAGCAATCGCGTGCGCGCGACTGGCTGCTCACCCAGGTCGCGGTACGCGAGGGGCGCCGGCGCGGACAGGTGAAGACGCTCGACTGGGACGCCGTCACCGGCTTCTCCCTTCCTGAGGAGGGCCAGGGAGCGGCCAACCTGCTCGCTGCCTTCGAGAAGCTACGCCCCGCCGACCTCGCGTCGATGCTTCACGACCTCTCCGACAAGCGCCGGGCAGAGGTGGCGGCAGCGCTGGACGACGATCGACTCGCGGCCGTACTCGAGGAAATGCCCGAGGACGAGCAGGTCGAGCTGCTCGGCGGCCTGGAGGACGAGCGCGCCGCTGACGTGCTGGAGGCAATGGGTCCGGATGACGCCGCCGACCTGCTCGGCGACCTGCCGATCGAAGAGGCCGAGCGGCTGCTGGATCTGATGGAGCCGCAGGAGGCAGCGCCGGTCCGGCGTTTGCTCTCCTACGCCGACGACACGGCCGGCGGCATCATGACCAGCGAGCCGATCATCCTGCCGCCCAACTCGACCGTCGCCGAGGCGCTGGCCCGAATCCGCTCCGTCGACATCCCGCCGGCCCTCGCCGCCCAGGTCTATGTCGTACGCCCCCCGTACGAGACGCCGACCGGGCGCTACCTGGGCATGGCCCACTTCCAGCGGTTGCTACGCGAGCCGCCGGCCACCCTCGTCGGCGGCATCATCGACACCGAGACGGATGCGTTGCAGGCGCAGGCACCTCTCGCGGAGGTCACCCGCCACCTGGCGTCCTACAACCTGGTGGCCGCTCCCGTCGTGGATCCCACCGGCCGACTGCTCGGCGCGGTGACGGTCGACGACGTGCTCGACCACCTGCTCCCGCAGGACTGGCGAGAACACGACTTCGACCCCTCGGCCGAGCGGCTTGCCATGCTGGCCGGAGCCACTCCTCGTGGCCCGCGCTGACCGCAGGCGCACGCGCACCCGGCTCGACCAGCCGCGGGTGCCCGGGCGCTCACGCTTGCCATCGCCGGACCCGGAAGCCTTCGGCCGGTTCTCCGAACGCATCGCCCGCTTCCTCGGCACGGGCAAGTTCCTGGTCGCCCAGACCGCCCTCATCTTTCTCTGGGTCATCTGGAACCTCGTCGTCCCGAAGGCTGCTCGCTTCGATCAGTACCCGTTCCAGTTCCTGACCCTGGTGCTTTCGTTGCAGGCGGCCTACGCGGCGCCGCTGATCCTGCTCGCGCAAAACCGCCAGGACGACCGCGACCGGGCCAACCTCGCGCAGGATCGTGGTCAGAACGCGATGCTGACTGCCGACGCGGAATACCTGACCCGCGAAGTGGCCTCGCTACGCGTGTCCATGGGTGATGTCGTCACTCGCGACTTCCTGCGCACCGAACTGCGCGCGCTGCTTGAAGACATGACAGGTCACGGGCCCGACGGCGGCCGCGACGACCGGCCCGAGCGACCCTCCAAGTCCGGCAAGAACAAGCAGCGCAAGCGCGACTCGAGCGAGCCCAAGCGCGAGGCGCCGCAGCCGGAACCGGCCGCAAAGGTCGATGCTGACGGCCGGACGCCTGAAGCGACGACCCCAGAATCGACATAGTCTGACAACATGGCGAACTCGCCGTCTGCGGACGCTGTCCAGGCTGCTCTAGCGACCGTTACCGACCCCGAAATCAACCGCCCGATCACCGAAATCGGCATGGTCAAGTCGGTTGACATCGGCGCTGACGGCCAGGTGTCGGTGGGCGTCTACCTGACGACCGCGGCGTGCCCGCTCCGCGGGGAGATCACCACCCGGGTCACCAAGGCGGTCGGCGCCGTTCCGGGTGTTACCGGCGTATCGGTCGAGCTTGACGTCATGAACGATGAGCAGCGCACGGCCTTGCGTACGCAATTGCGCGGCAATCAGCCCGAGCGCGAGATCCCGTTCGCCCGGCCCGAATCACTCACCCGCGTGTACGGGGTCGCCAGCGGCAAGGGCGGGGTCGGCAAGTCGTCGGTCACGGTGAACCTCGCCGTAGCGCTCGCCGCGCGCGGGCTCCAGGTCGGCCTGCTCGACGCCGACATCTACGGCCACAGCGTCCCCCGGATGCTCGGCTTGGGGGACCGCGGCCCGACCCAGGTCGAGGCGATGCTCATGCCGCCCCAGGCGTACGGGGTCAAGGTGATCTCCACTGGCATGTTCACCAAGGGCAACCAGCCGGTGACCTGGCGCGGTCCGATGCTCCACCGGGCGCTGCAGCAGTTCCTGTCCGACGTGTTCTGGGGCGATCTCGACGTCCTGCTCCTGGACCTGCCGCCTGGGACAGGAGACGTCGCGATCTCCCTCGCTCAGCTGCTGCCGGCGTCCGAACTGCTGCTCGTGACGACCCCGCAACTGGCCTCCACGGAGGTGGCGGAGCGGGCCGGCACCATCGCCCGCCAGACCCGGCAAAACGTCGTCGGCGTCGTGGAAAACATGGCCTACCTGCCCTGCCCCCACTGCGGCGACCGGATCGACGTCTTCGGCGCCGGCGGCGGCGCGGTCGTCGCCGAGAGCCTTACCCAGGCCTTGGGCCACGACGTGCCGCTGCTCGGTCAGATCCCGCTCGACGTACGGCTGCGCGAAGGCGGCGATTCGGGCACGCCGCTGGTGCTGTCGGAGCCTGATTCCGAGGCTGGTAAGGCGTTGCAGTCGATCGCTGACCGGCTGAGCTCACGCTCACGTGGACTGGCCGGCCGCTCGCTCGGGCTGACGCCCACGCGCCACTAGGTGGCGTCGACGTCGTACTTCAGCGTCGGCCCTTCGGCCTTCTCCATCGACACCGGTTCCACGACGACGGGTTCGGGGGCGGTCGCCGGTTCGGCCGCCTTCTGCAGTGGCATCCCTGGATGAACTTCGGTCGCGCCGCTCTGCTTGGCGAGGCTCTTGCCATTGAGGAAGTCGAGCCCGAGCGGATCCTCCTCATCGCCGAAGAGGTGCTTCTCCACGAACGTGCGCGGGTGGAGGCTGCGCAGGTCGAGGTCACCGACCTCGGGCCCGAGTTCGGCCTTCAGATCCTCCTGCATCGCCTGCGCCTGCTGCCTGACCGAGCGCAGCGCCTTGCCGAGGTCCTTCAGCAGCGAGGGCAGCCGATCGGGTCCGAACACGACCAGGCCGACGACCACGAGCCAGGTCAGGTGCCACGCGCTGAGGCCGAACATCAGTTACGGCTCTCTTTCAGCGTGACCTTCACGTCGTGGGAGGTACCGCCCCGCTCGTAGGTGACGGTCACGACGTCGCCCACCCTGTGCAGCCGGGTCGCCGCCACCAGCCCGTCGACGCCGTCGATCGCCTTGCCGTCGACCTTCGTGATGATGTCGTCGCTCTTGATGCCGGCCCGATCGGCAGGCCCGCTCGGTACGACGGAAATGACCTTCGCGCCCTGCGAACCGCCGGTGCTGTCAGCCGGACTCGCCGTCACGCCGACGTAGGGGTGGGTGGCGTGACCGGTCTTGATGATCTCGTCGGCGATCGAGCGGGCGTAGTCGATCGGGATCGCGAATCCGACGCCGATGTTGCCACCCTGGCCGGTGCTGCCGGGCGCGGCGGCGATCGCCGAATTGATGCCGATGACCTGACTCTGATCGTCAACGAGCGGTCCGCCGGAATTGCCGGGGTTGATCGCGGCGTCGGTCTGGATCGCTCCGATCAGCAGCCCCGCGGACCCGCCGCTCTCGGACGGAACCTCGACGTTGCGGTCCAACGCGCTGATGATGCCGGAGGTCACCGTGCTGGACAGGCCGAGCGGAGCTCCGAGCGCGACGACGGGGTCACCCACGACGAGCGAAGCCGACTGGCCAAGCGTCGCGGCCGGCAAGTTGGTCGCGTCGACCCGGACGACGGCCAGGTCGGTCTTCGGGTCACGGCCGACGATGCGCGCGGTTACCTTCTGCTTGCCCTTGTAGAAGTCCGCCGTGATGGCGCCGCCATTTGCCGCCACGGTGACCACGTGGTTGTTGGTCAGGATGTACCCGTCAGCGCGGATCACGACGCCCGAGCCGGTACCGCTTTCAGTGGCCCCATCGACGTTGAGGGTGACGACCGAGGGCAGCAGGCGGGCGGCGATCGACGCGACCGAGTTGGGGGCGCGGTTGACCGGGGTCGGCGAGCCCGTCGCCAGCGGCGGGGCGGACGAGAGGTCGGAAGAGGACTTCTTGACGTGGTTGTGCTCGTACGCAACCCCGGAAATGCCGCCGATCACGCCGCCGAGGAGCGCGGCGACCAGCGCCACGATCAGCAGCCGCTGCGGGCCGCGCGGCGGGGGCGGCGGCGGACCGGGCAGCGGCTCGCCGTAAGTGGTCGGCGTCGACGGGTACGGCGCCGGCGGCATGTAATCGGGGCCGCGCGGCGGGCTGCCGAGATGCGCGAACTCCACCGGCGGCTGCGGCGAACCGTAGGGGTAACCGGTGCCGTAGCCGCTGCCGGCGGGCTGCCCGTACGCCGGCGGCGACTCAGCGGGCGTGTCCCAGCCATACGCCACGGTCGGCTCGGATGCTGACGGCGCGGGTCCGTACTGCTCAGGCCGCTCAGGCTGCTGTTGCTGCTCGGATTGGCCGCCGGGCGTCCACCATGGCGACGGCTCGGAACTCTCCGGCCCGTCACCCTCGGACATCGCCGCGGCCTCCTCTGGCGGTTCGGACGGATCTGGTCGACTTTGGCTGCTGACCGGCTGGACGCACCGCCAACCTCACTTACGGTACGGCCGTGGCCGGGCCACCGCGAACCGCTTGGCTCGGGAGGCTGGTCAACGACCGAATGATGCCGTCATCGCGTCAAACGCCGGATCGTTGAGCGATACCCCGGTCGTGGAGGACGTCACCGCCGTATTGACCGAATGAACGGAATTGACGGTGCCGACCGTGGGAGCAGGCGGACCGGAGCCCTGAATGTCGCCGCCGCCAGCAAAAGCCGTGCCGGCGCCGACCAGCAGCAGCGATGCGGCCCCGACCAGCAACCGCCTCCCGCGCGGCGATCCGACCCCACGCACGACGGCGTGCGACCCCAGCGGAAGCCGTTCGGATGAGGACAGCGTGGTGGAGGCGGCGGGTAACGCCACCGGCAGCGGGGCCACCAGAGCATCCTCGCGGCGCTCGCCCAGCGCTCCCAGCCGGATCGCCAGGCCCGGGGGCAGCCCCGGCCCCGCCATTGCGCGCAAGCGGGCCTTCAGGCGCCGCTGATCCTCCACGTCGCGCCGGCACTCGTCGCAGCCCGCGAGATGAACGAGGACATGTTCGCGGTCGGGGCCGTCGAGCTGGTCGTCGACCAGGGCGGCACCGAGGTCACCGAGATGGGAGGTGGTCGAGTAACTCATCGGACGACCGCGGGCGCGTCGGCCGCCGCCTGGGTCGGGAGCTCAGCCGGCTGCTCATCAGCAGCCGGCGCGGTGCGGCTGGAGCCAGCGGGCTCGGGAAGCCGGATCGGCGCGCGATCGACGAGTGCGGCACGGAGCATCGCCCGACCACGGGAAATGCGGCTGCGAACCGTTCCGAGCTTGATGCCGAGGGTGGCGGCGATCTCCTCATACGAGAGCTGCTCGACATCACACAGGACGACGGCGGCGCGAAAGTCCGGCGGCAGGGCGGCCAGGGCGCGTTCCACATCGGCGTCGAACAGGTCAGCCATCACGGCCGCCTCAGGGGTCGCATCTTTGCCTGGCAGCCGTTCCGCATCGTCCGGGAGCGCCTCGAAGCGAATCCGCGAGGCCCGGCGCATGCGGTCCAGGAAGAGGTTGGTGGTGATGCGGTGCAGCCAGCCCTCAAACGTGCCCGGCGTGTAGCCGTCGAGGGAGCGGAACACCCTGATGAAGACGTCTTGGGTCAGGTCTTCGGCGTCGTGCTGGTTGCCGGTGAGGCGGTAGGCGAGCCGGTAGACCCGGGCGCTGTGTTCGCGCACGACCTCATCCCAGGTCGGCGGCTCCCACGTGGTGGTAGCACTAGGGCCGACCGTTTCGACACGGCTGACAGGCACGGCATCCCCTCGGACCAGCCGGGGCCGGAAAAAACGCCCGCCTGGCGCACAAATAGCTCCAGCCGTCATGGTCTCTCTTTCACACTGGGGTGTCGCGGCGCAGCAGCCCGATTGGCCTGCCAGTTGGCTGTGAGTTCAACGATCTGGCGGCCCGCGTACGTTCCCGCGGCGCCAATTCCGGTCCGCGGGCGACGGCGATGTTCCCCCACCGGACAGGCGTCGACCCCGATCCGTCGAAGCTCCACTAGGCTTCGCTGACCATGGGAGTTGCTGAGTTTGCCGAGTCCTTCATGCCGGAGGACGCCGTCCTTTCGGCGGCCCGCGCAAGCGCCGCCGAGATCGGTGTCGAGCCGATCAGTCCGGCCGTCGGAGCTGCGTTACGGCTGCTAGCCGCCGCGGCCCGGGCCCGTACCGCCGTGGAGATCGGCACCGATACCGGCGTCAGCGGGCTCTACCTGCTGCGCGGCATGCGTCCCGACGGGGTCCTCACCAGCATCGATGCGGAGGCTGAGGCGCAGCGGCTGGCCCGCGCAGCGTTCAACGCTGACGGCATCCCTACCTCACGGGCCCGGCTGATCAATGGCCGGGCGCTCGACGTGCTCCCGCGGCTCACCGATGGTGCGTACGACGTCGTGTTCTGTGCCTCTGACCGGCGCGAATACCCCGATTTCCTGCCTCAGGTCATCCGGCTCGTGCGCAGCGGAGGCGTGATTGTCTTTGACGGCGCTGCCATCGCTGCAGACTCTTCCGCGCGCGATGCCGAAGCAGGCGCCCTGCGCCGGCTGGTCGAGCTCGTTCGCGAGGACGGGCGCCTCACGCCGGCAGTATTGCCGGTCGGCACTGGCCTCTTGGCCGCGATCGCCAACCCGGCCGACGAAGCGTAGAGACGGACATCACAGATGGACATTTCAGAGTTCTACGACGGTGATCCGGCGCGCCGGGAGTCCGAAGAAATCAATTTTGGTGACGGCTGGTCGACCGAGAAGGACCAGCACTCGACCTACCGCGCCAACTACTTGCATGACACCGGCGAGCTTTATGTCGTACGCGAGCCGCACCCGGGCGGGCTGTTCGCGCGCTACCTCGACCAGCTCGGCATCGACCAGGTCGAGGTCGAGCAGCTGACTGTCGAGGTGCTCGGCAGGTTCGCCGACGAGGCTGGCGTGCAGCAGGCCCTCAACAATTGGCAACACGAGATGATCAGACCCGACAGCCTGGAGTGGTTGCGGGAGCGCACGGTGACCGCCGCAGCCTGACTGGCTCCTTGAGGCTGCCAGCAGGCTCCGGCGGCGCTAGCGTCGCTGGGAGAACGGGCTCGTCAGCCAGCGGCAGCCTTCAACGCCTCGCTAAGTGCGGTGGCCTCAGGCGCCGACATTTCGACGACTAACCGGCCGCCGCCCTCCAGCGGAACGCGCATCACGATGCCACGTCCCTCTTTGGTGACCTCGAGCGGACCGTCACCCGTCCGCGGCTTCATGGCCGCCATGCCGTGCACCTCTTCCTGGCTTGAACTGCTTGTTGACGGAGCCCTCGCGCAGGGAGGAACCCGCCACGTCCTGTCCCATCATCCCAGATGTGCGGGCAATCGGGCGTGGGCGGCGCACACGGTCCTTCCGCGGCGGGAGAAGATGCAGGTGTGGACGAGCTCCAGCCGGCAGTCATTTACGAGCGCAGCGGCCCTGATGGGTCCCTTGCCGTCGTCACCATCAACCGTCCTGACGCCCTCGGCGCCATGTCGATCGGCGCGAAAGAGCACCTGCTCGCGGCCGTGAAGGAGGCGGCGGCCGACCCGGGCGTACGCGCCGTGCTGCTCGCGAGCCGCGGGCGCGCCTTCTGCGTCGGGCAGGACCTGCGGGAGCTGCAGGCCGCGTACGCCAGCGAACACACTCCCGACCTGGGTGATGTCGTTCGCGAGTACTACAACCCGGTCGTGCAGACGCTGATGGGGATGGCGAAGCCGGTCGTCGCCGCCATCAACGGAGCCGTCGCCGGTGCGGGCCTTGGCATCGCGCTGGCCTGCGACATCCGCTTTGCGGCACGGTCGGCGGTCTTCGCCACCGCCTTCACCGGCATCGGCCTCGCCGGCGACTCGGGGATCACCTGGAATCTCAACCGGCTGGTCGGCCCGGCCAAGACCGCCGCGCTCATGTACCTGAACGAGCGGATCTCGGCCGAGGGTGCCCTTGAGCTGGGCCTGGTCAATGCCGTCGTCGACGACGAGTTGCTGGCAGGCTCCGCGCAGGAGTTGGCGCAGCGCCTGGCGGCCGGACCTACCGCGGCCTTCGCGGCCATCAAGCAAACGCTCGCTCTGGCGGCCACCCAGTCACTCGCCGAATCGCTCGAGCTCGAGGCCACCCTGCAGCAAGAGATCGGCAAGACCGCCGACCATCTCGGCGCGATCGGCTCGTTCTTCGCCAAGGAGGCGCCGACGTTCATGGGGCGGTGACTCAGCCGGGCAGCCCGGCGGCCGACCGTTCCACCCAGCGGGCAAAGCGGCGCACGGCCACCCGTAGCGCGTACTCGGTGGGCCTGCGGGCGACGCGCAACCCGACCCGTCCGATGGCGCCGAGTGGCGGCTCGACCCACTCGATCCACGTGTAGCGGGAGCGCCCGGATCCGAGGGGTTCGACCTCGAAGACCCCGCGACCGCGCACGACCCGGCCAAGGTGGAGCACCTCACAGCGCAGCGGCCGCTCCCACGCGGTGATGCGCATCGGATCGTCGAAGCCCAACCGCTTTGCCTTGGGAAGGGCGGTGCGCGCCACGATCTCGTCGCCGACGGCCTCGCCGGTGCCCTTGACGGGACGCACGGTCGTACCCGGCATCCATTCGCCCTGGCGCGCCCAGTCCGTCATACCGATAAAGACTTCGTCAGGCGTGGCGTCGATGTCGACACACACCCGAAGCTCAACCATCGACGGTCTCGTCGTCCCAGAGCTGATCGGGCCGGACGCCGGCTGGTTCGTACGGGTCAGCCGTAGCTGTCGGACGAGCTTGCGCCCGCGTCGCCTCAAGTTCTGCAGCAGCACGTTCCAGCACCTCGTCCACATCGGCCATCCGGTAGCCGCGAAGGACGACCGGCAACGCAGCACTACGCAACGCCTCGGGGGTCACCGGACCCGGAGGCAAGCCGGGCGGCGCGTCCGGTGCGGAGCGCGACATGCCGTCAATGCGACCGGCGGCGGCGAGCCCCACGGCGAGCAGGACCGCGGCGGCGAGCAGGATCTCAATGGCAAACGCCATGCGTCCAGTCTCGCATCTGAAAGAGTGCAGACGTGCAACCGCGGACGCTCAAGCTGGGAAATCGCACGTTCGGCCCGGGCGACGTGGCCGTCATGGCCATCATCAATCGCACGCCCGATTCGTTCTTCGACCGCGGCGCCACCTTTGGCGAGGGGGAAGCGCTCGACGCCGCCGACCGCGCTGTGGACGAGGGCGCCGAGATCCTGGATATCGGCGGAGTGAAGGCTGCTCCCGGCGTCGCCGTCGACACGCAGGAGGAGCTGCGCCGGGTCGCCACCTTCGTCGCGCAGCTGCGCCGCCGACATCCCGACATCGTCATCTCGGTGGACACCTGGCGTGCCGCCGTCGGCCGTGCGGTCGCGTTAGAAGGCGCTGACCTGCTCAACGACGCGTGGGGAGGCACCGAGCCCGAACTGGCCGAGGTCGCCGCGGAGTACGGCACCGGCCTGGTCTGCACGCATGCGGGGCACCTGCCGCCGCGCACCAGGCCGCACCGGGTCGCGTACGACGACGTGGTGGACGACATCCGTACGACCGTGGTCGGCCTGGCCGAGCGCGCCCGTTCCCTGGGCGTGCGCTCTGACGCGATCCTGATCGATCCGGGCCACGACTTCGGCAAGAACAGCCGCCATTCCCTGGAAGCCACCCGGCGACTGCCGGAGCTGGTCGAGACCGGGTGGCCGGTGCTCGTCGCCATGAGCAACAAGGACTTTCTCGGTGAGTGTTTCGACCTTCCGGTGAACGACCGCCTCGAGCCGACGCTGGCGGCGACCGCCGTGTCGGTGTGGCTCGGGGCCCGCGTCGTGCGTGCTCACGCCGTACAAGCGACCCGGCGCGTCATCGACACCGTCCGCTCGATCCAGGGCACGCGTGACCTCGCCGTGGGGCGGCGCGGGCTGGCGTGACCGCTAGCGGAGCGGCTTTACATTCCCCGAACGTGAACCGCACCAGTCACGGTGAAAGGCGCCCGATGCTTGAGACCTCACCGCAGCGAACATGCAGCGATAACAGGTTGGAGTTCAGATGAGCAAGCCAGGGGCCGCCATTCGCGCGGCAGGATGGGTGACCGTGGGCATTGTGGCCGCCGGTGGAGTCGCCACGGCAGCCACGAGCGGGAGTAGCGGGAGCGCCGCGAGCGTCACCCCGGCCGCCAGTTCCCCGAGCACGGGCGCCGCGGCAGCCCACGCTAAGGCTGGCAAGGCTGGTCGCGCCGGAAAACTCGCGCAGCTCAAGGGACGCTTGCTGCACGGGCAGTTCACCGTGGAGGGCAAGGACAACAAGCCCGTCACGCGCGCCGAGCAGCGCGGAACGGTCCAAGAGGGCGTCAGCTCGACGTCGATCACCCTCATCAGCAAGGACGGCTTTAACCAGACCTACGTCGTCACGCCCGACACGAAGGTGCGCATCGACCGCAAGAAGAGCTCGATCAGTGACGTGAAGGCCGGCCAGACCGCGGGCGTCATCGCCAAGGTCGACGGCAGCAAGCAGATTGCCACCGTCATCATCGAACGCGCCGCGAAGTAGGCGTCCTCGCCGGCTGGACACCCCGCGTCACGCGCGGTGTCCAGCCGGCGACAACCTGCAGTCTTGGGCGGTACTTACCCCGATCCGGCTCTTCGCCTGAGGGAAGGCGGGCTCAGCGGCTCGCTTCGATCACGCGAAGGATCTCATCGACGTCGTCGGTCAGCGTCACCAGATCCAGATCATCCGCACCGACGCGACCCGTCACAACGAGCGAACCGCGTATCCAATCGATCAGGCCCTGCCAGTACGCGACCCCCACCAGCACCACCGGGAACCGGGTGACCTTGCCGGTCTGGACCAGGGTGAGCGCCTCGAAAAGCTCGTCCATCGTGCCGAAGCCGCCGGGCAGGATGACGAAGGCTTGGGCGTACTTGACGAACATCGTCTTGCGTACGAAGAAGTAGCGAAAGTTGACCCCGAGGTCGACCCAGTGGTTCAGGCTCTGCTCGAAGGGCAGCTCGATGCCGAGCCCGATCGAAAGGCCGCCCGCCTCCTGGCAGCCGCGGTTGACGGCCTCCATCGTTCCGGGGCCGCCGCCGGTGATGACGGCGTGGCCAGCGCGGGCCAGCGCCGCTCCGATCGCATGCCCCATCGCGTAGTCGGGATGATCGACCGGGGTGCGCGCCGACCCGAAGACGGTCACCGCCCGCGGCACCTCGGCCAGCAGTCCGAACCCCTCCACGAACTCGCTCTGAATCCGGAGCACCCGCCACGGGTCGGTGTGCACCCAGTCCGAGGACCCGCGATGGTCGAGCAGCCGCTGGTCCGTGGTGGACGGTTGGACCTGGTCGCGCCGCAGAATGACCGGACCGCGTTGGCGCTCCGGCGGCTCGCTTTCGGATGCCGACAGCTGATTGGCGTCATCGCGCTGACGCTCGGGATCCACGGAAGGCTTGCTCACGCGCCCACGCTAGGGCCCGGTGCAGCCCCCCGGAGCCCTGCTTGATGAACGACACGCAAACACGCTGCACCGGACGCGACATAGGGCCCGTACCGGTCGTGCTCCACCCAAACAGGATGCCGCCATTTGCTACAGGTGCTCTTAGTCGGGTAGGCCGTGGATATGCCCGACGCACCCACTGAAGAAGACGTCCTCGCCGCGGTCCCGAAACAGCTGCTGATCGGCGCCGAATGGAGGGATGCGACCGGCGGCCGGACGCTGTCCGTCGAGGACCCCGCCACCGGCAAGTCCCTGTGCGAGGTCGCCGACGCGACCCCCGAAGACGCGCTGGCGGCGCTCGCGGCGGCGGACGAGGCGGCGGCGGGTTGGGCGAAGGTGCCGCCGCGCGAGCGCGGGGAAATCCTGCGCCGCGCCTTTACGGCCATGGTTCTGCGGCAGGAAGAGCTCGGCCTGCTGATGACTCTTGAAATGGGCAAGAGCCTCAGCGAGTCGGCCGGCGAAATCACGTACGCAGCCGAGTTCTTCCGCTGGTTCTCCGAGGAAGCGGTGCGCATCGCCGGCCGCTACTCCCATGAGCCGAGCGGCAAAAGCCGCTTGCTCACGATGCATCAGCCGGTAGGTCCGTGCCTGCTGATCACCCCGTGGAACTTCCCGGCCGCGATGGGCACCCGCAAGATCGGACCGGCGATCGCCGCCGGCTGCACGACGGTGGTCAAACCCGCGAGCCAGACGCCGTTGACGATGCTCGCGCTGGCTCAATTGCTGCGCGACGCCGGGCTGCCAGCTGGCGTACTCAACATCGTGACGTCGTCCTCCAGCGCATCGGTCGTCAAGCCGATGGTGGAGGACGCGCGGCTGCGCAAGCTGTCGTTCACCGGGTCAACCGAGGTCGGCCGGCTGCTGATGGAGCAGTCGTCGGGACGGCTGCTACGGCTGTCGATGGAGCTCGGCGG
The DNA here is from genome assembly GCA_038245655.1 of Mycobacteriales bacterium. GTDB lineage: Bacteria > Actinomycetota > Actinomycetes > Frankiales > Frankiaceae > DATAZK01. The sequence goes on along the minus strand of JBBRSE010000010.1, from coordinate 12,999 downwards.
CAACGCGCCGTACATCGTCTTCGCTGACGCCGACCTCGACCTCGCCGTCGAGCAGGCGATGATCGCCAAGATGCGCAACATGGGCGAGTCGTGCGTCGCCGCAAATCGCTTCCACGTCGAGGCGTCGATCGCCGAAGAGTTCACCACCAAGCTCACCGCCAAGATGGCGGCGCTGACAGTGGGCCGCGGCACCGAGAAGGGTGTCAACGTCGGCCCGCTCATCGACGGCAAGCAACGCGCCAAGGTGGCCGAACTCGTCGCCGATGCCAAGGAGCGCGGGGCGACCGTGCGTACCGGCGGAACGACCGTCGGGGACGCCGGCTACTTCTACGCGCCGACGGTGCTCGGCGATGTGCCTAGCGACGCCCGCATGAGGCGCGAGGAGATCTTCGGCCCGGTCGCGCCGGTCTTCACGTTCACGACGGAGGAAGAGGTGTTGCAGGCGGCCAACGACAGCGACTACGGGCTGGCGTCGTACGTCTTCACCCGCGACTTCTCGCGCGCGCTGCGCGTGGCGGAGGGGCTGGAGTACGGCATGGTCGGCCTCAACAAGGGCCTGATCTCCAACCCGGCCGCGCCGTTCGGTGGCGTCAAGCAGAGCGGCTTCGGGCGCGAGGGCGGGTTCGAGGGCATCGACGAGTACCTGTCGACGAAGTACGTCGCCCTGGATGTCTAGCTGACGGCTAACTCAGGTAGCGCGCCAGCACCTCAGTGACGCCGCCGATCCGGGCCAGCTCGATCGACTCCTCGCGGGTGTGGGCGAGGTTGGGATCGCCGGGGCCGTAGTTGACCGCGGGAATGCCGAGCGCGGCGAAGCGGGCCACGTCGGTCCAGCCGTACTTGGCACGCGGGGCGCTCTCGGGGCCACCGGCGGCGACGGCGACAGCCACGAAGTCCTTGGCCGCCGGAGCGCTGAGGCCGGGCAGCGCGCCAGGTGAGGTGTCGGTGAGGGTCAGCTCGTACGGGTGCAACACCTGCTTCACGTGGTCGAGCGCTTCAGCTTCGGTCCGGTCGGGGGCGAAGCGGAAGTTGATGGTCACCGCGGCGGCGTCGGGGATGACGTTTCCGGCGACGCCGCCGCTGATCCGGACCGCCGAAAGGCCCTCCCGGTAGACGCAGCCGTCGACGTCGACGGAACGCGGCTCGTACGCGGCGAGCGTGGCCAGCAGAGGCGCTGCGGCGTGGATGGCGTTGGAGCCGAGCCAGGACCGGGCGCTGTGAGCCCGGCGACCGGGGACGGTGATCTCGACGCGCAGGGTGCCCTGGCAGCCAGCCTCGATCACGCCGTCCGTCGGCTCGAGCAGGATCGCGAGGTCGCCGGCGAGCCAGTCACGGTGCTGCGTCGCCAGTCTCAGCAGCCCGTTGCGCGTCGCTTCCACTTCCTCGTTGTCGTAGCAGACGAAGGTGAGGTCGCTCGATGGCTCGCTGAGCGTCGCAGCCAGGTGAAGCATCACCGCGATGCCGGACTTCATGTCCGACGTGCCGCAGCCGTACAACCGGTCGCCGTCCAGCCGCGACGGCACGTTGTCGACGATCGGCACGGTGTCCAGATGGCCGGCGAGCACGACCCGGCGATCGCGGCCAAGGTCGGTGAAGGCGACAACCGCGTCACCGTCGCGCACCACCCGCAGGTGTGGCAGGCCTTTCAGCGCGGCCTCGACGACATCAGCCAGCGGACCCTCGGAGCCGCTGACGCTCGGCAGGTCGACGAGCGTCGCCGTCAACGCTTCCGGACTACTGCTCAGGTCGAGGCTCGTCATGTGGCGACGCCGTGTTCACGCAACACGTCGTTCAGCGCCAGCTTGTCGTGGACCTCGCCCTCGGCGAGGGTGCGCAGCACCAGCAGGCACGGCATCGCGAACTCCCCGCCCGGGAACGAGCGGACCTTGCTGGAGCCGACCACGACGGCGCGCTCGGGCACCTCACCACGCGGCAACTCGTCACCGCTGGTCGCGTCGAACACCCGGGTGCTGCTGGTCAGGATCGCGCCGGCGCCGAGCTTGGCGCCGCGCCGCACCCGGGCACCTTCGACGACCATGCTCCGCGAGCCAATGAACGCATCGTCCTCGATGACGACGGGTGTCGCGTTCGGCGGCTCCAACACGCCGCCGAGGCCCACGCCTCCGGACAGGTGGACCCGCTCCCCCACCTGCGCGCACGAACCGACCGTGGCCCACGTATCGACGAGAGTGCCCGCGCCGACGTAACCGCCGATATTGACGTAGCTCGGCATCAGGACGACCCCGGGAGCCAGGTACGAGCCCCAGCGTGCGATCGCACCCGGCACAACGCGTACCCCGTCGAAGCGGGTCTTCAGCGGCATGCGGTCGTGGTACTGGAAGTCGCCCGCCGAGGACTCGCCCATCGCCAGCACCTTGAACGACAGCAGGATTGCCCGCTTGGCTCGCTCATCGACCACGACGTCGTTGGTCACCGGATCGATCGACGCCACCCGGGCCTCGCCGGTGTCCAGCTGGTCCACGGCTGCGACGACGAGCTTGCGCGCGTCCTCGTTGGCGGGGCTCAGCTCGCCGCGCCGCTCCCACAGCTCGTCGACAGCGGCGGAAATCGGGCTCGCGGCTGGACTCATGCCTTTGACCCTAGCCAGCCCGGGCTGCGCGCGGATTTCCTAGCCGTGCGCGTGCGCTTCGCCCACGATGTCAGGCCAATAACCACGTGCGACCAGTCCACCCCTGGCCGTAGCGTTGAAAGGGTCATGGGCGACGAGCGGCGCGGCATCCTTTTTGGGATCGGCGCGTACTCAATCTGGGGCCTGTTTCCGCTGTACTTCCCGCTGCTCAAGCCAGCCGGGGCCGGCGAGATCCTGGCCCACCGCTGCCTGTGGAGCCTGGTGGCGGTTGCTCTTGCGCTCACCCTTCGCCGCCAGTGGGCGTGGGTGCGTCCGGCGCTCGCTGACCGGCGTCGCCTCGGAATGCTCGCGCTGGCCGCCGTGCTGCTCGCGCTCAACTGGGGCGTCTACATCTACGGCGTCAACTCCCACCAGGTCGTCGAGACCGCGCTGGGCTACTTCATCAACCCGCTCATCACGGTGATGCTCGGAGTGGTCGTGCTCCATGAGCGGCTGTCGACGACTGGATGGATCGCCGTGGGACTCGCCGGCGGTGCGGTAGCGGTGCTGACGATCAGCTACGGACGGCTGCCGTACATCGCGCTGATCCTGGCGTTCTCGTTCGCGGGCTACGGCTTCCTGAAGAAGCACGTGGCTGCTCCGGCGCTGGAAGGGCTCACGGTCGAGACGACGGTGCTCGCGCTACCGGCGCTGATCGTCATCTCGTTGCTGGCCGCGACCGGACACGGCACGTTCGGCCACGGCGCCGGCCACAGTTCGATGCTGCTGGGTGCCGGCGTCGTGACCGCGATTCCGCTGCTGATGTTCGGCGCAGCGGCGAACCGCGTCTCGCTGACGACGATCGGCTTGCTTCAGTACCTGACGCCGACGCTGCAGTTCCTGGTAGGCGTCGTGGTGCAACACGAGCCGCTGCCCACCGACCGCCTTGTGGGCTGCATCATGATCTGGTTCGCGCTCGCCGTGTTCTCCGTGGGCGGGGCGCAGCAGCGCCGCAAGCGGCTAGCGGGCCAGCCGCAGCGGGACCTGGCTGATGCGCTCGTCGTTCGCGGTTAGCGCGACCCGTACGAACTGGGCGCCTCGCGGGCCATAGAACTCCCCTGGGGCGACCAGGATCCCGGCGTCGGCCAGGCGAGCGACGGTCGTCCAGCAGTCCTCACCAGCGGTCGCCCACAGGTAGAGGCCGCCCGCGCTGTGTTCGATCCGCAGCCCCGCGGCCTCCAACGCGGGACGCAGGACCTCGCGGCGCGCCGCATAGAGCTTGCGCTGCTCAGCGACGTGAGCATCGTCGCCAAGGGCGGCCACCATCGCGGCCTGCACGGGCGCGGGAACCATCAGCCCGGCGTGTTTACGCACCTCGAGCAGTGTCGCGACGAGCGCAGGATCGCCCGCGACGAAGGCGGCCCGGTAGCCGGCCAGGTTGGAACGCTTCGAGAGCGAGTGGACGGCTAGCAGCCCGCTCGGGTCGCCGCCACAGACCCGCGGGTCCAGGATGCTCACCGGTTCGGCGTCCCAGCCCAACTCGAGGTAGCACTCATCGCTGACGACGAGGGTGTCGCGCTCGCGGGCCCAGGCGACGATCTTCGCCAGGTGGTCGACGGGCAGTACCTGGCCGGTGGGGTTGGCCGGCGAGTTGACCCACAACAGTCGTATGCGAGTGGGACCGAGGCCGAGGAGGCTGTCGTACGTGACCGGCTTGGCGCCAGCGAGCAGCGCGCCCACCGCGTACGTCGGATAAGCCAACTCCGGAAGCGCGACCGTGTCCCCCGCGCCGAGGCCGAGCAGCGAGGGCAGCAGCGAGACGAGTTCCTTGCTCCCGATCGTCGGCAGTACGCCGATGCCGTCGGGGGCGCCGAGCCGGCGCCTGGACCAACTGGTCAGCGCCTCACGCAGGGCCGGGGAGCCGGCGGTGAGCGGGTAACCCGGGGCGTCGGAGGCGTCACGCAGAGCTTCCTGGACGATCTCCGGGGTGGGGTCAACGGGCGTACCCACTGACAGGTCGACGATGCCGCCGGGGTGAGCGCGGGCGCGATCGCCGTACGGAATCAGCCGGTCCCAGGGAAAGTCCGGAAGGGACCGGCTAGAAGCGGTGATCGCGGCTATTCGTCGTGCTCCTGCGGCGGGAGGGCGACGACGATGGGAGCGTCGGAGTCGATGAGGCCGACCTTCGATGCACCGCCCGGGGAGCCGATCTCGGCGAAGAAGACCACGTTTGCCTCCGTGTAAGCCGTCCACTGCTCGGGGACGTCGTCCTCGTAGTAGATGGCCTCCACCGGGCAGACCGGCTCGCAGGCTCCGCAGTCGACGCACTCGTCGGGCTGGATGTAAAGCATCCGGTTGCCCTCATAGATGCAGTCGACAGGGCACTCTTCGATGCATGCCTTGTCCTTCAGATCTACACAGGACTCGGCGATGACGTAGGTCACCGGTGCTCCTCCAGACTCGTAGCTTTTCACCAGTATGCGTCAGGGCTCACGCCGCGTCGGCACCAACCGACGTCGAAGGCTCGCAGGCTCCCGGCCCCATCACTGCTCCGGGGGGCCAGGATGAGCCGTACGCCACATTCCGGCCACACCATTTGTGCGCGCCATGGAGCCAGGTAGGCCTTGCGGACGTTACGGTCACGCGGTGGACCGCCTCGTCTGGATCGACTGCGAAATGACAGGCCTCGCGTTGTCGCACGATCTGCTCATCGAGGTGGCCTGCATCGTGACCGACGGCGACCTCAACGAGCTGGGCGATGGCATTGACCTGGTGATCCACGCCTCGGAGCAGGCGCTGAAAGAGATGGACCCGGTCGTCGTCGCGATGCACGCGGAGTCGGGCCTCGATACGGCGGTGCTGGCCTCGACGCTCACGCTGGCTGACGCCGAGGCGCAGGTCTTGGCTTTCGTACGCGAGCACGTCCCGGAGCCGAAGAAGGCCCCGCTGTGCGGCAACTCCATCGCCACCGACCGCGGCTTCCTCACCCGCGACATGCCCGCGCTCGATAACTACCTGCACTACCGGATGGTCGACGTTTCCTCCGTCAAAGAGTTGGCGCGCCGCTGGTATCCGCGGGCGTACTACGCCTCCCCCGGCAAGCGCGGCGGCCATCGCGCGCTCGCCGACATCCGGGAAAGCGTCGAGGAATTGCGCTACTACCGCGCTGCCGTCTTCGTGCCGCAACCCGGTCCGACCAGTGAGGAAGCGAAGGCGATCGCCGCCCGGATCCGGGGCGAAGATGTCGTCGTGGCGCAGGAGAACCCTCCGTCCGCTTAGACTGGTTCAGTCCCGTCGATCTCAGGTCGGTTGGACGCACGGTGGGTGTAGCTCAGTTGGCAGAGCACCGGGTTGTGATCCCGGGTGTCGCGGGTTCAAGTCCCGTCACTCACCCCACTTTCGCAGGTCGCTGACCTGCAGTAATACCCTCGGGAGCTTGAATCTGGGGGCAGAAACCATCATCATCTGGGGGCAGCCTCTCTATAAGGACCTCGTGGAGCAGGCCCGCGGTCGACGTCCGGAGCAGCTCTATGAGGAGCCGGGCCGCCCGCCGCGTCCGCTCGGCGGCCTGCCCTGCACCGTGACCCGTTGGGCCGACTTCTGGCTCTCCGGACTCTCTGGCGTCCGCGATCGCACGGCAGCGGATTACCGCGGCACGATCGAGCGCAGCATCCTGCCGTTCTTCGGCGAAATGGACGTTCGCGATCCGAGCCCGACTGACGTCGGCCGCTGGGTTCGCTCCCTCGCCGACCGGGGACTGGCCCCCAAGACGATCCGCAACCACCACGGGATCGCGCACTCGCTGTTCCAGGCGGCCACCGAGCACGAGCCCGTACCGATGCGCACTGGCAACCCGTGCGGACGCACCCGGCTGCCGGAGGTCGTCCAGGAGGAAATGCGCTTCCTGACTCACCAGCAGTTCGACCGACTCCTGGGCGCGGCGGCCGACTACTACCGGTCCGTGTTCACGACCCTTGTCGGCACCGGACTGCGCTGGGGCGAGCTCACCGGTCTGCTCGTCCAGCACGTCGACCTGCTTGCCGCACCACCGGCACTGCGCGTCGTACAGACCTTGCAACGGCAGGCCGACGGTAGCTACGCCCTCGGACCACCCAAGACCCGCGCCGCCCGACGTCGGGTGTCACTTCCGCAGAACGTGGTCGATGCACTGCTGCCCCTGGTGGCCGGAAAGGAGAGCAGCGAGTACGTGTTCACGTCACGCTCCGGCACTCCCCTGAGGCACCAGAACTTCATGACCCGCGTTTGGCAGCCCGCCCTCATCAAGGCCGAACTGCCCGGCCTACGCATTCACGACTTGCGGCACACCCACACCGCCTGGCTCATTTCCGCGGGTCGACCCCTGCCGTCGATTCAGCGACGGCTCGGGCACCGGAGCATCACCACCACCATCGACCGTTACGGCCACCTGCTGCCCGACGTCGACACGGGTGACTTGATCGCCCTCGACGCCGCACTTGAACGTCGCTGAGCGTCCCCTGGAGTAGATGCGAGTTCCAGCATGGCCTCAACCGCGGCGGGCAGGCCCGAAGCTCCTCCACCGAGCGGCGGTCACCTTTTCAGGCTGCGACGCCGCGGTATTCGCGGCAGCGGCATTGGAATCGCGACAGCCACCACGGCTCTGCAGGGCTGAGCGGCGCCCTCCACAATCTCCTGGAGATCGCCCTCGCTGAACCGCAAAGCCCGACCCAGCCGTCGGTGCGGAACCTTGCCCTCGCGTGCCCAGCTCCTTAGCGTGCTTTCCCTCAGGTGCAGCCGCTTGGCCGCAACTTCCGCAGTGAAAAGCAGCTCGTCTGAGGGCGCTGAGACCCACCGGACAGCGACTCCCTCATCGGAAGGCAGGCTCGCCATGGGCTTCCTCCCGCTGCGGAACACTCCGGTTGGATAAACGCAGGCTCGCTCGCCAGTCCGGGACGTCGCTACCGCTTGGGCTGGACATCTGAAGACGTCCTCGATGATCGAAGACGTTCCTCAACGTCCCAAGTCGTCCTTTACCGAAGGGGCCAGCAACGAGCCGGAGCCGTCCTCGGTACCGGTGGGCTGGCTAACGGCCGTTGGGCGCGGGCAGCGCCGACGGCGGTGATCCCTCGATGGACTGAACGGTCTCCGCCGACGACGTGAACCTCCACCGACCGCGGGCTGCTCGTGGCACCCTCCCGCCGGCGTCTGCCCACGCTGCCGTCGGCGTCAGCAGCGCGGTGTCCGCCGCAGCCGACGAGCTCACCAACCCCTTGTTGGACGGCTTCGGTTCGCGCCTCCCAGAGGATGCAGACCCGCGACCCGCCTGCGCTGCTCGCCGAAGTTCAGTCCAGGTTTCCCGGGGCGCGGTCAGCGCCGTTGCGTCGATAGCAAGCGCCGTGCCGACCCGCGAGCCATCCGCGGCGCTAGACACGGGGTTGCATATCGCACCCGCTCGATAGCAGATCCCGGTTTCGGGTTCCGCGCCGTACCGCGGGGATGAGATGGTGCGGGTATGGCACTTGGGGTAGGCCGGCGGGTAGGAGGCTGGGATCGGCCGGTGTTCTCGCTCGTTCCGCTTGAGAAAATGCATGGTCCGCTGTCCGGGATTGTGCGCTTGCCGCTGAGGGTGCACAGCTCGGGTGCCGGTCCGGCTGAGGAGTTCGACTTCGCTGACCCGCGTTCCCGGCTCGTCGCCTATCAGATCGTCATGACCGACGGCGACGCGGACGACGCCGCCCAGCTGATCAACGCCGACGAGCTGCTACGACTGTGGCCCAAGCTTTGGCTTCCGATACATGTCCGCCGGGCCTGGGAGCCACTCATCAGCCAGCGGCTACACGACCTGGCAGCGGCTCGGTAACCGGTTGGCGCTCACCAATGCCCAGACCCGGGTTGCATCGCTGGCTCTGCACCTGCCTGAGGCGGAAGGTTTCGTCCTCGCCGGAGGCGGAGCAATGCTCGCGCACGGGCTCGTCGACCGGCCTACCTATGACCTGGATCTCTTCGGCACCGACCCCGCCGCGCTTGCCCCGTTCGCCACCGCCCTGACGGAAGCGCTCACCGGCGCCGGCATGTCCGTCAGCGCCGGCCGCGTCGCGCCCGGCTACCGCCAGTTGATCGTGACCGTCGGGGACGAGACGGTGTTAGTCGAACTCGCCCACGACGCACGCCTGTGGCCGGCGAGCACGCTGGCCGCGGGTGCGGTTCTCAGCATCGAGGAGCTCGCTGCCGACAAGACGCTGGCACTCTTCGGCAGAGCCGAACCACGAGACCTCGTCGATGTCGCCGCGCTCGCCGCCAGCCGCGGCAGCGAACAACTGCTCGTGCTGGCCGCGGCTAAGGACACCGGCTTCGACCGGGCCGTTCTCGCCGACGCGATCCGCTTCGCCGCCGCTCAGCCCGACAGCCGGTTCCAAAACCTCGGCCTGTCCCCTGCGGACCTCACTGCCCTCCGTGAATGGGCGAAAAGCTGGTATGACGAACTCGTCGCCGCAGGGCCGACGACTTCGGGCCGGGCCGGGCAAACACGCGTCGAAACCGCCTCCGAGCTGGCTAGTCGCGACTACCCGGCCAGCCCAACAATCCCCGCGGTGGAATCTGCGTCACTGGAAGACCGGCCTCCCCGCCGGCCACCCTCCAAACCGCCTGAACAGGGTCGCAGTAGGAGTTGAAGCTTTGGAATGGCACGGGTCGGCGGTGCTGACCTGACATCTCCGAGCGCAGCTCACTGAATTCCCCGTTTGTACGGCTCCACCACCTTGATTTGGTTCCACCACCTTGGACAGGTCGAACCGACGACCGTTGCGTCTGAAGATGAGGCTCGGTGGGACGCCGCCCTTGGGGGATTGCTCCTGGAACCCGCTGTGCTGCTCGGTGTCGGATGGGCATCCGTATTTCACGCGGCCGTGAGCCGCATACGCACCGCGTCGCACAACCGGGGAGGAGCGAACTCGCCCATTTTGAGAAGGTCGCCACCGAAGTCGTCGGCTTTCGGCGGTCCGGTCCGCCCGCGGTCGAGGCCGGCCCGCCCCTTGCCAGCACGATCATTCGTCGCCGTCCGCGATGAGTCCGCGGCGTCCGGGGGTGCGCAGCCCAGATCTGGCGCGGCGTCGCCCGCGTCCATCGAACCGACCTGCGCGGCACCCCCGACTGGGCGCTCCTAGTCATAGAGTTCGTCGCCAATATCTGCGGCAGCGATATGACGCTCTGAGGCGTCAGAGGGAATGGGGGCGTCGAGTGGCGGCTCGGCCTCCGGGTGGGTTCGCGGGATCGCCGCGGGAGCGGCCGACGTCTTCGGAGGCTGCCGGACGCGAGCGGCTGGCGGCGACGGCGTGCGACGTAACCAGCACCCTGGCGCGGTGGGTGTGAGTGATGTGGAGTTGTTCGACGGTGCGGCGGGTGGCGGCGGCTTGGGCGGCGCGGTGCTGGTTTTCGCGGAGTCGGGTGACGGCGTCGGTGAGGGCGGCGAGTTGGGCGAGCAGCGCGAGCAGCTGTTGGTTTTCGTTACGGCCGACGAACCGGGCCGTGGCCAGTAGTACCGCCGCAGCGCGCAGTCCCTGGCCGGCTGTCGAGGGTGGGGGGATGCGGCCCCACAGCTCGCGGGCGGCCCGTTCGTATTCGCCGCTGGCGGCGGTGAGCGGTCCACCGTGGCGACCTTCGACGACGCGCGCGGCGGCGGCGAGGAAGTCCGCGGCGGCCCACGCCGCATCCGCCGCGCTCCGGGGGTCGCTGTCGGCGGCGGCGCTGACGTGTTCGGTGGCCCGGGCGGCGGCGGCGGTCGCCTGCTCCCAGATCCGAGACCGCTCTTGCGGAGTGAGCCGCAGCCGGTCGCTGCCCGGCCGGCCGGCCCGGTTTGCCGCCGGGTGGCCGTCGTCCGTGCCGGTGGCGCCGGCCGTGGGTGGGGTGGCGTTCCAGCGGCTCTGGAGTTTGGGAAGGGTGAGGTCGGCGGCGAGTTTCCCACCGCTGAAGTAGATGGGTTTGCCGCCGGGGCCGACCGACTCGGGTAATGCCACCGCGTAGCCGGTGATCTGCCCGGGGAGGCGTTCGCTGTGCCGCTGGCGTATAAGCAGCCCGTCGTCGCGTAGCAGTTCGAAGAACTGGTTCAGGCTGGCGGCGCCGGCGGCGGCGGTCCGCACCGAACGGCGCAGCGTGTATCGGGCCGGTTCGGCCTGCCCGCGGCGGGCGGCCTTCTGCGTTTCGGGGTAGCTGGCCCGTTTCGATGCGGTCCGGTCGGAGGGGGCGGTTACCGTCAGCCCGTATTGGGTTTCCACGGCGCGGCTGGCTTCCCCGGACCGCCAATAGTCGTTGCGGGGCCAGACCCGCCGCCCGTCTTGGCGGGCCAGTGTGGCGATGACATGCACATGGTCATCAGCGTGGCGCACCGCGATCCAACGGACGGGCAGGTCATCACCGGACGGGGCCAGCCCGATCCGGTCCAGGTACGTCTGGGCGATGTCGGCCCAGTCGGCATCGGTGAGGTACCGGTCGGCCAACTGACCAGTCTGCGGGTCTTTGCGGGCAGCAATGACCAGGTGGTAGACCGGCTTCTTTTCCGGTCCGACGCCGGCGGCGGCAAGCGGCTGTTCCAGCAGCGACACCAGCCGGCGGAAATCCCGCCGGCCCGCTGCTCCTACTACCGGTTCGAGTTCTGCCGGGTCGTCGAACCCGGCGATGATCCGCGGGTTGATATGGGGGTTGCGCCGGCCTCGGCTTTGCTGCTGCGCCGTCCCGGTGGCGTACAGGTAGCGCACCAAACCGCCGACCCGGTTTCCGCGCGGGCAGACCTTCCCGATCACCGGCCGGCCCCGTGGCGGGTCATGCCCGGCGGCGCATCAGCTGCTCGGCCGCCGCGTCCACCCGGATCACCGCCCGGGAAGTCAGCGTCACCGCCTGGGCCAGCCATTCCGGCGCCTGTCCGGTGGAGTTCAGGGCGGCGACCGCCTGGTTGACGTTGCCACCGAAGCGGCGTAGCTGGACCCGGGCTTCGACGAGTTCGGCGAGGGTCTGCTGGGTCCGCGCCGACGCCGGCGCAGCGATGTTGTTCGCTGCGGCCAGGGCGACGGCGCCGATGTAGCCGGTCGGGGTCAGCCCGTCGCGTTCGGCGGCCCGTTCGATCGCGGCCAGTTCTGCGTCGTCGAGGCGGACCGTGACCCGCCGCCGGCGGCCTGGGAACCGGTGATCGCGGTGCCGGGCCGCCACCACCGTCCCACTGCAGGGCGCCTCGACGCTGCCGGTTGGCTCGTGCACGGTCTGCCGCCTTTGCTTCACCACGACCCCGCCGGGTCGCCCGCTTCAGGCTGCCACCGAGGGCCCCTGCGGGTCGAGGGGTTTGGCAGCCAAAGGCATAACTTGCTTCCGCTTCCGTCCACCAAGATCCACTGTGATCCGGCATCTGGCTTCCGTCCACCAAGATCCACTGTGATCCGGCATCTGGCCGCCCCAGGCGGTGAAAGCCTAAGGCCCATCCCAGCGCCCGACCGATCGACGACGATCACCGCGCGCCCGCCGACCTGCCACCAGGAACCACCGCGACTTCAGACGCGACCGCAGCAAACGAGAAAAACAGACCCCGTGATGCCCCGGAAGCAACACTGCCGGCAGCAAAGCCAGGCGTCCCGTCGACATGACCGATACCGACAGTTGTCAGTGCCCCGCAACAACCGCTATCGCTGCGTCCACACCGTCAGCCGTCTTCGTAGGACGGTAAGGAACTCATCAATACCGCCAGTCGGCAAGGACTGTGTGACCAGGCTCGTACAACAGCAGTCCATGTTCTGCGGCGGGCCCGGTCGTGTTGTCGATCACGATGTTCCCGGAAATTCCCGGCCCCGGCGCCAAAGTGCTCTTTGTGAGTTGTGCAAACGCGTCGGCATCCGAATGGCCGTCGGAGGCGCGGTAGACAGTCCCATCAGCCGCCTGCACCTCGAAGTCGCGTGGGTCGTATGTGACAGTGCCGGACTTGAGTTGAAGCCCGACGGCAACCCTTTCGAACGTGCCGCGCATTGGCGCCTTGCCGTCCGTAGACGTTGGATTGCCGACCGGCGCCGACACCTCGATGAGCAACGTGCTCGCTGTGTTCGATCTGCTCTCACTTGGCGTGAGGGTGACAGTGGCAGGCTGGTCACCGTCAACGACGGAGGAAGCGACGCCGCGTGCCCGCGGCCGCATCCCGCCGAAGACGCGACCACGATCAGTAAGCAGACAGGAATGATGCGGCGCATGGCCTCTGCATGGTGGCAGGGATTCCGACAGCGGAAGGGCGATCTCGCCGATTTCTCGCGTCATCGGCGAGGCACACCACAGTCTTCGACGATCGTAAGGTACGCAGACGATTTCGCCGTGCTCGTGCACGGCACCGAAGACGACGTTCATGGCCTGCGCGAAGAGATCGCGGTCGTGCTCGCCACCATGGGATTGTCCTTCTCGCAGGAGAAGACCCGTGTGGTGAGCCT
>JBBRSE010000009.1:0-111047 GCA_038245655.1 Mycobacteriales bacterium | reverse complement strand
CCGTGCAGCGGAAGGAAGATGTCGTCGTAGTCGCCGCCGAGTCCGCGCAAGGTGATCAGCTGACCGCCGAGGGCGATGGACCGTGAGAGAACGCCGAACTCGAGCCCCTCACGAGCCAGCGTGACGTCGAGCTCGGCCGCCTTCTTCAGCAGTACGGCGGCCGCCTCGGGAGGCTGGCTGGCCAAAACCGCCAATGCGTCCGGACGCAGGATCCCGGACTTCTCGGTCGCGACCTGCGCGACCGTGTCGCCCAGCTCCGGATGATCGAGCGAGATCGGGGTGATCACCGCGATGTTGCTGTCGATGACGTTGGTGGCGTCCCAGCTGCCACCCATGCCGACCTCGATGACCCCGATGTCGACCGGCGCATCGGCGAACGCGCTGAAAGCCATGGCGGTCAGCAGCTCAAAAAACGTGACGCGCTCCGCGGACTGCTTGTCGACCAGTTCCACGTAAGGGATCACGTCGTCGTAGGCCTGCACGAAGACCTCGGGCGATACCGCCCGCCCGTCGATGCTGATTCGCTCGGTGACGGACTCCAGGTGGGGCGACGTGTAGCGGCCCGGGCGCAGGCCGAACGCGCGTAACAACGTGTCGATCATCCGGGCGGTCGAGGTCTTGCCGTTGGTGCCGGTCAGATGAATCGACGGGTACGCCAGTTGTGGCTGCCCCAGCAGATCGACCAAAGCCTGCATCCGGGTGAGGTCGGGCAGCATCTTGTGCGGGAAGCGGCCCGTGAGCGCCTTCTCGACCCGGGCCAGCTCCGCCCGGAGGTGGGCCGCCTTGCCGGTGTCAGCCAAGGCGTTTCAACCGGTCGCCGAGGCGATCCTGCTCCGCGACGGCAGCGGCGTTGCGGGCCGTGATCTCGGTGACGACGCTCTCCGGAGCCTTGGCGAGGAAGCCGGGGTTGGCGAGCTTCGCCGCGGTCTGCTTGATCTCCTTCGCGACCTGTTCGAGGCCGCGCTGAATACGGGCGCGCTCGGCCTCGATGTCGATGGAACCCAGCAGATCGAGGGCGAGCGATACGCTGGCCGCGCTCAACACCTCCCACCCATCCGGAGCGGCCGTCCGCGGCTCCCCCGGCTGGATGGTCAGGTCAGCCAGCGGGGCCAGCTGAGCCGACCAGGCGGCGGCGAACTCGCGCCCGGCCGGATCGGCAGCGATCATGACCGCGGCCACCTTCCGACCTGACGGGATGCCCTGCTGAGTACGGAAGCGGCGCAACTCGGCGACCAGATCGGACAGGCGAGCAAACTCGGCGACCGCGGCGGGGTCGCGGCGAGCAGTGTCCGCGGGCCACGCCGCCAGCGCGAGGGTGTCGCCGGACTCGGTCAGGCCGTTGAGGGCACGCCAGAGCTCATCGGTCACGAACGGGATCACCGGATGCAGCAGCCGCAGCACGGTGTCGAGGCAGCGCCCGAGCACCGCTCGGGTCCTGTTCACATCGCCGGGGTCGGCTCGCAAAGGCACCTTGGCCAGCTCGACGTACCAGTCAAAAAGCTCGTCCCACGCGAAATGGAAAAGCGCATCACAGGCCTTGCCGAACTCGAACGCGTCGTAAAGCGCGCTGACCTCGGCAGTGACCTCCGAGAGCCGGGCGAGGATCCAGCGGTCAGCGTGGGTCAGCCCGGGCTCGTCCAGCGCAAGTGCTGGGTCGGCGCCGTTCATCAACGCAAAACGGGTGGCGTTCCAGAGCTTGTTGACGAAATTACGGCTGCCGACCACCCACTCCTCGGACAGCGACACGTCGCCGCCCGGGTTGGCAGCGCGCGCGAGCGTCCAGCGCAGCGCGTCGGCGCCGTACTTGTCGATCAGCTCGAGCGGATCGACGACATTGCCTGCCGACTTGCTCATCTTCTTGCCGCGGGCGTCGCGCACCAGGCCGTGGACCATGACCTCGCGGAAGGGCACCTCGGGCTCGATGAAAGAGCAGAACATCATCATCCGGGCGACCCAGAAGAAAATGATGTCGTAGCCCGTGATCAGCACGCTTGTCGGATAGAAGCGCTCGAAGTCCGCTGTGTGGTCCGGCCAGCCCAGGGTCGACGCCGGCCACAGGGCCGAGGAGAACCAGGTGTCGAGCACGTCTTCGTCCTGTCGCCACCCCTCGCCCGAGGGCGGGTCGTCGTCGGGACCGGGCACGACCGTCTGCCCGCCGGGGCCGTACCAGACCGGGATCCGGTGCCCCCACCACAGCTGGCGACTCACGCACCAGTCGTGCATGTTGTCGACCCAGGAGAAGAAGCGGGCCGCCATCTCCGGGGGGACGAAACTGGTCTCCTCGCCGCGTACGGCATCACCGGCCCGCTTCGCCAGCAGCGCGACCCGCACGAACCACTGCAGGCTGAGCCGCGGCTCAACGACCGTGCCGCACCGCGAGCAGTGACCCACCGAATGCACGTAAGGCCGCTGCTCCTTGACGATCAGCCCCTCTTCGCGCAGCGCCGCAACCACCGCCGGGCGGGCTTCGAAGCGGTCGAGGCCCTGGAACGAGCCGTGGGCGGTCACTACGCCCGACTCGTCGAGCACCGTGATCGACGGCAGGTTGTGGCGCTGGCCGATCTCGAAGTCGTTGGGATCATGGGCGGGGGTGACCTTCACGGCGCCGCTGCCGAAGCCGGGGTCGACATGGTCATCCGCCACCACCGGAATCATCCGGCCGGTGAGCGGCAGTGGCACGAGCGTGCCCACCAGATGCTTGTAGCGCTCGTCGTCCGGATGGACGGCCACCGCGGTGTCGCCCAGCATCGTCTCGACCCGGGTGGTCGCGACGGTCAGCGGCCCGTACTGGATCGTGACAAGCTCACCCTCGGTCTCGCGGTGGTCGACCTCGATGTCGGACAGGGCCGTACGGCACCGCGGGCACCAGTTGATGATCCGCTCGGCGCGGTAGATGAGGTCCTGGTCGTAGAGCCGCTTGAAGACGGTGCGCACCGCCCGGGTGAGGCCCGCGTCCATCGTGAAGCGCTCGCGCGACCAGTCGACCCCGTCGCCCAGGCGGCGCATCTGGCCAAGAATGCGGCCTCCGTACTCCTCTTTCCACTGCCACACCCGTTCGACGAACGCTTCGCGGCCGATGTCGTGACGGCTCAGGCCTTCCTTGGCCAGCTCGCGCTCGACGACGTTTTGGGTGGCGATGCCCGCATGATCCATGCCGGGCAGCCAGAGCACGTCGTAGCCCTGCATGCGCTTGCGACGCGTGAGGGTATCCATCAGGGCGTGCTCGAACGCGTGGCCCATGTGCAGCGAGCCCGTGACGTTGGGCGGCGGGATCACCAGCGAGAACGCCGGCCGGTCGGCGTGGTCGGGTCGGCCGGCGCTGAACGCGTCGTTGTCGATCCAGCGCTGATACGAGTGGGCCTCTACGGCACTCGGGTCGTACTGCGGAGGCAGTTCGATCACCGGACGCGCAGCGGGTGTAGCCATACCTGGGAGTCTATGGATCAGTACGACCGGGGCTCTGTGGGTTTTTCAGCCTGTGGAGAAGCGCGGCCCGGGCCGCCGAGTCACCGGGCTGATCGCGTGCCGCCAGCCGCTCGGCGACGGCCCGCCGGTGGGCGCCGTCGACGTTGCCTCCGTACTTGAACTTGGCGGTGATCGGCCGTTCGCCCGTCGGGTGCAGCCGGGCGGCGCGGATCCCGGCAAGCTTGCTTCGGTGGACCTGCGGGTCGGCCAGCGCTCCTGATACCTCAAAAACGGCGATCATGCGGCGCAGCACGTCCAGCGTCGCCGCCTCGCCGGGCAGCATCTCAATCCGGGCGGTCAGCTGGACCGCGCCGTAATACTGCGTCGGTACGCCCTCGGCCGGGTCCTCATCGCCGATCGCCTTCCAGGGCCCGGGGATGTAGACCGCGTCGCCGGTGACGGCAAGCACGACCATGGGGTTCTCCTCGATCGCCGCCCAGACCGGATTCGGGGTCGCGAGGTGCAGCAGCACGGTGTCGTCAGGCTCGAGGATGAACGGCACCGGCGAGATGACCGGCACGTCCCGGCCGCGTCCGGACGCGATGAGCTGCCCGAAGGGATGGGTGCGCAGAAAGGCGCGCCACTCGTCCGGATCGCGGGCCTGATCCGGTCTTGGCAGGTACACGGGCGGCGTTACTTGGGGGCCAGCTTGCGAAGCATTGCCGGAAGTTCGTACTCGCCCGGCAGCAGTGCGATGACGGGCGTCGTGATCCCGGCCGCCGCGTAGCGCTCGAGGTGCTCGCGGCAGGCCTGCGGCGAGCCGTGGACGATCAGGTCGTCGACGAGCTGGTCCGGAATGGTCTCCAGCGCCTTCTTGCGGTCGCCGACCGCCCACGCCTCCAGCATCGGGGCGATCATCTCGCCGCGGCCGAGCCACTGGTGGAAGGTGGTGTAGACGGGGACCGTGAGGTAGGAGGCGATCGCCCTCGTACCGACCGCGCGTACGTAATCGGGGTCCTCACTCGGCAGCACGAAGATGCGAGCCACCGCCTGCTTCCCCGACCCGCCGTGGGCGACCTCGCGCAGCACGGTGGGCACATCGTCCACCGACAGCCAGTTGAGGATGACCCCATCGCCCTCACGGCCGGCGAGGCGCAACATCCCGGGCCGTAGCGCCGCCACCAGCAGCGGCGGCACCTGAGCGACCGGGCGGCCGAGGCGGAAGCCGTTGACCTCGAACGTTTCGTACTTTTCCGTCACCTTCTCCCCGGCCAGCGCGGTCCGCAGAAAGCGCAGCGTGTCTCGTACGCGCTGGTAGGGCTGCTCGAAGGGGATCCCGTTCCAGCGCTCGACAATCACATTGCTGCTGGCCCCGATGCCGAGCGAGAAGTGGCCAGGCGCCGCCTCTGCCATCGCCGCGACCGTCTGGGCGAGCAGGGCGGGGCCTCGCAGGTAGGCCGGGACGATCGCCGTACCGAGGTGCAGGCTGGGAGCCCAGGCCGCAGCGAGGGCCAGTGGCGTGAAGCCGTCGGTGCCCCCGGCTTCGCTCGACCAGACGTCGGTGTAGCCCAGGTCAGCGAGCTCGCGCAGGAGCTCGGAATGGTCGGCAAGCGCGATGCCGTCGAACGGGATTGTCATGCCCCAGCGGTCAGCCATCTGGCTAGTCTCGCAGGCGCGCGAAACTGGCCTGCGGCCGATCGACCGCCGAGGGTTCAGCTACGCGGCCCAACTGCCGATTGCTCCTGCAGAGGCCGAGCTATGTCGGCTCCCGCGAGGAGGTTCCGGTGGACCAGGAGAACGGCGCGCCAGGTGTGGTTGCTACTCATTCAGCGCGCAACGTGCTGCCCGGTGAGCCCTTCGACCCGCCGTTGAACGGCCAGGTCCCAGGCCCGCGCCCGGCCCCCCAAGGTGCGCCGCCGGTGCAGCAGGTGCCCGGGCCGGCCCAGCCCTTCGGTGAAGAGCTGCCCCCACCGCTGTGGAACTACGCACCGGCCGCCGAGCCGTTCGCTGCCCCCGTCGGAGCTCCGCTCGCGCCGGCGCAGTCGCCAGCCGACTTCGAGACTCTGCAGGACTACGCCAGCCTGCCGGCGGCTCGGCCGTTCGGTGCGCCGGCCGAACCGCAGTACGCACCTCAGGCACCGCAGTCGTACGCACCCCAGTCCTATGCACCCCAGTCCTATGCCCCGCAGGACGGCGCGCCCGCCTCCTACGCCACCCCCACCGCCCCGGCCACCTGGCCGGTTCCTGCGCAAATGCCCTCGCCAGAGGGGTTCGCCCCGGCCCCGCATCCCGACATGTCTTCGGTCCTGACTGGGCTCCCTTTGGCGCCCATTGACGAACAGCCTCCTGCGGAAGGCAGGCGCCGCAGCAAGTCCCGTAGCGGCAGGTCCCCCGACAAGCGCCTGCTCGCCGTGGCACTGGTCGCCGTCCTGGCCGGCGGTGGCTACTTCGGCTACACCCAGCTGAGCAAGAAGTCAGACACGACGACGCCTGCCGTCGCAGCCCCGACCACCCCGGTGGTGCCCGCCGTGACTGTGACGCCGTATGCGTTCCCGATCCACGTTGCAGGCTTTGCGCTGCGCACCGGCTCGGCCGCAAACCTGCAGAACCGCCAGCTCAAGGCGTTCGCGATCAAGGCCTACCCGGCCTTCAGCAAGACCGTCTCCGTCGCCAGCTACAGCGCTGGGACCCCCGCGATCGTCGCCATGAGCTTCCAGCCTAAGGCCGCTCGCCTGCCGGGCACCTACGCGACCGTCCTGTCCAACGTGCGCAAGCCCGCCGCGGGCAACGTCGTCGGTGCGTTCACGGCCGTACCCCCGGGAGCTGCCGGCGGGAAACTGACCTGCGGCGGCCAGCGCGGCGCGTCACCCATCTCGTACTGCGTCTGGCAGGGCAAGAAGACGGTCGGTCTGATGTACGTGACCGGTTCGCCGAAGAGCCAGATCACCGAAATCCTCACGCGCGAGATGCGGGCGTACGCCGAGCACTGATCGCCGGCGGCCGGGGTCGCTCCCGGCCGCATAACGTTCGTGCGGTGACGGACCCTGCCACCACGCGCACGACTGTCGATCTGGACGCGTCCTGGACGATCGGCGACAAGATCCACGGCGGCTACCTGCTCATGCAGGTGGTCAGCGCTGCGCTTGCGGGGGGTGACTACCCGCACCCGCTTGGCGTCAGCGCGCATTTCGCCTCAGCCCCGGACCCCGGTCCGGCCGATGTGGAGATCGAACGCCTGCGTTCGGGCCGTCGCGTCGGCTTCCTGCGCGCCCGGCTCAGCCAGAGCGCCTCGGTACGCGCCGAGGTGCTGATCAGCGCCGGCACCCTGCCCGACGGATCCGAGCCGAGCTACGTCGACCCCGCGGCCGGCGCACCCGTCATGCCGGCGGTAGAGGAGTGCGTGCGGTCGCTGGCCGAGACGCCCAGCGGGGGCCGCATCGGTCACGCATCCCACCTCGACATGCGGCTCGACCCCTCGACCGCTGGCTGGATGCACCGCGCGCCGTCCGGGCATGGCGTTATCCGGGCCTGGATCCGGCGCGCCGATCAGGGGCCGATCGATCCGTACTGGCTGCTGGTCGCCGGTGACGCGCCCCCGCCCGTCACGTTTGACCTTGGCATTCGTGGTTGGGTGCCTACCGTGACGCTGGACGCTCACATCCGCTCGCTGCCCGCGCCGGGCTGGCTGATCGCCGAGCAGCGCGCGCAGTTGGTCGCCGGTGGGTGGCTGGACGAGACCTGCACCCTGTGGGACGAGACCGGCCGTCTGGTCGCATCGGTACGCCAGCTGGCTAGCTACCGCGAGTAGACCTAGGTCAGGCGGACTTCTCGCGGCGCTCGCGCTTGGGGGTGGCGTCGCGCGGCACGATCGTCGGGTTGACGTGTTCGAGGACGGTCTCGCGGGTCACGACGACCTTGGCGACGTCCTTGCGGCTCGGGATGTCATACATCACCGAGAGCAGGACCTCCTCCATGATCGCGCGCAGCCCACGGGCGCCCGTGCCGCGCAGGATCGCCTGGTCGGCGATGGCTTCCATGGCGTCGTCGGAGAAGTCGAGGTCGACCCCGTCCAGCTCGAAGAGGCGACGGTATTGACGTACCAAAGCATTCTTCGGCTCGGTCAGGATCTGGATCAGCGCGTCGCGGTCAAGGCTGTTGACGCTGGTGATGACGGGCAAGCGGCCGATGAACTCGGGGATCATGCCGAACTTCAGCAGGTCCTCTGGCATGACGTCGGTGAAGATGTCGGAGCGCTCGTTGTCGTACTTGCTGGCGAGCACCGCGCGAAAGCCCAGCTGCTTGCGCCCGATGCGACTCTCGATCACCTTGTCGAGGCCGGCGAACGCACCTCCGCAGATGAACAGCACATTGGTGGTGTCGATCTGGATGAACTCCTGGTGGGGATGCTTGCGGCCACCCTGCGGCGGGACGCTCGCGGTCGTACCTTCCAGGATTTTCAGCAGCGCCTGCTGGACGCCCTCGCCGGAGACGTCGCGGGTGATCGACGGGTTCTCCGACTTGCGGGCGATCTTGTCGACCTCGTCGATGTAGATGATCCCGGTCTCGGCCTTCTTGACGTCGTAGTCAGCGGCCTGGATCAGCTTCAGCAGGATGTTTTCGACGTCTTCGCCGACGTAGCCGGCCTCGGTCAGCGCCGTGGCGTCAGCGATGGCGAACGGCACGTTGAGCATGCGAGCCAGCGTCTGAGCGAGCAACGTCTTGCCGCAGCCCGTGGGACCGAGCAGCAGGATATTGCTCTTGGCGAGCTCGACCTCGGACTTGCCGTCGGAGGAACCGGCCTGCACCCGCTTGTAGTGGTTGTAGACCGCCACAGACAGCGTCTTTTTGGCGGTGTCCTGGCCGACGACGTACGAGTCGAGGAACTCGTAGATTTCCTTCGGTTTCGGTAGGTCGTCCCATTTGAGCTCAGAGGACTCGGAGAGCTCCTCTTCGATGATCTCGTTGCAGAGATCGATGCACTCGTCGCAGATGTAGACGCCTGGACCCGCGATCAGCTTCTTGACCTGCTTCTGCGACTTGCCGCAGAACGAGCACTTCAGCAGGTCACCGCCGTCACCGATGCGGGCCACCGGCCACTCCCCTGACTCTCGTGCGGACGACGGTGCCGCCGTCCGGATGCTGGTATCAGACGCCTATGTGGATGGTGCCGTCCCGCCCCGACTTGGGATAAGACGCTACCCCGAGCATCGCCCCCCGCGGGAGCTATCGGCCGGTTAACCCGCCGCGCGTAGCGCCGAGGTTTTACGCGACTTCAGCACCTCATCGATAAGGCCATAGTCCACAGCTTCCGCCGCAGTGAGGATCTTGTCACGGTTGATGTCCTTGCGAACCAGTTCCTGATCGCGTCCGGTGTGGTCGGACAGCATCTTCTCCAGCAGCGAACGCATCCGCATGATCTCGTTGGCCTGGATCTCGATGTCCGACGACTGTCCCTCACCGGAGCCGGACGGCTGGTGGATGAGGATCCGGGCGTTGGGAACCGCGAAACGCTTGCCCTTCGCACCGGCCGCGAGCAGGACGGCAGCGGCGCTGGCCGCCTGGCCCAGGCAGACCGTGGAGACGTCCGGCCGGATGTACATCATCGTGTCGTAAATCGCCGTCAGAGCGGTGAAGGAGCCACCGGGCGAGTTGATGTAGATGTTGATGTCGCGGTCAGGGTCCTCCGACTCGAGGAACAGCAGCTGCGCCATCACGTCATTGGCCGAGACGTCGTCGATCTGGACGCCGAGGAAGACGATGCGCTCCTTGAGCAGCTTCGAGTACGGGTCCATCGTCTCGATACCGCGGCTGGTGCGCTCGGTGATGCTGGGCAGCACATACCGGCCGGTCGGTGCGGGGTACTCACTCATACTCGTCTCCTCTTAACTGACCGGGCCGATACTCGGCACCTGCGCGGCGCGAGCCACCACACGGTCGATGAAGCCATACTCCGCCGCTTCGTCCGCTGTGAACCAGCGGTCGCGGTCGGAATCTTCTTCGATCCGCTCGATCGTCTGACCGGTGTGGAACGCGATCCGGTCCTGCAGGACATGACGGGTGTGAATCATCTGCTCCGCCTGGATAGCGATGTCGGCGGCCGTACCGCCGATGCCGCCGGACGGCTGGTGCATCATGACCCGCGCGTGGGGCGTGGCGTAACGCTTGCCCGGCGCCCCGGCGCAGAGCAGGAACTGCCCCATGCTCGCGGCCAGGCCCAGGGCGACGGTCGACACGTCGTTGGGGATGAACTCCATCGTGTCGTAGATCGCCATGCCCGCGGTGACCGAGCCGCCGGGTGAGTTGATGTACAGGGAGATGTCGCGCTTGTCGTCCTCGGCGGCGAGCAGCAGGAGCTGCGCGCAGATCGCGTTAGCAATCGTGTCTTCGACGACGCTGCCGAGGAAGATGATCCGCTCGCGCAGCAGCCGGTCGTAGACGCGGTCGTCGAGGGTCGGAGCGCCTGGACCGGGGCCGCGCAGACTAGGCACGGGTGGCACAACGAGCTCGCTCATGCCGCTCCTTTGGGTTGGGGCCCGACTCTCGGCGGGCGTCCGGTGGAATCACCTGTTGATGACCCTAACCACGAGGTCGGCGACGGTGGTGCCGGTAGTGAGGTGGTTTCGCCGTAGGCGGATGTGTAGTCGCGCCGTAGGCGGATGTGTAGTCGCGCCGTAGGCGGATGTGTAGTCGCGCCGTAGGCGGATGTGTAGTCGCGCCGTAGGCGGATGTGTAGTCGCGCCGTAGGCGGATGTGTAGTAGCGCCGTAGGCGGATGTGTAGTAGCGCCGCAGGCGCCGGCTACTCCTTCGATTCGTCGGTGACCGGTTCGTCGGTGGCTGCTGCGACCTCTGGTTCGTCCTGCTCTTCACGGGGGTGGTCGTGGGGATGCTCGGGGTCTTCGTCGTCGTCGAATTCATCGTCGACCACGTCGATGACGTCCTCGTCGTCATCGTCCTCGTCGTCATCCAAGGCCGACAGGTCGACGACGTTGCCTGACGCGTCTGTGATCTTCGCGGACTCCATCAGCTGGGCCAGCGCCTTGCCGCGACGCACCTCCGCGAACAGCGCTCCCAGCTGGCCGCCCTGCATGACCTGGTTGGCGAACTCCTGCGGCGCTACCCCGGACTGCTGCGCCCGGCGTACGAGATGCTCGGTGAGCTCCTCCTGCTCGACGTTGAGCTCTTCCTTCTCGGCGAGCGCATCGAGGACGAGCTGCGACTTGACGGCCTTCTCAGACTCGGAGCGGGTCTCGGCGTCGTACTCCTCGACCGTCTTGCCCTCGGTCTCCAGGTAAATCTCCTTGGAGATGCCGAACCGCTCGAGCTGATGGCCGAGGTTGTGCTCGCGGCCGTCGATCTCCGCCTTGACTGCCGACTCGGGCAGCGGAACGTCGATCATCTCGAGCAGCTTGTCCAGGAGCCGGTCGCGGGCCTGCGCACCCTGCTCGTAGCGACGAACCTTGCCGAGCCGGTCACGCAGGTCAGCGCGCAGCTCGTCGAGGGTGTCGAACTCGCTCGCGGTCGTCGCAAACTCATCGTCGAGCTCGGGGAGCTCCTTCTCCTTGACGCTGATGACCCTGGCGGTGACCTCGGCCGTCCGGCCGGCGAAATCGCCCTGCTTCAGCTCGGTCGGGAAGGTCCGCTCGTCGCCTTCGGAGGCTCCGATGATTGCCTCGTCGAGGCCCGGGATGAGGTTTTCGGTGCCGACCTCGTAGGACAGGCCCTTCGACTCCGAACCGGGGACGACCTCGTCGTCGATGGCGGCCGAAAGGTCGAGGGTCAGGTAGTCACCGTTTTGCACCTCACGCTCGACCGGCTGCAGTGCGGCGAACCGGTCACGAAGGCTCGACAGCTGCTCTTCGACGTCGTCATCGGAGACGGTGACATCGTCGACCGAGATCTCCAAGTCGGCGAGGTCAGGGATGACGACCTCGGGACGTACGTCGACCTCGGCGCTGAAGATCAGCTGCACGCCGTCGTTGAACTCCTGGACGTCGACACCCTCCGGCGGAGCGATCGCGATGATCTCTTCCTGCTGGAGCGCCTGGGCATAGAAGCGGTCAAGGGCCCCCGGAAGCGCTTCGTTCAGGACGGCGCTACGGCCAATCCGCTGGTCAACGATGCGCGCCGGCACCTTGCCCGGACGAAAGCCCGGCACCCGGATCTGCTGACCGATCCGCTTGTACGCGGAGGCGAGATCCTCCGAGAGCTCCTCGAACGGAACCTCGATCGTGATCTTGACGCGGGTAGGACTCAGGGCTTCTTGTGTGGCCTTCACAGCGGCGCGGCTCTCCATTGGGCTTCGGGCGTCGGGGACTGTCTGGAACTGTGGGTGTGACTGTGGCTACAGCAGTCGGGGCGGGGAGATTCGAACTCCCGATCTCCTGCTCCCAAAGCAGGCGCGCTAGCCACTACGCTACGCCCCGCGGCGTGGCCCCGATCCTATGGTGCCTGGCCTGCGATACCTGGCCCAGCGACTATTCACCGACCGCCCCGTCGATCGTCTGGCGCATCAGGTCGGCGTGGCCGAGGTGGCGCGCGTACTCCTCGATCATGTGGACCAGCACCCAGCGCAGCGACGTCGGCCCGTGGCGCTTGCCGTCGCCGGTGATGTCGAGATCAGGCGCAGCGGCGACGAACTGCTCGGCGTAGACGACCTCCTCGCGCCACAGCCGCCACGCCTCCTCGACCTGCTCGGGGTCCGCTCTGGCGTTGTCGAACTCGCCGTCGGGATCCTGCGGCGAATAGAAGTACGGCGGCGCTTCCTGGGCCGACATCACCCGCCGAAACCAATTCCGCTCGACCTCTGCCATATGCCGAAGCAGCCCGAGCAGCGACATCGTGGAGGGCGGCACCGAACGGCGGGCTAGCTGCTCAGCGTCGAGCCCCTGGCACTTCATCTCCAGGGTGTCGCGGTGCCAGCGCAGGAAGCCGACGAGCGTCGCACGCTCATCTGCCCGTGGCTCGACCTCGACCCGGGGGTCTTCTGCGGGTTCGCCAGCGATGGGCGAGGGGCCGTTCGGTGGCACGGGTTCTCCTCTGTCGGGCGCTCGCGTGTTCGAGCGCGCTGCGGACGGTACGACCCACCTACGACATGGGTCGCGCGGGCTGTGCGCAACCTGTTGATCCCGCCCGCTGCCGTTGCACGGACCTGCGGCCGACCAGCGGGTACCTTCATGAGCGGGATTTAGCGTTCCCGAAGTCCCGCGGGCGGACTGTGTGAGAAAAGGCTGACGTCGCAGGTCCAGGCCTCGTTTTCTCACACGCACAAACCCCGTAACCTGCCTTTCCGAAACCCGTAAGCCGGGCCGCGAGTTCAGAACTGAAACTCGTAACTCCTCGGCGCGCGTATCAGGGGGCATCGTGCGCATCTCCAGGCTGCGGCTGCACGACTTTCGCGGCTGGTCCGATCTGGATCTGCAGCCCGTCGGGCACGTGCTGCTGGCGGGAGTTCCGCGAGCTGGCCGAAGCGACATCATCGCAGCCCTCAGGCGTCTGCTGGACCCGGCCATGATCAGGGTCCAGCCATCAGTTGGTGACATCCGTCAGCACCGCGCTCCGGCGCCGACGCCGACAGCTCACGCCGCCACCCCCGCCGCTGAGCCAGCTGATCCTGCGAATATCGGTAACCAGCCCCGCGTTGACGAAGCTGACGGTGAGGATGCCAAAGAAACGAACGAAGCCCCAACGGTCGGCACCACCGTCTATTCCGATTACGCCGAAGTCGAGGCCACCCTTATCGATCTCGACGGCGAGCTCGAGCAGCTGTGTGGCGATGCTGGCTGCCTCGAGCCACTGGACACAGACGGGCAGGTCGACGACTCGGGAAACGCCGACCCCGGGGCTCAGCTCGGTGTACGGGTTGCTTACCGGGTCAGCTATGACGCGCAAGCCGACGTAGTCGATCATGCGGTCTTCTTTCCTTTGCGTAGCAAGCCCCAGGCTGGGCAGTACGCGCGCGTTCCCGTCCTGGTTCGACAAGCCCTGCCGGTCCTTGTCCTAAATGCCGCGCGTCCACTGCAGCTGCGCGCGGAGGGCGTACTTCGTCGCCTGATTGCCGAGCGGGACGCAGACGCTGCCGCCGCTGCTTTGCGCAAGATGGAGCGGGCGGTTGCGGAAGCAACGTCGTCGCTGTCGGCGGACGCCACCATTGCGGCGACGGTCGACGCCGTGCTGAATGCGGGCGGTGTCGCACGGCGACTGGCGGATGCGCCGCTCACGGCCACCGGGGTGCAGTTTCGTCCCGACGATGGGTCGCTGTCAGCGCTGCTTCGGACGGTGCAGCCAGCGCTCGACCTGGACGAGGCCGGCCTTCTCACATTGGCCAACCACGGCTCAACCGCCACGGCGGTCCTGAACGCTGCCGAGTCGTTGCTCTTGACCTCTTCGGTGTCTGGCGCCGTGGTTCTCGGTGACGACTTCGCAGAGGGCCTTGATGCGGCGACCGGCGAGCACCTTGCCTCGGCCTTGCGCGCACGTGCCGGGCAGGTGTGGCTCGCCACGCGTCGACCCGAGGCAGCCCGCGCTTTCGCGCCCAGCGAGCTCATTCGGCTGACCCGACGCGGAGGCAAGCGGGCGCATCACGTCCTCCCTGAACCGGCCGACCGCAAAGATGTCGCGTTGCGGCGCCTGCTGCACTCACAATTGCTGCCCGCTCTGACGGCGCCCACCGTGGCGATCACCGAAGGTCCCCACGACCTCACTACCTACAGCAGGGCCGATCGGGCTCGTGGAGCGGGCGCGCTCCCGCTCTCGGCGTTTGGTGTCCGGCTGATCTCGGCCGACAGTGGGTCGGGCGGTGGTATCGGCCAAATTCCGCGAGTCGCTGAGCTCGCCCACCAGATGGGCTTCCGGGTCATCGCGCTCATCGACCACGACAAACCCAAGGCGGCAACAACCACGCTGCCGCCGATCGAGCAGGCATGCGACTTCGTCGTTCGCCTGCCGGCCGGTATGGCTGTAGAGGGGGCCATTCTCGGCGGCGTCGATGTGGCCAAGCTGCGCGCGGCCGCGGCAGTGCTCCCGGACTACGCGGTCACCGACCCGACCGTGGGAGTAAACGACGCCAACGTGACGAAGGACCTTGCGCAGCTGCTTCATGACAAGGGACTGCACGAGCAGTTCCTCGACGCACTGCTTGATGAGCTGAGAGCGCTCCCCCCTGTCTTGGATGCGGCGTTGACCGCGGTGGCGAATGCCGCCGACCCCGCGTACGCGGGGCCGACACTGATCGACCTGGCGCCACCCGCGGCCGCTTCCGGTGCGACGCCATGACCTACATACCCGTCGGGACGCAGCGAGATGTCATCGCATGCAGCGCGCCCACCGCCGTCGTCATCGGCGGGGCCGGCACCGGAAAGACCACGACCGCGGCAGCAGCCGCTGCAGAGCACATCCAGTCGAGCGACGCGAAACGCGAGCGGTCGCGGCGATCCATGGTTGCCGCCAGCCAGGTGGAACCAATGGCCGCACGCGCCCGAGTGCTATTCGCATCGTTCTCACGCACCGCCGTGACGCAGGTCATTGATCGGGCCATAGACGTGGTTGGCACCCTTCTCGACCGGATCGACGTGGTGACTTTCCACGGCTTGGCATGGCGCGTCCTCACCGACTTCGGCGCGCAGTACGGCTACCCCGCGCCGCTGCGCCTCCTGTCCGCCGCGGAAAGCAAGCTCCCCGGGGCACCGACCGGGCTCAGCTACGACGATCTCCTTCCCGCCGCCAGTTCGCTGCTGAACCTGCCGGCAGTCGCCGGGTTCTACGCCCGGCGGTATTCGCTGGTGATCTGTGACGAGTTCCAGGACACCGATGACGTGGAATGGGCCTTCCTGCAGACCATCGCGCCGAACGCCCGGCGGCTTCTGCTCGGCGACATAAACCAGTGCATCTACGCCGATCTGAAGAAGATCGACCCTGCCTTACGCATTGCCGGGGCCTTGGCACTGCCCGCAGCGCTACGCATCGACCTGCCCACGGCAAGCCACCGTGACCCGACCGGCGTGCTGCCGGCGGCGGCCGATGCGGCCCGCGAACGCCGGTTCAACGATCCGGCGATCGCCGCCGCCGTGGCCGATGATCGCATCCGGCTTACACGCGTGGCGGCCAACGAGAACGCCCATGAGGCCGTCATCGATCTGGTGCAGGCGGAACGAGACGCTGGGCACAGCGTGAGCGTGTTCACACACACGATTGATGCGACCGCCGAGTTGTCCGACGCGCTGACCGCCGCTGGGATCCGTCACGAGCAGGTCGGGTTTTCGGAGGCCTACGGTGAGGCGCTGAAGGCCCAGCTCGCTCTGCTCAAGTTCGCGGTTGATGGCACAACTGGCGGGCGGCGAGCTCTCGCGGTGTATGTCACCGCCAACACCAAGGGCAGCCGGGCACCAGCCCTGGCAGCGCAGATCCTGGATGCCAGCAACCCCTCGTTTGAACGAGTGCTGAAGCCTGTCGTCAACGACCTCCGCGCCGCAGGTCGTCCGGTGTTGGACGTCGATCGGCTAGGCGATGTCATTGCCACGGCCTACGCTCGCATCGGCACTCATCGCGGGCAGGAAACATGGGCCGAGGCTGCCCAGCGCACTCGCCGCGCTATGCGGCATCTCGCCAACGGCGCATCGGTCAGCGCGGTCGAGGAGGAGATCGAACAGGCACGCGCCGCCACCCTCGTAGGCAACGCGTTGCCGCCACCGCGCAGCGTTCAGGTGATGAATCTCCACCAGACCAAGGGCCGCGAAGCCGACGCGACCCTTCTGCTCCTTCAGCCGGACGAGTTCCACGGCAAGGAGATCGAACCGTTCCCGAAGGCTTCCCGGCTGCTCTACGTCGTGCTCACCCGCGCCCGCGAACGCGCCCACATCGTCGTCCCCCAGCACGTCCATCCGCTGTGGCGACCGCTGGTCGACGTCTGCGATTCCCTCGCGACCACGGCTATTCATCCCTGATGGATCCCTACCATTCCGCGGTACCCGATAAGTCAGGAACCGTGGCGTCGACGGGTGACGGAGGCAAACATGAGCACCGTTCTGGTTCACAACCAGTCGCATCGCAACGAGGCCTCGGCGAGAAGCGCACTTCCGAGCGCAGCCGCGGTGCGGCGCGAGTTCTGGTGGAACGTCTGGAAGCCCCGGCTGGCGCCGTATGGCCTGATCGCCGACGGCATGCCGATCCTGCTTCTGGATTCCTGGCCCGGCGGCGGGATCCTGTCCTGGCTGGTTTCTGCTCGCAACGTTCGTGTCGGGTCGTTCAGCGACAAGAAGGCGGCCATTACTGCACTCGCAAAATGGACGGGATGGACGCGCGCCGAGGTGCTTAGCAACCCGTACACAGGCCAAAGACGACCCGACGCCGGCCATACGATCTTCTGGCAGGCCACCCCGTTAGGCCGGCTGGACGCACCCCGGCCGCCGCAGCTTGCGGTGCGACGCAACGGCTGGCTGGTCACCGACACCGATGAGTTGAACGCCTGGGGCGTCAACGTGTCAGGTGGCAAAGGCTTGCCGAAGCCGGTGAAATCGGCCACCAGGGGACAGGGTCGTCGAGCGGACAAGCTGCTGAACGCCGCGGTCGAGTTTGTCGCGATGAGCGAGGCCAAAGCGTGGTGCAAGCGGCGCGGCTGGACGAACGTGAAGGATGTCAGCGGCCAGCGGTCGTGGGATCTCGAAGCCCGAGACGCGGCAGGGCGTCTGCGGTACATCGAGGCTAAAGGCACGACGGGGCTGGGAGCCAGCGTCGAAGTCACATATCGCCAAGCCGAAGACGCCAAGCATCATGGCGCCGATCACGCGATCGTCATCGTCTCGGGCATCAAGTTGTCCGGAACCATCGACAAACCCTTGGCCAACGGCGGAACAGTAACGGCCTACGATCCCTGGCGCCCGCTGGACAGCGAGCTCGTTCCCGAAACCCAACGCTGGACGCCGTTGTTAACGCGCCGGGCAAGCGGATAGCTCTGCTGCAGCCCGGAACGTAGCCGGTCGCCCCTTGGTCGCGTTGCTGGCATTGCCGCGGCTAGAGCGCTCCGGCGACTCGGTCGAAGCCGATGAACTCTTGCTCGAGCCGTACGGCGTGACCAAACTCGTCGCGGCACAGCGCCGCGTACAGCGCCTGCTCGGCATCGTTCAGCGTGAGCAGCGGTTCGATCCGCGGGGCCGTTTCCTCGCTCCAGTACGGCCGGTGTTGAAGCAATGTCGCGCTGTCCATCAGCACGCTGACTGTCTGAGGTGCTACTGCTCTGACCCTAGCGAGCATCACGAAGCCGTGGGTGTCGATGTCACTCCAGTATCGAACGGCAACCTCACGTCGCCACGGCAGCGTGGCGAGCAGTTCGTCGACCCCGTACCCGGCGCCCCACACGACGAGGCGGCCGTCGGCGACGGGGACGGCGAGGAAGGACGTCTTGTTCTCGAGGACGAGCAGTTCGCGGATGGCATGGGCGTGCGGGTCCAGCGCGGCCAGCGCGGCAATCTCCCACTCGACGTCGGCGACGCCAGCGCCGGGAACGCCAAGGACGCTGGTGGCCCCGCGGATGCGTACGCGGCGAGATTCGGTCCCGAACCCGAACCTGCTCGCAAACGAGCGCCCGGCCGGGTCGACTGCGTCGGCCGGCAGGAGCGTCTCGAGCAGCCGCGCAAGCAGCGGCGCGTTGCGCTCGAGAACCTTGGTGTGCACGCCGGCAACGGGGATCTGGCGCACATAGATGCCTGGGCGTGGATGGTCGCGGATCCATGCGGCGAGGGCGAGCAGCGAACGCCAGTCGTCGCCGGCGGCGAGCACGTCGTGGGGGCGGGCAAGGGCGAGCTTCCGGGCCTCGGGGCCGAGCTTGTCGGCGGCGGACAGGGCTGCGGTGAAACGGGCGGCTGCCGCCGCCGCTTCGTGGCCGAGAAGCCGTAGACCGTCCGCCGGGGTGGGGACCAAAGCGGCGACGGGAAGCTGCTGGGCGCCGAGGCCGGGGGCCTGCATCGGTTTCATTTGCAGCGTCCAGCCTTCCCGCGCAGCAGCGGCGGCGAGCTCACGCGCCCAAGCCGCAGCTGCGGCGAACTGGGTACCGAGCTGGTCTCGGCTCGGCCCGGGCAACCGGAGCCGCAACGGGAACGTCACCCACTCCGCCTCTGAGGCGTTCAGGTCACGCAACAGCGCCCCGCTGTCCCACTTCTTCCGCACGGCCACCTTGACAGCGGCAGCGGTCGTCCAGCCGCCGCCTGTCACGGTCACCAGCCGCTGCCGGTGGACGCCTCGGGCATGTCGCGTCCGTGGTTGGCATCGTCGGCGCCGTCAGACTCATCTAGGCCGTCAGCGTCATCGGCCCCGCCAGGGCGGGTCGGCAAGCTGGTGATGCGCCCGGCGCGGCGTTCTTCGCGGTGCTTGGCGCGCCAGGCCTCGTAGTCCCCGATGGGCATGGTGATCAGCCGGCTGCGCGGATCCTCGATACGCACGTAGCCGACCGCTTCGACGAACGGCGCAATCGTGCCGATCTTCTGCAGTGGAGTGACGACGAGCAACTGCAGCTGCAGCCGGTCGAACAGCTCGAGCGCGAAGCGGGTCGACTCATCGGACCCCCGCCCGAAGGCTTCGTCGATCATGACGAACCGGAACGTGTCCAATGCGCCGCCGGCCAGCCCGTACTGGTAGGACAGCGAGGCCGCCAGAATGGTGTAGGCGAGCTTCTCCTTCTGACCGCCGGACTTCCCGCCGGAGTCGGTGTAGTGCTCGACCGCGACGTCCTCATCCCGGGTGCGTTCCGAGGCCGCGAACGAGTGCCAGTTACGGACGTCGGTGACCCGCTTCTTCCATGCCTGGTCGGCGCTGACGTTCCCGTCGCGGCCCGTGAAGCGGTCCAGCAACTCCTTCACCCGCAGGAATCGCTCTTCGGCGTAGGTCTCGTCGTCACCGAGGAGGGTGTTGGCGGTGATCTCGCGCAGCTGCCCGCGGAACTCGCGGATCTCCACGTCGGTCGTCGGCTCGTTCTCTAGCCGGATGTAGGTACCGGGTCGGTAGTCGATGTCGACGAGAGCGCTGTTGATGGTGTCGATCCGGCCGCTGATTTTGCGGGATTCGCTTTCGAGGAAGTGGCTGAACGCGACGAGTTCGTGGATGGCGTTGGTCTGCAGCTGCTCGCGAAAGTCAGCCTCGTAGCTGGGCAGGTCGTCGGCGCGCAGCCGCTCTCGCAGCGCGAGGTAATCCTCGCGAGCCTCCGGTTCTGTCCCGAGGTCGGCGACCACCTGAGGCCAGATGTTTGCGAAGTCTTTCATCGCGCCCACGAGGCGCTGGCCGTTGCGCGCAAGGGTGTTCGTGGCGGATGTCTGCCGGTTGGCGAGCTCCTCGCTGACGGAGCGTCCCCACGCGTCGCAGACGTCGACGCTGGCCGGTTCGTAGCCGGCGGCGTCGAGCGCCTCGGTGAGGGCCTCGTCCGCTTCGGCCGACAGTGGCGGTTCGGGGATGCTGGCGAGCCGGGTGGCGGCCTCGCTGTGACGCTTCTGGTACCGGGAAAGCTGAGCGCGGGCGTCGCCGACCTCGCCTTGGGCCTCGCCGAGGGCGTCGAGTAACTGGGAGGCGCGGCGTTCGGCGGCTTCCTTGCGGTCGATCAGCTCCGCCAACTCTGGACTGTTGGCGAGGGTTTCGTGCAGCCCTCGTGCCTCGCTGACGGCGTCATGCGCGGCGGCGACGTCGACGGTGGTCGGGTCGGGGAATCGGGAGGCGATCTGGTCCAGGGCGTACCCGCGTTGGGTCTGCCGCGCACGATTTGCTGTGGTCCGGTCGGCTGTGCGTCCGAGTTCGTTGACGAGGGTTTGCTGCTGCGGCAGCGCTTCGGCGAGCGCCGCCCGGCGCGCAGCGGTGTCCCAGCCGAGGACGTAGAAGCGCCGGTCGGCAACGTGGCGGCGGTCGTCCTTCTCGTGCCTGGCGTTGTCCTTGATCTGCCCCGCGCGGGTGACCGCTCGGGTATGCCGGGCCAAGTCGGCTGCCGAGTCGACGCAGGCGTGGTCGAAGCGGCGGTTGACCTCGGCGCGGAGCCAGGCGGTGAACGGGGTACCCGGCCGCACCTCGAGGTCAGCGGCCATGGTTCCGGGCCGCGGCGTCGCCGAGGCGCTGGTGCTGTCCGGCACCCGGTAGTACACGAGACGCTGGCCGAGGTGTTGGGCGTCGACCCAGGCGGCGACCCGCGGGTAGTGGATCTCGGCGACGAGCAGCGACAGCGCCAGCGGCCGCACCAACCGTTCGGCGGCGGCTTCCCACTGCGACGCTTCCGCTGAAACGGTGATGAGTTCGGCGGCATACGGAAGGTCGGTCAGGTCAAGTCCGAGCTCGGTAGCGATCCGGCCGCGCAGCCGGGCGTGCTCGATCGGCACGTTGCTGTCGCGGCGGCTGGCCTCGTCAAGCTCGGCATGCATCCGCCCGAGCTCGTCGCGGGCGTCCTGGTGCGCCCGCAGCGCCTGATACTCCGCGCTCTTCAGCGTCTTCGTCTCGGCGTCCTGCTCGCTACGCGCTGTAGTGACGGCCGCGGTGAACCGTGACCAATCGCCGCTGCCTTCGGGGGCGGTAACGCCAGCTGCAGCCGCGAGTGCTGCCAGCTCCGCGAATGCCTTGCGGGCCGCGGCAAGGGCATTTTCGGCCAGCTGCAGCTGGTGCTGGGCGCTGAGCAGCTCAGCGCCTCCGGACTGCTGGACGGCGACCGCGAGCTGGGTGACGGTGGTGCCCTGCTGCTCGTGCTGGGCCTTCAGCGTCGTTACTCGGGCCTCAAGCTCCGGCAGTTGGTTTTCGAGGTCGGCGATCGCCGCGGACAACAGGTCGACGCGGCGGCGCTCGACAAGTGCGGGCACGGATGCACCCGCCTCACGTGAGGCGGCGATGCGGGCTTCCGCCCGGTCATAGGCAGCGGCGAACTCGGCAACCGGCTCGAGCCTGTCGAGCTGCGCGCGGGCGGTCAGGACCAGCTCGTACGCACGGGTCAGATCGGCCCAATGCTCCAGGATGTCGACGATCTTCGAGGCAGCGTCCACCGGGTCGAGCATGTGCTGGCGGACGAAGGCGGTGAGGTTTCCGACGCTCTTCATCGACACCGTCTGCACCAGCAGGTCCAGCGCGCCCGGCCCGACACCGAGATACCGGCACAGGCTGCGCTGGTAGTGCTTGAAGTTCTCGTCGAACGTGTCGGCGCCGGCGGCCCGCAGCGCGTTGCGAACGGCTCGGGTGTCGCCGTGCCCGACGAGATGCCCGGCGATGTCAAGTGCGACCGGCGCGGTGAAGTACAGCCGGTGCAGCGCCCCGGACGCCTCGAAGTAGTAGATGACGCCGGCGGACACGGTGACACCGCCGGGCAGGCCGGTGAAGCGGGCAAGGAGAACGCTGTACACGTTCTTCGCGTTGCGCAGCGACTCGGGCCGGCTAGAGCCGGTCGATTCGTCGAAGATGTTCCGGTAGTGACCCAGGACGTAGGTGGCGAGGGTGCGCTCGGTGCGTTCAGCACCGGCCGCACGGTTGAACACGACCTTGCTCGACGGGGCGAACAGGGTGGTGAGGCCGTCGACGATCGTCGACTTGCCGGCGCCGACCTGGCCGGTCAGCAGCCCGTTGGCCCCGTCGAGTGTTAGCCGCTGCACGGTGCCGTCGAACGTGCCCCAGTTCAGCATTTGAAACTCCTCCAGGCGGACACCGTGTCGGCCGGGAATGCTGAGCGGGAGTGCGAGGTCGTCAGGTGCGAGGTTTACCGGCGGCCGGGTCGTGGTCACACCGTCACCTCCGTCGCCGTCACGACGCCGACGTGCAATACCGGTTCAGCATTCTCGTCGCCAGCGGTGTCGTCGGTTTCGCCTTCGCCGTTGGCGGCGTTCAGCAACCGATCCCGGTATTCGGCGAGCCAGTCGGCGGTGACGAGCGCCTTGATGATTCGGCGGACCTCGAAGGTGTTCTCCGAGTCGCGCAGCCGACGTAGGTAGCCGAGCTTGACCAGCACGGCCACGTCGACGGCGATGCGCTCCTCGCTGACTCCTTCGCGGTGGTACAGCCGCATCCACTCGGTCATCTCAGCGGTGGTGACGATCAAGCGCGGCGTCTCCCCGTCGCTTTCGGCGGTGGTGAGCTGCTGTCGCAGCAGGATGAGCAGCACCGTGGAGCTGTAGGTGAGCGCGTGCCGGCGCGCCAGGCGGGGCATGCCTTCGGGTAGCTCGTCGAGGGTGCTCAGGTAGGCATAGCGTTCAACATCGTCGACTACGAGACGCATACCCAGGATTTCCAGGTGCTCGCGCAGCTGCGGTCCGATGGTGCTGATCGATCGCCACACACCCGGGGTGTCCTCGGCGTGCAACGGGCCGCGCAACAGGGTGGCGAGCGCGACTGACAGCTCAGGTGGTGGCATCTCAGCGGCTCCACTGCTCGGCGACGGACTGGTTCGGGTGCGATGGTGCCTTCGGCGGCGCGGAGCGCAGCCGAGGTGCCTGTTCGTTGCCGAACAGCACCAGCGGGGCGTCGGCGAAACGGTGCCGGCCGTCGGCATCGACCCAGCGGACGCGTTCACGCCGGTCGGCGTGCAGCGTGGCGTGGTCGTCGGCAACTTGCAGGTACCCGATCAGCTCGGCGAGCCCGTCGCTAAGCGGATGGGCGGCGACGACATCGGCGAGGGTCGCGACACCGCCGTTCGCGGCAACCGTGTCGGCCACGCAGAGGCGCAGCGCCGCAATGTCGATGTGGCTGACGTCGAAAAGGTCGATGAGCGATTCGAGCGTCGCCGGGTCATCGTCACCGGCGGTCGTGTTGAGCCGGGTCGCGACCCGGGGGGTGTACAGCGGCCGCTCAAGCGGCAACGCGATGTCAGCACGCAAGTCAGGCAGCGTTGAGCCGAGTGCCCGGACATCGCCTTCATGCATAGCGAGCGCAACTGCAAGGGTCTCCCTGATGACCTCGTGAATGCGCCGCGAGTCGTTCCAGGAACGCTCATCGAGAAACCGACGCAGCTGCCCGGACAGCGAGGCGACGGTGCGCTGCGTGGTCTCAGCTGCGACGAACAGATCCTCACGCAGCAGCTGCTCGACCGAGTCGCCTGCTCCGGCGAGCGCGGGCACGTCCGCGACGGCGATGAACAGCTCTTCCATCTCCTGCTGCTGTCGAGCGGACAGCAAGTGCTCCCAGAACGCCTTCCACGACCGGCCCTGATCGGACGCGCCGATCTCGGCGGTGGAGCCGAACACCGTCTTCAGGAACTCGCCGCGGGGCCCGTTCCATGTGGTGGCGCGCAGCCGCACATCCCGGTCGAGTGCGCGGAAGTTCTCCTCGACCTCGCGCAGGTCACCGAGCAGCTCGCGGGCCGTCCGGACCGCCTGCGCATAGCGTTCCCGGATCGCTGTGTCGTCGAGGCCGGCGTCGGAGCCGGACCGGATGGTGGCAATCTGCTCGTCGATCTCAGCGCGCTGACGTTCGAGCGCGGCGAGGCGGACCTGCGGGTCGGTGGCCGCGCCTGCGGTGATCTGGCGAAGCAGGTCGCGAACGGTCAGCAGCCGGCTGGCGGTGCCGAGGAACTCGCGCCGTCCGAGCGAGCGGGCGAACGTGGCAGCGCTTTCCACGGCTGAGGTCGGCGCGTAGTGGGCGACGTCGCTGCCCGCCGGATACCAGCGGCGCAGCCACTTCGCATCGACCCAGTCCGCGACGTACGCCTCCGCGGACTTCGGATAGGTGTCCGCGTCCCCGGTGCGCAGCGCAGGCAGGTGGTCGTCGAGCGTCTCCAGCAGCTCTGGGCCGGCCAGCAGACGCAGGTTGGGCGTGAGGAACACTGAGGCCAGGAAGCCGAGGATGAGCGGGGCGTTGTCGGCGGCGAGGAGCCGCCACGCCGGGTGGCCGCGACGCTGGGCCGCGAGCTCGTCGTGCGTCGCGAGCGCGGTCATGAGGTGTCCTTCCGCTCCGGCTGATCCGGCACAGGTCAGTGTGCCCCGGGGGTCCGACAGATTTGGTTCAGGCCATCACCGAGTGCAGGCCTCAACGCGGCTGGCATGTGGCGTCGCCGCCAGCCAAGTGCAGTCTGCTGGCTCCAGCGCGAGGCCCTGCTCGTGCAGCGTGGCGACCCGCAGGCCCATTCAAGACGATTGGATCACCGCCCGCGACGACCTCGACAGTCGCAGTGCCCGCATCCGTGAAGCTCATGTGTGACGGACGTTGAACACCAGGTCGTCACCTGCGCAGTTGACGGCGCTGGCACGCATCGAGGCGCGCTACAGGCAGGTTTCAGCGCGCAACTAAGGCAGGCCCGTCGTCTCACACCCATCGCGACCCCCGTTCGGGGCGGTAGACGCCGCAATGGACGCGCCTCCGCGCCCGTGCGAGGCAAGTTGACGGCACCGTGCCTGGGACACGGGCCAACTACGGTGTCGACGTGGCAAACAACGAGCTGGTCCTTCTCGACCAGGTGCTCAAGCAACGGCAGGACGCCCGCGAAATACCAATGGCAGACGACGACGCATTCGAAGCTTTCGCTTGCGAGCAGGCCTTGCACGACCGAGACGTATCCCCGGACGAGGTCGCCGAGGGCGTCGTCGGCGGGGGTAATGACGGCGGTATCGACGGGGTCTACACCTTCCTCGGCGACATTCTTCTCAGCGAGGACAGCGAGGTTTTGCAACCTGACTTCACGCCCACGAAGGTGCCGGCCGATTCTCCGCTCGAGTTGTGGCTTGTCCAGGCAAAGCGCGAGACTTCGTTTACCGAGACCGCAATCGAGAAGGTCGCAGACGCCACGCGCAGACTGTTGAACTTGGTCGAGACCGAGACCGATCTGCTGCATTTGTATTCCCCGGCAGTGGTGTCCCGGATTGGCTTCTTTCGCCGGGCGCTCAGCACACTTGCTGGGCGCCATCCATCCGTCACGATTCGCTTCGTCTATGCAACGCGTGGACGCGTTGACGAGATCAACGCAAAAGTCGAGATAAAGCGGAACGACCTGGAGCGCCAGTTCGCCGGGGTAATGCCCGGCGCCGCCGGGGTGGCCGAGTTTCTGGGTGCCGCCGAACTGTGGAAAGTGGCGAACGAGCACCCCTCTTACACGCTGCAGCTGACCTACCAGGAAACCGCGACCAGCGGAACAGCCATGTGGCGCTGGTGAAGCTTCGTGACTACTTAGCGTTCCTGACAGACGAGCGGGGCGACCTGCGACGACACATCTTCGACTGGAATGTACGGGACTACCAGGGCGACGTGGAGGTCAATCGCGAAATCCGAGACACGCTACAAGAGCCGGCCGCGCCGGAGTTCTGGTGGCTCAACAATGGAGTCACGATCGTCTGCTCTCGGGCGTCGTCCGTCAGCAAGACCTACTCGCTGGACAACGTGCAGGTCGTCAACGGGTTGCAAACGTCGCACACGATTTTTGGCGTTCTCCGGGGAGCCGGCGACGACCACCCGGCACTGGAGAGCTCAGTCCTGGTCCGCATACTCGTAACCGGCGACGACCCGAAGACCCGCGATCGAGTCATCCGTGCAACCAACCGACAAACGTCGGTCCCAGCGGCATCACTCCGAGCAACGGATGACATCCAGCGCGACATCGAAGCCTTCTTCTTGGGTACCGGCTGGTTTTACGACCGCCGAAAGAACTTCTACCGCAACAACGGCAAGAGCCCCGAACGGATCATCAGCATCCCCTTACTCGCGCAGGCGGTCATGGCGATGGGGCTCAGCCGTCCGGATGACTCGCGTGCTCGGCCGTCGAGCCTCCTGAAGCGCGATGAGGACTACACGAAGATCTTTTCGCCGGACATTCCGATCAAGATCTACCTGTGGCTTGCCCAGTCGCAGAAGGCCGTGGACGGGTTTCTGCTGTCGGAGACTGCGATGGCGACTCCGCCGGAGCGCACGAACCTGCGATTTCATCTCGCCATGGTCGCCGCCACGCGACTCGTCGGCAGCCGCGTCCACAGCCCTCGGCAGCTACGGCCCATCGTTGACGCGGACACGCCGATCACGGCTGCAGATCTGACCGCATGCCTTGGCCTGGTCCGAACCAGCTTCGGCGACTTCGGAACGGAAACCGGCGACACCGCGGACAAGATTGCCAAAGGCTCAGAGTTCATCGACTACCTGCTCGCTCGTGCACTTGCGGATCTGGACACCGACACGACGCCGGACCCACACAACGTCGCGCCGGCGGCCCAACACCCTTCGGCGGTCGCCCTTTCATCCGAGGCGACGAAGATCTTGGCGGCGTTCAGCAAGCGCGAGCTTCACGCAGGAGAGATCATCGAGTGGACCGACTTCGGCGACACGGTGGTGTGGAAGGACGGCTACATACGGGACGCGTCCGTCCGTGACGGCCTCCAACAACTCCTCGACGGCGGCCTTGTTGTGGAGTCGGCCGCTGCACTCGAGCTCACGCCCGCCGGCGAAGATCTCATCTACGGCGTGAACTGACGACGAGTGGGAACCCTTACGAACTGCCCTGCACCTATGTCCGATTGGCGTCCGGCGATGGCTGGCGAGCATCTGGACCGAGCAGGCCTTCAGTGCTGAGCTGGTCGCGTACATGCTGCGGGATAGGGCCACTCCACCGTTCTTGTGCTCGGGGCAGCGGCGCGCCAATGTGGGCTCCGGGTCCCACGGCAAGTTGGTGGACTCCGCCGTTGACGGCGGTCCCGGTTCCGGCTGTTCGTTGCATCGTGAGCGTCTTCGGCTGCCATGCGGCGTACACGCCACCTTGAGGGGTGATGACGCGCACGGCGATCGGGGCAAGGTGTTGGCAGCGTGTCAGCAGTCTCATGGCGGCGGTTTGCGCGTTGCCGCCCGTGTGCACCTCGATCAGCCGGGGGGCGGCCAGTCGCACGTTAGGCAGCTCGGTTTCCAAAGCTTCGACCTGTCGCTGAAGCGGGTTGGATTCCGCGAGGAAGCTGGCTGCGTCCATGATTCCGTCGGTGGACAGCAGGGCGCCGTACCCGATGTCCAGGTCGGCGCAGAAATGCGCGACTCGGCCTTGGTCGATGCTGACCGGGTCGAGCTCGGCGCGGCTCCGGATCTCTTCGTAGCCGGCGACCAATGGTTCATCATCGTGCTGCTCCCACGAGTCGATGGCAGCGCTCAACGCCGCGAGTCCCACGAGCGCCCCCGCGTCCCTGGCGGCCTCCAGGTCGTCATCGTCGGTCTCGTCAGCTTCGACGAGGTGGTAGAGAACGCGGGCAACAACGGCGGCGGCGTCCAGCGACGGCGGCGGCTGCCAGCCGCCACCCGCGGCGACGATCAGGGTGACGCGCAGCAAGGCGAGCAACGCCGGTGTACTCCAGCCCTCGAGCTGACGGACTCGCCGGGTGAGTCTGCGGGCGATGGCGGCGGCGGTGACCGGGTCGGCGACGAGCGTGCTGACCGGGTCGGTCGCCGCGTCCAGGGGATCGAAGACGCCAGTGTCGGTTTCGGCTGTTTCGGTGTCGAAGAGGCCTTCGTCGTCGCCGTCTTCAGCGGCAGCCGCGCCAGCGTCGACCTCGGTGACTTCGATCTCCGGTTGTTCGCCGAGGCCGCCGCCGCTCGGTACGCCCAGCGCCAGCGCGATGAGGGCTGACCCGACGGCGCGTTCGGCCGCCCGTCGCCAGCGGCCGGAAGCGGAGCCGCCATGACTACCGCCGCCCGGCCGGTCGGGCGGCCGGAGCGTAGCGAGTTCCTCCAGGGCGTCGAAGAGCTGTGCGCTCAACCGCGGCGTGGCGAGGACCTGAGTG
The DNA here is from genome assembly GCA_038245655.1 of Mycobacteriales bacterium. GTDB lineage: Bacteria > Actinomycetota > Actinomycetes > Frankiales > Frankiaceae > DATAZK01. The sequence goes on along the minus strand of JBBRSE010000009.1, from coordinate 82,973 downwards.
AGCCGGGCATCCTCGAGTGGACTCACGCTGCCAGGGCGGGTCACGACCGCGACGGGGTCCGTCGCTCGAACTGGGCCTAGCCGCCGGCCGTCAGCCAGTTCGACGGTGCACAGGGCACCGCCGACGATCGGTACGTCGACGGTCAGCTGATGCACCCATCTGCCGGCATCGGTCAGCCGCAGTTCGTAGCTGCCGGTGCCGGCGAGCAGTCGTGCCCCAGCGCAGTCCTCGGCGTCTCCGACGATCGTGACGATGGCGCGCTCGCCCGCCAGGACCCGGAGCAGTCTCAGCTGACCGCCGTCTCGGCCCGGCGGCGGTACCGCCGGCGACAACTGCCCGGCGATCTGTTCGGCGTCGCCCAGGGCCGCGCCGAGCGCAGGGGTGAGGTCGTGTGTCGGTTGGCACAGCACGGCCAGTTCGCAGTTGCCGTGAGTCTGGCCCGTCGTGCGCAGCATCGCGGCGGCGGTCACATTCGGGCTGCCCACGACCGCCCACATACCGTTCGAGCCTGTCCATTGCAGCAACTTCCCGTGGAAGTAGCGCGAGTCGTCGATCGCGTGGACGTTCGCGCCAGTTTCCTCGGCCCAGTCGGCCACCGCTTGGGCGTCGGCCTGCGCGTTGTCCGTCAGCATCAGTGTCACTCGTTCGGCGCCGAAGTGAGCGGATACCCGGCGCAGCGCACTGGCCTGAGAGTCAAGGAATGGGCTCGCGATCGACAACTGGTCGACGTGGCCGGCCAACGGCAGTTGGTCGATGATCGGCGCGCGCAGGTTGTGCACCAGTTGCGGGCCGTCAATGGCTGCTGGGTGACGGGAAAGGGCTGCGGCGGTGGAGGCGATGCGTTCGGCTCCGAACGCGTCGATGTGCAGCAGGCCCGGCAGGTCGGTGAGCCAGTCGGCGAGTTGGTGGAAGGTAGTGGGCCACTCGTGGGAGTCCGCGGCCAGCGTGACCCAAAGTTCACCGTTGTGGTGCCAGCCGCTGGCGGTGGCGTTGCCTGATCCGATGGCGACGAGCGCGCTGTCGGCACCGACTGCGACGACCAGCTTCGGGTGGAACTCGCCGTCGCTGCGGCATCTGACCGGCACGTCGGTGTAGTGCACCCCGGCGGCGAAGACCTCGCTGGCCGGCACCAGGTCGGCGTCATCGTCGTGGACGACGGTGACCCGGGCTCCGACGGCGCGTGCCTCGGGCAGGGCGACGCGTTCGAAGAAGCGCATGTCCGCCGTGTAGCTGAGGATCAGGACTTCCTCGGCCTGTACCGCCCGCAGCCGCAACAGCGTCGGAGGCGACATGCCGGCGATGAGGTGCGTCCGCCAGTCCCGGCTCACGCCAGTTCACCGAGCATGCGGCGGTCAACGGCGATGGTGTCGTCTTCGACGGCGAGGTAGCCGAGTTCCTCGAGGATCTGCCGTAGGCGGGACAGGCGCAGACCGGGCGCTTGGCTGCCTTCGGACCCGGCGAGGTCCAGCAGGTCTCCGGTCTCGCGTAGCCGGGTGGGTATCCGCAACCGTCCGGCTTCCCAGCGGATTCGCCGCCGGCTGACTTCCTGCGCGTGGCGTAACAGTCGTCCGGCGAGATCGCGTCCGAAGTCGGTGACCGTCAGATGGCTGCTGACGGCCAACCAGTCGCGGACCCAGCGTGGTCCGAGCTCGCCGAGCTCGAGAAACGACTCCCGGGCTCTGCCGGTCAGCTCGTCAGCTCGCCGCGCGCCGATCGCCAGGACTTGCAGGTAGTTCCACGGCTCCTCGCTTTCCTCGCCGTTCGGGTACAGCAGCTGGTCCTCGACGTCGACGATGAGATCTGCAGCGGTCGTCGGCGGCTGGGAGGCTTGCAGCAACTGCACGACGTTTCCGTCGCTGCCGGCGCCGCGCCGAAGCGCGTCGGCGAGCAGGTCGGCAAGCTGCTCCCGGGTGTGTGGTTGTTCTTCCAGCCATGACGTGAGCCACCACCACAACCAGCGCCAAGCGGTCACGCTGGCGTTGCGTAGCAGCGCGCCGCGCCAATAAAGCGCCCATTCCTGCAGGTCCTTCGGCACCGCCGCGAGATCGTCGTAACACAGCTGCGCCATCGCCCGATCCGGGCTCTCAGCGGCGGCTTTTCCGTCGATCGCCGTCAACAGCAGCCGGGCTGTCGCCGCGGTTCGACGGCGCGCACGAACCACCGCGGCGGGAGCTGGAGCGTGATTGTCACCGCCAACGGGCGACCCGAACAGCAGCCTCGCGAGCAGCTGGCGCTCGGCCCCCTCGTGGACCCGGCAAAGGCAGCCGTCCGGCAGCAACGAGTCCAGGTCACGGCTGCTCAGCTCATCCTGAGTACTGGCGTCCACGAGCTTCAGCACGGCGGCCATTCCCGGACCCTTTGCCGCGATCGCTCCGGGCAGGAGCGTTCCACTTGCGCGTGCGAGCAGCCCCGCCTCGATCTCGGCGCCACGGTAGACGGCCAGAAACCCGCCGGTCTGCTTGGAGTAGGACTGGGCGAGTGCCGGGACGTTGATCGAGCCGGACTTCAGCTCGGGACCAATCCGCAGGTACCCGTGCGGCTCGCCGGCGTAGGCGCCGATGCGATGGCCGGCGTCTTGGGCGTGCCGCAGGCTCGCCGCGGCGAGCACGACCTCAGCACGCCGTACCCGCCAGCGAGCCTGGTCGAGCGCTGCGGCGGCGCCGGCCGGTGCCGGGCTAGCCGCAGCAACCGCCGCATGCAGCAGGTAGTACCGCGCATGGGCTGTGCCCGAGTTCACCAGCGGCACCAAACGCGCTGCGTTACCCAACGTTGCCGTCTCAACCCCAAGCGGGAACCGGCCGGCGTCCACCAAAGGCTCGGCCTCGGTACTCCACGCGGGTCCAACAACCACCCCAGCCACACGACCACCCCCGCCGATCGTCAGTCGCCCTCGTCGGCGAAGGCACTGTTCTGCTGGCTCAAAATGTGCCCCACCCCACGCAGCGGGTAAACGATATTCAAATCGCAAGAACAGCCACTACCCCAGGACGGGGCACGATGAGCGCCGACCACACCGACATCATTGCGACGCGCATCGAGATCGACGCTCTTGCCCGCTACGTGCAAGAGGCCGAGCAAGACCACGTCCTCGACTCTCGCCATCCACGTCGGCCGCGCCTGGCCGCAACCACCGGCAACGCCTGGCCGCTCGGTCCCCCTGCGGCGGCGTGCAACCCATCGTCGAGAGGCTTCCCCCCCTCGCAGCACACGTCGACAGCCGCAACTACGACATCCTCACCACCAACCCCAGAGGGCTACGCCTGCTTGCCGGCCTTGACGGCTGGCCAGCCAAAGCCCCCATGTCGCCAGCCGCGTCTCTCTCCTTGCAACCACCCGTGGCGTCTTCAACGACCGGGATAACCCGGTTCGTACTTGGTCCGGCGACAACGCGGCGGCCGAGTAGCTCGGCGCAGCCCCAATGCCCGCGGACGCCCGGGCCGGACTAAAGCCCGTCGGAGGTGAATCTTCAGTCTCCTGAAGATGTCGGACCCCCCACCTAGCATGGAGCCGTGCGGTGCCGGTCCGTCCGGTGAGGGGGACACTGTGGCGAAATCACAGAAGAGGCGAAGCGGAGCCTCGCGACCGAAGACCGCCCCGACGCAGCCGGCCGCTACGCGGCCGCAAGCCGGCGTGCAAAGACGTTTGCCGCCCGGCGGGGACGGTACCGAGTTCGGAGCCACGCGAGGTGCGTCGGGGCCGATACTCGTCCCACTGGAGCATTCAGACCTATTCCTGGCACTCGCCCCGCAGGGCAGCGATCTCGCATCGCTTGGCACCAAGGAGCTGGACACCACCGACTTCGCGTTCCCCACCGGGGTCGCCCACGACCTGCAAGGACTTGTCGGAACTACGCTGTCCGCCGTCAACGTCGGCGCTCAACTGACAAGCGCGGCCTACAGCGTGCAGGGGCTCTACCGGCTAGGAGCGGAAACCCAGCGACAACTGGCCAATGGCGCCGTCTTCATGACCCGCGATGGGGTCCGGCTGGGCAGCCTCGTAGGCCAGGGCGGTGGCATCGTCGCACCGGTCGAGTTGCTTCCGGCATTCGGCGCGCAGTTGGCGGGACTGGCCGCCGCCCTTGGACCCGCGCTGGTGCTGCTCTCCATCCAAGTGCAGCTCGGCCGATTGACCAGGTTGGTTCAGGGGCTGTACCCGATGGTTCAGGAAATGCTCACCACGGCCCACATCGACAACCTTTCGAAAATCGAGGCCGCCGACGCCACCCTCGGCAAGTACGTCAACGCGGCCCTTGCTGCCGGGCAGGTGCTCGACGAGACCATGCAACCCGCTTTGGAATCAGAACAGCCGTTGCACCACGGCCTGACGACGTGCCTCCGCGAGCTGAGTCATTGGGACAGCGCCTGGAACGCATTGCCGGACACGTCGGCAAGGCAACGCTGGGTGGCCGAGCACGGCGGCTACGTCATCGCCACGATCGTCGGAGGGTTTCAGGCCCTGGAAGGGCTGGGCAGACTCGAACGTCTGCGAGCGTGGCATCTCTTGATGCCGCCTGGGAACCTGGCACCGTCATCCCTGCAAGACATCCCTCCGGCGCGGCTACGGACCGCCGAGAGCCACTGGCAGCAGTATCAGGTTCTCGATTCTGACGTCAGGGCGGAGCTTGCTGGCTTCGCTGACCAGTTCTACCGGCGGTTCGGCCTGCTGGCAGTAGTCGCGCTGCGCGGCAAGGCCCAGCCTGGAGTACGGAACTGCGTCAGTCATCTCGAGTTGCTGGTGAACGAGCTGTCCCGGACCGGGTTGCCTGTAGGTGAGGTACCCACAGCGCCGGTTCGGCCTGCGATTGTTAGCGGCAAGATCGATGAGAAGGATCTGCTCGCGGCGAGGCGGGCCCTGCGTTGGGTGCTAGCGCCCGGCGAGTGGGCACAGGCACTGTTTTTCTGCGCCCCGTTCGCCGGTGAGCCCAACTTCCCATCGGACGGCACCGTGGTTGTGACTGGCAGCCGGGTGATCGCCCACACCCAGAAGCGACTGGCCGAGGGCAGACCGCCTATATGGGAACTGGGCCTCGACACCATCGACGATGAGGTTCCTGTCGTTAGCAAGCCTTCAGGCGGCACTTGGATCTGGCTGCACAAAGATGACCACTACAAACAAATCGGCATCGAATGCCGACGGGACAGTCATGAGGAGGGTGAAAGGATCGCCGAAGCGATCGAGCACGCGAAAGCCGCGCTACTGCGCGCTCGTGTCACGGCAGCGGCACGCGTTCCCTGCCAGTCAACGGTGCAGGTAAGTCCGACGTCGACGCGAAAGCCGCTCACCGGCTGACGTCACGTCCAGCCTATCGACGCAATCAAGCCTCGGTGCGCGGCAGCTCGACCCTGCCGATCCGCTCATGGCGAGGGGTCGGTTGCCGTAGTAACCCTCGTGTGGCTCGACCCAACCGAGCCGGTCAGGCGCAGACCGGCCAGCCGCACCAAACGCATGTCGTCGGCTGGTAGCGGACAATACGGCTGGGCCGGATGGTTTGCTGGCCCGACAGGCGAAGGGGCGAAACGTGCCGTTGGGACAACGCCGGGTGCTGCGGCTGGATGGTGCGGTGGCCACGGTCGCGTCGGAGTCCGCGTTTGAGGCCGAGCAGGTGCTGGCTGACGCGGTCACCAGCCACCCGGAAGTGCTGCCGGTCGCTGACCTGGGCATGGGGCCGCTGGTCGCGGTCGCGGCCGAGTTCCCCACCGACGCCGGGCCGATCGACCTGCTGGCCGTCGACGGGACTGGCAGGCTGGCCATCGTTGAGTTCAAGGTCGGACCGGAGAACTCAGATGTGCGCAAGGTGATAGCCCAACTGCTCGATTACGGCAGCGCACTCTGGCGCATGCCGTACGAGGAGCTGTGCGAACGTGCCCGTGGCTGTCGGAGCCCCGGGCTTGGCGGGGCACTCGCCGCCCATGTTGCCGGCCGACTCGCCGAACTGAACGCCGAGGCGGCCATTCAGGATCCCCACCTGGTTGCCGGCTCCGCCGGCGAAAGGCCGGTTGCCGGTGCCGAGGTTGGCGCCGGGATGGACGAAAGCAACGCGGGACCGGCATTCGACGTGGCTGGGTTCGAGGAGGCGGTCGCCGGCTGCCTGCGGGATGGCACGTTCTTGTACGTCTATGTCGCCCGCGAGCTGGACGTCCGCACGGAACGGGTCATCCGCTATCTGGCGGAGGTGCCGAAGCTCGCCCTGCTGGCAGTTGAGGTCGACTATTTCCGTACCGGCGACGGCGCGATCCTGGTGCCGCGGACGGCGTTCGTGCCCTCGTGGTCTGGTCCGGCGGGGACACCTGGACGTCCGCAGGCAGCGGACCTGCATGACGCGCCGCCAAAGGTCCGCGAGCTGCTGTCCCGGCTGGATGAGGTCGCCGGCACCGTCGGGGCCATCCGGGACACGACCGCCGCGCAGGTCCTCTACCGCCCATGGCGCAATGCATCCGGGATCGGTGTGTACGTGGACGGTCGGCGCGTCGAGTTCGACCTGCAGAGCTTCCGGCAACGTGGCGAGGACGACGTCGCCGACAGCCTGCTGGAACGGCTGGCCGGCATATCCGGTAAGAGGCCGGCTCCCATCTGGCCGTCCGTGCCCCCGCAGGCATTGCTCGATCACTGGCGGCCGACCGGTGAGCAGCTCATGATCGACTACCTGCGTGCCCGGCAGCAGCATCGCGGCGATGTGGGCTTCTCCGTCGACAGGCTGCATCGTCTGCTCGCCGCGATCCCGGCCGGCAGGTGGGCCTGCTACGGGGACGTAGCCGCCGCGGCTGGGACCGGCGCGATGGCACTTGGCCAGCATCTGCGTTCATGTCCGGACTGCCCGTGGCCGCACCGGGTATTGCAGAACAGCGGCACCATCGCCGCCGGATTCAGACCCGCCGGTTCTGATGGCGAGAACGACGACCAAGCCGCGTTGCTCACCGCGGACGGAGTGGCCGTCACCGGGGGCCGGGCCGACCCAGCCTGCCGACTAACTTTCACCGACCTACGGGAGCTCGCCGCACACGGGGAGCGGCTGTAGTGACCTGCCCCAGCGGCGCTCCGTACGCAGCTCGGCCGGTCATGGGATACCGGCACCGAGCGGTGGCTGTGGCACTGGATCGTCGGCCGATCCGACATCTTGACCGCGGCGCCGGACCTGCCAAAACATGCACCTGCGCCCACCGACCCGGCGGGCTGATGTACCTATGCTGGAAGCCTGCCAGTGCCGTGCCGCCCCGCCCTATGCCGTTGTGCGCGTTCGCGAGGAGGCACCGTTGACCGACATCCGTATCGACGACCCCGGTGAGCGGGCCCGCCGGCGCACTGAGCGTGCCCGGGGCCTCATGCTCGGGCTACTGCTTGGCGACAGCGTCGACGAGTGGCACACCAACCCCGGTCAGATACCCGGGCCGATGCACGGCAGCTGCCTGTCGCAGCTGGCCTGCTTCACCCTCGAGGGCCTCATTCGCGCCCACGAGAGGGCGATCCACCGAGGGATCTGCAGCGTGGAAGGGACCATCTGGCACGCCTGGTGTCGATGGGCACATATCCAAGGACTCGGGTCGCAGTTCGCCCAGCGCTGGAACGGTGGAAATCAAGCCGCGGGCTGGCCCGACGGCTGGCTGCACCAGGTACGTCCACTGTCCGTGCGCCGTGGCAGCGCCCCTGCCACCGTCACCGCCCTGCGCGCCTCCCCTCACGTTCCCGCCGACGACGCCATCGCCGACGGCAACAGCGCCGGCCACCACGCGCTCACCCGGGTCCTGCCGCTCGCAGTCCTCGCAGACGAACTCGGCGACGCCGCCAGGGTCGCCGTCGAGCTCGCCCGCTTTTCCCACGGGTCCCCGTCTGCCGCCGAGGCAGCGGCCACCGGTGTGCGCATCGCCGCCGAAGCAGTCGGTCGTCTTCCCGCCGACCAAGCTCAGCAACCTTCGGAGGCCGGCAGCGAACTTCCCGGCACCGCTGCGCATGCGCTCTGGCACGGCTGGCAGGCCGCTGCCGGTGCCCGCGACTTCGCCGCCGCGGTCACCGAAGCCCGCCGCGCCGGCCGCGGCCCGGCGATCGTTGCCGGCGCGCTGTACGGCGCACGGCACGGGACGGCCGCGTTCCAAGAGCAGTTGGTCGCCCGTCATGAGATCGCCTGGGTCGGCGACCAGCTCGCCCGGGACGCGATCCGCGACGTCAGCGAGCTTCCCGCTGGAACTGAAGACGTGGCGGCCTCGGATCCGGCATGGTCCGCTCGCTATCCCGGCTGGTAGAGCGCCCGGCCAATACCGACGTTGCTGGGGACCTCCCCGGGAGGGTGGGGCGCGAACGGCAGGCCCGTTTGCCAGCCGCCGCGTCCGCGCGGTTCGCCCGGGTAGTGAGAACGGTTTAGGTACTTTGCGCGCGCTTTCGAGGCCCTGGTCCGCCACATGTCATCGACGCGCCTTCCGATGCCATGTTCTGGTCCGGAAAGCCCGGCCCAGACGCAGCTCCGGAGAACCAACCCAATGAGACATACAAGCCGCCCAGCTTAGGAGCTCCTTTCCGGCCGGCCCCCGTGTGGGAGCAGGCGGGTGCCATCTGGGGCCGGCGCAACACCGTCGAATCGTGCAACGGAGCGCTGCACGATCGGTTGGTTCCCGGCGTCTACTTCCGCCAGGGAGCGTCAGGGTCGGTGAGCGTGTCGAGCAGGAACCTGCAGTAGGCGGTTCCCGCGTGGACGGCAAGCCGGGCGTGCCTTGTCGTCAGTCCTCGTAGCGGGGTGTCACGCCCGTGATCACGGCCATACCGGTTGCGGAGTTCGTCGATGCCGATGGCCACCTTGTACAAGCCGTCGAGGATCTTCTTCAGGCTTTCGTCCCCGGCCTTGTCGGGAGCGAGCGTGCCGGCCATGAGACCGAGGGATTTCTGTGCTTCGGCGACGACAACGTTGAACTTCGCCTTGTTGTTGAAGCTGCCGCCGGTCTCGCGCAGGACGATCTTGACTGTGCTTTCGATGAGCGCCTTGACCGCGCTCAGCGCGCCAGCGGGATCGGTGTCCACTTCACGGTCAATGCGGTCGAGGTGTTCCTGCAGCACGTCCACATCGGCGATCTCGTCGAGCGGCAGATCGACCCGGCGACCGGCGACAGCCCGCAGCCTGCCTCCCGGACCCTGATCGAACCCATCTTTCAGAAGCGTTCCTAGCAGCCGGACCCGAGCGTTGTCGGCGTACTCGTCACCAGCCGGGAGAAGGTCGGTGAGGATCTCATCGAAGAGGCTGAGCAGCTTGTGAATGTGCTCTGGCCGTCGGAGGTCCAACGAAGCGACGTATTGGGCGGTCAGCTGCCTGCGCTGGCCGTCGACACCGCGGATCGCCTCGTCGGCCACGTCAGAGGGCGGAAGGCTGATGCCGTGATCTTCGAACAGATGCCCGATGGGAACGAGCGTCGACCAAGCGGTGAGAACGTCCCCGAGCACGCGCAGGGTGCGCCTGGAAATCGTCGCCATGACGAGTTCAAGGGTGCCTCAGCCAGCGGACTACCACGCGGTGGAACGCCGGACGGCAGCAAAGATTGCCGCCGCGGTCCTCCCGCTGCTCGTCGCCGGACACGCCGACCTCGACACCCTCACCGCGCACCGGCCGCGCTCCGGTCTGTCGGTGCCGGGCTCGTGGCTGGACATATCGCCTGTGCCGAGCCCCCGAACTATCACACTCAAATCAATGAGGGGGGCCGCGGCGTGCGATCAGGATTCGGCCCGGCGCTACTCGACCTTGTTGTCGCCGGCAGCCGACCGACGAATGGGTTCGCCGCAGTCCCCCTACTGCTCCTCGAATCCGGAATGCTCGAAGCCCAGCACTCGGGCGTTCTCGGCGATGGTCCGAACCGTGTCGGCCGGGAATCCTTCGGTCCGCTCAGCGCGTATCTCAACGACAACCTGAATCTCAGCGTCGTTGAGGGTGGTGAGCTCCGCAATCACCTCCCGGGCAACATTGCCAAAATCTCGTTGCAGGCGCACCGGGTCCAGGCGGGCGCTGCCGACGTAGCGACGAAGGACACGTTCGAGCCGTTTCGTCGGAGGCTCGTCATCCTTGCCATCCTCGTCATCTCCCCCGTTGCCGGTACGGCCTTCGGCTTCCGCCTCACTTTCGAGTTGCCGGGAGGCAAGGTCAGGTCTAACGACGAGCGTCGTTCCCACGATGGTTGCGTAGCCGCCGACCACCAGACCCAGGTAACGGCCGTCCGGGCCGACCGCGTCCGCGGTGGCAAACGCCTCGCGCCACACGGTGCTGGCCGGACCCTCCCCAACAGCGTCGAACAACACCTGCTCGTTCGCCAACCGCGGCAGGTAGACGAAGCGAGTGAACGCCGACCACAGTTCCCGCACCGTGACGATGCCGCTGTCCCACATAGCCGCGAGCGCACCGTCCAGCTGCAGTCGAAGTAGTGCCGCGGCGTAGCGAGCGTTGAGCTGTCCCTCGGTGACAAGCTTCTTGCCAGCGCGTTCGGCCAGCCCACCACTACCGTCGGCGCGCAGCTCCTCCCATCCCACCGGCCCAGTGGGATCCGGCTGCACGGGAACGAGAAGCCAGCTGTAGGTCTCGGCGAGCATCGCGCCGGCGGACCGCTCCGCGTCGTCGCGCTTGGTTGTTGCCTGCCGCTGCTGATTGGGGTCAAGATTCAGCCCGTCAGCCCCGGCATCATCGACCACGCTCTGCCATGCGAGGTAGTCCGCGGCGGCCGCCTCCAGCTCCTCCAGCCGGCGATGGTCGGCGGCGAGGAAGACGAGCATGTTGCGGTGCTCACGGGCCATGTTGCCGCGGCGGTCCAGCACCTCGACGGCGGCAGCCCGAGCCGCCGAATCTTCCGACTTTCCGATATGCGGCGCCGACGGTGAGAGCACGACCAGGCGTGCCTCCTGCGTGTCATGAACGTCGGCGCTCGTCCGCGGGGCGACGTGAACCGCCGCGAAGGCGCTCGCGGTCCGGTCCGAGCGCAGCTGCCGTTCGATGTGGGCGAGGATTTCGTCCCGCTGGCTGGTGCGATAGCGCTCGGCACGATCAGCCGCAACCCGGGTCACGCCCGGTTGAGTGCCATACCAGTAGCGTCCAGCCTGCGAATACAGGTAGGTGGCGCGTCCCGAAAGCCTGTTCAGCGCGTCACCGAAGGTCGCCACCGACTCACCAGGCAGCACACAGCCGAGCCGGACAGCGGCGGCGTCGATACCGCGGTGCTGCGGACTGTTCGCCCGTGGGGCCGAGCCTAGGAAAACTGTTCGGGCGACCCGCCGGGCAGCGAGGTAGCGGCCCAGGTTCGTGACCTGGGTATCCAGTAGCACGGGGAGTGACGCTGGTCCGTCGATGTCGGTGTCGAGGATCGGCGCCCAGTTGTCTTCTAGGTAGCGGGTGAGTTCGCTGCGCACCCGTGAGTCGTCCAACGGCAAGCTCGCCGGCAAGATGACCGGCGCCTGGTCGTTGCGCACCCATAGGGCATGGACGACGGTGGCCATCATCCGCAGCACACCGCGGGTGCGCTGGAAACGTTCGAGCGTCGACCAGTCGCTGTAGAGCCGGTCGAAGAGTTCCGGATGGATGGGATAGGCGTCTGCGATGCTGCGCTCGTACGCCGGCTCCCGGCACTCAGGCGGAACGTCCGAGGCGATCGTGCGATAGAACCGGCCGAAAGCCCGGCCAACCTCCTGGGGTAGCCCTTCCTTCTCGGGCGGCAGCGGCTGAAAGAGCCTGCGGCGCACGATCTTGAAGGACTCCTCAGCCTGCGCCGGCTGCCAAGGCGACTCCATCCGCCCCAGCACAGTGCGCAGCCTGCGCAGCGCCTCCCGGCCCCCGACGCCGCCCACCTCCAAGGCCGAACCCGAGTCGTCCTCGCCGCCGTCGCGTTCGGTGGACGCCGGAAGGCTGATGACGAGCAGCACCCCGGGAACCGCACGCGCGGCCTCGGTCAGCGCCTGCGCGAAGGAAAAGTGAACGTCGAACGAGCCGCCGGGGAGGTCGTCACGGCTGTACAGCTGACGGGCGTAGGCCACCCATTCGTCGATCAGAATCAGGCAGGGTGAGTACACCTCGAACAGTTCCCGTAGTGCGTCGGCGGGGCTAGTGCGGGTGCGGTCTGCGTCGGCCACCCAGGCGTACGCGTCGGCGCCGCCAAGCTGCCAGGCGAGCTCGCCCCACAGCGTGTTCGTGACGACGCCGTCGCCGCGGTCGGTCGCCGACCCGGCCTGCAGCGCAGTCCCCACCAAACCAGCTCGCCGGACACTGGGCAGCTTCTGGATGCCTTCCTCCGTGAGAAAGGTGCGCAGTTCCTCGGGTAGCTGCGCGAACGGCGTTCCACCGAACAGGTGCCAGAGCGCCAACAGTGAATGCGTCTTGCCTCCACCGAAGTTCGTCTGCAGGTCGACGATGGGTACTCCGCCCGCGCCGCTCAGGCGCTCGACTGCCGATGTCAGCAGCTCCTTCAGGCCCTTGGTGAGGTAGGTGCGCGAGAAGAACTCGACCGGGTCGGAGTATTCCGCCGCGCCTTGCCCGCGCATGACCTGTCCCAGATCGGCGGCGAACTCGGCCTGCTGGAAGGTCCCGGCAGCCACATCCTCATGGGGGGTGACGACCTCACGCCACGGCGGCAGGCCGGCGCTGGGCGCGGTGGTGATGGAGGTGGTCGACGACTCAGCGGTTTTGCGTTGTTGCTCGGCATAGCGGGCCTGCATGAGCTCGTCTTTGACTCGCAGGACCTCGGTGACCTGGTCGGCGGCAGAGACCGAGGACAGCAGCATCCCGATCGAGTCCAGCGCCCGGTACGTCGCATCGACGGTGAAGGGTTCGTTGTGGGCCCAGGCGTTACGTGTGTCGGCGAGTTCGAAGACCAGGTTGCGGTCCCCGCGGCCGAGGGTCTTGCGGAACACCGTCTCCCAGAACTGCTTCACGATGTTCAGCAGTGTCTGGGCGTCGTCGAGCGAGATCGTTCGGCCGCCGCCGCCCACGCTCGCCCGATAGCTGGCGAACCAGTCAGCGCCAGAGGCGCTGCCGGCGCTCATTTCCCGTTCGATGAAAGGTCGCAGTCCGGCGGCAAGCAGTTCGAGGCCGTTCCCCACCCGGGCGCGATTGGACGTTGCCACTGCGAAGTCCCCCGATCAGTCGAGCGTGCTCTGGACGGCGTCGGCCGGGCGCAGGGCCGCGCCGGCCAGCCGGCTGATCTCCGGCCACGATGTGATGAGCGCGTTGTAAGGCTGCGCCTCGGTCGCCCAGCGGTGCCGCTCGCAGATGCTGTACAGCAGGTATGCGAGCTCCTTGGCGACGTCTCCGATTCCGCCAACCTGTCGCAGCAGGTCGGCCGCTGCCTGCTCGCCGCCGTCCGCCAGCCGCCGTACGAGCTGCTGCGTCACTACCCAGACCGTGAGCCTGCGCTCAGAGACCGGGTCCCAGTCGCGGGTCAGCAGGTCACGATCAAGCAGATTCACCTTGCCACCACCGAGTACGGCGATATGAGCCCGACGCAGCCCCTCGGTGGATGTGTTGGTCTGAGTCATCAGAACCTCAGCCGTTGGGTACGCACCCTCGTCGAAACCATGCTGAGTGAACCAGCGGATCGCCCACCGGGTCTCGTTGTCGAACTCGCCTTCCTGCTGCGCCAGGACAGTGTCGAGAACGTCGTTGATCCGCGCCAGGGCCTCCCGAACGGTCATAGCCGTGCCATCAGACTTCAGCACTCGGGAGTGGCGGGAGAAGACGGCCATTCCTGGACCGATCGCAGCCTGGCCGAGGTCCACTGCCGGGATGTTGACCGCCTGCAAACGGCGGAGCGCTGGCGGCAACTCTTCGCGTAGTGCCGCGAGGAAACCGGCAGTGTCCGTGAGGCCGGCATGTGCAGGCCTAGGGCGGCAGACAAGCACGATGTACGAAGCGAGAGCATTTGTTCCCAGGCTGATCTGCTTCGTGGAACTGGCGGCCCAGACTGGCCATGTACCAACTATGCCCAGGCCGGCATCGAGGATGGCACCGAGCATGGATTCCCAGGCCGTAGATGTCAGCCCGTCATCGCCGCTGTCTTCTTGCCGGTGCGCGTAGACAACTAGCATTGGCAGCTCAGGATCAGACAGACGTGCTAGCCCGGAGAAAACTTCCGTGAAGCCCTCGACGAAATAGCGGGTCGCGGCCGGCTTGCCGTCTGAGTGTCGGTATGGCGCCGCGATGAGCTCGGACTCTTTCGGCGTGGCGATGGTGCGGAATAGGTCCGGGTGGACTCGGCGCAGCGCGCGACGCAACCAGCCGTAGAAGTAGTCGGACAGATCGGCGTAACCGATCTGTCCGAAGTAAGGAGGATCCGTCGCGATCAGAACAGGGGATTCGACGATGTGGGCTGCGGACCGCGCATCGGCCTGCAAAACCCTGCTTGAACGCGTCGCCGGCGGCAGGGATTCCAAAGCCGACAGAACCGAGGCGATTTGGCTATGCCAGGCGCCTACGGCACCCTCGAAGGGATTTGTCTCCGCGAAGTCCCAGGTCATGGGCAGTGCCTGTCGACTGAACCCCCGCTCAGCTTTGCTTTCCACAGTGCGCAACCGCCACGTCACCTGGGTGGAGTGCCACTGCGAGAGCTTGCCAAGCGCCAGGCCGAGGACCGAGGCAATCGCCGTGCCGTAATCGTCGTCCCCGCCGTCGGCGCGCACCCAGGAGGCTACGTCGGCGACCGCGTCGGCGAACGCGCCCAAAACGGTCAGTTGACGGTTCGTGTACAGGTCAGCTTGCGTCTTCAGCCCGAATGCCGGGGACGAGAACCAGCGGGCGTAGTCGGGGAGTTCAACTTCGGAGATGTCTTCCGGCCGCGGCATGTCGGCGCACTTCTCCTGGTCTTCCCTCGGCGCGAGATAGACCCGCCGGCCACCCAGTTCGCCCGCGATGGCCATGAGCTGCGTGCCAAGCCGCCCGTCCATGCCCTCAGCCTTGACATACGCCTCGGGCACCAGCCCACCGCACGTGACGCAGCGAAAGGTGGCACCGCGCCCGAGCTTTGGACTCGGCTGCGGCGCTCCGCGCCCTGTCCGTACTTCGAACTGGACGCGCCCGCCGTCCGGGACGGGTTCAATCCAGGTCGGGGCGCCCTTACGTTTGCTGAGCCAGAAACTGCTGGCCAGAGGCGCCGTCGCACGGCAGGCTGGATTCGGGCAGGTCACTGTCCTGGTCCAGAGCCAAGCAATGATCTTCTCCCCGTTCGGACCCTGGGGATAGAACTCCGCCACCGACCGCCAGACCACATTCCGAACCCGCTCGCCGTAGTGGCGAACGTCGGCAGCCAAGCCATCGAGCCAAGCCCCGCTCGGCATCCGATTCGGATCCGGGTGCAGCGGCGGGCGGCCGGCCACGGCGGGCACGAGCGATGTCAGCGTCCGCGTGATGAGCACAGGGACGGGATTCAGATCGCTGCCCGCCGCGGGCAAACCGAGCCGCTGCGCTTCTACGAGCGTGGACCCCCCGCCGCAGAAAGGGTCGTACACCGTCGGTGGTCGGCCGCCGGTCGCCCGGTCGAGAAGGCGACGTACCGACTTCAAGGTCGCTTCGTCTGGCGCCACGCCAGTCGCGGGACAAGGCTTTCGAGGGCGGCGACGAGCTTCGCCCGCTCCTCGTCGTCCTCGGGGTCGTCGATCAGCGTGGCCGCGAGCAGCACGCGCCACGCCGGGGTGGGCATCGGGGCGAACCACTTGTGAGCATTGCGGATCGTGCCAACCTTGCGGTCCTTGTCACGGCGGCAGGCGGCGCTGATGGCCTCCAGCGGTAGGGCGACCTCGATCAGCTTGCGCGTCACCCGCGCCTCGCCGGCGAAATCCGCCGTGGCTCTGGAGCTACCCCGCGACAGCCAGTCATGACGGCCCCTCCCCTTGGTCCCACAAGGCGCCCTCGTTGAACGTGCGCCTTGTCTCAGCGAATGCTGGCTCGTAGTCGACGAATGCTCGCCGCACATAGCGGATCACGTCGCCCCGCGGCCCGTCCGGCGACACCCTGACGATGGCCAGGATCTGATGGTCGGGCGAGTTGCGGCCGGTCAGCATCTCCGTTCGCGTCACTGTGATCTCGCGGCTGCCCGCGATCCGCCCCTTGACCTCGATGAACAGCCAGTGACCATCGGGCGTACGGGAGCGGATGTCGTAGCCGGGGTTGTTGTGGGGCATTTCCTCGGGGCTGCGTCCCAAGGCTCGCTCGGCGGTGAGGACGGCGGCAACCGCACGTTGGTCTACTTCCGCAGTGTCCCGCGGAACATGCGACTCGCGCTGCCCGGCGAGATGGGCAAGCAGACCCACCGGCACGATAAGTGCCGCGCCGACGACGACGGGCGGCAGAGGCTGCAGGGTCCGTTCGCGGTCAAGCTCGGCCTCCCGGCGAACAAGCCGGGCATGGAGGTCCTCAGCGCGCTGACGCGCCCGTGCCGGGTTGATCCGCGGCTGTCGGCCAGCTGCTTCCTGCTCGGCGAGTTCGTTCGCCCGGCCGTCCCAGTAGTCGATCTCGGTCAACAGCCGCCGCCGGACAGCAGCCCTGGTCCGATCCAGACGTGACAGCGTCCGCGCGCGCACCTCACCAAGGTGCTGTGGGACAAGATGCGCTATCGCCCAGCTCTTTGCGCGGTCTTCGACTCCGTCGGCGAGCCATGCCGACGCCAGAAGGTCCGAAAGTGCCTCTCGCTCGCCGATTGATGCGGGCCGGTAGTCGAGATACGGCGCGTGACCTGCGTCATGAGCGGCCCCGCCTTCGGCGAGTTCGACGAACTCGAACCGCCGGGAAGCAGTCTGTCCTCGCCCATCCCGAATGGCTGACTCCAGGTAGAGCAACAGCCGCGGTTCGGTTCGCGGGTCGCCCTCGTCCACGAGGACCGTGCCGCGTTCGAGCAGCGAGCCGTACCGGGAGAGCACAGCGTCGACGGTGACATCCAGCAGGGGGTGGCCGGGGGCTATCAGGTCAGCCTCGGGACGGCCCGGTAGGTGGACCAACGGCCGTTCGAACGTGACGCGTGTGTACCGCTGAAGTGGGGTCGGCCGGGCTGACCCGGTATCAGCCTGCCGAAGCGACGCCGGGACATGCGGCACCTCGTACCGGCCGGCCTCCCTGGAGGCGACGCGACCGCCAAGCTGCCCGAAGGCCTCGAGGAAAAACGACCGCAGATAATGGGGCTGTAGACGCCGGGCCGCGCGTTCTTCCATCTCCAGCCGTAGTCGTTGCACGTCTGCGGCCGCCAGCACGGTGGCGTCGAGCGCCTCCTGTTCGATGAGGTCGGCAAGTCCATCCGTCACTGATGCGTCGATGATCTTGGTAAGCCGCTCTCGGACTTCCGGACGGTCTCCGTCCTTGATGGCCTCGACGAGCAGCGCCCGAAGCGGGGTGCTCTCGAAGAGGCGGCCGAGGACGTCGAAGATCTGCCCTCCGTACGCCTGCCGCTGCTCTTCGATCTTGTCGAGAAGCCGCAAGTAGACCTGACCTTCACGGGTTTCGTCGGCGACGAGATTCCACATGTGGCAGGTCTCGGTTTGTCCTATCCTGTGTACGCGTCCGAACCTTTGTTCGATTTTGTTCGGATTCCAGGGCAAATCGTAGTTAATCAGCAGGTGGGCGCGCTGAAGATTAATGCCTTCGCCCGCTGCGTCCGTTGCGACGAGGATGCGGCAGTCCGGGTCCTGGGTGAACAGCTCCTGCAGATGCCGCCGGGTTCGGCGGTCAACGCCGCCGTGGATCGCGACGATGGCCTCCGGGCGCCCGATGAGGGTGCCGAGCCTGTCCACCAGGTAGGTCAAGGTGTCGCGGTGCTCGGTGAAGATGATGAGCTTGCGTGGTAGCCCAGCTTCGTCCCGGATTGTGTCGTCGTCAGCCAGCAGGGAGGACAGCTGCTGCCATTTCACGTCGAGGCCGCGGTCACGGACGCCCTTGGCGAGGCGCTCGAGCCGGTCGACCTCGGTGATTTCATGCGCCAGCTCGGCGGCTGTACGGGCCGCTGACGCGGAGTCCGCAAGTTCTTCTTCGAGTTCCTCCCGCTCGTCTGCGGCCAGGTCGTCAAGGTCGTCCTCGTCGCCCAAGGCAATGGGGATGGTGGACGACGGGAACTCGCCCCGGGCACGTCCCTGTTCCTCCTCGAGTCGGCGGCGAAGCCGGCCTCCGCGGCGTACCAGGCTCTGATAGATCGCTTCTGGCGAACTGGCAAGCCGGCGCTGCAGGACGGTGAGGGCGAACCCGACCGTGTTGCCCCGACCTCCACCAAGGCGCTCCGCGCGGTTCATCTCCTCCGCGACGTAGTGGGTGACCTGCTCATACAGTTCGGACTCGTCCGGCGAAAGCTGGTAGGGGACGGTGTATGCCCGACGCTCCGGGAACAACGGACGTCCCTCGAAGGTCAGGAGTTTCTCCTTGACCATCCGGCGCATGAGGTCTGAGGCGTCGACCTTGCCACCGCCGCGGGGCTTTCCCTCGAAGCGATCGGGATCGAGCAGTGCGAGAAAAAGCTGAAAGTCCTCGTCTTTGCCGGCATGTGGTGTGGCAGTCATAAGCAGCAGGTGGCGAGTAACCCGTCCGAGTAGCCGTCCCAGCTTGTAGCGCTTGGTCTCCTGCAGTTCGCCGCCGAAGAAGTGCGCACTCATTCGATGCGCCTCATCGACGACCACAAGGTCCCACTCGCTGTCCGCAAGAGAAGCCTGCAGCGTCTCATTTCGAGACAAGCCATCGAGCCGGGCGATGAGCAACGGATGCTCGGGGAAGGGGTCTCCGCCCTGGCTGGCCGCCGTCATTTCCCGCGTGAGGATCGTGAAGGCGAGGCCGAACTTGTCGGACAGCTCGTCCTGCCACTGCTCGACCAGGCTGCCCGGTGCCACGATCAGGCATCGCTGCAAGTCCCCGCGCAGCATCAGCTCTTTGATGTATAGGCCGGCCATGATCGTCTTGCCGGCGCCGGGGTCGTCGGCAAGCAAGAACCTCAGCGGGTGCCGGGGCAGCATCTCCTTGTAGACCGCGGTGATCTGGTGCGGAAGGGGCTGAAGGTCGCTGGCGTCAAGCGCAAGCATCGGGTCGAACAGGTGTGCCAGTCGGATGCGCCGCGCCTCGCTAGCGAGCCGAAAGAGCTCCCCGTCGGCGTCGAAAGAGAAGCGCCTGGTGGTGGCGCCACCGATGAGCATGTTCTGCTCGTCGCCTCGAAACAGAAGCTGCTGGCCGACGTCGCCGCTGCCGTCGCGGTAAACGAGGGTGACGGCGTCCGGGCCATGCCAATCGACGGAGACCGTTGTGACGGCTTCTGGCAGCAGACCGCTGACAATCACTCCCGGCGCCAGGTCCTCCAGGCGATTGCCGATGCTGGCGGCGCCGTCGGGGTCGGGGGCGGACACGGGATCACAGTAGGCCACCTGAGACGTGGCACCGAGGATCGTGATTTCAGCTCGCTGACGCCACCAAGGGTCCGACAGCCCGGCAGCCCGGCGCTCGAAAGGACGCCGGCAGAAGCGCCTGGCCGATCTCGGTCCGCAGCCAGAGGCCCGACGTGCCCCGCTGGCCCGGAACTGGGTCATCCGGTCGCAGTGATCCTGCGACGACGGAACAAGCAGAAAGGCCACCTAGTTGGCGGCCCTCCTACTTTTCAGCGAACAGTTGTGCTCGATCTTCTTCGCACAACCGGTCCGGATGCAGAACGCGAAGGCGAAGGCGACCGATGGGTCGCCGCCCGGGTCTACGCCTCGGGTCCTAGTTGTCGGTCCGGGCGCTTTGGCGAGCGGGGCGGGGTCAGCAACTTCTGGCCGCCCAGGTGTGTGGATTTCTCAAGATCGGAAGGACAGGAAATACACCCGCTTCTGGCACGGGGCAGGGTCACACCCGGCCGAAACGCGGCAGTGACCGTTTGAAGCGGCTGTTAAAGCTCTCCGAGTCGTTGCGGCTGCAAAAGAGGGTGTCGAAACGCGTTCCGCCACCGCGTGAACCCGCTGTCAGCCCGCCCATCACCGTATCCGCGAGGATCGGTCCCCCGGCCGTGCCGGTGAACACCCGGTCGTAGGACAGCGCATAGGCCCCGCCGCCCGCCAACACATCCGCGGCATCGACCTGATCCTGGGCCGCCGCCCGCTGCTTGGCACCGTCAGCGGTCCAGGTGGAAAGCGTGACCCTGCTGTCCGGCGTCGAGATGTGCAAGGTAACGCCCCTAAGTCCGCAGATGATCTTGCCGTCGGCGGCAGGGTTGACGAACATCCGCCGGACACGGTCGGAGGCGGGGCTCTGCGCCCGACTGCCGACCGGGATCATGTCGCCGGCGTAGGGGTGCGGGACGACGGAAACGTGGTTGTCGAGGGTGGTGCGAGGCGATGGCATTTCGAAACTCCGTTGCGCTTGGTGGGAGATCCGGGTTTTCCCGAGTCACCTACTGCGTCGGAGCGCGCGCTGCCGCGACAGTTCAGGTCGTCGCCCTATCTTTGCGCGGTGATGGGGTGACTCGTTCTCACCCCGCGGGGTGAGATTGCTGCGTGAATGGCCTAGCGCCGGGCTGACCCAAACGGGCTAACGGTCGCGGTGGGCTTCCAACGACTGCGGGGTGTCGTTGACGCTGCAGGAGTCGTGTCGCCGGCCACACCGCGAGCCGGGCGCCAGCCCGGGATGAGCAGTCGTGTCGGCGTGAGCGGCGGTCGCGTTGTGCAGCCACGAGAGGCTAGGTCGACCAGCCGCGAGCGTCAGAACTGGGAATCCAGCTTCCCGTGTCGTTGCGCAGCGAGTACAGCCGCTCGGGGTCACCCTCGGCGATGACTCTTACCGCGTCGGACCGCCAGAAGTCGGTGGCGCTGGCCGATGCATGGGGGTGTTACCGAAGCCCGAAATCCCTACATGGTTGGAGGGCGGGACCTTTGCGGTCCCGCCCTCCAATGGATGTTGTTACCAGCCTGGAATCTCGATACTCCAGGGACCGCAGGCGCGGTCGCAGACCTCGCACTCGAGCATGCCGGTGCGATCCAGCAAGGTCGCCAGCGTGGTATCGCCGGGCAGCACAGCAAGGTGTTGCCCGAGCCGGCAGCCGCAGACCGGGCAGAAGCTGCCCGCCCGAAGGCTGCCGGAGCAGAACCCGCCCGCGTCGAGGACATCGATCCGGGTGGAGATCACGGGACCGCGAAGCCGGTTGTCAGCGGTCATGCCGCCAGCCCATGTCCGAAGCCGTCGGCGATGTACAAGCCGACCTTGACGGGATGGCAGTAACGACAACCCGGATGCGGGTTGAACGCCGGGTCGTGGATGAAACCGGCGTCCTCGATGCTCCAACCGTCGGAGGCATGCGCGAACCGCCGGGGCCACCTCGTGACGAGGGTCGTCTCGACGGCGAGCACGCCGCCCATCGACGCCGGCATGCCGTGGCAGAGCCGGCACATGAGGTCAGCGCCCATTTCGGCGCGGCGGTTCAGCAGACTTTCGACCTGCTCGGTGGGGGCTGTACGCGGCCGGGGAATACCCGGCTGCGAGACGTGCATCATCTCGATTGGATTCCTCATGACCTTCTCCAAGGTCTTGGCGTCCAGCCCGCGGGATGCGGACTGTGACGCGGAACCGCCGCAGCTGCGGGGCACGCAGCTACCTGTGGGGGCCGAGGTACTTGCCGCAAGGACTGGCCGGCAATCTCTTCCGGCCGCGCTGCTGCGGACGGCGATCGCCGTGACTGCGGGTGGATACTTCGGGCGATCTTCATCGCGGACCATGCGGTCGGACCGCTCGCGTCACCGACTTCGACGTTTCCGGCAGCAGGCACGGTCGACGTCGGTGCAGCGTCTTAGCTGGGAGCAGGTGAGGCTGGTGAGGCTGGTGAACGCTGGTCATGCAAGCCGCGATGCGGTGCGACTTACCGGTTCGAGCACGCTTAGGTTGCTTCCCACCGTCCAGTACGGGCTGGTGCTCTCCAAGCCGTGGAGGTGATGGTTGTGGGATCTCAAGGCTCCGCTCCCGACGGACGTTTCGGCCAGCGCGGCTACCTGTCCTGAGCGGCGCACCGCGCCTGGATCTGTGCGACTTGCAGCTAGTCGCTTCGTCCTGACAGTGGCGGGCCCGCTGCCTGGGCATTTCGAGCAACAATCAGTGAGACCGACGGCGAATCGTCGAGCCGGACACCTGGAGCGCCCGTGGGAGACGTTAACGACGACTTCCGTGTCTGGATGAACCGACAACCGGCGGGTCCCGGACAGCTCGGCTTCATCGGCGCTGTTATCAAGCCCGGACCGAACGTCGTGAAGACCGTGACCGTCGCTGACTTCGGCGACAGGGCCACCGGCGAGGTCAGCAAGCGGCAACTGACCGTCCGCACCTTCCCTCGCCTCGCGGACAGTCCGGGCTACGACTTCAACAACCCGACGCGCTCCTGGTCCTGCGAGAACGAGGAGGTGGTGCGTCTGCTGGCATTCCTGGGCACCGACGTCAGCGGCTCTGGCCGGTACCGCGTCGTCGATACCCAGAGCCCGGCAGCGGCTCTGCTCGACCTCGCATCCGATGTCGGCTTGGAGCAGCTCGCGAAAGCGCTGACCGCCAGGACTGACGTCGCGGCCCTCGTCGCGGAACTCGCCTCCACCGGCCCCGGGTTGCGTGCCGCGGAAAGCGTCGTCATCGCTCAACGACGCAAACTCGTCCAGCGGTTGCAGACGCTGGCTCAGGACCCGGCCACGACCGAGACGGAAATGCAACGCGTGATGGGCAATGCCTACTGGCTTTTCGGCGGCCGATACGTCGGAGTCGCCGACCGACGAAACCTGGTGCCGCTGGACCAACACGACATCCCCCTGCTCGGGGCCGATGGGACCTTGCATGTAGTTGAGCTGAAGGGCCCGCACATCCCCGCCCTGGTCCGGCGGCACCGCAACCATCCGATCGTCGGCGACGAGGTGCACGCGGCCGTTTCCCAGGCGGTGAACTACCTGCGCGGGTTGGATGAGATGGGTGCCACCCTGCGCGTCGCCCACGAGGACGCGTTTGGTACGTCATACGACCTCGTCCGTGTGTTCGCCACGGTGGTGATCGGACACCCGAACCACGTGACCGCCTATAACGCACGTCAAGTCGAACAGACCATCCGCACGTACAACGCGCACCTGAACCGGGTGGAGGTCATCACCTATGACACGCTGCTCTCGGCTGCCGAGCGGGCGCTCAACTTCGAGGAGATGACGGTCGTGCCGAGGCCCACAACGGCGCAGTCGGGCATCGACCCACGGACTTCCCCGTCCGTGCCATGGGATGACGAACCGCCGTTTTGAGCAGACGCCGGCGTTCACCCGAAGAGGGCGTTGGCCATTTGTGAGGATCGTTCGGCGAGGGCACGCCTGACGCGACGGCTGGACGCCGGTACTCGTGCGCCCGTTAGCCGCCGCGCTGGATGAGATCCGCTGGCTCGCGATACGGGAAGAACCTGCCGTCGACGCCCAGGCCGCGGAGGAGGTTCTTCGCGACTCGCTCGACAACGGCTGGCGTGCCGTCGGCCATCTCCCGGGTGGTGGCGTGCGCTACGGCGAAGTATTCCTCGGATGGAAACGGCAGGAAGCGCTGGAATCCATACGCGCTGTGCGCCTGGCTCGCGACGATTCCGCGCAACTTCGTTACCAGCACCCCGATCCTCCAGGGACCCTGATAGCCGACGTACTCGTCGGCGATATGCGCGGCGAGTGCAACAGCAGCGTGGACGGTTTCCAGTAGCTGTCCCGGCGAAAGCACTTCGGGCGCGTCTGCCTTGTGTCCGTACGGCCGGACACCAGGCGCCGAAACGTAGAGCGAGCCGTCGTCACCAAGCAGGCCGAAAAAGTACTCGTGCCCCGCTCCCTCCGCGGCATCAGTCGACACCGATGCCGCGGCGATCCCGTCAGGGTGCGGCACGACGTAGGTCAGCGATCGGAAGGACGGCCCCCACTGAGGGTCAAACCGAAGGCCTGACGCGGCGAGCTGCAGAAGTTGCTTTCCAGCCAGGAGATCCGCGAGCGGCTCTTTCGAAGCCGCCCCGGGCTCGAGGAGGATGTACAGCCGTCCGCGGTCGCCCAGTTGCGGGGGGTCCAAGCGCCCGGGCAACGCACGCACCCGTTCGGCAAAACCGGCCGTCCTTGCCTGTCGGTCGAGTAGAACCCGGCGAACCTCATCATCGGACAGCACCCGTTTGCCGTGCGCGCTGCGGCCCCAGTACTGGCTGTCGACCATGTGTGGTGCGCCCTCGCTGGCCGGAGCGGTAACGACTACGACACCAAGTGGCGGGTCATCTGGCTTCTGGATGACGTCAATGGTGACGGGCAGCGGCGGGGCGATACGCCCCGCGGCGACCTGAGCGATTCGCGACTGCAGACCGTCGAGCGCCGTGCCAACGACCTGTCCTGCGCTTCCGGCTGCGTCCTCGATGCCGATGATGAGCAGG
Source organism: Mycobacteriales bacterium (assembly GCA_038245655.1). Classification (GTDB taxonomy): domain Bacteria; phylum Actinomycetota; class Actinomycetes; order Frankiales; family Frankiaceae; genus DATAZK01. The sequence continues at coordinate 58,650 of JBBRSE010000009.1, read as the reverse complement.
CCGCCATCCACGCTGAGGGATGCGAGGTCCTTTGCGAGCTCGAGGTTGGCGGCCCTGCTCGAGGGGGGCACGGCCTGTTTGAGCTCAACCCACTGGTTCTCGTCCAGAACGCCTGCGGAAGCCGCGATGGTGACATCGGCCCACGTAGAAAGTTGCAGCCGGGGTCGACGAGGTCCCAGGTAGTAGGACGAGCTGCTCATTGCTCCTCCTCACTGCTCGGAGGGCGGGACCGCAAGGTCCCGCCCGCCAACCATCGTGCCTCGGGCCGGCTTACCAGTCCGGCTGTATGTGAGCGCGCTGCGCCTCCTGGGGTTGCACGCCGGCTAGGCGCGGCTAGGCGGGCGCGACGCGTTCAGCCGCACGGCGTCGGGCCGAGCGTTGCGACGGGCCGGGCCAACGGTCACGGCCAGATCGAGCGCTTCGAGGATGCGGATGGCGACTGTGAGGGTCATCGAATCGCGGCCCGCTTCGATGGCGTACACCGACGACACACCCACTCCGGCCCGGGCAGCAAGCGCAGTCTGCGTGAGCTCGAGCTGCAAGCGGCGGTCGAGGGCGAGCTTCCCGAGCGCGGCCAACGCCGGAGGAGGTTCGTCGAAACTCCGTTTGAAAGTGCGGCGCGGCTGCGACAAGGACCTCACGGCTGCGTCCCCCTTTGGGGTTCGTCGGCCGCCGCGGCGGCGATGGCCCACCCGGTGAAGCGGACCGCTATCGGTGATGTCGTAACGGTACCGGCGGCCTGCTTGTCGGTAGCGGCGCATCGACTCCGCTAGCTCGACGTCGCCCTGGACGGCGGCGAGTTCGGTCGGGAGCAGTGTCAACCGTGGGCTGGTCAGTGGGGAGCGCGGTCCCGGGTGGCGGCACCGAGGCGGCGTGGCCGGCTATCGGTGACGGCGCAACGGTACCGGTGGCCTGCTTGTCGGTCACAGGGCACCGACTCCGGCACTCGTTTCGTCCGACGCGGCGGCCGCAAGTTTGCCCAGTGTCAGCCCGGTGACCGCCGTCTGGCGCCCCGGGACGAGCTGGCAGCGGCACCGCAGTCGATGCCGGCGTAGCCGTACGGCAGCTGTGCCCGGGGCCGGCGGAAACACCGACCTATGGCCATGACAAGTCCCGTGCGGCACGCAGTGTCGCTATCCGACGCGATGGTCTGGTGTGGCCCGCGCTGTCGTCCAGCGCCGTCCGTCGCTGGGGTACGGCTGCACCAACTCACCGCTGCCATGGCGGGCAACGGGGGCGCCAACTTCGAGTTGCTGCTGCGGGCCGTCGGCGAGGGAGCGGTCCGGCGTCCTCAGCTTGCCTGCACCTGCCGATGAATGACCTGTTGCTGGTCAAGAACGCGCTGATCGTACGATCGCCCGCCCGCTCCGTCAGCCGGGCGGACCGCGGGCAGTCGAGGCCGCCGGCGTGATCCACCACTCCGAAAGTGGCCCATATCCAGGCTGCCGCCCTGCTGGCAAAGCCGGACACAGCTCCGGACTCGGCAGAGCGGCACCCCGGCGAGGTGAAGACCGTCAGCGGCGCGGGCAGCTCCTCGGCCGGTCACCTTCACCACCATCGACGTGCTTCACCGGCGGGATTTCGGCAGTCCGTCGGTTGACCCGGGACAGCCATCCCCAGCCTGCGGTTGCCGCCTGGGCACACAGCGCCCCAGTCCTCCCAGGCTGGCAGCCCACACCGGGGCCGCGCCGTGCCTGCGCCGGGTCGCAATCCCGATTCCGGGGCAATGCCGCAGCGCCGTGTCCCCGCACCTTGGCTCACGCCCGGCAACTGCCGGGCCGTCAACCCGTCCAGGGAGACCGGCCATGGCAGCGACGAGCCAGGTTCACGCCAGCAGCCCCGAGACATCATCAACGGCGAGCTTCCATCACCATGTCGGGGACCGTCTGAGCCTTCCCGAACCGCGGCGACCTCAGGCGTCTCATCCCGATCACCTGTCCGACAGGCCCGCGGCTAAGCGCATGCGAAGCGCCGCCGCCGGACCCGATCCGGTCCTCATATCTGGGCGTGACTACGCCACCGACGGGGCGCTTAGCCCCCGCCGCCTCGGTTCGGCGCTGCATTCGTGCAGGTCACAGGAATCAGAAGTGGATGTGTTGCAGAACACATGCCGCCGGGGCGGCGGGCGTATGCCCTCCGCCGGCGCTTTCCAACGGTGCCCGTCGACGCATCCGCGAAGGCATAGAGGCGAGCACCGTGAATCACGATCAGCAGACAACGCAGGCAAGGGCAAGTGCAGTGGCCCGCGTCGAAGCAGGACTCGCCCTGCTCCGCAACGCGGAGCGCGCCACCGACTGCGGCTATCACGAGCCGGAGTCCTGCCCGGCGCTCCAGGCGCCAAGGGACTGCGGTTGCGAAATCGCCAAACGCAATGCGGACGACCGCCGATCTGGACCCGGATCGTTCGACCCGGCACGCCATCAGCTGACCGTGGTCGAAGGGCCCCTGGCGTTGGGCGCCTGCCCGGCGCAGGTCGGCCAACAGACCCTGCACGCCGCCTACTACGACTGGTCCTGGCAGGACTGGCCGCGACTCGACGGCCAGCAGTTGCACACCTGGCTGACGCTCGTGCCTGACCCGACGCTCGAAGAGGCACTTGCGCTCGTGGTCACTCAGTGGCGCGAGCGCAGCTTGTACGGCGGTCTCAGCGCACTAAGCCTGTCCAAGATCGGCGGCCTCGCGGCAGCGTTCATCCGGTACGCGCGCGCCAGCGGCCGGCATACGCTGCGGGAGGCCGATGATGCGAAGCTCGCCCGGGACTGGATCGAGGCGGACGTCCGCACGCAGGACGGCTATGGGCCCGCACAGCTGCCCACCATGCACAACCGGCGCAACGCCCTTCGGTTGCTCTACGCCGCCGCCCGGGAACTGCGGCTCGCCGAAAGTGATCCGACGATCGACCTCGAGCTGGGCAAGCGGGAGTACAACCAACGGCGCCGGCTCTGCGACAGCGACGTGTGGCTATGCCGGTCGGCTTCGGTGGAGACGCCGCGCGAAACCCTCCAGCCAGCAGCATGGGCACTGGCCGAGGAAGGTGCGGTCACTGCCGAGCTTGCCGTCTGCAGCGAAGAGGATCTCGATAAGGGAGGTCACAGGGTTTGGCTGCACGGCGCTCCGAACCGCGTACCGCGGTGGATAACGCCCTCGCAATGGGGCTGGGAGCAGCTGCAAGCCCGTCTGACGGTCGTCCGCCGGCGCCCCGACTTCACCTCCTCGACCCCGCTGCTCTACACCGGCAGCCGCTCCATCCGCTCCAACTCCAGCCCGGTATCCGCCGCCGGTCAGCACCTGCGCAAGACCCTTGACCACGCAGGCCTCACTAAAGCCTTGGGTTACGACCAAAGTTCGGTCACCGCCTGGGCCGGCTGGCGGCTCCGCGACGAAGGCAAGCAGATCGACGAGGTGACGAATGCGCTGGGGATGCGCAGCATGGACGCGGCCGCAGCTCTCATCGGATTCAACTGGATGCAAGACGCCGACGTCGAGTCCGGCACCGATCGTTCCGCATCGCGGAGCCAGCCATGAGCGACCGCAGCACCAAGAGAGCCGAAAGGAAAGACCGGCGCTGGGCTGACCGCAAGCCGATCCCCCTCACCCAGTACTCCGACGCGCAGGCAATGGACGCCGCCCTGACGTCACCAACGGCGGTCGCCATGTTTCGGGTACTACCCGGCCCGGCCGCAACGGGGTGCCCACGGGACTACCCCGAGCCGGCCTACCTAGCAATGGAACTGCTAAAACCCGTGTACGGCAGCACCGCAAAGGTCGAAGCCAACATCGCCGACCAGGATGGTTGGGGGCGCTTTTGCCGCAGTCTGTGCACAGCACTCCCCAACGACACCCGGCTGAAAGAAATGCACAAGCTGCCCCCGATCCGCAAGTACCACCACCGGCACGCGGCCAACACGTGGCTCAAGGAAGCCCGCGCCGAAATCCACGCCGCCGGCCGAGCAGCCGCACAACAGCTCGCTCAAGATCTTGGGCAGTGCGTCGGGCCAGGACCCGGATCCAACGCACGTCAACTGTTGGAGAACCAGGTCAAATACGACGGCCACGTCATGAAGCCCCTCCACGTCCCGCACGAGGTCATCGACAATCGCACCGGAGAGGTCATTCGCACCGTCGCCGGCGACCCGGACGCCGAGAACTTCAAGACCGGCGATGGATGGAAGCACGGACTCGAGTTCCTCTACGGCCTCACTGCGGGCAACGGTCGCCCTTGGTCGCAGGTCGTCGTCGATCTCGCCTGGGTTCCCCACCACGGTCAGGAGGTGGCGACCGCCGAAACTTGCATTGCAGCCACCGCCCGAAGCATGCCCGGCATGACTGGCATCCTTTACGACGCTGCCCTGGCCGGTGTCACGATCAACAGGTGGGCAAGTGACCTCGGGTTGTGCGTCATCTCCCCCGTCACTGCCGAAGAGGCCGCCAAGCCCGGCAAACCACGGGTGGAGAAGAGCAAACGCCTCCGGACCTTCACCCACCAACGCGACGGCAAGGCCTGCAATCACGAGCTGTACTACCACGGCGGGAAAGTTGTCGAACTCGGCCGGCTGACCGGCGACGGTAACCGCCCCGTCCGCGAACTGGCGTACGTCGGACCCAGATGCAAAATCAACCAGGCGGAAATCGACCGACGAGAAGCCGAAGCCGGCGGCGAGCTGTGCGACCGGCGTGCCCGTCGAGGCGGCCGGTCGGTAGCGGCGTTCACCTGGCGCACGTCCTACAAGCTCACGTGCGGCGACGAGACGTTCGAGATCGCAGAACGGTCGACCACCATCCCCGAGCTTGACCGGAAGTTCAACCGCAGCGAGAACGTGCGGCAGATTCCGCCCGGCACCCCGCTCTACGACGAGCTCTACCCGCATCGCAGCAGCATCGAAGGCTTCAACAGCTGGATGGACGGCCGATTCTGGCTACGCCGCGCCCGATCCAAAGGCGCCGAACGCCAGTTCCTCGAGCAGATCGGGCTGATCAACCTCTACAACTCGCTGGTCTGGCGCGCCAACCGACATCTCCTCGAACCGCCAGGAGAACTGGCCGCCTAACCGGCGGAAGCCCGAACCGAGCCGCACCCCCGAACAGCGGCAGCCTGCCCAGCTCGACCCGTGAGCCCTCCGTGGACGCCATCTCACGCGTCCAACAGCTTCTCGTATGGCATAAGACCCGCCCAGCGCGTTCTCGGGAGCCCGTTCACCACGAACCCGGGCCCAGCTAGTATCTTCAAACCCAGACCAGAGCGAAGATGATCTTGATTGGCGAGGTTTTCTCACAGGTTTTCTCTCTAAGTCCCGCGGGCGTAGCTCAATGGCAGAGCCCCAGCCTTCCAAGCTGGCCATGCCGGTTCGATCCCGGTCGCCCGCTCCGCGCTTGAACAGCCTCTCGGTGATAGCTGGGACGCTCGCCCGGGAGCGGAGCCGCGCGCGCCCCGCCATTCTCACCAAGCCCGTGGGCACCGACGGTCAGGCCGTCGGGGACCCTGCCACTCGGTCACGCGCCCAGGCCGGTCGAATCGCTACGAGCCAATGACGACGTCGCTCCTCGGTGCTGTGACAGCCCCCTGCTGAGGGCAGGGGCGCAAAGGATTCGGGACTGGCCTTGCACGCGCTCGTGGGGCGCCTCAGTCACAATCCTGACCTTTCGGCCCGCGTACCGGATTGGGTCCTTGTGTCGGCGGTGGATGCTGCCGATGGTGGGGGTAGCAGCGGTCTGCTGCGGGAAGCGGCGCATGAGCAAAGACGTGGGATCGGCCGAAGAGGCGCGCAGGTCAGAGCTCAAGCTGGGTGCGATCGAGCAGGTACTGATCGCGGCCGACACGGCGGGAATTGTGACGTCCTGGAACGCGGCCGCCGAGCGGCTCTATCACTGGTCAGCCGACAAGGCGATCGGTCGACCGCTCGCCCAATTGACGGTCCCGGCGACGCTTCGGCATCAGTGCGTGGCCAGCCACCCACCGCCCGCAGTTGATCTGCCGCGCACCCGCGCTGACCGGCTGCTTTCGGTTCTCGATCAGAGTTCTCTGGTGGTGATGGCGTTCGACGCCTCGGGAACGCTCACTCTTGCTGAAGGCCGCGGCTTGGCCGCATGCGGCGTGCACGGGGCGGGACTGTTGGGGGCGAGTCTGGCCGATCTGAAAGCGGCACAGCCGGGGGCTGCGGAGGCGATTGAGCGGGCGCTGGCCGGAGAAGCGGGCGTGGTGACGCTCGATGTCGCCGAGCGCCGGATTGATCTTCGCTGCCAGCCGGATGTTGATGCGGCCGGCCGGATCGTTGGCGTAACTGTGGTCGGAAGCGATGTGACGGACCGGGTCGGGGCTGTGGAGCGGGCTGAGCGGCGCGAGAGCCGCTGGGGCTCGCTGGTTTCGCAATCGGCTGACGTCGCCGTGATCGGTGACGGGGGCAGCGGCGCCCTCACTTTTGTGAGCCCGAACGTCACCAGATTGTTCGGTTGGCAACCGGCCGAGTTGTGCGGCCGCCAGGCGATGAGCCTGGTCCACGCCGCCGACGTGGATCGGGTGGCGAAAGCGTTCGCCATCGTCGCGAACGATGCCGGCGCGCACGGCACGGTCGAGTTCCGGCTCGCGTGCGCCGACGGCTCGTACCGCTGGGTGGAAGAAACCATCAGCAACCTCACCAATCTGCCCGGAGTCGAAGGGTTCGTCGGCAACATCCGGGACATCAGCTCACGGCGGGACGCGGAAGAGAAGCTGGCCCAGCGGGAGCGGCTCACCAGGGCGCTGGCAGCGAAGGCCTCCGAGGTAGCCAAGGTGGTGGGGCTGGATGGATACGTTCGCTACCGGAACCCGAGCGCCTCGTCGGTGGTCGTCGCCGCGGAAGGCGACACAGTGGATTTCACCCGCCTGGACTACGTGCATGCCGACGATCGCGCGCTGGTCAGGGCGGCAATGGGCAGCCTGGCGGAACCGGACGCAACTGCGCGGATGACCTATCGGCGCATCGGGACGGATGGGCAGTGGCGATGGGTGGAAGAGGTCATCACCAACTGCGTGAACGATCCTGACATCCGCGGCCTGGTGGTCAACGTGCGGGAAATCACCGAGCAGGTCGAAGCGCGGGCGGCGCTGGGTGTGTCGGAGGCGCGCTACCGGCTGATCGCCGAGACCGCCCAGGAGGGCATCTGGGCGACCGATTCGGACGGCGGGACGCTGTACGCGAATCAGAAAATGGCGGACCTGCTTGGCCGTGAGCTGTCGGCGTTCTATGCCAACCCCGTCTGGAAGCTGCTCACCGGGTCCACCAAGGCCGGTTTCGGCAAGCGGCTGCGTCGCCGGGAGGAGCAGAACTGCACCGACCGATACGACCTGCGACACATCCGACCTGATGGGTCGAAGCGGATTCTCGCCGTCTCCGTGAGCCCATTCGTCGAGAAGGATCGCCGGCTCGGGTCGCTGGCGATGGTCTCCGACATCACCGACGCGCGCGAGGCTGAGCAGAAACTGCGCCACCGTGCCACCCACGACCCGCTCACCGGCGTCGCGAACCGCAACGTGCTCGTCGAACGGCTGCGCCAACTGCTAAACATCCCTGGATCGGACGCGTCGAGTTCGGTGGCGGTGCTGGTGGCCGACATCGACCAGTTCAAGCTGGTGAACGATTCCCTCGGTCACTCCTCCGGTGACGACATGCTGATCGAAGTGTCACGGCGGTGGCAGGCTGTGCTCAGGCCGCAGGACGTGCTCGCCCGCTTCGGCGGAGATGAGTTCGTCGTCATGTGTGTAGGCGCAGGTGAATCAACGGCGCGTGACATCGCGTCGCGACTGTTGCAGACGCTGGAGGAGCCGATCAAGCTCGGCGGCCGTCTGGTGGCAGCGACGGCCAGCATCGGGATCGCAGTCGTCTCGGCGGGCGGCACCGGAGACGCTGAATCGCTTCTCGGCTATGCCGACAGGGCGATGTATGAAGCCAAGGCCCGCGGCCGAAACCGCACAGAGCTGTTCACCCCCGCGCTGATCGAGCGCTCGCTTAGTCGGCTGCAGCTGTTCAGCGACCTCAAAACCGCCATCGCGCAGGACCTTCTCGCGGTTCATTACCAGCCCGTGGTGGAGCTGGCGACCGGCAAGCTGCTCGGTGTCGAAGCGCTCTGCCGCCGGACCCACCCGCAGCGCGGCGCCATTGCCCCCGATGAGTTCATCGCAGCAGCCGAAGCCGGCGGCCTGATCGAAGCCCTGGACAGCTGGGTACTGCGCCGAGCCTGCCGGGACGCGGTGGCGCTACGCAGCGAAGGCGTCCTGAAGCCCGAGACCTACCTGGCGGTGAACGCTTCCGCACACTCGTTGGCCAATCCCGAATACTTATCGAGAGTTAGCGCTGCGCTGAACGACACGGGGCTGCCAGCCCAGTCGCTCGTCCTGGAAGTCACCGAAAGCGCGGTCATGACTGATCCCGATGCTGCCCAGAGGCTTCTTGAAGCCCTGCAGGCGCTGCGGGTGCGGATTGCCATCGACGACTTCGGTACCGGATATTCATCGCTGGCATACCTTCGTCGCTTCCCGGTCAGCACGCTCAAGGTCGACCGTAGCTTCGTCAAGCACATCAGGGAGAATGGGGAAGACCTCGCCATCGTCACAGCGGTCATCGACCTGGCGAACGCGCTCAACCTCACCACCACAGCCGAAGGAATCGAGACCGCAGACGATCTCGCGCTACTACAACAGCTCGGCTGTCTCGCTGGCCAAGGTTTCCTCTGGAGCCCTGGCCTCCCGCCCGAGCAACTCACGGCACTCATCGGCCATCTTCCGAACCAACGATTCACCGTCGCGCGGCCGGCCCGACAGCACGCGCCGATCCCGCTACCACCACCCCGCAGCGGAACACCGCCGTTGCCCGACGGTCTGTTGACCATTTAGCCGGGTCCCCCGGCGACAGCCAGCCCAAGGTGGGTTGACCGGGAACGCCTACCTGGACAGAAGGACAGTCGTGGTAACAACGGTGGAGGCTACGGGCGGACCGTCCTCCAGCACTTCCAGGCAGGTCGCTGATGCGGTACTCGATGCGCTGCCGGACGCCACAGCGGTCCTGAGCGCCGACGGCAACATCGTGGCAGTCAACCACGCGTGGCGGATGTTCGCGCTGGACAACGGCGGGAGTGCGACGACCACGGGCGTCGGTGTGAACTACCTCAACGTCTGCGAACGCGCCGCAGCCGCCGGCTGCTCCGACGCCGAACTGGTCTCCCTCGGACTGCGCGAGGTGCTCGACGGAAAGACCGTCGAGAGCGAACATGAATACCCTTGCCCCTCACCGGCAGCCGGACGTTGGTTCCTGCTGCGCGCCACCCACCTCGCCGGACCTCGACCCGGCGCTCTCGTCGCGCACGTGAATATCACCCGGCGCAAGGCAGCCGAACTGACATTGGCCCATGAAGCATCCCATGACCCACTTACCGGCCTGGCGAACCGGACCCTGTTCGGCAAGCGACTCAGCGCCGCCCTCACCGCACGGCGAGGCCGGTCGTCCCAGCCCGACGTCGGGCTGCTGTTCCTCGATCTCGACAAGTTCAAGCCGGTCAACGACAACCACGGCCACAGCGCCGGGGACGAGATACTGCTGACCACGGCCCACCGGCTGCGCGCCGCAGCCCGACCCCAGGACACGATCGGCCGCCTGGGCGGAGACGAGTTCGCGATCATCGCCCCGCGAATCACCCGCATGGGCTTGGAGTCCCTGGCCGCGCGGATCACCGCGACCCTCGCCGAAGCACACCTCATCCACGGGCACAGCATCCAGGTGCCCGCCAGCGTCGGGACCCACCTTGCCGCACCGGGCGAAACCGCCGCATCCGCCCTGCACCACGCTGACCAAGCAATGTATGCCAACAAAGCCGCACGCCGACCGGGAGATGGGTAGTCGCTCCAGGACCTTCGGTAGCCGGGGTCGGCGCGGGGCAAATTCGCGATGGCGTAGCGCGCATTGCCTGACAAGACGGCAGCGCGGCGCCCTCGAGCCATCGTCACCAGCACGCCCGGCTCGAAGGCGCTGATGTACTTCTGGATGGTCGTTGGGGCAGCGTCGCCCTGGGGGCGGCGCGGGAGTGGGCGCTGGAGAACGGCCTGGAGATCAACGTTCTCGGCCGGGTGCCTTCCGCGATCATCGATCTCAGTACCGGGCGAGCCAGGCGGCATGGCGGCGCCGGCGGGATGGCGTGCAGCTGCGGCTGAGCAAAGCAAACCCACGGCCATGTCGAGGACCGTCCGACATGAGCGGCGCCGTCCACCGCAAGATTTCCGGTTCACCTCGACCTGCGCCCGCTCAAGGCAACGAATCCCGTTAGGACCTCTTGCCTCGATTACGGGACCGGCCGCGACTTGCTGCCGACACCACGCGAAGCTTGACCGAGTCGGCGAAACCGCCCACAGGCGTGGCTGGCAGCCGGAGCCGGCGCAGCAGGACGGCATTGGCGGCGTGAACGTCACCCGCTGCGTGGTGGCCGCTGTGGTCCATCCGAACGAAAGCGCGACTGCGGCCGCTGGACTGCGAAGCCAATGCACCGAGTACGGCGGTATGTACAAGGCATGTCCGGCATGCAGTTCATAGGTTTCCGCGCCGGGAGGTATCGAGCTGCAATGCAGCCCGGGCCGCTTCGGGCGAGTATTGATGCGTGTTCTCGCGAGCCTGGTAGCGCGACGCCGACCTCGGCGCGACCCGACAGCAGCATCAGCAGGGAGTGGTGCCGGGAAGCGTGAGCGGCGATGACGGCTTCACCGGAGAGCAGAAGCATGCCAGCGTCACGTTGGATCCAGGGCTCGTCCGCGATCGAGGTCTGCGCCAACTCCGCGAATACCGACTCGCACAGCGAGCCGACGGCAGCGGAGCGCTGCACGTGGAAGAGCCGCACGACGATAGGGACGTCGCTGTCCACCGGCAGGCATGCCGCGACCTCGGCCGGCGGAGCGGGGATCTCCACTCCGACGGCACCGTCGACGGCTTGCCACCAGCTGCTGGGCAGGGTCGCGATGATGCCGCGCAGCTGAGCGTCGGTGACCGCTGCATGTGCATCGACATGGTGCGCAACGGTGATAGCCCGCCGTTCGGCGACGGCCCGGGCGAGCGGGCGAACGGCCTCGGCCGGAATGGCCGGCGCTGCGGACGGGAGGCTCTACTCCGCCTCTTCGTTCCACTGCGGGTTAATACCACTTCCGATAAGGCCGATCAGCGGCGCGCCCACCTCGGTGATGCAGGCAACAGCAGGTGCTTCGTATTCCATGTCTCCTCCTGGCTAGATGCTGAGCACCATAGCCGCCAGCCCACATAGGCCGCTGCACGCCTACTTCCTCGACCGTCTCGTGCCGGTATGCGCTCAGCTGCTCGCCGCCGCTGCCGGGGCGGGAGAGGACCGATCGCGTGATCATCAATCTGATCGCGCGGGGCCACGTCCAAGGCCAGCAATCTATGCAAGAAGATTGGTGAAACCGGACCGCGCTTGAAAGGACTAGCTTCCGATCACCCGCAGGTGCACGTGGAGGTGCCGAGATGAGCGACGTCACGACCCTGCTCGCGGCGTTGCCAGGTGCCAGCGTGCTGACCGACCGCGATGCGATGTCGCCGTACCGGCACGATTGGGCGCGCGCCACAGACGCCGGATGGCCCCTCGCGGTCGTTCGGGCGCGGAGCACCAGCGACGTCCAGGCAGTGCTGCGATGGGCTACAGCGCACGCGGTTCCGGTGGTTCCCCGGGGCGCCGGGTCTGGCCTGTCCGGCGGTTCCTCGGCCGTGGACGGCTGCATCGTGCTTTCGACCGAACGCATGCGGGACATCACCATCGATCCGATAGCTCGGGTCGCCATCACCCAGCCCGGGCTGCTCAACGTCGAGGTGAAGAAGGCGGCTGCGGCGCAGGGCCTGTGGTACCCGCCGGACCCGTCGTCGTCCGAGATCTGCAGCATCGGTGGCAACGCCGCGACGAACGCCGGTGGGCTGTGCTGCGTCAAGTACGGCGTGACGACCGACTACGTGCTCGGCATGGAAGTCGTGCTCGCTGACGGGACAGCCGTGCGGCTCGGCGGACCCAGACTGAAAGATGTCGCCGGACTATCGCTGACCAAGCTCTTTGTCGGATCCGAAGGCACGCTCGGGGTCATTACCCAACTCATTCTGCGGCTGATCCCCGCTCCCCCGCCGGCGTCGACGATGGTCGCGGTCTTCCCATCGATCGAGTCGGCGGCCGATGCGGTCCTCGCGATCACATCGCAGGTGCGCCCCGCCATGGCGGAGCTGATGGATCGCACCTCCATCAACGCCGTCGAGGACTACACCTCGATGGGTCTGGACCGCGAAGCTGAGGCACTGCTCATCGCCCGCTCGGACGCGCCGGGCAACGCGGCCAGCCTTGAAATAGCACTCATGGAGTCAGCGGCAGTCGCACACGGCGCGTCCGAAGTGTTCTGCACCGCCGACCCGGAGGAAGGCGAGGCTTTCGTCGCAGCGCGCAGGGCCGCCTTCCCGGCGCTGGAGCGCCTGGGCAACCTGCTGCTTGAAGACGTCGGTGTACCGCTGCCAGCACTACCCGCCTTGGTACGAGGCATCGAGCAGCTCGCGGCCGAGCACGAGGTCACCATCGCAGTGGTGGCTCACGCGGGCGATGGCAACACCCACCCGCTCATCGTCTACGACGCAGCCGATCCGGTCGCGACGGCCCGCGCCCAGACCGCGTTCGGCCGCATCATGGACCTGGCGATCGAACTCGGCGGAACCATCACGGGGGAGCACGGCGTCGGACGTTCGAAGAAGCCGTGGCTGCCGGCCTATTTGGGCGACGACGTCATGGCGCTCACCCGTCGCATCAAGGATGCGCTGGATCCAGGCGGCATCCTCAATCCGGGCGCGATTCTCGACGCCCGTGGCTAACCGGCAAGGTCCGCTAGACCCGCCAGCACGCGCTGGCGCAGGGCTTCTCTCGTGAGCGACGTCCCCGTGCCGCGTGTGCGGCCAGGTCGGGGAGGGAGATGGCGAGGAGGCCTGCGGTCAAGGGCCCGGCGGGAGGCTTGGAAGTTCCAACACCCGTTACAACTTCGACCGCAACATACAACGTTCGGCCGGTCGGCGTTGTATGTTCGATGGGTGGATCCAGCTCGTTACGCGGCCCCAGAGTGGGGCCGAGCCGTGTCAACCGGCGGCTCCTACCACTATGTGGCGTACATCCCGGCCCCACTACCCTTCTCGCTGCCGCTGGACCTGCCGACCGTGTCCGCGATGAGCAAGGCGGATCTCGCGCTGGGCCGCCTCGCTGGGGCAGGTCGCCTATTACCGAATCCGCATCTGTTCGTGATGCCCTCGCTCGCGCAAGAGGCACTTTCCAGTTCACGCATGGAGGGCACTCAGGCGTCATTGTCGGAGGTTTTTGAGGCGACGGCTGCAGGGAAGGCGAGCCGCGGCGCTGTCCGGGAAGTTCAGAACTATGTGCGTGCCCTCGAACATGGTCTTCACCGACTCGACGAGCTGCCCATCAGTAAACGGCTGCTATGTGAAATGCACGCAATCCTGCTCGACGGTGTGCGTGGAGACGAGAAGACTCCTGGGGAATTCCGCAGATCCCAGAACTGGATCGGAGGGGGCAGCGTCGCCACCGCTCTGTTCGTGCCGCCGACGGCAGACAGCATGTGGCCGGCGCTCGACGATTGGGAGCGGTACGTCCATCAAGAGCAGCCGCTGTTGCCAGTACTCATCCGCTCAGCCTTGCTCCACTATCAGTTCGAAACCATCCATCCATTCTTGGACGGCAATGGTCGCTTGGGGCGGCTCTTTCTGGTCTTGTACCTGATCGAGCAGGGCGTGCTGCCCGCCCCGCTGCTCGCCCTGTCGGCGGAGTTCGAACGCGACAGACAGGGCTACATCGACGCTCTGCAAGGTGTTCGGGAGAATGGCGACATCCAAAGGTGGTTGCGCTTCTTCCTCAACGCCGTCGCGCGACAGGCGACAGCCTCCGTCGAACGGGCGGACCTCATGACGGATCTGCGGGAGAATTGCCGCGAGAAGATTCGTGGCACCCGCAGCCGTGCCGCTGAAGTCGTCGACCTGATGTTCGGCAACCCCGTCCTCACCGTCCAGTACGTCGCTTCAGCCCTTTCCATCACACCGCAAGGTGCGGCAGGCCTGTTGCGCCTTCTCACCGAGCGCGACATCCTCCGCGAAGACAGCTCCGGCCGCGGTATCCGCGCCCGCTGGTACGCCGACAAGATCCTGAACGCCATCGGAAACTGAGATACCCGTCAAGCGTCTGGCAGCAGAAAGCCCCGTCGCTCCATTCGCGAAGCGGCGGGGCTCACTGCTGCCTTTACAGGTTGCCTCCTGCGTCAGCTGACGTAGGTCTTGACCTGCTTCAGGTTCTCCGGGTCGCAGTTGAACGGAGCGTCGCCGGAGGTCGGCGCTGTGACCTTCTCGTCATAGACGAAGCCGGTCGGGGTGAGCCGCACGATGGCGATACAGGCCGAAGCGGCTCCGGTTTTCAGGTTCAGCTTCGGGTAGAGCCCACCGGCGGTCCAATCGTTGTGGTTCTTCGCCTTGGCCAGGATGCACTCCATCGTCAGGTTGTCCCCACAAGCGGTGGCCGATTGCGCGAACAGCGTCCAAGCGTTGAACGACGAGAGCGTAAACGACGTCAGCTTCGCGTTGGACACCGCGCCCGTCACGATGTCCTTGACTTGCTGCACCGCCGGATGCTTGCTGGCCAGCTCGAACGGAATCGAGTTGAACTGGACGTAGCTCGGCGGGAAGACAGGAGTGGCCTTTGCAGCCGCAATGGCCTGCGGACCGTAGAACTGGACGCTGTAGGTGATCCAGGACGGGGTCCAACCGACGTTCTTCATCGCCTGCACGATCGGGCTCGGGTCCTGTGCCGAGACGATGTAGATACCCCGGGCACCTCCGGCCTTCATCTGCTCCATGTACGGCCGGTAGTTGTCGACCAGAGGCGGCTGCGCCTGGTAGACGGGGACCTTGAGGCCGATGTCCTTCAGGTACTCCTGAGCCTTCATCCCGGTCGGGATCAGCGAGGCGAGGTTGCTGCCGGCGACGCCGACGCCACCCTGCTTCGTGTCCGGGTAGGCGTTAGCCAGCAGGCGCAAGGCACCGTTGTTGATGAAGTTCGGCGGCACGGGTGCGGCCTGTACCTGGTACCTGCCGTCGACGGCCTGCGGCGAGACCACGTAGGACGGGATCTGACCGAGCTTGCAGTTCTCGCGGATCTTCACGCCGGCGCTGTCGAACGCGTTGCCGTTACCGACCAGCATGAAATCCTTCTGGCAGGCCTCGGTCATCACCTGGCCGACGTCGAAGAGCTTGGCGTCCAGCTTGTCGACGATGATCTTGCGGCCGTTGATGCCACCGGCCGCGTTACACCACTTGCTGAAGCCGTCGGCGGTGTCGAAGAACTCCTGCTCCAGGCCCGGCGCAGCGGCCGCGCCCGGGTCGGCTGTCACACCGATACGGATGGTCGTCGCGGTGAGGCCACGGCCGCTGCCGCCCTTGGGGGTGCCCGGGCCACAGATGGCCTTCAGGTCACCGAAGGTCCCGGCCGCGCTCGCGCTTGGCGCCGCCGACGCGGTGCCGCCACCACTCGAGGCGCTCGTCGACGGAGTTGGTGTCGATGAACTGTTGGAGCGGCCACACGCGGAGAGCGCGACGGCGAGCACTGCTCCGATGGCCAGCGGTGTCGCCGCCTTGGTGAGGGGGCCTCGGCGACCCCGCGAGCGGGCAGAGGCCCCCGGTGTAGGACGACGCGTCATTGCGATCTCCAGATCAGGCGACAGAAGCACCGGCCCCGCGTCTTGGGGACGGCCGGACGTGGTTCGGTCACCTTAGGGCGTGGACTGCGTTGAGTGACGCAGAACACGCAAATTACTTGACGACATCAACGAGTGAAGCCCATTGCATGAGTGGGACTGCGTGCTTGGGCCGCCTCAAAGTCACCTCGTGAAGGTCGAGGCTTGGCTCGGGTCGCCGCCGGCCGCTTTGAGTCCCGGTACCAGCATGAGGATGGACGATGTCAACCCCGTGCGACTCCATCCAGGTGTTGGAGTGCGGAGCGGCGGACGCCGATCAGGCGTCGGAAGTTTCTCGGCCGCGCAGGTGTCAGTAACAGGTGACGACGCCCTACCCCAAGGAGGCCGCATGTCCCGAGCAGTGCGTTTTGACCAGTACGGCGGCCGCGATGTGCTGTACATCGCCGACGTTCCGGTGCCATCCCCCAACACCGGCGAGGTTGTCGTCGAAGTACGAGCCACCGGGATCAACCCTGGTGAGGCGGCCATCCGCAATGGTGCGCTGGCAGCGGCCTTCCCATCGACATTTCCCTCCGGGGAGGGCAGCGACCTCGCCGGAGTCGTCAGTTCGGTCGGTGACGGGGTGACGGAGTTCGTCGTAGGCGATCAGGTGCTCGGCTGGTCCTGGACACGATCAAGCCATGCCGATTACGCCGCGGTACCCGTCACGCAGCTGATTCCCAAGCCGGCCAGTCTGAGCTGGGAGGTCGCCGGCTCGCTGTACGTCGTTGCCTGCACAGCTTTTGCGGCCGTGCGGGCGGTTGGCGTGCAGCCCGGCGATACAGTCGCGGTTTCGGCGGCCGCCGGCGGGGTGGGCAGCGTCGTCGTCCAGCTCCTGCGCACCAAGGACGCGACGGTGCTGGGCATTGCCTCGCCGAGCAACCACGCGTGGCTCATCGAGCAAGGCGCCATCCCGATCTCGTACGGCGAAGGGCTCGCCGACCGTCTCAAAGCTGCTGCGCCGCAAGGCATCGACGCGTTCATCGACCTCTTCGGTCCGGAGTACGTCGAGCTCGCGGTTGAACTCGGCGTCGCGCGCGATCGCATCGAAACGATCATCGCCCGCGAGAAGGCCCAGGAGCTCGGGACGAAGGTCGAGGGAAGCGTTGATGCCTCGACAACGGACGTGTTGACGAAGATGGCGACCCTCGTCGCCTCCGGACAGATCCAGGTCCCGATCGCGGCGACCTATCCACTCGAGAGCGTCCGCGAGGCCTTCGCCGAGCTCGAGCAGCGCCACACCCACGGCAAGATCGTCCTGATCCCTTGAACGCCCCGGCTGCAAAGCTCTTGCGCGCTGTCAGCGCTCAGCCGGCCAGCTTGGTCGGGAAATAGAAAAGCTCGTAGGTCACGCTCCAACGAGTGTCGACCGCCCGCTCGTAACACAGGACCGTCGCGGCATCCCCGTCAGCGGCGACGGACACGTAGCCCCTGAAACCTCGCCCCTTCTCTATCGACGGGGCCAGCGGGAACGAGACCCCCAGGCAGTCTGGACGTCGGCCGCCCGGGGCGCCTTTCGTCACGATCAGCACCAGATACTTACCGGCCGGCAGGTGTGCGGTGATGCCTTGGTATTGGCTGAGCTCGCTGGCGGCGAAGGTGACCCGCTTGAAGTATGACGGCAGCGCGGCGAGCTTTTGCGGGCCGAGCGGACCGGCCAGGCCGACATCGGCCCCCGCGGCCGCGGTAGCCCGAGCCACTCCAGCGAGACCAAAATCTGTGTTGCGGTCGGCGGTTTTCGCCACCTGGACGCCCGACCAGACACCTGCAAGTATCGCGGCGATCGACCCCACCACGAAAACTGGACGCCTGCGATTCACCTTGACCTCACCCGGGGGTCGATGCGTCACTGTCCCATAGCTCGCCGCCGAAGCGAACTGTGGATCTGACGCCGTAAAGCATGCGTTATCGCAGCACTTGGGGGGCATCCGGGCTCTCGCGGGGCCAATTCGGACGAATATTCCCCCCGATGCGTCGGTGGAGTAACACGCCGGTAACAATTTTCCGGCAAACACTGTGCTTCCAGGCCGTTAAGGCATACGTTCCCGCCGAGAACAATCGCACCTCGGCGTCACATCGGCGCCCCAATCATCCCGGAAGGGGTGTGCAATGCGCAGAAGCGCGGTCGGACTGGTTAGTTGCGGCGTCGCTGCGGCGCTCACGGTGAGCGCCTGTGGTTCATCTAGCAAGAAGAGCACCGGAACTCCGCAAAGTTCCGGGAGCGCGAGCAGCGGCACAATTACCGCCGCCTGCAAGCTCACCAATCCCCCCAAGAGCGCCGCCAAGGAGCCCTCCGCCTCCACGACGACGGCGAAGGCCAGCGGCAAGGTCGGCGTGATCCTGCCGGACACGACGTCCTCCACTCGTTACACGCTCTACGACAAGCCGCTGTTGCAGAAGGCGCTCACTGACGCCGGCATTACCGCCGACATCCAGAACGCCGGCGGCAGCACGGCGCGCTTCCAGCAGATCGCTCAAGGCATGATCGGTGGTGGCGTCAAGGTCCTGCTGATCGACTCGATCGACGCCACGTCCGGTGCTGCGGTCGAGAAGCAGGCGACAGCCGCGGGTATCAAGGTCATCGACTATGACCGCGTCAACCTCGGCGGCACCGCGCAGTACTACGTCTCGTTCGACAACGAGGACGTCGGCAAGCTGCAGGGCCAGACCCTGGTGGACTGCCTCAACGCCAGCAAAGCGAGCAACCCGCAGATCATCGAGATGGCCGGCGGTAAGGACGTGGACAACAACGCCATCCTCTTCGCCAGTGGCGCCAACTCGGTGCTCAGGCCGCTCGACAGCGCCGGCAAGCTGAAGATCGCCTCCGAGTCCGTCGTCAAGGGCTGGACCATCGCCAACGCCGCACCGACCTTCACCCAGGCGCTGACCGCCAACGGCGGCAAGGTCAACGGCGTGCTCGCCGCTAACGACGACATCGCTAACGCGGTCATCGGCGTCCTGAAGGGCAACGGCCTCGCCGGACACGTCGTCATCACCGGACAGGACTCCGGCGTCGTCGGCCTGCAGAACATCATCAACGGTCAGCAGAGCATGACGATCTTCAAGAACGTCAAGCTGGAAGCCAACGCTGCCGCACAGCTCGCCATCGCCCTCATCGCGGGCAAGGACCCGACGACTGCCGGTCTGACCCTGAGCGACTTCCCGGACCCGAAGGTGACGAGCCACAAGATTAAGGCTTTGCTGCTTCCGGCTCAGGTCATCACCCAGGCCAACGTTTCAGACGTCATCTCGGCAGGCGCGCTGACCAAGGCTGAGGTTTGCAAGGGTGTCGAGGCTGCCTGCACCTCGCTGGGTGTCAAGTAGCACGACCCGCTGGTAAGGCGAGCGGTGGCCGAGGGATATATCTTCGACCACCGCTCGCTCCGTGCCGGGGGCGGCATCCCGCCGGTCCGGCTCCAAGCTGCCTCTGAGAGGACAAGGTCGCTGTGGCTGAACCGATCCTGCAGATCAAACATTTGAACAAGAGCTTCGGCCCGGTTCAGGTCCTGCACGACATCGACCTCGACATCTATCCAGGCGAGGTGACAGCGCTGGTCGGCGACAACGGCGCTGGCAAGTCCACGCTGGTGAAGTGCATCGCGGGCATCAACACCATGGACAGCGGCGTCGTCACCTTCGAGGGCAAGCCCGTCCACTTCAGCGATCCCCGGGTCGCTGCCGCGCTCGGCATCGAGTTCGTTTACCAGGACCTCGCGCTGGCCGACAACCTCGACATCACCCAGAACATGTTCCTCGGCCGGGAGATCCGCCGCTTCGGTTTCCTGGTCGACGGCGAGATGGAGCGCAAGGCCCGGGAGACGCTGGCCGGCCTGTCGGTCCGCACCGTGTCCTCGGTGCGACAACTTGTCTCCAGCCTCTCCGGTGGCCAGCGCCAGACGGTCGCCATCGCGAAGGCGGTGCTGTGGAACAGCAAGGTGGTCTTCCTTGACGAGCCGACGGCCGCGCTCGGTGTCGCCCAGACCCGTCAGGTGCTCGACCTGGTCAGACGCCTTGCCGATCAGGGACTGGGAGTCGTGCTCATCTCCCACAACATGAACGAGGTTTTAGAGGTCGCCGACCGCGTCGCCGCCCTCTACCTCGGCCGGATCGCGGCGGAAGTCGTCGCCAAGGACTCGAGCACGACGCAGATCGTCGAGCTGATCACCTCCGGCCGCAGCGGCGATATCGGCCTCGCCGCTTCCGACGACCTGATCTGAGGACGGGACTGATGAGCCCAGACTTGAGCAAGACCACGGAGACACCCCGCCCCAGCACCACAAACCGCCCTGGCGGCGATTTCTACCTCGACATCGACCATCGCGGTATCGGCGACGCGGCGAGCGGCTACTTCAACCGCTTGCGTTCCGGTGACCCCGGCGCGTTGCCTTCGGTGCTCGGCATCATCGTCCTCGCGACGATCTTCTCTCAAGTGAGCAACCGCTTCCTGAGCCGCAACAACATCGGCAACCTGCCCGGTCAGGGCGCGTACATCGCCATCATCGCGCTGGGCCTGGTATTCGTGCTGCTGCTGGGTGAAATCGACCTGTCAGCGGGAACGACGGGCGGCGTCTGCGCCGGAGCCGCAGCACAGGCCATCTACTCCGACGGGCTGCATCACGGGACCCCAAGCCTGCTCTACTGGTCGATCATCGGCGTGATGGCCGCGATGATGCTGCTGGGTGCCTACCTGAGGTCGATCAGCGGCCCGATCTTGGTGGCCATCGGCATCGTCATCTCGGTCACCGGGCAAGACAAACACGTCCTGCTGGCGCTGCTGTTCGCCGTCTGCTTCGGGGCCGCCATCGGCATCCTCGTGGGCTGGCTGGTGGCCTCGGTCGGCATCCCCAGCTTCATCGTGACCCTCGCCCTTTTCCTGGCCTTCCAGGGACTTCTGCTCTTCGTCCTGAACTCGCAGCCAAAGGGCGTCAACAACTACAGCTTCTGGTATGGGCTGGCGCACAACAACATGTCGCCGCTGTGGAGCTGGGTCTACACCATCGTCGTCGTCGGTGGGTACTTCGTGTACACCACGTTGAAGGCGCTACGGGCGCAGGCGAGGAAACTCGCTTCCGACAAGATCGAACTGGTCGTGCTGCGCGCCGCGGTCATCGCCGTCGTCGCCATCGTCATCACCTACTTCGCGAATCAGAACCGCAACACCAACAACTTCAAGAAGATCGAGGGCCTGCCCTGGGCCGCGACGGTGCCGATCACGTTGATGATCATCTGCACCATCGCGCTCAGCAAGTCGGTCTGGGGACGACACCTTTTCGCGACGGGCGGCAACGCGGAAGCCGCTCGCCGCGCCGGTATCGACGTCCGCCACATCAAGGTGACGGCGTTCACGGTGAACTCCGCGCTCGCCGCCCTCGGGGGCGTCTTCCTGGCGTCCAATACCGGCGGCGCCCAGTTGGACCTTGGCGCCGGCAACATCCTGCTCTTCGCGGTCGCCGCTGCGGTCATCGGCGGAACCTCACTGTTCGGCGGTCGCGGAAAGCCACGGGACGCCGTGCTCGGCGCGCTCGTCATCGTGATGATCCCGAACGGCATCGGGCTGAAACCGAACCTCGGTGTGCAGTACCAGGAAGTCATCACCGGAGCGGTTCTCCTCATCGCCGCAGCGGTTGACGCCATCTCGCGCCGCCGCGCGTTGCCTACCCACTAGGCCGCAAGGCCGCGGCGACGGAGAGCGGAAGTGATCCGACCGGCGCCAGCCCGCCAGGACGCGATGAGGCGTCACAACCTCGCGCTCGTCCTGCAGCAGATCCATCTCGATGGGGCGCTGACCCGGGCTGAGCTCACCCGCCGGCTAGGCCTCAGCCGTTCGACAATCGGTGACCTGGTCACCGAGCTGTCGACGCTGGGGCTGCTCGGCGAGTCGGTCCCATCCGGCGGGCCTCAGGTGGGTCGTCCGTCCTACCTGGTGGGTCCGCAGCCGGACAGTCCTTTCGCCATCGCGGTGGACATCGATGTCACCCGCGTGGTCGCCGCCGCCGTGGGGATCGGAGGCCGGGTGCTGGCCCGGAAGGTGACGGCAAACCGTCCGGGTCCGGTCTCCCCGAGAGCCGTCGCCCGCCAGGTCGCCGAGGCCGTCCCGATACTGACGAAGACTGTGGGAACTGGTGCCAGTCCGGTCGGTATCGGGATCAGCGTTCCGGGCACCGTAGAGCGCCTCACCTATGTGGTCGGACTGGCCCCCAACCTCGGCTGGCACGACGTGCCCTTCGGCGAGCTCGTCCAGACCGCCGTCCCCGCTTTGCCCGTCTCGATCGGCAACGACGCCGATCTGGCGGTGCTGGCTGAACACAGCCGCGGGAGCGCACGCGGCTACGACGACGTCATCTACCTGCTGGGCCGCATCGGCGTCGGCGCCGGAATCCTGGTCGACGGCCGGCCGCTACGAGGAACCGGGGGGCTGGCCGGCGAGGTGGGCCACACCGTTCTCGATCCGACCGGCCCGCTCTGTCGCTGCGGGGCGCGGGGCTGCGTCGAGATGTTCGTCGGAGACGCGGCTCTGCTGCGGCTGGCCGGCTGGGAAGGTGCGGTGGACGACGTGCTACGCGCCGCCTCCCAAGGCGAGGACCGCGCACTAAAAGCCGTGCAGGTGCTCGCCGACTCGCTGGGCCGGGCGGTGGCCAACCTGGTCAACCTGCTCAACCCTCGGCTGGTGGTCATGGGCGGCTCGCTGCAGAAAGTGCTGGCTCTCGCCCAGGTCCACGTCGAGGCCGCGCTCGACCAGCACGCGATGGCGGCGGCGCGCAGCATGGTCGAGCTACGCCCGGCGGCACTCGGCGACAACGGCTCGCTGCTGGGCGCCGCCGAACTGGCCTTCGGCTCGCTGCTCGCCGACCCGCTGGGTGCTCTCGACGCCATCCCCGACGGCGCCGTCACCTCCTACCGGTAGGCGCAGCTGTCATCATGCTGGGAGTGGAGTCCGAGCCGGAACCGGCGACCGCCGCGGAACTCGCGACCTATCTCAAGCGGCGGTTCGCGTGCCAGAGCTGGACTGTCGAGGACGCGCGGCCGGACGGCAGCGTCCTCTTCCGCTGCGAGTGCGGAGCCGCCACCGGTTGGTACCCCTCGGACGAGGACGGGGTGCAGGCCCTGGATGCGCATGCCGGCGGTGGTGAAGTGGTACGCGAGGCGTTCCTCATTGACTGGTACGCGCGTCACCCATCTGCGCAGCCCGCGCCGGATCAGCCCGCGGCAGCAAACGACGGGTCGTCCCGCAGCGACGGCCGGCCGGTGCCGCGCGGACTTATAGAGGTCGTGCTCTCGCGCCAGCAACGCATCGCCGCGCTGGACGTATCTTTGCCCGCGCTCACCGGCAGGCTGGGGCTGCGGTTGGAGCGCTCGTTCAAGGACAGCTTCGAGTGCGACGTCGCGTGCTTCGAGACGAATGGGGATGAGTTCACGCTCGTGCACTGGCAGTCCTCTGACGCGGTCGAGGTCTACGCGACGATGCAGCCTGGCGAGCAGCGGGTCGGTCCCCGGCCGCTGGAGCAGTTTCTCGAGCTGGCGAAGCTGACGTGGGCCGACGTTCGCTACCCACCTCGGCGCTCCTTCAGCCAGCGCTGATCGTTCGCCGGGGCGTACTCCCAGCTTGCGCGCAGGCCTCTCATAGCCGACTCGACACTTCGGGGTGTCTCGTAGAAAGCGGATCGATCCGAGGACGGCTCGATCGGGCGCACAGACAAGGTCGACGCGATGACCAGCGAACCTGGACACACTCCCGAGTACTCACCGAACGGCTGGTGGACGTATCCACCGCGGCCCGCCGCAGCGGCCCCTCACCCCGGTCCGGACTTCTGGTACGGCCCGCAGCCGCAGCAGTTTTCAGCCCCTGCGCCGGTATGGCACAACGCGCCGCGCAGTGCCTCG
The DNA here is from genome assembly GCA_038245655.1 of Mycobacteriales bacterium. Classification (GTDB taxonomy): domain Bacteria; phylum Actinomycetota; class Actinomycetes; order Frankiales; family Frankiaceae; genus DATAZK01. Next base: position 34,994 of record JBBRSE010000009.1, on the reverse strand, counting down.
CGCCGCGCGGTGGTGGGCATCGCTGCGGCGGCCATCATTGCCACTGCGCTCGGTTCCGTTGCCGTCGCGGTTGCTCATAGCGCAACCTCCGGGTCGGGCCAGACATCGGCGATCACCAGCCCGATGTCCCCGTTCGGACAGCAAGGCAGCGGCGGGACATCAGGCGGCTTCGGTGGCTCTGGTGGTTCCAGCGGCTCTGGTGGTTCCAGCAGCCAGGGCCAGCCCGGGCAGACGACCCCTAACGGCAGCACGAGTACGACAGCCGGCGAGGCGACCGCCGCTCAGTCGGTTGGGGTCGTCGACATCAACACGACCATCAACTACGGCCAGGAACAGGCTGCGGGCACCGGAATGGTCCTCACGGCCAACGGCGAGATCCTCACAAACAACCACGTGATCGACGGCTCCACGAGCATCTCCGTCACAGTCGTCAGCACCGGGAAGTCTTATAACGCAAGCGTTGTCGGCACCGATCCCACCGACGACGTCGCCGTGTTGCAGCTCAGCGGCGCGGCCGGGCTCGCGACCGCCAAACTTGGCGACTCGTCAAAGGTGGCGGTGGGTGACACCGTCACGGCCGTCGGCAACGCCGGCGGCGCCGGAGGCGTACCGAGTGCAGCGACCGGCACCGTCACGGCGCTCAACCAACCCGTGACCGCCAGCGATGGCAACGGAGGCAACACCGAGACGCTGAGCGGGATGATCGAGGTCGTAGCAGACATCCAGGCCGGCGATTCCGGCGGACCGCTCTATGCGTCCAACGGCACGGTCATCGGCATGGATACCGCTGCCTCCGCGGACACCCGAACCGCCAGGCAGGGCTTCGCCATCCCCATCGCGAAGGCGACATCGATCGCCAAGCAGATCCAGTCGGGAACGTCCAGCTCGGTGATTCACACCGCCAGCGCCGGCTTCCTCGGCGTGCAGCTGGGCGAGGGCGGCGTTGATGCGTTTTCGAGCACTGGCGCGCCGATCGTCGCAGTCATCGACAACTCCGCCGCCGCGCGCGCCGGGCTGCAAGCCGGAGACACCATCACCGGAGTCAACGGCACGACGATCGCGAACGCGTCCGACCTCTCTTCGGTCATCAGCAAGTTCACGGCCGGCCAGCAAGTCTCCGTCAGCTGGCTTGACGCGTCAGGTCAGAGCCACTCCGCGAGCGTGACGCTGGGGACCGGACCCGCTGACTGACCTTCAAAGTTGGCGGTCCAGGTCTGGCTTCCCTCACACTGGGCCATGTGCCCTTCTCCGAGTCTTGGAGGCTAAGAAGCCTGCTGCCGCCGAAACTCATCGCCACTTCGCGCGAAGGTCATACCTTCGCCGTCAAGAGCCGACCGGCGCATGATGAAGGAGTCCCGCACGTAGTTGTGGTGCATGCGCCACGGCGCCCGCCGGCCTTGGCGCGGCAGCTCGTCGAGGCCGCGCTGGACATAGCCGGAGGACAGGTCGAGGTAGGGCTGATCCGCCGGGGCGTCGGTGGGCGCGGTCGGCATCGCCACCTCGTAACCACGGGCGTCCATGAGAGCCAGCAGTCGAAGCACGTATCGACTGACCAGATCGGCACGCAGCGTCCACGAGTTGTTGGTGTAGCCGAAGACGAAATTGAAGTTCGGCACCCCGGACAGCATCATGCCCTTGTACAGGACGGTGTCCGGAAGGTTCACTTTCACCCCGTCGACGGCAAGGCTCATCCCGCCGAGCGCCAGCATCGACAGGCCGGTGGCGGCAACCACGATGTCAGCCTCCAGGGTGCGGCCCGACGCGAGTTCGATCCCGTGTTCGGTGAAAGTGGCGATGTGGTCGGTCACCACATCGGCGCGGCCGGAGCTGAGCGTCTTGTAAAGGTCTCCGTCCGGGATCAGACACATGCGCTGATCCCACGGGCCGTACGGCGGGTTGAAGTGGACGTCGACGTCGTAGCCGTCCGGGAGCGCCTTAACTGCGCTCTTGCGAAGCAACGCGCGCATGGCCTTTGGACGCCGCTGGCACAGCTCGTAGAGCACCGTCGCGACGAGCGCACTCTTCCAGCGCACCAGCGGATGAGCCAGGCGCGGCGGCAGGAGCCGCATCACCAGCCGGGCCAGCGGATCGATGGCCGGCAACGAGAACACGTAGCTCGGTGTGCGCTGGAGCATCGTCACGTGTTGGGCGAGCTCTGCAAGGCTCGGCAACAGCGTGACGGCCGTAGCCCCGCTGCCGATCACGACCACGCGCTTGCCCGTCCACTCCAGATCCTGCGGCCAGTGCTGCGGATGGATGACCGGCCCGACGAAGCGTTCCTGGCCGGGCAGCGTCGGCTCGTGGCCATGGTCGTAGCGGTAGTAGCCGGAGCAGACCGACAACCAGAAACACGTGAGCTGCACCTGCTCGCCCGTGTCAGAGCGCTCGGCCGTGACCGTCCACCGCGCGCTCTCGCTGTCCCAGTCGGCTGCTAGGACCCGGTGGTGGAAGCGGATCGCGCGATCGACGCCCCGCTCGGCGGCCGTGTCCCGGATGTACTGACGGATGGACGGACCATCGGCGATGGCGCGGGCTTCCTTCCACGGCCGGAACGAATAGCCGAGGGTGAACATGTCGGAGTCCGAACGCACTCCCGGGTAGCGGAACAGATCCCAGGTGCCCCCGATCGCGTCGCGCGCCTCGAGGATCGCGAACGTCGCGCTGGGCCGCTCTTCCCGCAGCATGCACGCGGCGCCGATACCGGAGAGCCCGGCTCCCACGATCAACACGTCGACGTGCTCGACCTCCGTCATGCAGGCACGGTAACCCGCCAGAGGGTTGTGCGCCGAACCCCGAAGCGGTTGCTATCCGGCACCCAAAACCAGCGCTTCCCCGTTCCGCGGTGCACTGGAGCGAGGCAAAGTCGACCTGGTGATGAGGACGAGGGGCACTCGTTCTAACGTCGTGTCAGATCCGCCCGGTTCAGAGCGAGCGGTGGCCGACGATGGAGGACGACAATGGCGTACAACCCCCTAGAGGTAGCGGGCCCGGAGGCCTACCCGGTCAAGGTCGGCAGCATGCTGCTGACGCTCGTCGACCCGCACCAGGGATTCGAGCGGGCGTACAACCGGTGGTACGAGCGCGACCACTTCTACGGCGGATGCATGGAAGGCCGCTACCAGATCGCCGGCAGCCGCTGGGTCGCTACGCGCGAGCTGAAGGGGCTGCGCTGGCCGCAGGGCGATGCCGTCGCGAACCCGCTCGACGCCGGCTCCTACGTCGCCATCTACTGGGTGCTCGCCGGCCACCAGCAGGACTGGGACGACTGGTCGCTGATCCAGGTCAAGGACCTGTACGAGAACGGCCGCGGCTTCGCAGAGCGTTCCCACGTTCACACCGCCACCTACGACTACGTAGGCGTCGACTACCGCGACCCGGACGGCGTCCCGCTGACGCTGGCGCTGGACCACAAGTACGACGGGATCGTCGCCGTCTGGCTCGACGGCCGAGACGGGCGCGACTCCGCGGCGGTGCACGCCGAGCTCGGCCAGGAACTGCTCCCCGAGGTGCTGGCCGGCTCTCACCTGGACATCGCGGCATCGTGGCTGCCCTCTGAGGCATTTCGCGGCAGCGGACGCTCCGGCACCCCGATGGCGCTCGGCAGTCCCGGCGGCGGCGACAACCGGCTATGCCAGCTCTTCTTCTGCGGCGGCGATGTGCGCGGCGAGCTCGACCGGCTCCGCGCTTACACGGCCGGCATCGAGAAAGCCGGGATTGCGGACGTGTTGCTGGCGGCCCCGTTCATCCGCACGGTGGTCGGCACCGACGCCTACGTCGACCAGATCTGGTGAACCGAGGCTCTACCAGCCCGTCGGCCTGCCGGGCCGGTAGAGCCACACCTGGAAGAAGTGCCGCAGGTCGCGACCGGACACCGCACTCGCGAACCGCGCGAACTGGGCCGACGTGGCGTTGCCGCCATTCCCGTGGGCGAACCAGGCCCGCATCACCTTGAAGAACATGGGGTCACCGAGTCGTACGCGCAGGGCCTGCAGCGTCATCGCGCCGCGCTCGTACTCCGACGTGTCAAAGATGTTGGCGCCGTCGCCCGGGTTGCCCGGCGGCGGGTTCCAGAAGCCGGTGTCGCTGGCCGGGGTCGCGTAGAGCTCCTTGAAGAACTGCCGCGCCGACTTCTCGCCGGCGTGCTCCGACCACAGCCACGAGCTGAACTCGGCGAAACCCTCCGCGATCCAGATGTCGCGCCACTGGCGCAGCGTCACGCCGTCGCCGAACCATTGGTGGGCGATCTCATGGGACAACGTTGGCTCGTCGGGCGCCTCGCTGAACAGCGGCCGGGTCTGGGTTTCCAGCGCATAGCCCAGCGAGGGCAGGTTAGCGACGATCGCGCCGGCGGAGCTGTAGGGATAGCGCCCGTAGACCTTCGAGAAGTAGTCGATCATGGCCGGAAGCTTCGCCAGCACCGGCGCGCTGGCAGCTTTCAGCGACGGGGCTACGGCGTTGAAGTACGGCACTCCCCCGGGCGTATGACCGGTGGTGATGTCGTAGCGACCATTGGTTGCCGTGGCCAGGTACGTGGACATGGGCTGGCGCTCGCTCCAGCTCCAGCGGCTCAGGCCGTTGGCGGTGCGCAGCCCGACCAGGTTGCCGTTCGAGATGGCAACCCGGCCGGCGGGGACGGTGATGGCTATGTCGTACGTCGCTTTGTCGGCCGGTGTGTCATTGCAGGGGAACCAGCTGGGCGCACCCTGGGGTTCAGCGGCGACGACGGCACCGTCAGGCGTCGGTACCCAGCCGTCGGTCGAACCGTCTGGGTCGATGATCGGCGCGGCGACTCCCGCGTAACGCACCACGACGGCAAAGCGGTGACCGAACGCGAGTGAGTGGCCTGGGGTGATGACGAGCTCCGTCGGCGCTGCAGCAGGCTGCGCGAAAGCCGCCGCGTGGCCATCCACCGTCACCGACCGGACCTGCAGGTTGCGTCGCAGATCCAGGTTGAAGCGCGACAGTGCCTGGGTGGCCCGAGCGTCGATCTTTGCGAGTCCGGTGAGCACCTTGGTCGCGGGGACGTAGCGGATGTCGAGGCCGTAGTGGCCGACGTCGTATCCACCGTTGCCCTGGGTGGGGAAGTACGGGTCTCCCGCGCTCGCCGAACCGGGTGAGGGCTGCATCTGCGCACCCGGCGCTGCCGCGGCTGCCGTCGTACTCACCACCGCAACCGCCAGCACTCCGACGGTGAGGGCCGACACGACCCGGACAATCGGGACGCGGTGGACAGCGCGCAAGATGACTCCTCACCCGTTCAGGTATTGCTGTGCCAACGATCTGGCCGGGGAGACTACGGCACTTCGTTTGCCGGGACATTTCTGGCGCGCACGAGACGCACCGCGACGTTGGGGAGCACCAGGACCGGGGACGTCCAGGTCGAGGTGGCTCGCCAGGAACTCCATCGTCACGATCAGCAGCAGGGAGAGCCGGACGCGGCGAACCAGCAGGGTGATCCGGTGCCCGAACGGCCGCCTCGCAGCGAGCGCGGACACGGCGGCTAGCGCGGCAAAGGCGAGCAGCAGCAGGCCGGTGATGCCGGGGTTCTGCCCGCTGAGTACGAGCGCCACAAGGACGATCGGGCCGAACTCGCCGATGCTCCCGACGGCCAAGACGTGTCGCCCCCACCGGCGTGCCAAGGATGCCACTGTCGCGAAGGATCGGCAGGAGAGTCGCCAACGCGGTCGTACTCAAGGCAAGCCCCGTGACGATCTCGCCGTGACGGTGCCCGCTCAGCAAGATGACCACCCCCACCACGGACAAAAACGCCAGCGACAACGCCCAGCTGCCGGCGGCCAGCTTGAGCGGCTGACCGCGCAGGAAGGGCAGGTCAAGTTCGGCGCCGGCCAGAAACATCAGCAACGCCAGACCGAAATTGGAGAAGTCGAGTACGGGGCCGGTCGGCGCCACCCAGTTCAACACCTGCGGACCGATAAGGATCCCGAGCGCGATCTCGATCACGGAGCCCGGGATGGCCAGCGGTCCGCTCAATTCGGCCAGCACCGGGGCCAGCACCGCCGCTACGGCAATGAGTGTGGGCTGGGCTATCAGCGAGGTCGCCACGGCGAGGAACCTAAACCCCTGATCGGCCGAGAAACTTGACTACCCCGGTACAGATCAGTCGCGGCTGCTTTAGGCTCTGGAACGGAGCACCCTCCGCGGGTGTTGTCGTCGAACCGCGGCCGGCAACCCGCTGCGGCGGTCCGATGCCACGACAACCCGTATGAGGAGATGAACATGGCCATTCGGCTGGGCGACGAAGCCCCCGATTTCAACGCCGACACCACCGAGGGGACGATCGACTTCCACGAGTGGAAGAGCGGCAAGTGGGCGGTGCTTTTCAGCCACCCTGCCGACTTCACCCCGGTCTGCACCACTGAGCTCGGCCGCACGGCCAGCCTGAAGGACGCGTTCGACAAGCGCAACGTGAAGGCGATCGCCGTCTCGGTTGACCCGCTGGAGTCCCACCAGGGCTGGGCGCCGGACATCGAGCAGGTCGGCGGCGTCGCACTGAACTTCCCGATCATCGCCGACCCGGACCGCAAGGTTTCCGAGGCCTACGACATGATCCACCCGGGTGAGGGCGACACGTCCACCGTGCGTTCCGTCTTCATCATCGACCCGAAGAACAAGGTGCGGCTGACGCTCACCTACCCGAAGTCGGTCGGCCGCAATTTCGATGAGATCGTGCGCGTCATCGACGCGCTGCAGGTGACCGACGCCAACCCGGTCTCGACCCCGGTCGACTGGACCCCTGGCAACCGCGTCATCGTCGCGCCGACCATCTCGACCGAAGACGCCAAGGCGAAGTTCGCCAATGTCGAGGAGATCAAGCCCTACCTGCGTTTCGCAGACCAGCCGTAGAACCAGCCTGCGTTGCTGAGCAGCCGGTGCCGAAAGGCGCCGGCTGCTTGGCGTTTGGGCATGCCTTCGCACCTAAAGTGCGAGGCTGGGGTTATCGCTACCGAGGAAACGCAATCCGCCGGGCAACGCGCACCTGCGCCGGTCGTGTTTCTGCACGGGCAGCCGGGCGCCGCCTCGGATTGGGCCGACGTGGTCGAGGTGCTGCCGCCGGCCCTGCGGACCGTGGCCTTCGACCGTCCGGGATACCGGTCGAATCCGCGGCCGCCGGGCACGCTGGAAGACAACGCGCGCTGGCTGCTGGCGGAGCTCGACGCCGCGGGTATCCGCGACGCCGTACTGGTCGGGCACTCTTACGGCGGTGGGGTCGCGCTGACGGCCGCCGCGCTAGCCCCCCACCGGGTGCGCGCGTTGGTACTTGTGGCAAGCGTCGGACCACATTGCCTAGACGGCTGGGACCGGCTGCTGGCGGCGCCAATCGCTGGCCCGGTCTGCGCGGTGGCCGCGTGGTGGTTGACGCCGGGGTTCGCCCGGCAGCGGGTGGCGCGCATCGAGCGCCAACGGGGGCGCCGGCTGGAGCCCAACGAGTTTCTCAACTGGGAGTCCTGGGGCAGCGCACGTCATGAGCACGGGGCCATGTGGCGCACCTTCCTGACCGAGCAACGCGAGCTGGTACGCCACCTGGACCAGCTCGAGGCACGCCTCCCGCTCGTCACCGCGCCGACCGTCATCCTCTCGGATCCGACTGACAAGATGATTCCCATGGCGACGGCGTATGCGCTGCAGGAAGGTCTCGCCCACTCGCGGGTGGTGCCGGTCATCGGCGGGGGACACAACCTGCCGCGCCGCAATCCTGCTGCGGTTGCTTCCGAAATTGTTCGTTTTTATGACGTTTTGGAGCAGCCGAACGGGTAGCGGCTGCGTCCTCGATCGCTTTAGACGCGCGCTCCTCCTGTCGACGGAGTCCTGGGTAACTGTCGGGGAGGTGTCTTGGACCGCCGCATACCGTTTACGCGTTCGCCACGGTCCGACGCCTTACGCGGCGCGCCGGAGCGTCGCCGACGGCTACCCCGCATCGCGCTGCTGCTTGCCTTGGTCCTGCTGATTCCCGTGACGAGCCTGGCGGCGGTCACCGGATCCTCAGCCGTGTCGAACTGGGCCGAGCGCCATTCAGCGGCGGTGGTCCGGGCGGACGTGTCCGCGCCCACGGCGCTGACGGCAGCCCGGACCCTCGTCGTGGACGAGGGACTGCCCTCGATCGCGCTGTCCAACGCCACGGAATCCCGGATTGGCGCTGCGCAGCTGGCCCGGCTCTCCGGCGTGGACTTCTCCGGCGACATGCGCCGGGCGCGCCCACTCGTGGACGCCAACCCGGTCATTCGCGAGTATCCGATCCTGCGCGCCAACCTCGCGAAGTTGCATCGGCTCAGGCAAAGCATCGACGCCGGGATCGCGGACTACCACTCCATTCTGGCGTTCTTCACCAACTTCACCGCCGACGTCGACACCATCTGGACCCGCCAGCTCGACAAGCTTCGCCGGGACGTGACCGCTTCCTCGCGACGGACCGGCGTGTTGGCGGAGCGCATCAGCGTGCTGCCTACGGCTTATGCGCTGCTGACGACAGCAGTACGGCGCGGGGCCACAGCCAACGACCTGCTCCGCGATCCCCATTCGCTCACCGTCCTGCAGTCGCTCATCAAGGCGAATGGTGCTTACGGAGCCGACGCAGCTGTCATTTCCGATCATCTCGGTCCGCAGAGCACGGCCGCCTGGCAGGCGTTGCAGCGTGACCCGGCGGTCGGCAGGTTCGAGGCGGTCCTCGACCAGACAGTGGATCTGACCCTCGCCGGTCGCCGCTCCCCGCTGGCGCTCGACATGGCGGCTCATGCTCACGCCTTCTCCGACGGCGCCCGGTGGCTGCACGACCTGCAGGCTGTGGTGCACGGAGCCTCCTCAGACGTCGGGGCCATAGCCCGCCGCGAAGAGCTGGCCGCCAGCCGCAATTTCCAGCTCGCGGTAGCCACCTTCCTGCTCAGCGTCCTGTTCGCGGCCGCGGCAGCCCGGCTACTCACGCGCTCTGTTGTACGACCGCTGAGCCGCTTGGCAGGAACCGCGCGCCACGTCGCCGAAGGCGACTTCACCCCCCCGATCGTCCCGCCGAGCGGTCCACGCGAGGTGGCCGACACGATCCTCGCCGTTGATGACATGACGGCCGTCCTTGCCGCGGTGGAAGCCTTCACCGTGACGCTGGCCCAGGATCCGACCGCGGCCTCGCTGGACGCTCCGCTGCCCGGACGCACCGGCCTCGCCCTGCAGACGACGCTCGACCGGCTACGTGAGTCGGTACGCGACGCCGAACGTCAGCGCCTGCGGCTCTACGAGGTCGCGACCCACGATGGGCTGACCGGCCTGCTCAACCGGACGGCGGCGCTCGACGAGGTGCACGGCAAGATCAATCGTTCGAACCGAGAGGCTCCAGCACGTGCGCGGGACACCGGCGTCACGGTCCTTTTCATCGACCTCGACGGGCTCAAGGCCATCAACGACACCCACGGCCACAAGGTCGGGGACGATGCGATCCGCCTCGCGGCCCAGGCCCTGCGTGGGGCGGCCGCGAGCAGCGACCTGGTCGCCCGTCTAGGCGGCGATGAGTTCCTGGTCGCCGACGGTTGCGGACGTAGCCACGACGAGGTGCAGGCACTCGCCGATCGACTCCACCGGGCGGTTGCCGAGTGCTCGCTGACCGCCGACCTGCTCTCGGTGCCCCTGCGTTGCAGCATCGGCACCGCCAGCTCCGAGGCGGGCGACGACGTCGAGTCCCTGGTCCACAAAGCCGACCAGGCGCTCTACGCGGCCAAGCGCGAGGGACGCGACCGTACCTGCTGGTATCGCCCCAGTACCCCCGCTGCCCGCCAGCCCGTCTGACACAAGCAGGCGCCGCGGGCACACTGGTGGAATGAAGTTTCTGGATATCGAAGGTCTTGGCCAGGTCAGCCGGATCGGCTTGGGAACCTGGCAGTTCGGCTCGCGGGAGTGGGGCTACGGCGCCGGATACGCCTCAGGTGCGGCCCGCGACATCGTGCGACGCGCCCGCGAACTCGGCGTGACACTCTTCGACACCGCGGAGATCTACGGCTTCGGGAAAAGCGAGCGGATCCTCGGCGATGCGCTGGGCTCCGAGCGCGACGACGTCATCGTCGCCAGCAAGCTCTTCCCGGTGGCTCCGTTTGCCCCGGTCATACGTCAGCGGGCGCAAGCCAGCGCCAACCGCCTGCAGCTCCGAAAGATCCCGCTCTACCAGGTGCATCAACCGAATCCAGTCGTGCCGGATTCGATCATCATGGCTGGCATGCGCGGGCTGCTCGACGAGGGAAAGATCGGCGCCGTTGGCGTCTCGAACTACTCGCTGGAGCGCTGGCGCAAGGCCGACGAGGCGCTGGGCCGGCCGGTCGTGAGCAACCAGGTCGCCTTCTCCCTTGCACAGTGCGGGCCGCTGCAGGATCTCGTACCGTTCGCCGAGGCGGAACACCGCATGGTGATGGCGTACAGCCCGCTCGCGCAGGGGCTGCTGGGCGGCAAGTACGGCGTCGACAACCGGCCGGGCGGGATACGGGCGACGAACCCGCTGTTCGGCAAGGAGAACCTGGAGCGCATCGCCCCGCTGCTGCACACGCTCCGCGAGGTGGCGGCCGGCCACGACGCCAAGCCGGCGCAGGTCGCGCTGGCGTGGCTGCTCAGCCTGCCGGCCGTCGTCGCCATCCCGGGGGCGTCGAGCGTCGAGCAGCTGGAGTTCAACGTCGGCGCAGCAGATCTGACGCTGGACGCGGGTTCACTGGCCGCCCTCACCGACGCCGCCAGAGCGTTCGCACCGCTTTCCGCTGCGCGCACACTGGTCAGCGAGGTGCGGGACCGCCTCGGGATCTGAGCAGGCCCAGCTACGGGGCGGCGGCCACGATGATCTGGTTGCCCGCGGCGAACGTCACCGTCAGGTTGAGCGGCTGACCCGCCACTTTGCCGGTGCAGGTGGCCGTCGTCCCCTCCTCGCGTCCGGTGTCGCTCGGACACTGCACGTCGGTGACCTTCAGGCCCTGCCCGCTCAGCTCTTGCGTGATCTGGACGGTCAGCGGCGCGTTCGGGTCCACGGACACCGAAGCGTTGGGGGTGGGCGCGACGCCGGTCGCGCCGCAGGCGCAGAGAGCAGCGAGCACCACTCCGAGACACATCAGCTTGCGCCACACGAGGTCACCATCGGATAGCAGCAGGCCCCGCTTTACCCCCCGAGCGATAAGGCTCCCGTCGGTGACCAAAGGATGAGCTGCTTACCGGTCCAGATCAGCGCCTGCGGGTCAGGGTTGAACCGGCGAGCGCTCGGCAACCTCGTCCAACGCCGGGCTGCCAAGTCAAATCCTGCGGTGTCGCCAGGCTGCTCGTCACGTCCCGGACCGCTGATCTGCGACCCGGACGTGATGACGTAGTTGTTGCCGGCTGCCGTAGATAGACGACGGGTGATCGGCGGAACTCCAACGTTTGCAGCAGGCCTCCCCTTGCCGTCCAAAAGCTCGAAGGAGTCGAACGATCTCGCGGGACAGTTCGCGGACGGCGGGCAATTGCTGCCGGCGGCCGCCGCGAGGCGCGTACCAAAGGGTTGCAGATCCGCCCAGATGAGCGGGACCGAAGCGGGTACGGACAGACGGGATCAGCGATGCTCGACCGGATCCAGCAGGAAGAGATCCACGCCGCCGCTCCCCGATGTGCCCCGATGCCTAGTAGGGCATGACCCAGCCACGCGACCCAACGCCCCGGCCCATGAGCTGACTCAGGTCGGTCAAAACGCGCAGACGTTCTCGCGCACTGCCGTCAAGCCGGCTAGACGAGCTTTGCCAGGCACGACAGCACAGTGCGCCGCCAGGTCACAGACCCGGTAGGCAACTCGCACCTCCAGATCGCTCCGGGTCGCGTTTGGGCCCCGAAGGCGGCTGGACCTACAAGATCATCGACGCCACAACATTGAACTTCTACCCACCCGACGGCAGACCCCCCATCACCAGCAAACGCAGACCACTCCTCCACAACGACAACCTCAACAAACAAATCCACCCCGAACCCACCGTCCGCATCCAAACACCCCGCCGCACGTAGCCGGAACGTTGCGCCACTCAGGCGTCCGACGACTCTCAGCGCTTCTCAGCGCGGCGGGTTACGAGCCAGAGATCGCGTTCGGTTCGCGCCTGTCACCCACCCGACATCTTGCGGCATGCCAGCCGAGCTAGCCCTCCCGCTATTGCTCGACGGTGCGCGCGAGGATCCCCAGCGTCGCGCGGAGCGCAGTCTCCGGGATGACCGGGAAGATGCCGGCGCCTCGGTAGGGCTCGGAGATCTGGCTCCAGTCGTAGTACGACGTCACCAGGCTCCCGATCTCGCTCGGCTCGACGCGATAGCCGTAGAGATGCTTGATGGGTGGCTGGATGGCACCCGAGATCGTCCACTCGATAAGGGCGTCCTGCTTGAACTCGGTGATGATCACCGTGACGTCGTACTTGCCCATCGGATAGTCGTTCAGGGACTCGCGATCCATGTGCACGACGAACTCATCGCCGACCGCGCGTACCGGATCGCCGTCCGCCGACTGCAGCATCCCGGAGCTGTCGATCGCCACGTGACCCTTGGGATCGGCTAGCAGGGCAAACACTTTCGACGGCGGCGCCGCAATCTGGCGTGCCACTTCGAACCGCTCCGTTGTCATGTCAGACACGATTGCACGCTCCCGGCAACGGTCGCGCGTCGCGTCGACCTGGGAAGCTGGCCACGTGACCGCCTTGCCGCCCGGGTTCGACCATCCACATGCCTCCGAGGAGGGCCGCCGCATCGCGGAACGCGGGATGATCCTGCGAGTCCAGGTGGGTTCGGGAGTCCACGGGACCTCCATCGCCGGACAGGACGATCGCGACGAGATGGGGATCTGCCTCGAGCCGCCGCAGTACGTGACCGGTTTGGCCCGGGTGCCTGCCGGACTGGCCGACGCCACGGCCACCGTGCCGTTCGAACAGTACGAACGGCACACGGTGTGGGATGAGCCCGGCGGCCTGGCCAACCGGTCGGGTGCCGGCGACCTCGACGTCATCATTTACTCGGCGCGCAAGTGGGCCCGGCTGGCGCTCGCCGGCAACCCCACCGTGCTGCTCATCCTCTTCGTGCCGCCCGCGGAAGTCGTATACCGCAATCAGGTCGGCGCTGAACTCGTCGACAATGCCGACCGCTTCGTCTCTCGGCTGGCCGCCGAACGCTTCCTCGGCTACCTGCAGTCCCAGAAAGCAGCCATGACGGGCGAGGCCGGCGCCCACAGCAGCCGCCCTGAGCTGGTCGCCGTGTACGGGTACGACACCAAGTACGCCATGCACGCCCTGCGCCTCGGCTACCAGGGGGTGGAGCTGCTCACAACCGGCCGCATCACGCTGCCGGTGCCCGAGCCGCAGCTCAGCTACTTGCGTGCGGTCCGCCGCGGCGACGTTGAGCTGGCTGAGGTGCTGCAAGCCGTGGCTAGGGCAGAGGAACAGCTGCGTGGCCTGCGGGAAAGCTCGTCCCTCCCGCAGCAACCGGACCGTCAGTGGGTCGACGGCTGGCTGCATCGCAGCCAACTGGCGTACTGGATAAGACTTGAGCAGGCAGGCGGCGATGGCTAGCCTCACCGCCTTAGGAGGCACCCGAGATGCTTAACGTGTCTCTCCTGGGCGAGCAGGCCATTACCGACCCGGAGAGCGGCCAGATCCACACCCGGTCCGCCCGGGCGATCGCGCTTATCGCGTTTCTGGTCGCTCATGCCGGAGCGCCGCAGCCCCGCCAGCGCATCTCGGGCCTCTTCTGGCCGGATTCCACCGATAGGCAGGCGCTGACCAACCTGCGACGCGAGCTGCACCACCTGCGTCAGGTGCTGGGCGCCGAGCCGGCCCTTGCGGTGACCTCGACAGATCTGCGCTGGCGGGACACCGAGACCAGCCGCGTCGACGTGCGCACCTTCACGATCGAGCGGGCAGCAGCCCTCGCGGCCGCGGAGGCCGACGACGACGAAGCGCTCCTCGTTCACGGTGCCGCCGCGATCGCCGAGTACCGCGGCGAATTCCTGCCCGGCGCCTACGACGACTGGATCCTCGAGGTGCGTTCCGAGCTCGAGCGGCAGTGCGTCGACCTCGCCACCCTGGTCTGCGAAGCGCGCGTCCGCCGGGGTGATCTGCATGGCGCCGCCGCCGTCGCGCGCCGCCGGATTGCCCTGCAACCATTGGAAGAAGCGGGCTACCGGACCCTGATGGAGATCCAGGCTGATCTCGGTGACCGAGCGGGCGCCGTAAGCACGTATCACCATTGCGCCTCGGTCCTGGAGCGCGAGCTCGGAATCGTCCCCGACGAGGCGACCCGCAGGACCCTGCAGCGGCTGATCGTTCCGGCGCAGCGCCCGGATACCTCGCCGCTGGCCCCCGAGCCCACCGCCGGACGCGTCGGATTCGCGGCCGCCGAGCTCGTCGGACGCTCCCGGGAACTCGCGTCGCTTACGAAGCTCTGGCAGGCCGCGGCCGCCGGACAGCCGAGCCTTGCGGTGGTCTGCGGCGGCGCCGGGGTCGGAAAGACGCGGCTGGTGACCGATGTCGCCGAGACCGCGCGGTTGCAGGGCGCCGTCGTGGCGACCGCGCAATGCTTCGGGACTTCGGGCCGGCTCGCGCTCGCGCCGGTGGCCGATTGGCTACGCAACCCGGCCGTCCAATCCGCGATGTCGACGCTTGATCCGGTCTGGCGGGCCGAAGTCGAGCGGCTCACCCCCGTTGGACGTGACCGGGTAGCCCACGAAGCCAGCGCACGGTCGATGGTCGACGCCTGGCAGCGCCACCGCTTCTTCGAGGGGCTCGCCCGGGCGCTGATGGCCGTAGGGCGACCAATGCTGCTCGTGCTGGACAACATTCAGTGGTGCGATCAGGAGACCCTCGCGTTCATCACGTTCTACCTGGGTCTGGCGAGCGACACCTCCACCCTCGTCACGGCGACCCGCCGAGACGACAGCCTCGATGAGGATGGCGGGATCGCAGACTGGACGGTCCGGATGCGGGCCAGCGGGCTGCTGACGGAGCTGTCGCTGAACCCGCTGGAGAGTGCGGACACCGCGCGTCTAGCGGCCACCATCGCGGGACGGTCGCTGGGCCCGGATGAGGTCGACCTGCTGCAGGCCACCACCGGCGGTTTTCCGCTGTATGTCATCGAGGCCGTGCGCACGATGGCCGGCGACAGTGCGAAACCGGCGGACAATCTCGCCGAGGTGCTCACTAACCGGCTGGGTCAGGCGACGCCGACCGCCGGAGAGATCGCCGGCCTCGCCGCCGCGGTAGGCCGCAACTTCACCCTGGATCTACTCACCGAAGCCAGCGATCTGTCAGCCGACGCGGTGGTGAGTGCCGTCGACGAGCTCTGGCATCGGCGAATCATCCGGGAGTTTCAGGATGGCTACGACTTCTCCCACGATCTGATCCGCGAGACCGCGTACGCCCAGATCAGCCCGCCGCAGCGCTGGCTGCTGCACCGCCGGCTCGCCCAGGGCCTGGAGCTGTTGCACGCCGACGACGTCGACGCCGTATCGGCGGAGCTCGCCGAGCAGTACGCGCGGGGCGGGCGTCCGGAACGGGCAGTGGCGTATTACCAGCGCGCAGCCGAGATCGCCGCGGGCATGTTTGCCCTCGCCGAGGCGATCCGGCTGCACAAGGAAGCCCTGGCAATCGTCGGTGGACTGGCGGCCGGCAGGGATCGCGACCGCCAGGAGCTAACGGTGCTCGAAGGCATGGCGGCGCCCCTCACGGCACGCTACGGCTATGCCTCCCCCGAGCTCCAACAGGCCCTCGAGCGATCGATCGTGCTGGCCGAACGGCTCGGTCGCAAAGACTCGATCATCGCGGCCCGGTTGGGACTCTGGACCTCACGTTTCGTACAGGGGCGCATGGCCGATAGCCACGACGTCGTGACCCGGGCTCTGGCAATGGTCGAGTCCGACCCGGAGTTGCGCGGCTCTGCCCACTTCGCGATCGGCGGCTCGGCCGTGACGCTGGGCCGGCCCGCCGAGGCGCTGCGTCACTTCGAATTGGCGACGCAGCTCAACCGGGGCTCGCTTTCATGGACCATCGGCACCCGGCCCGACGTCCACGGCCGGGCCTTCCAGGCCCACGCGCATTGGCTGCTCGGCCAGGACCTCGCCGCCAAGACGTGCGCCCTCGAAGCAATCGCGCTGGCACGCTCGATCGACCATCCGTACAGCCTCGCTGTCGCGATCGCCTACGCCGCCATCACCCACCAGATCCGCGACGACCGCATCGCACTACGAGACGCCGTGGTCGAGCTGAACCAGCTGTGCGAGCGGTACGGATTCGCCTACTACCGCGAGTGGGCGCTCATTCTCGACGGCTGGCTACGCGCCGACGGATCGGGCCTCGCGATGGTGCGCCGCGGAGTCGACAACCTCAAGGCCGAAGGTTCGTTCGCCCGGATGCCGTACTGGCTGGCCCTGCTGGCTGACGTCCTCGAGCGGGACGGGCAACACGACGCCGCGAGTGCCACTCTCGACGCTGCCCTCGTCACCGGGCAAGCGCGCGAGGACCTCTGGTGGCTGCCCGAGGTGAGCCGGCTGCGGGCGGCCTACGACGACAAGGACGCGGCGATCGCCCGGCTGCGCCACGCCGCCGCGATGGCCACGGCCCATGGGAGTGTGGCGCTGGTGAAGCGCTGCCAGGAAGACCTGGCCGCCCGCGGCGTTCGCGACGCCGCTCCAGACGTTCTTTCGACTTCCTGACCGGGGCGGCTCCGGCCGAACGCTTGGCGAACGCCCGGCTCCCTACCTTGCGTGGTGTTCACTTCCCGCCCAGCAAGGAGTTCCAATGACCACAACGTCCGTACGCATCGACGCCGCGCTTCTCGCCGAGTTGGCCGCCGCCCTCCGCGGGGACCTGATCACGCCTGAGGACAGCCGGTACCACGAATCCCGCGCCGTCTACAACGCCATGATCGACAAGCACCCAGCGGCCATCGCGCGCTGCCAGGACACCGCCGACGTCATCACCGCGGTGCGCTTCGCGCGCCAGCACGACCTGGAGATCGCCGTGCGCGGCGGCGGCCACAACGCCGCTGGCTTCGGAGTCTGGGACGATGCTCTCGTCATCGACCTGTCGGGCATGCGCAGCACCACCGTCGACCCCGAGCACCACACCGTCCGGGTCGACGGCGGGGCCACCTGGGGCGACGTCGACCACGCCACCGTCGCCTTCGGAATGGCGACACCGTCAGGGTTCCTGGCGTCGACCGGCGTCGGCGGCCTCACCCTCGGCGGCGGCATCGGCTACCTCTCGCGACGCTTCGGGCTCACCGTCGACAACCTGCTCTCCGCCGATGTGGTGCTCGCCGACGGCACGTTCGTGACGGCCAGCGAGCGCTCTCACAGCGACCTGTTCTGGGCGCTGCGTGGAGGCGGCGGCAACTTCGGAATCGTCACGTCGTTCACGTTCCGCTGCCACGACATCGGCGAGGCCGGCACGATCATCGGCGGTCCGGTGCTCTACGACGCGGCGGACACCGCCGAGGTCATGCGTTGGTACCGCGAGCTGCAGCCATCTTTGCCCGAGGAGCTCAGCGGCTGGATTGCACTGCTCACCATCCCGCCGGCGCCGCCGTTCCCGGAAGAGCTCTGGGGACGCAAGGCATGCGCGATCGTCTGGTGCTACACCGGAGCCCACAAGAACGCCGATGCCGTCCTCGAGCCGGTGAAATCGTTCGGTTCACCGCTGCTCGTCGGGCTTCACTCGATGCCGTTCTCCATGCTGCAGAGCGCCTTCGACGGCCTCTACCCGGCGGGTCTGCAGTGGTACTGGCGGGCCGACTTCCACAACGAGATCAGCGACGACGCGATCGCCGTTCACGAGAAGTACGGGGCGCTGCTCCCGACCGGCCACTCCACGATGCACATGTATCCCATCGACGGTGCGGCTAGCCGCGTCGCCGAAGACGCGACCGCGTTCGCCTACCGGGGCGGCGGCTGGGCCGGCATCATCGTGGGTGTCGACCCGGATCCGGCCAACGCCGAGGCCATCTCGCAGTGGGCACGTGATTACTGGGATGAGCTGCACCCGACCTCGGCCGGCGGCGCGTACGTCAACTTCCTCATGGACGAGGGGCAGGAGCGCGTGAAGGCCGCGTACCGCCGCAACTACGAGCGACTGAGTGTGGTCAAGCGGCGCTACGACCCGGAGAACACGTTCCACATCAACCAGAACATCCAGCCCGCCAACGGTTAATCGCCCCTCACCCTGTGGGCAGGCCGGCCATCGCCGGCCTGCCCACAGACCTACGTTGCAGAGGTCGGCCTCGCGCACTCGCGAGTCGGTGACGTGCCCGTGCTGCTGTGGGGGCGTCGGGCACCGGGAAGACGTCGGTCGTCGAGTCGCTCGGATTGGCAAGCGGGAAGGTGAGGACTGAGTCGGTTGGCTGACGCATTCGAACTGCAACGCTTTGTCGATGCTCAGGAGGCCGGCGGCACGTATGCGCAGGCCCTTCGCGAGATTCGTGGTGGCCGCAAGCAGAGCCACTGGATCTGGTTCGTCTTCCCGCAGATCGCCGGGCTCGGGTTCAGCTCGACGTCGCAACACTTCGCCATCTTCGGTCTTGCTGAAGCGCGGGCGTACCTGGCGAATCCGATGCTCGGGCCGCGCCTTGTCGAGTGCGCCCGCGCGCTGATCGACCTTGAGGGCGCCGACCCCCGCGCCATTTTCGGATCGGTAGATGCGCAAAAGCTGCAGTCGTCGATGACCCTGTTCGCCGAAGCCGACCCCGCACAACCGGCTTTCCCAGCCGTCATCGACAAATAATTTGCAGGTCAGCGCGATGGCGCCACCACGAGCCGGCTGTAAGAGCCGCGTTCCGGCATTGCCGGGACAAGCCCCGCGAAGGATCTGCCGCGTATCAGCTCTGCATCATCCGCGCGCAAACCGCGGCCACCGACGGTCCTCAGGTTCTGGTCAATGCCAGCACCGGGATCGTACGCACCCCTGCCGTCTTCTCCTCGTAACCGCCGAAGCCGGGATAGCGCGATGCCTGTTCGGCGAAGATGCGGTCGCGCTCATCGCCCTTGATCTCGCTGACGGTGACCGGATACGTCTCCTTTCCCACCTCGACCGAGCCCTGCCCGGCGCTGGTCAGGTTGTAGTACCAGTCCGGATTCGTGGGGGCGCCGGCCTTGGACGCGAAGACGTAGATGGTTGCCGGGTCGCCTTCAGCGGCCAGGTACATCATCGGAGACACCCGCTCGAGCCCACTCTTTCGACCTCGATGGTGAACCAGCGTCACCGGGGCACCGGCAAAATTGCCACCGACCTGCCCGTCGTTGGCCCGAAACTCCTCGATAACTTTCGCGTTCCAGTCCTCAGCCACGGGCGGCCGTCAGACGACGGTGAGCGTCACATCGATGTTGCCCCGTGTCGCATTTGAGTAAGGGCACACCTGATGCGCCTGCTCGACCAGCTCCAGCGCTCGCGCTTTGTCCATGCCGGGCAGCGCGACTTCCAAGGCCACCGTCAAGCCGAACCCGGCGCCTTGCTGGCCGATGCCGACCGCAGCCGCGACGGTCGAGCCTTCCGTCGACAACTTCGACCGCCCCGCCACTGCCTTCAGCGCCGAGTGAAAGCACGCGGCGTATCCGGCGGCGAAAAGCTGCTCGGGGTTGCTGAGCTCGCCGCCGGGACCACCCATGGATTTCGGAACGGCCAAGTCGACATCGAGAACGTCGTCATCGCTCGTCACGTGGCCATTTCGGCCGTCGCCGTAGGCCGTGGCATGAGCGGTGTAGAGGACCTGGATCGGCTCAGCCATTCGCGGCTACTTTCCTGGACGGTGCGGCGGGATCGAGATGTGGTCGCTGCCGCCGTTAGCCGCCGCGCGCTTGTCGGCGCGCTTTTCCTTGATGGACTTGCCGGCCTTCTTGGTGTTGGTCTGGCGGGGAGACTTGTCGGCCATGGCCGGCTCCTAGGGTTTGCGTGGAAAGCACCACGCCCGGATCCGCGCCCTGCTGGCGCGAGCCGAGACCGGTCTGTGCGACCGCAGGACCAACTATCCTCTGGCGAGCCGCAACGGACAACCACCGCCCCGGGTGCCGTCCGCGAATGTCAAGGTCAGGCGTTGATTCCTTACGCCTGCGGGTGCGAATCGCGCCACCGCAACACGCCGGTCTTGGATGTGGCATTTGTCACCTGTGGTACTGGCGGCTAGCCGCGACGCGAAAGGTTTGTGAAGCTGGATGGGCTTCACCGCCCTTCGGTGAAGCCCACGGCTTGTTCGCCGAATCCCGTCCCGGGTCGTGGTGCCACGTACTCACGTGGACGGGAGCGGGGGACCCAATCTCCCGGGCGCGGCTGCTAGCCGAGTCCTTGGGGTGAAGCCGGGTCGCCAGTACGTGATGGTGACCGGCCGGGCCGCTCTTGCCCGAACCCGACAGCTCACCTCGCAGGCGCAAGAGAGGCTCTCTTCGTGTCGTCTGCAGTATCTGTACGCCCCGCCCTGCCCCGCCTACCCCGCACCCGCCGCACCCGCGCCTTGGCGGCTTCCGTCGCCGCCGTCGCCCTCGCCGGCGGCATCGCGTCCTGCTCCCCGCCCAGCAGCCCGCAGACCATCGCTCGCAACCAGCTCGTCGGCCACGGCTGGGGCAACAACCAGCAGTTCGGCTGCTTGAACAATCTCTGGATGCGCGAGAGCGGCTGGCGCATCAACGCCATGAACCCCTACAGCGGTGCGTACGGCATTCCGCAGGCGCTCCCCGGCTCCAAGATGGGCGCGTCGGGTGCCAACTGGCGTTACGACGCCAGCACCCAGATCCGCTGGGGCCTTGACTACATCGGGGCGCGCTACGGCAGCCCCTGCGGTGCCTGGGGTCACTCGATGAGCTACGGCTGGTACTAAGCCCGGCCGCTTCGCCGGTCACATGTTCGACCGTGCTGCGGGTGATCCGCAGCGCAGGACGCCTGGACCACCGCGATCAGGTTGATGCCGTCCCCCACGGCATCAACCTGATCAGCGGTTCGCAGTGGCGGAAGTGACCCGCTCGCCTGACCTGGGTAGCGGGGCTCCGCCACCAGCGTGCAAGTTTGCCCAATCCGAAGATCATCTGGCCGGCACGCCGCCCGAATCGGGCATATCGCCGCCGCGACGAAAAGGTTGGGCAGATTTGCGCGGGAACCTGCCCGGCCCGCGGAGGCGCTCGACGCGTGCCTGGCGGAAGGCGCGTTTATGCTTCGGTGACGTTTCCGTCGTTGACGGAGAACTCCCTGGTCAAGGTGACGGCCTCGAGCATCCGGCGGTCATGGGTCACCAGCAAGAGGGTGCCCTGGTAGGCGGCGAGGGCCGACTCGAGTTGCTCGATCGCCGGCAGATCCAGGTGATTCGTCGGCTCGTCCAGCACCAGCAGGTTGACCCCGCGGGCCTGCAGGAGCGCCAGGGCGGCCCGGGTGCGTTCGCCGGGCGAGAGCGACGCCGCCGGACGGTCCACCTGCTCACCGCGCAAGCCGAACTTGGCCAGCAGCGTACGTACCTCAGCGGGTTGCAGGTCGGGTAGCCCGCGCCGGAAGACGTCGAGAAACAAGTCGTCGTCGACGAACGCTCGGCGGGCCTGATCGACCTCTCCGACCACGACACCCGGTCCCAGCGCCGCGGTACCGCTCGCCAGCGCGAGCCGTCCGAGTAGGGCGGCCAGCAAGGTGGACTTGCCGCTTCCATTGGCACCGGTGATCGCGACCCGATCGGCCCAGTCGATCTGCAGGCTGGTCGGTCCAAGCGTGAACGATCCGCGGCTGACCACGGCATCCCGCAGGGTCGCGACGACGGCTCCGGCGCGCGGCGCTTGCGCGATCGACATGCGCAATTGCCATTCCTTGCGCGGCTCGTCGACCGCTTCCAGCCGCTCGATCATCCGATCGGTCTGGCTCGCCTTTGCGGCCTGATTCTCGCTGGTCTCCCCCCGGAAGTTGCGAAGCAACTTGTCGTTGTCAGTGCCCTGTCGACGCGCATTGCGTACGCCCTTGGTCATCCACGCCCGCTGCGTGCGGGCCCGCGCCTGCAACGAGGAGCGCGTATCGGCGTACCCCTCGTACTCCTCACGCGCATGTTGGCGCGCCACCTCGCGCTCGTGCAGGTAGGAGTCGTAGCCACCGCCGAAAACGTTGACCTGGTGTTGCGCGCGGTCGATCTCGACCACGCGGGTCACGGTCCGGGCCAGGAACTCGCGGTCGTGGCTGACCACCACGACCGGCGAACCCTGCCGCTGCAGGCCCGTGACGAAACGCTCGAGGCGATCGAGCCCGTCAAGATCGAGGTCGTTGGTGGGCTCGTCCAGCAGGAAGATGTCGTAGCGGGACAGCAGCAGCGACGCGAGGCTCGCGCGGGCCGCCTGCCCGCCGGAGAGCGTCGTCATCAGGGCCTGCAGGTCGACCCCGAGCCCCAGATCCGTGGCGACCTCGGCCGCTCGCTCTTCCAGATCCGCGCCGCCCAGGGCGAGCCAGCGCTCGAGCGCGGCTGAATAGTCCTCCCCTGCGCGGTCACCACCGCCGCCGTCATCCTCGCCCAGCGCGACGGCGGCCGCGTCCATCGCGACCTGCGCCGGACCGACCCCGGTACGGCGCGCCAGAAAATCGTGGACGCTCTCGCCCGGGCGACGTTCCGGCTCCTGCGGCAGCAACCCCACCGTGGCCGTCGGCGGGCTGAGTGCCAGCGACCCGCCTTCCGCGCTCACCTGACCGGCGAGGATGTTCAGCAGCGTCGACTTGCCGGCGCCGTTGGCCCCCACGAGCCCCGTCACGTCACCCGAACCGATGACGAGATCGAGACCGGCGAATAGAGACCGGTCGCCATGCCCGGCGCCGAGGTCCTTTGCGACGAGCGTGGCACTCACCTGGCAGACGCTAGTGGTGCGCGACCTGGTGGTGCTGTCAGAGCGACTTCGGATCGGCCCTCGGCACGCGGTAGTTCAGCCCGCCGGCCGAGTTGTGACCCTCGCTCCCGTCGAGCAAGAAAAGCACGCGGGTCTCGATGGTGTCGACCCAGGCGGCAAGCGTTTGAACCTCCGCATCACTGATGATGTGGTGGCGGCGCAGCGAGCCACCAGGCTCGACGCCCCACGAGCGTCCGAGATAGCAGATCCCCCAAAGCGCATTGACGATGTCGCGGTCGAGCATCGGGGAGTTCAGCAGTTCCTCGCTGAGCACGTCGAGCGCTTCCAGCACCTGCCGGAAGTTCGCTTCCCGCAGGCCCTGCCAGGGCCGCAAGCTGCCGATGAACCCGCCCACCTGGACCGGATCCTTGCTGTCGGTACCGAGGTAGGAGTGGGCCATCAACAGCGCCTTTGCCTCTGCCCGATCCACGGCGACAGGATGGCACGCGGATCACCGGATTTCGAGGTTGTGACACTCGCTGGCAGCATGTGAGCAGACAGGTGAGCGCCGCCGTATTGGAAAGCGAGATCGTGGCCCTACCCCCTGAGCCGATCAAAGATCTCCTACACCAGGCGGATCTGGTCGTGCTGGCGACCGTCGCCGAAGTCAGCGACGACGGTCCGCGCCTCCCGGTACGGCAGGACCACGGTGTACTCAATGCGGGGCCGATCCCGGCCGAGCCCTCGCAATCGGTGACGCTCTCGGTCGATCGAGTCCTGCATGGCCGGACATCGGAAACCAGCTTGCGGGTGCGCAAACCGGTGGCGCCCTACCTGCTGCGCACCGGCGACAGACAGGAGGCGCGCGCGTACTTCCTCACGTCACGGGACTCGGGACTGCTGATCCTCGGGCTGTACGGGCCGGGCGGCTACGGCATCGACGAGGTTCTCGCCGAGCTAGCCGCCGGGAAGCGAGTGAGCCGGCGGCTGCTCAACCGTATCCGTCGACCCAGATAGCCGCCCCAACGCCCAGTCGCTGGCAGGATGGGCAGGGATGAAGCTCTCTCGCAGGTGGTCCTGGTTCCTCGTCGCTTTCGGCATCTGGTCGTGGATCATCTGGCCGACGTTCATCAAGAACATCGCCAACGACAAGCGCTCGTTCACCGGAAACTCGCCGCACGCGTTCTTCATCGTCCACCTGCTGCTGACGGTCGTCTCGCTTGCGTTGGGTACGGCCGTGGGCGTGCTTGGCATCAAGGGGCTACACGGCCGCACCAAGGACGCTTGACACCGTCAGCGGTCGCCCTGACGACCGCTGACGGTGGCGATCACCGCTGGCGGGCGCAGCGGTAGCAGCTTGGCGACCCGCGCCTGGTAGTTCGCGTACGCCGGCCGTCGCTCCAGCGAGCGCTTCTCCATCATCGGGATGCTGGCTGCTTCGAAAAGCCCGACCATCAGCACGGGGCCGACGACGGTCCACCACCACGACGGGGCCGCCGCCAGACCGAAGAGCCACAGCCCCCACCAAAACGTGATCTCGCCCAGATAGTTCGGGTGCCGCGACCAGGCCCAGAGACCTTGCTCCATCGGCTGACCGCGGTGGGCGGGATCGCGCGTAAAGGCGTGCAGCTGGCGATCCGCTTGCGTCTCCAGCACGATCGCCGCAGCCGTCACGATCGCGGCAACGACATCGAGCACCCCGAAGCCGTTACGCCCCACGCCCAGAGCCGGCCACAGCGAGAGCATCCCGGCGAAGACGACCACCGTCGGCATCAGCTGGATGCCGATGAAACTCACCAGCCACCACGGAACCCCGCGCGGCAAACCCTCGCGAATGCCGACGTAGCGCCAGTCCTCGTGATCGAAGCCGGTCCACCCGATGCCCCAGTTCGCGGTCAGCCGGATCGCCCAGAGCCCGACCAGGACGATGACGAGAACCTGGCGCACGTGAGCACCGGAGGACAGCCCGCTCGGTGCCGCGATGGCGTACGCGATCGCCACGACAGGCGGGATGGCGCTCCAGTACGCGTCGTACAAGCTGGAATTCGCGATGAGCATCGACAGCGCGAAGATGACGACCGTCGCGACGACGTCGGCCGCCAATGCGACGGCAATCGGGTGATGATGGCGCCACGCAAGGACCGTGACCGCAGAGGCAAAACCGGCGAGCAGGTAGCAGGCGGCCACCAGCGCTAGCGCCGCCGGTTTGGAGAGCCTGGTGAGCGAACGGCCGGTCGGGTAGGCGCTGGGGGTCACGGCCGCACCGTACTGCCCGCTACCCGGGCTGTGTCGGCTGCCTGACGATTCGCCCGCGCACGCGACGAGAGCCGTTTGACTACCCACCAGTAGCCCGGCCGCCGGCGGGCGATGACGAACGGGGGCGATCGTGGCTGTCTCGGCTGTGTCACTGCCCGGCGTGCCCCGCTCGGCCTCCCGCGCCCTCGCGGTCGGCGTCGCTGGCGCGATCGTCTGGCTGCTCGTAATCCCGCAGCTCGGCCACAGCCGCGAGGCGCTTCGGACCCTGGGAGCAGCGGACGCCTGGTGGCCCGCGCTCGCCGTTGCCCTTGAGGCCGGCTCATTGATCGCTTACGCGCAACTGACCCGCTCGGTGCTGCCCGTGACCCCGGCCGCACCCAAGCTGTCCACAGTGTTGCGCATCGACCTGTCGACGCTCGCGCTCAGCCACGTCGTTCCGGCCGGCTCTGCGGCCGGAGTGAGCCTGCGCTACAAGCTCTTCACCCGGCTCGGCATTTCCGGCACCGACGCGGCCTTCGGCGCCGCCACGCAGAGCCTGGGTTCGGCGATCGTGCTTAACGGGATGCTCTGGGTCGCCATCGTGATCGCGATCCCTTTGCACGGCATGAACCCGCTGTACGTGAGCGCCGCGATCACGGGCGCCGTCTTCTTCGGCATCCTGGCCACCCTGCTCTTCGCGCTGACCAGGGGTGAGGACGCCGTCGCGCGGCGCCTCGGCGTCCTGCTCGGCAAGCTGCCGCTCATGCGGCCCGCCTCGGTCGAGCGCCTGGTCCACGCTTTCGCCGCCCGGCTACGCCAGCTGTCCGCGGACCGCCGGCGCCTGTTTCGCGCGATGGGCTGGGCGGCCGTGAACTGGCTGCTCGACATGGCCGCGCTCTGGGTGTTCCTAGCAGGGCTAGGTCATCGCGTCGGCATCATCGGGATCATGGTCTGCTACGGGCTGGCCAACGTGCTGGCCGCTATCCCGCTCACTCCCGGCGGCCTCGGCGTCGTCGAAGCTGCCCTATCGACCCTGCTCGTCGGTTTCTCGGTGCCGGCTCACACCGCGCTGCTCGGGGTGCTGTGCTGGCGTGCGGTCAACTTCTGGCTCCCCATCCCGGTGGGCGGCATCGCCTTCCTGTCGCTGGCGCGCTCCCTGTCACGCGGAACCTCGCGCGAACCTTTGTCGAAGGCCTCGCAGCCAGCCCCGTCCCACTGCGGGGGATTGCTAGTTGCAAAAGACGTGCATTTACGGCAACCTCGCGCAGTGAGCGAAGAGGGGGTCGGATGGCTACCGAGGTCGTGGGGGCGAAGCCGGGCGTCGTTGCCCGGGGATGGTCTTTGCGCAGCCGGCTATCGGCGCAGGAGTGGCGCCGGCTCGCGGCCATGTTCGGGTTCATCGCGTTGCTGCACATCGTCGGGTTCGCACTGCTCTTCGCGGCCGCCAACGGCCATTACCACCTCGATGCCAAGACCACGTTCGGGATCGGCACCGGCACCCTGGCGTACACGCTCGGCATGCGCCACGCCTTTGATGCCGACCACATCTCCGCAATCGACAACACGACACGCAAGCTCATGGCCGAGGGCAAGCGACCGCTCGGAGTCGGCTTCTTCTTCTCACTCGGGCATTCCAGCGTCGTCTTCGCACTGGCAGTACTGCTGAACTTCGGCATCAAGGCGCTGAGCTCGCAGGTCAGGAACGACAGCTCGAGCCTGCACCACTACACGGGGCTGATCGGCACGACGGTCTCCGGCAGCTTCCTGATCCTGATCGCCGCGTTGAACGTCGTGATTCTGGTGTCGATCATCAAGGTGTTCAAGGGGCTGCGCACCGGCCAGTTCAACGACGCCGAACTCGAGGAGCAGCTCCAGAGCCGCGGCCTGATGAACCGTTTCTTCGGCCCCGTCGCCCGGCGCATCGACACCAGCTGGAAGATGTACCCGCTCGGCATCCTTTTTGGGCTCGGCTTCGATACGGCCACCGAGATCGCCCTGCTCGTGCTTGCCGGTTCGAGCGTGGCCGCCGGGCTGCCGTTCTGGGCGATCTTGTCGCTGCCGATCCTGTTCGCGGCCGGGATGAGCCTGCTCGACACGATAGATGGCTCGTTCATGAACTTCGCGTACGGCTGGGCTTTCTCCAAGCCGGTGCGCAAGGTCTACTACAACATCACGATCACCGGGTTGTCGGTGGCCGTCGCCGTCTTCATCGGCGGCTTGGAGGTCGCCCAGGTGATCTCCGGTCAGCTGCACCTGTCGGGCGGCTTCTGGAACTACGCCAACGGGTTCGATCTGAACCACGCGGGCTACGTGATCGTCGGCATCTTCGTCGCCGTGTGGGTCGTCGCACTCGCCATCTGGCGCTTCGCGCGCATCGAAGCGCGTTGGGACTCGGCCGCAGACCGGGCCCGCGCGGGCGCTGAGCCGAGCTAGCTCAGCTCTTTTCGGCGAGCACCTGCTCGATGCGCTCGAGAGTGGCCTTCATGGCGTCGATCGTCTTCTTGCGGGCCGGGCGGACCACCGCCTTAACCACCTCCTGGGAGATGTCCCAGCTCTCGCGTACGAGCGTGCCGCCCGGGGCCGGCTCGAGCTCGTAGCGCCAGATGCGTCCGCCGGCCAGCATGCCGGGAATGCGTCCCGGCGGCCGGGTCTGCCACGCGATACGGCGGCCATCCTCATACTCGATGACGGTGCTGACCATGGAGTACGGAACGCCGAGCTTCATCGACATACCGAACTTGGAGCCCAGACCCAGCGTCGACGAGGGGCCCTTCGGACCCCGCAACATGCCCGATCCGTCGATCTCACGGTGTCGTCCCGGGTCAGCCAGTAGCGCGAAGATCTGCTCCGCGGGCGCCGGAATGAGTCGCTCGACCGTCTCGACGTCCTTGGTGCTGGTCACCGAAGCCTTGCCCGTATCCGTCATGGTCGGCAGGCTACCCGGAGGCGACACGCCTTCCGCTGCGCCGCAAGAGCCCCCGAGATGACACAAAGTCCTCTCTGTGTCACCCCCCACGTCGCTCAATCCGGGCCGAAACTGACCGAAATTCCAGGTGTGAACCGCCTGCGCTTGATCAGCCTTCGGCAGTGGGCGGTGCTGTCATGCCTGGCCATAGCTTTCACAACCGCCATTGCGCACGGTCCGAGCCCGTCGACCGCCTCGCCCGGTGCCGTGAACCGGCTGGGTCCGGCCGATGCCGCGCCTGCCCGGGTAGCCGTCAGCAAGCCACGCCGGGTCGTACTCGTCGTCGGCGACAGCCTGGTCTATCAGGCGGCCAAGGATCTGCGCGCGAGTTCTACTGCTGACACCGCAGTACAGGTGGATGGCCGCCTGGGTACGGCGCCCTGCGACTGGACCGACGGGCAGTTCGATTCGCTGCTGGCCGCCTCTCGGCCGACCGTTGTCGTCCTGGCGTTCAGCGGCAATGCGGGGGCTGCCGCCGGTTGCGTCAACGACAAGGTCGCTTACCCGCTCTCGGCTCTCCTGCGCAACTATCGCGACCACCTGACCGTGCTTGCGGACCGCGCCGGGGCCACCGGTGCGACGGTCATCATCTCGACTCCCCCGGCCCGCAACCCTGCCGTTCCGACACCTCGCGCCGTGCCCGGAGCCCGTGGACGGCTGGCACCCGGTCCGTTCTACGGTTTCCAGGGCGTCCGCGCCATCCGCGACCTCTACCGCGAGATCGTGAACGCCTCGGGCAACCGCTGGTTCCTCAGTGACGCCGCAGCGCTCGCCGTTTCGCCGGGATTCGTATACGCCGCCACCCTGAGCTGCGAGAGCGACGACGGGGCGTGCCCGGACGGCGTGGTTGCGGTGCGAACCGGACGCGACGACGCGATCCATCTCGATCCGGGCGGTCATGGGGCCAAGCGCTACGCCCGTGCTCTGCTGGCCAGCGCGCTCGCGTCAGACAATCCGCTCGGAGCCTGACGTCCCTGCGCCGGGCGAGTCAGAGGACGCGACCCGGCTCCCCGGTATCGGTGACGACGGGCAGCCCGGCACGCCGCCAGGCTTCCATCCCACCCGCCACGTTTGCCGCGTCGACCCCGGCCCGGATCAGGGCATCGGTCGCCGCCGCTGAGCGGCCCCCGACGTGACACACCACGAGCACCGGTCGCCCGGCGGGCAGCGCCTCCAGCGACAGCTCCCCCATCGGAAGATGGGCGGCACCCGGAGCATGCCCCGCCTCCCACTCGTAGCCCTCGCGCACGTCCAGCAGCGCCGCACCATCGGCCACGAGCGCGTCGACCTCCGTCGCCATGACCTCGGGGATCCCGCGCCCCCTCACAGGCGGGCGCCTGAAGCAGACCCGACGGTCATGGCAGGCGAATCGACGCGCCCTGCCAGTACTTCAGCAGGCTGGCGTACGAGTTCGTGGTCGAGATCTTCACAAAGAACTGTGACGTGTCGTAGGACCACAGCAAGTAGGCCGTCGGCGGAGTCGTGTAGCAGATGATCTGGCCCTCGATCACCTTCGGAGTCTCAGTGAAATTCCACGTGCCTTGCTGCGGGGCTTGCGCGCAGCTGCCCGCCTTGGCGGCGTGTTTGTTGGTCTCGTCGAGCAAGGCGGCCTTCAGCTTCGCGGCGGTGGGTGCCCCGTAGACCTGGACGACTTGGGGCACCTTGCCGGGCGCCGTCGGCGTCGGCTGGTTACCGCTCGGGTCGCAGATGACCGACCTGTCCAGGTTCGGCGTCACCCCGGCCGGGAACGGTTTGCAGCTGACCGGGTCGATCAAGGACTTCGGCAGCTTCGCCAGCAGAGCCAGCTCCGACGTATTGAGCAGCCGCACCTGGGCGGCCACCGACTTCACCGGGGTCTGCGCCGATGTCCGGCCCGCCTGGTTGACCGCCTGCACGGCGTAGCGGTGGGTCGCCGTGTCGTTAGGCCGGTCGGTGAAGGGGGGGCCGCTGACAGATGGCGCGATTGCCTTGCCATCGCGGTAGATGACGTAGTGGTCGGTCTTGCCGTCGCCGGCCCGCCATTCGACCGTGACAGTGCCGCGCCCGGCCTTCACGGTCACCTCGCCCGGCACCCCGGGCACCGGCTTGCTCCCGCCCATCAGCACGATCGTCAGCACCACCGCGGCAGCGATGACGACGCCGAGGCCACCCAAAGCGGCCAGCAGCTTGCCCCGCTTGCGCTTGCTGGGAGCCGGGCCGGGCGGCGAAGGAGGATAGGGCGCCGGGGGATGTGGCTGGGCCGGGCCCCCGGACAGCCGCTCGACCTCACGAACCAGGTCGAGGAGCTGCGCCGGAGGTTGCCGCCAGCCAACGGTGTGAACGCGGCCGGGCATCTCGATCGTCAGCGAGCCGTTCGGATCGACGATCGGCGGCGTCTGTAGGTTGAAGAAGTCCGACGCGCTGATCATCCAGCTCAAGCGCGCGGACTGGGTGGGGGCGAGCCTGGTTGTATCGACGGGTCCGAAAAGCTGCCCTCCCCCCGGACGGTTCAGATCGGCGCGTCGCAGGCTGAGCCGGAAGGGGCCGGCCGGCGGGGGGTTGTAGGCGACGGTCGTCTGGTCGATGGGCGGCACGGGCGGGGCGTACACCTGCGCCGCCGTGATCGCTTCGCGGGCGGCCCGCGCGAGCTCGCCGGCCGAGGCGAAACGATCCTCGCGGCGTTTACTCAGGGCCTTGGCGAGTACGGCATCGACCCTTGGTGGGATGCCGGCGACCTCGCGGCTCGGCGGCGGCGGGGTCTCGGTCTGCATCACATGCCAGAAGCCCGCCACCGAATCGCCCTTGAGCGGCACCCGGCCGGTCAGCATTTCGTACAACACGCAGCCCAGGGCGTAGACGTCGACCCGCCGGTCAAGCTCACCCGAGCGCAGTTCGAACTGCTCCGGGGCCGCGTAATGCAGCGTGGCGACGATGTCACCGACACCCGTCAGTCCGAGCGAATCGGCCGCCGAACGCGCGATTCCGAAGTCAGTCAGCAGGGCGCGCTCCGTACCCAGCACGTCGCGGGTCACCAAAATGTTGGCCGGCTTCACGTCACGGTGCAGCAGGCCCCGCGCATGGATCGCGTCGAGCCCGGCCGCGATCCGTTCCAGCAGCGAGACGGCACGATCCAGCGGCAACCGGCCTTCGGCGGCCAGCACGTCGGCCAGGTCGCGCCCGTCGATGTACTCCATCGCGAGCCAGAGCCGCCCGTTGTCCTCGCCCCGGTCGTACACCCGCACCACGGAGTCGTGTTGGACCTGGCACGCGATGTCGGCTTCGGAGCTGAACCGCTGGCGGTAGACCTCGTTACGCGAAAGCTCCTCGGACATCAGCTTGAGCGCGTCAGAGCGGGGCAGCCGGGGATGGCGGGCGAGGTAAACGTCGCCCATTCCACCGCGACCGAGAATCCGTTCCACCTGGTAGCCGGCGAATACCGACCCGGGGTTCAGCATGCGGCGACGCCTACCGGATAGTCAGTGCTCCCCCTCATGAGCCGATTATGCGCACCCAAGCTGTCGCCGACCGGCAAAGTCACCGTTGTGCCTGCCGCTGGCGCAGATTCGCGTTCGAGTCTTCTGGGGACCAGGATGAGAGTCACCCAGTTCAAACCCGCATTTCGAATCGGAGGGTTCGTGTCTCTCACAGACGAAGACATCATCACCACCCGCACACCCGCGTGGCAGCCGGTCGCCATGGCTGACGCTGACCAGTCGGATGCGGATGCCGACCAGGCCGATGCAGGCGCCGACAAGTCGGACGCCGACAAGTCAGGCGCCGACGCGGATCAGTCCGACAGCGACGCCGACCAGTCCGACAGTTGAGTCCAAACGGGTCCGGTGCAGCGCTACGGCGCTGCACCGGGCTCGATCGGGACAGCTTCGCCGAGGCTTACTGGTCGCGGCAACCCCTGCTGTCCCAGCACCCCGACGGCTTCACTGATCTGCTGTCGGCTGCCGACATCGATGAGCTGGTCGCCCTGCGCGGCCTTCGCACACCGTTCTTCCGCGTCGTCAAAGCCGGTGAACCGGCGGCCCGGGCCACGCGTTCCGCGGCCGCGGGCAACCGAAGTATCAGCGACCTCGCCGACCCCGATGCGGTACGCGACCTATACGCCGAGGGCTCGACTCTCGTGTTGCAGTCACTGCACCGCCTGCACCCGCCGTTGGTGCGTTTCTGCCGCGAACTCGCCGCCGAACTTGGACACGCGACCCAGTGCAATGCCTACGTCACGCCGCCGGGCTCGCAGGGATTCGCTGCCCACCACGACACTCACGACGTCTTCGTGCTGCAGGTCGACGGCTTCAAGCGCTGGAACGTGTACGAGCCGGTGCTAGCGCTGCCGCTGTCAACGCAGCCGTCGTCGGCGCTTGGCGCCGACGCGCCCCTAGTTGCTGACGGCGCCGCGCCCGTGCTCTCCGTCGTGCTCGGTCCGGGGGATGCGCTGTACCTGCCGCGCGGCTACATCCACGCGGCGGAAACCAACGCCGACCGCTCGATCCACCTCACCGTTGGCGTCCTCGCTGCGACCGCGTACGACGTCTTGCGTGACGTGCTGGCCCTCGCCGGCGAGCAACCGGAGTTTCGACGTTCGCTGCCGTTGGGTAGCGCGGCGGATCAGTTGGCGGTCGTCGAGCAGCTCGTCAGCCAGGCGTCGGCCTGGCTCGCGGAGCTCCCTGTCGAGCAGCTGCACGATGCCGTACGCCCGAGGCTGGCCCGCACCCACGCGCCGGAGCCCTTGGGTCTGCTCGCCGCCGAAGATGCGGTGCGGCAGTTGGACAAGAACACGCTCGTACGCCCGCGGCTGGGTCCTGCCGCCGCGATCGGGCCGGGCGAGCCGGGACGGGTCGTGCTGCGCGTGGTCGATCGCGAGCTTTCGCTGCCGGAGTACGTCTCGGGTGCTCTCGAGGCGCTCCTGTATGGCGAGTGCCGCGTCAGCGAGCTGGATCTGCCGGTGGACGACGCTGTCGTCCTCGTTCGCCGTCTGATGAAGGAAGGCATCCTGGTCGGCGCGCCGCCGACATGACCGATTTCCGCTGCTCCGAGGCAGCTTTCTCGCGCGACGAACCGATGTTCGCGACCGCCAGCCAGGTGCAGCGGTGGCTGGTTGTCGAGCAGTCCGGTCCCTTCTCCGCGGAATCGTTGCCGACCGGGCGCATCAGCCCGGCAGCGCTCACCGCGCTCTCGCGGCTGGCACGCCGCGACCGGGCGCGGCTGGTGCTGATCCGGCATCCGCCCGGGCTTGCCGCCGAGGCCGGGCTGCGGGTCTTCTACGCCAACTCGCGCCCCGGCGAGGAGCGCCTTGTCAGCTTGCTCGTCGACGACGTGCAAGCACTCTGTGAGCTGACGCTGCAGGACCCGGCGTGGGCGCTGATCACAGAACCGATCTACCTGGTCTGCACCCACGGAAAGCACGACCCTTGTTGCGCATTACGCGGCCGCCCGATCGTGGCTGCGCTGTCCCAGGAGCTGGCGAGCGGTCGGGTCTGGGAGTGCAGCCACGTCGGCGGCGACCGGTTCGCCGGCAACGTCGTCGCGCTGCCTTCGGGCCTCTACCTCGGCCGCGTGGAGCCCGAAGAAGCCGTCTCGGTAGCGGGGATCATCGACTCCGGACGCGTGCCGGTGCACTACCTGCGGGGGCGCAGCAGCCTGTCCGGACCGGCCCAAGCGGCGCAGCATTTCGCCCGTACCGAAGCGAACTTCGGGTCACTGGACGGGATCGGCGACCTGCTCCCCAAGGAGACGACCGCGTCACCTGACTACGGCCCCGACGCCTGGACGGTCACGCTCCAGAGCCCGGAAGGCGACCTGCTCGTCACCGTCCAGCGCAGGCTATCGGCCGAACCGGTACAGCTGACGTGCCATTCGACGGAGCCGAAGTACTACCCGCAGTTCACGCTGCTGAAAATTCGCTACCCGCGCCGCACGGCGACGGCCACGGTCACGGTCACGCTCCAGGTTCCACCGTGACCTCGACGCCCTCACTCTCGAGCACTGCTACGTCCGAGGCCCCGAAGGCATCATCGTCGAGCTGGTCGAGCAGCTCAGCTGAAGCGTTCGAAGCCGTCAATCTTCGGCCGCCGTTGACAGAGCGCGGCAGCTGGCTGAGGCGGGTGCGCTATTGCAGCCCGCGCCATACTTGCCCGTGAAACGACCGGCACGGCGAGCGAGCCGACCCCCGTTTCTCCCCTCGTCGCTTGGTACCGGCCTTCACGGCGTGTCCGTGCCAAATGACGAGGGTGGGCTGCTGGAGACGTTCTTCCTCGTCGTTCGGTACAACCGTCTCGGCGGGTCACGTAGCAAACGGCGAGGGACTGAAGCAGCGACCGGCACCGGGACTCACGGTGAGCTGAGCACCGTCGCTCTAGCCGAATACTGCGCGATGGTGTCTGGCACTCCGGTCGACACGACGGGAACAGCCGTTCGTGACGAGACAGCAGATGAGCGCGCCGGCCGACGTGGACTCGCCTGTCGACCGTCACCGCCCCGTCTGGGACAATTTTGTCCACAGGCGTCAATTGGCCTTTCCAGCTGATTATTGGTGCGATCTAGTCGAACGTATGTTCGATGGCGAGGCGGGGCTGGCCGCGGAGGAAGGGCTTGCGGAGCTGGTCGGGCTCAGCCGTCAGGTGGACCTGGCGATCTGCCGTGCGTTGGAGCGGGTCGACCGCACGGGGCAGTTCGGGCTCGATGGTGCCGCGTCGACAGTGGCGTTTATGCGCCGGATGGTGAACGAACGCGCGGAGTGGGCCGCGAAACGGGTCGCGGTGGCCCGGGCGCTGGTCGATCGGCTACCCGTCACCGCCAAGACCGCCGAAGCCGGCCGCCTCGGGCTTGAGCACGCCCACGTCATCGACCATGCCACCCGCCGCATCGACGACCCGGCGCTCGTCGCCGAACTGGATCGCATTCTCCCCGAAGCCGCCGCCGACGGTTTGGACCCGACCGACCTGTCCCGCCTCGCCGAACAGGTCCGGGCGCAGACCATGCCCGCCGAAGCCGACAAGCGGGCCGCCCGCCAGT